>JAXLQK010000081.1:0-23949 GCA_046331665.1 Terriglobia bacterium | reverse complement strand
GAAGAAGATAATTCTGGTTGGGGATTAGCTCTGCATCGAACGAAGAACCGCTTTCGAAAGCATGATTGCGAAGGACCTGCTGGCAAAATCCGTGAATCGTATCAATGGCTGATTCATCGAATGTCCTCAGCCCATTGACCAGTTGCAGATGGGCTTTACTGCGATTCTCCAAGGTGGGAAGGAGCCCGCTCAAAAAAGAATCCATGGTCGAACCGCCTTCCAACAGGGAAATTGCCTCGCCAATCTTTTCCCGGATACGCAATTTCAGCTCGGCGGTTGCGGCCTCCGTAAAAGTTACCACCAGAATGTCTTTTACGGAAAAACCCCGTTCCAGGAGCAGGCGAAGAAACAGACAAGTGATGGCATAGGTTTTCCCGGTCCCGGCACTCGATTCAATCAGCTGCCGTCCGGAAAGTGAACAACGAAGATAGTCGAAGGGAGGTTGTGGTGACATCAGCGAACGTGACATCCCGGGATCACCCACTGTCGGGGTGTCGTGAGGCATTCTGCATCAAAAAAGAAGCATCATGCCTCTTTTTGCTCACACTCCAGAAGAGGTCCAATTATCTCCAATGCAAGATTTTCAAATTCTTTATCGAGCGGGCAAATTTCTCGAAATCCAAGCCAATGGTAAAGTTCGTCGCATTCCCCCGCCACATCGAATTCCTCTTGTCCGCGCCAGCTTCTCTCGGCACTTTGCAGGGCTTCGTCACGGCTTTTTCCTTTAAAGATAGCCATCGCATACGCCAAAGATGAGCGAGGAAAGAATCGAAGGGGTTGCCGGAGCCCTTGCCGATAGAATTCCAGCAATCGATACAGGAGCATCTCGGACTTTTCCACTGCGCGGTAACGCCAGACCCCGTCCCCCCCAACGAATACGCTCTCCTTCGGATACCCGTCCGTCGCTACCCGCTGGAGTAGCAGGTGCTCAACCCAGATTGCCAAGCGGTCTTTGGGTTTCAGTTTGGCGAACCGATGCTTCAACAGCTGGTTGGCATAAATGTCCTGCAATGTGCCCCTGAGTTGAATTCCGCGGTATTCAATCTCCACTTTTTGATTCTCCATCGTCTTCCCCGAGCGAAAATCCAACAGACGCTCCGTAAACGACCGGACTGACCTGGCCAGTTCCCGGTACTGAGCATCTCCCAGACCGCACGGAGACAAAATTCCCTGGGCCTGAATATAAGGAAACAGTGTGTCGAGTCTCCTGTCCTTGAGCTGATTAGCGACCATCTCCTCACCAAGCCTGTATCTGCTTAAGGAATCCAGGGAAAAAGGCTCGCTATCCTGCAACACCTCGGCATCATCCCTTAGTAAAACTCCAAGTCGACGCCGGAAGAAAAACTCACAGGGTCTTTGCAGCATGGCCTGAAAGTCCCGCAACTCAATGACGTTCCATTCAGGACCCGGTTCCTTAAGCGGTTCAACTAGATAGGGTTTTGGAGCCCAATGCCTCTCTTGTCTTGCCGTCAGACCTTCATAGTCTGCCTTGGAATAACTGAATCTTTTTGTGTCGCCGGAGAAGTAGATCGGATGATAGCCCTGAAGCCGGTGTCGTGCAAACCCCGCCACCCCCCCGGCCGGGATCATGAACCCTTGATCCAGCCTGTCCATCAGCTCGCTGACAACGACGGAAGGAGGCAAAACGACATTGTCACGTGGGCTTTGACCAATGAAACTAATAAAGAGATGGTCTCTGGCGGAAAGAAGCGCTTCGAGGAAGAGGTATTGATCTTCTTCCCGAAGCGATCGGTCCCCGGGACGCCGCGTGCCTGCCATCAAATCAAAGCTGACCTTACGGTCCTGGCGGGGAAAGTGGTCATGGTTCAATCCAATCATGGCAATCACGCGGAACGGGATGCTCCGCATGGGAAGCATGGCGCAAAAGGTAACCCCCCCTGTCAGAAACGGGAACGTGGAGTGCTCGCGTCCGAGCCGATCCTGCAGATAAGCACGAAGCGACTCGATGGGAATCGGCTGATCGAACCGACTTCGGGACTGGACTTCCTCGAGATGCTTGAGGATGCTGCGCAGAATCTGAGAGTCTGCCGCATTTTCTTCATTCTCATGAAGCAACGACTCTAACATCCAATTCAGTGTTTCACTCCATTCGGTCAAGGTTTTTGGGAATTCCAACCGACGAAGACATTGAAACAGATGCTCTACCATTTCCAGGAACCGACCTAGCAGTTCCCCATCACTACCCTCAATTCTGTCATAGGGCAGGATGTCTTCAAATAGATCGGGAGCCTGGGAGGTAAGGGCATAACCCAGCAGGAGTCGCTCTAGGCCGGCCTTCCAGGTGTTGTCCGAAAAGCCTGGAACTCCCTGCGACTCGCGAGTCTCCTGATCAAATCCCCAGTGGATTCGAGTCTCTTCGACCCATTGGCGAATAGTACTCATTTCTTCGGTTGAGATTTTGAACCGAGCATGAACGGTTGGTGTTTCCAATAAGTCCATGACTTCGGTAACCTTGAAGCGGCTTCCGACTAGATCGAGGACTTTCAAAAAGCACTGGAATAGAGGGCTTTCGGATTTTGCCACGCGATCCGCAATGGAATAGGGGATCGCTGTTCGTCCATGCGCCTGGCTTTGAAATGCCGCCTCGATATAAGCGGCATAAGTCTCAATGTCTGGGGTCATTACGAGGATGTCCTTGGGCTGAAGCCCGGGGTTCATCTCGAAGAGAGACAGCAGATAGTTATGGAGAACCTCCAATTCCCTCCTGGGATGGTGACAAGAGTGAATCGTAAGGGAATTATCTTGCAGCGAAATCTTCTTTTTTGGGACGTCTTTCCCTCGATCTCTCAAATGGAGAATATCGGATTGGATACAGTGCAACAGAGTTTCCTCGCCCGGATCTCGGAAGTTCTCTGCAGTCTCGCCTCCCTGGCGATCCAGAAGCATTCCAAAGAATTCGCGACCGAGAGTTCCAAGGGAGGCCAGCAAAGGATGCCCTGTTTCAAAGTGGTCCTCAGCATCAACACCGTATTTCACTCGGCTCCACTGTTTCACTTTGGCTTGCTCTTTGTCTGATAGGATTTCCCCCCAGTATTCGAACGTGGGATTCAGGAAGAAAAAATGGACCTGCGACGTCATGGAAAGGCCATTAAGAACGTCCAGGTAGAAGGGCGGCAATTGGGAAATGCCAAACACGGAGACCCGGGTGGGGAGTTTGCGGGAGAATTCAATCCGCGCTTTGAAGCGGTCCAAAGTCTTCCGTTGCCGCAGGGCGCGATGAGTACCACGGCCTTCACGAACGAGAATTCGCCATAAGATCGCTTGCCAATGGTTTTCCTTTCCCTTCTCCCAATCCCATAGCAGATCGGGACGGTAGACGGAATAGTGATCCAGGACATTTGCGATCTCACCAGCCAATTGCATCGCCTTGAGACCTGAATGGTCAGAGCCCAGATAAGTACTTAATTGCGTAAACTCCGCCTGGGCCAGGCAATGCGGCAAAACCCTCATGACACGCCACTGCAAGATGTCAGGAGAAAAGAGCTCTTCTGAATCGTCTTTTCCCACCATCACATCAAAAATCTCCGTCAGGATGGCATTCGGGAAAAGAAACCGGGTGTTGGCACATACCCCATGCTGCAAGGCAAGCTGTTGGGATATCCACCGCGCCATGCCCCGGCTTTGAATGACAATCACTTCACTTTCAAAAGGATTCTGCAATGGCTCACGCAGAAGCGCAGCCAGTTCTTCAATGAGGACTTCGGTTCGGTTGCTGAAATGAAGTGTGAGTCCGGACATAACCAGAATTTGATGCTTTGGAGAGCGGTCTGCGCCCCTGTCAAGGCCAACGTTGGTCAATCCTTACGAGCGGCGATCTTGCGGGACGATCTCTCGCCCTTGGCCAACCACCTCATCAAAGAGTCGCTCCAACCGCTCGTGAACTCCCCGGCATCCTGCCACCACGCGTTCAGTCCAGTCAAAATATTCCCGCCGGCGGGCTTCACTCCAATTTGCGGGTGGCGAATGGGTAACATCACGGACATTGGCAATCTTATCCGCAATGCGAATCAGCTTGGCCTCATTGGATAAGGAACCGACCTTGCTCACTTGCAGAGACTTGCGAACGCTCTCTTCGAGGCTCTTATCATCTGTCACTTCTTCCACAAGACGACGCACCACGGGTCCGAACTGGTTTTCTAATTCCTGCGGCGTAGTCGCGGTATCTTCCAGCGTGTCATGCAGCACTGCGGCAATCAACGTGTTGAGCTCGGAAACCTCACCAACTTCGGCCAAGAGGCGCGCAACCTCGATGGGATGGTTGATATAGGGCGAGCCATCCCGGTCTTTTCTTCTCTGCAACCGGTGTTTCGATGCCGAAAAAGCAAGGGCGGACAATAGCCTGGCGACGTCGGTGGAAGTGGAGAAGGCCTGGGTCATCGACTTGTCAACGGGCTCCGAGTCATTTTTCTGATTTCAAAAATCTTAAGGATACGGAATTGGTACAGTAACGAAGGCCGGTTGGAGGCGGTCCGTCTTCAAAAACGTGGCCTAGATGAGCGCCGCATCGACTACAGAGAATTTCGACGCGTTCCATAATCATGGAATGGTCAATCTCGGTGCCGACACTCTCCTGGTTGATCGGTGCCCAGAAACTGGGCCATCCAGTCCCTGAATCGAACTTCTTGGTTGACTCAAATAATGGAGCGTCGCAACAGACGCAATGATAAATCCCCGGTTCATGATGATCCCAATACTCTCCAGTGAAGGCCGGCTCTGTGCCCCTCTTACGGGTAACGTAATACTGCATTGGCGTTAGTTGAGCCGTCCACTCTTTTTCAGATTTTCGTATTTTTTCAGCCATGCCTGCTTTTTCTCCTCTTCAGGGTTTCGACCTATCATTCTAACGTACTCCCGGCTGGATCACTCTCGATTTGAGAGAGGATAAACCCGGATTTCGTAATCCCCCGACATTGAGGTAAACTGACGGAATTAAGAGAACCATAGGCTCGCAGATTCTCCAATCGGCTCCAAAAACCTAAGGGCAATCGGGTGACTCAATCAAAACTTCAAAGCGCGGAAATACCGACTACCAAGGATCTGCCGGCGGACGTCATCATCAGCCCGGACACTCTCCGCCCGCAACGCCTGCCCCCTCGACAATCACGGACTTTGAAGTGGCCGGTTCTTGATGCCGGGGGCCCTCCCTGGATGGATATCAAACGTTGGAAATTGGAGGTCAAGGGACTGGTGGCTCGCCCTCGGTCCTGGACATGGGACGAGTTTCGCGTCCTCCCCCGATCCAAGGTTTTTTCTGACTTCCATTGTGTAACACGATGGTCCCGATTAGGGAATTTGTGGGAAGGTGTCCGTACCAGAGATCTGGTCTTGCCTCTCAACATTTCCAAGGAATCGCGTTTTGTTCTCGTGCACGCTTACGATAGTGGCTGGACGACCAATATGCCGCTGGAGGCTTTTTTGGCCGAGGATTCAATTCTTGCCGATACACATGATGGAGAACCCCTCTCTCCGGAACATGGAGGCCCCCTGCGCCTCGTGATTCCACGGCTCTACGCCTGGAAAAGCGCCAAATGGGTTCGAAAAATCGAATTTCTGGCGAATGATCAGGCCGGATACTGGGAGCAGGGTGGATATCATATGCATGGTGACCCATGGAAAGAAGAACGTTACCGAACACCCTCCTGACGATTACAGATACAAAAGGCTGCTCCCAGCCGGTCTGGCGAAGCGAGTTCAATTAAATAGAGGAAGAGCGCTCTCGGCCACTTTCGAAATCGTCAACAAGCTACCTTGGCAAACCTTTTAATCAAACCATTCATGTGGCACCCGGCTTAGTGCTACAACCACTTTATGCTTCGGATTCCATTCTCACCCAACTTTCGCCGGGTGGTCTTCCCGTTCTTTTGGGAGTCGCTCTCCTATCTGGCACTAATCTATAACGTATTTATTATCCTATAGTTAATTAATATCTCTACCGACACTTTCGGAGTAGGGGGGGAATCCAATATACATTTGCAGATTACTCATGATACAAAAAGTAATTCCCAGTTGCATACTTTACGGAGAACTTTTGTAACTGGAGGAAAATGTAATGAAGTAGAGGGGGGATTCCCCTCCAGGTATAGTTCAGGTGAACCTGCAGATCTTACAAAAGAGCTCTGACGAAGAATTAATGGAGTACCTACGACAAGGGCAGAAAGATGCCTTGTCTGTCCTCTTTGATCGCCATTACCGGTTGGTCTTTAGCGTGGCCATTCGGATTCTCCATGATCATGGCGAAGCAGAGGATTTAATGCAGGAAGTTTTTCTGGAAATTTTGCGCAAGATCGAACAATACAATCCCGCTAAGGGAAGCGCCAAGACCTGGATTCTTCAGTACGCGTATCACCGTAGCCTGAATCGCCAGAAATATCTGAATCTCAGGAACTTCTATGACGGACACGAGGCGGGTTTGGCAGCCGAATGGGACCCGAAACAGGCCTCCGATAATTGGGATGGACTGGCGTTTTCAGATTGGGCATCGATTATTGAAAAGGGATTTACCCGTCTCAGTGACAAAGAGAAGACCGCCATTCACAAGGCCTATTACCAAGGAATGCTGCTGAAAGAGATAGCCGCCCAAATGAACGAGCCGGTCGCGAATGTCCGAAATCATTATTACCGGGGGTTGAAGAAGCTCCGCGAATTCCTAAAGGAGCAGGAAAATCTTGGACAGAAGCGAGCCTGATTGACCAGGAGAGGTCGTGATGATAAACCCCAATGAGTTAACCCATGAATATTTTGAAGAACTTTGTTCATTGGCAGCGCTTGGGCAAATTTCGGCCACCGAGCAGGCATTATTAGAATCTCACCTATCCTCATGCCCTTCTTGCCAGTCCTGTTTGAATGATTTCAACGAAATCCTGCATCAGCATTTACCGTTATTGGATACCCAGGAAGAAATTTATTCGGGTTCTGGGAACGTGGCATTTCATGATGCCAGCTATAAGAATCGGTTTATCCAGAGAGCTGCAGGCGAGGGAGTTTACTTTTCCGACGACTTTGGCGGAAGGGCTTCCCGGCAGACCACAAATAAGTGGGGTCGCATCATGACTCGTTCCGGAGCGTGGACGGCTCCACTGGCGGCCACAGCTGCCCTGCTCATACTGGGTTTTCTCTTCTTCTTTTTGAAAAATCGGATTCATGAATTGAAAACCGAGAACCAGGTTTTCCGCCAGGAAATAACTCAGCTCAAGAATGACCTGGCAAAGCCTGCAGAACAGAACCTTGCTTCGGGTCAAACGCCCAGGCTGGAAAAAAGGCCGGCCATGCCCGTTGAAGAAGTCAAGAAGCCTTTGCCATCGACCGATGAGGCTCGAGTTTCGGCTTTGATTCAATCTCTGCAAAAGACCCAGTCAGAGTATGAAGCTGCCATGGGAAAATCCAAGTCTCTGGAACATCAGCTCCAGGAAAAAGCCAATGAGATAAGCGCTCTAAGAACTGAGTTGCTGGTGGCCAATGCCAAATCCAAGGGCGCCTCCGCAGAAAATGAGGCTGAATTGGCCTTAAAGCGGGTCTCAAATCAATTGGAGCAGCTCCAGAACGAAAGAGCTCAAAACACAAATTTGATTGCCAGCCAGCAAAATCAAATTCGGGACCTGACGGACAAGCTGATTCAGCAAAATGAAAAACTCGAAAGCGAACGATCACTCTTTATGACGAGTCGCGAAATTCGCAACTTAATGGGCGCACGAAACCTGCACATTATCGATGTGGAGGATGTGGATAGCCGGGGCACGCAGCGCCCCTTTGGCCGCGTCTTCTACACCGAAGGGAAGTCTTTACTCTTTTACGCCTATGACTTGAATAAGCAGAAGAAATCCATCGAGCGCCTCTCCTTCCAAGCTTGGGGGCAAGCAGGAACCAAAGCGGCTTCTGTCCAGAGCTTGGGCCTATTCCAAGCCGATGACCAGACCCAAAACCGATGGGTCCTGCGATGTGACGATCCTGACCTTTTGGCAAAAATCGACTCCGTGTTTGTGACGATTGAACCTAAAGGGGGAAGTCAAAGACCTCAAGGCCAACAGCTCATCTATGCCTTCCTCAAGGCAAATCCCAATCATCCTTGATTTTTTTGGCCTTCGATTTGACACAAATTCACCCCCTCGGCTGCATACTTCAATGACGTATCTTCAAAGGAAAACAGTGAAACTTCTTCCATGGAAGGGGAAGGTCACTGTTTTTGTCTTTATTTTCATGATGTTGTGGGCAAGCGGCCGAGTTTTGGCCAGCCAGACGGCCACTTTAACAGGTAGGGTTACCGACTCTTTAGGAGGCGTGTTACATGGGGTCCAAATTGAAGCCACGAGCCTCGAAACCAACACCGTGTTTCAGGCCAAGGCCAATAAAGATGGCCTCTATCGAATCTCAAATCTGCCGCCAGGCTCTTACCGGGTCATTGTACGGATGTTCGGGTTCCGTACCATTGTGAAGCCGGGGGTAAAACTTCACGTTCAGGACATTATTGCGCTGAATTTCTCGATGCAAGTTGGTTCTGCTATCTCAAGCATTACGGAAAAGGAAGGGGTTCCTCTGATTCAAGCGGAAACGGCAATGCAAAGTACAACCGTCAATCAGTTGACTCTTGGTGAGTTGCCGTCTCTGACTCGAAACCCCTATGACTTTGTTTCTCTTATTCCGGGAGCCAATCAGGTAAATGCCAATCGAGGCATCGGTTTTTCATTGAATGGGCAACGTCTGGAAAGCGGAAGTTTTCTGTTGGATGGAAGTGACAACAATGAGCCGTATCAATCGGGTCCCGGGCTGGTGGTGCCGCTTGATGCCGTTCAAGAGTACCGCTTGATGACAAACAGTTTTACCGCTGAATACGGCCGCAATGTCGGCTATATCGCCAACGTGCTGACCAAGAGTGGGACAAACGACGTGCAGGGAGACGTCTATTATTTCAATCGGAATTCCGCCCTGGCCTCCAATACCTATGAAAACAAGGCCCGAGGAAACCCTAAACCTGTCTTCAACCGCAACCAGTTTGGCGGGTCCATCGGGGGGCCCATCGTCAAGGATAAGCTATTTTATTTTCTGGCTGTGGAGCCCATCATCGTTCGAAGCTCCGCTTCCGTTAGCTACTATGTCCCTACGCCGCAACTGCTGGCCGTCAGCTCGCCGGGAACCAACGCCATTTTTCGAAACTTTCCGCTTCCCGCCAACCTCTCGGCCACAGACATCAGTACTCGGACCGTATGTCCTTTCGGCCGGGGTTGCGGATCAAAAATCAGCAGCGGCTTTGTAACGATCCCGGCCTTTGCCGCCACTTCGCTCACTGGACCGATTGATGCCGGAGCCGGGGCTCCACAGGACACAACCTTATGGACTGCCCGCGTGGATTACACCATCAACGAGCGAATGGCTTTGAACGCCCGTTATGGCTTCCAAAATTCGGATTTGTTTCCTACGGTCAGTCAGCCTTATGCAGCCTCATTGGACCAGGGCGCGTTTGTGAGAAACCAAAATGTGACGCTGAACTTTACCCGATTTTGGTCAGGAAATTTTTTGACGGAATCACGGTTCGTCTTCTACCGGCTCATGTATCAGAGCTCCCCCGCCCCGTCCACGGGATACCCCTCCTACAGCATTACCGGAGATGCGATCAGCGGGTCAGCCGGGACGCTTTCTCTTCCTTCCGGTAAGAATGCCTTTGGTGGCCCGCAAAACAATTATCAGTTCTATCAGGGGGCCAGTTGGATCCGGGGAAAACACAACTTGAAGTTCGGCGGGCAATTCTTCCAGCTACGCGATAATCAGTTGCCTTACGAAGTTCCCATTACACGGAATAATCTGGGCGAATTTCGCAATGTGCAGGATTTTGTCGATGGTTTTCTCTCTTCGTATCAAATTCTGCTGGATCCCAAAGGGCATGTTCCCGGAGAAACCATTCTCCCCCCTTATGGTCCGCCTGCTTTGCACCGCCACCTGCGTTTCAACGACGTGGCCGCTTTCTTTCAAGACACCTGGAAGCTCACCCCACGTCTCACCCTCTCTCCTGGACTGCGCTATGAGTACTTTGGAGAAGGCCATCGGACCGGCTCCGAGGCCCCCTTCGACACCAGCTTCTACACTAGCACCGACCCCAATCCCTATTTGCGTATTGCCAATGGAATGCTGCTGCGGACGCTCGATGCCCCTGGGAATTACCAGGGGCATTACTATATTCCAGATCGATCGAATTTCGGTCCTCGCATGGGGATTGCCTATGACCTCGACGGAACCGGGAAGACTGTTTTGCGCGCGGGAGGCGGATTGTTCTTTGATCGACTGAACGGCTTTGCCTATGACAACCTGAATCCGCCTGCCTTCAGCTTAACGCGCCTCCAGAATTTTTATTTGAACCCTGCCTCCATTGAAAACCCCTACACGGTATTCCCTTCAGGGCCCATGGCAGTTCCTCCCAGTGCCATTGTGAATCTTGATCAAAATCTCCGGACCGCCAAAACCTATCAGTGGAACATAACTTTGGAGCATGAATTACATCGCAATTTCGTGGTGGGGGCTTCTTATGTGGGCTCCACAGGCAATCAGCTATACCGATTCGTCAACACCAACCGCATCGGCAGCGGTGAATACCTGGGTCGTCCCGGAGAACGCATCTTCAACACGGTTTCCGGAATTTCCACCATCAATAACGATGGGTTCTCGAATTACCAGGGTCTCCAATTGAAGATTGAGAGCTTTACCTACCAAAGTCTGGGACTGCAATTCGGAGCCAATTACACTTACAGTCATTCACTCGATAACGTCAGCTCTCTCGCTGGGGATACCCAAACCAGCGGTGGGGCCTTCCCGCTGGACGCCTTCAATACGAGACTCGACAAGGCATCTTCCGATTTCGACGTTCGGCAACGCTTCGTGGGATATTTCGTATGGCAAATTCCCTCCCCCTTCCATGCCAATGGATTCAAAAAGGATATCCTGGGTGGGTGGGAGTTCAGCGGCATCCTATCTTTTCAAACCGGCCAACCCTTCAGCCTTTCCGATAATCTTGTGGTTGACCGCGATCTCGGAGACAACACCCGGCCGCGCATTGCCGGACCTTTACCCCAATTGCTGGCAGATTCGGCGAGAGTTTCCGATGCCCGAACCCCCAACGCGTTTTTGATCCTGCCGGTAAATGCCATTCGGTTGGCCGACGGGAGCTGTGACCCTCAAGCTGCGCCTCTCAGTTGCCAACCCTCAGTCAACGGGCCCTTTGATGGATCCCTGGGGAGGAACACGTTTCGACAACCTGGCGCTCACTTCGAAAACTTCGCTTTAATGAAAAACGTGAATCTGAGCGGGCTAACCGGAAGGGAGTCCATGAGACTTCAGTTCCGCGTGGAGGTCTATAACCTTCTGAATCACTCGAATCTTTACCTTCGAGTGGATACGGGAAACGTGGCTGCTCCCTCTTTCAATGTCAGTCCGGTGTTGGCAGTTCCAGGAGTGGTCGCATCTTATGGCACGCCCTTTCGGCTGCCTCAGGAAGCACGGCAGATTGTCTTGGCAGTAAAACTGAATTTTTGAAGTCGGGATATCACTCGCGCTTTTTCGGGTCATGACACACGATAACCACGCACATGCACCGGTGACATGTCTGGTATCAAAAAAAGAGTGTACCGTCAGAAAAAGCGCAAGTGATGTCCCGACACTTATTGAGTTCTTCACATGAAGGGCAATCGCTCCTATCGTCGGATTTGCTGGCTCGAAATTGCGGCCTGGGTATTCGGCATCCTCATTGCCGTTTGGGCAGGAACGAGGATGGCCCATCAAGACCGCACCCAACAATCCACCCCTGCCCGGGACGGAGTTTCCAGGGAGAGCGTCTCGTCATCCCCATGGCGAGACCAGTCCTCAGCTCCTGCTGAGGGCGCTGCGAGAGCCAGGGTGCAGGCGACTTATGGTCGCCTGCCCCTGGCATTTGAACAGAACCGCGGCCAGGCTCCGGATGACGTCTTCTATCTCTCCAGATCCCAGAGTACCGCAGTTCTCTTGAAGGCGTCCGAGGCTGTACTTCGTTGGCCGGTATCGCCGACAACAATCTCCCGGGCGGTGTCCACCTCCAAGTTGGCGCTTTCCTCCCCCGCGATCTCAAAATTTGCCGAATTGAGAATACGTCTGGTGGACAGCAACCCTTCCCCCAGGGTGGAGGGAGAATCCCTGCTCACTAGCACCACCAATTACCTGCAAGGGAAAGATCCGCGCGGCTGGAAGATTCACTTACCCAATTTCGCAAAAATCCGAATGCATGAGGTTTATCCTGGGGTCGACTTGGTTTATTACGGTAGTCATCAGAGACTCGAGTATGACTTTATGATGCAACCAGGAGCTCGGCCGGAATCCATCCAATTGAGTTTTGCCGGTGAAACTGCCGCTCAGAACCCACTGACACTTGGTCTGGATGAAACTGGAACCCTTCTTATTCGCACCGAGGACGGGCTGATTCGCCAGCAACGCCCAGAGGCCTTTCAGGTCCTGGAAGGAGCCCGACGAGCCGTGCCTTGCGAGTATCGAATAGCCGCAGATAATTCAGTTGGCTTTGCTCTTGGGGATTACGACACTAGCCTTCCCCTCGTAATCGATCCGGTGCTTTCCTATTCCGTTGTTGGGATTGGAGGCTCAGCCATCGCTGTTGACAGCCAGGGAAATGCCTATGTAACAGGGATTGCCAATCCGGCTTTCGCGGCTTCAAAAGATGCCTATCAGACCAGCCCCGGTGGAGGCACCTGTTTCAATGGCCCCAATCAAATCGCCTGCCCGGATATCCTCGTTGCCAAATTGAATCCGGCGGGAACCTCGCTAGTCTATTCGACATTCTTGGGAGGCAGTGGTTCAGATTATAGCTACGGAATCGCCGTTGATGATTCCGGAAACGCTTATCTTACGGGTTCTACCAATTCTCGGGATTTTGCCGTCACTCCGGATGCCTATCAAACTCAGCACAGCGGTGAAATTTGCGGCCAGGCTCCTCTCAACATTCCCTGCAACAATGCTTTTGTCACGAAGCTGAATGCCCAAGGGACGGGCCTTGTTTACTCTACCTATCTCCATGGCAATTCCGGTGGACGTGTCGGCAATGGCGTCGCCGTGAGCCCGGCCGGTGAAGCCTTTGTCACGGGGGATAATGACGGCAAGGGATTTGTCAGCAAACTCCAGCCTCTGGGGACTGGGATCTTATACAGTGTTTCAGGAATCGGTGGCAGCGCTATTGCCATTGACGCCAATGGCAGCGCCTTTGTCACCGGGCGAAATGGCACCGACTCCTACGTCACAAAACTTTCCCCCGATTCCACTCATGTCGACTATTCTTACAGGCTCGGCGGCACTTACATTCCCTATTCCGCTACTCCCGAAGAAGTCGAAGCCTTGACCGGCATTGCCCTCGACAAATCCGGCAACGCTTATGTTACGGGCTATACCGCTTATCAGGACTTCCCCACAACCCCGGACGCAGTTTTCCCCAAGGCGCCAGGGGCAGGCCCGTGTGGAAATTCCCTCTGCCGCGATGCGTTCGTCGCCAAGTTGAATCCGACCGGCACGGCTTTGATCTACTCCACCTATCTGGGAGGAAATTCGGTCGACTACGCCAATGGCGTTGCGGTGGACTCGGTCGGGAACGCCTACGTGACTGGAGTCACGCGTTCTACGAATTTTCCAGTGACTCCTCCTTCGACTTCGCCCCAGACAGGTGGAATTTTCGTGGCGAAGCTAAATACCGCCGGGACTGCCCTTGTGTACTCGATGACCCTCGGGGATATCAACTCCAGTGACAGCGGCAATTCTATCGCCCTGGATCCCTCCAAGAACGCCTTGGTCACCGGCAATGCGACGGCCTTTTCCCCGACCAGTGGTGCCTATACCCCTGCCGTGGGCGCCAGCGATGGATTTGTGGTCAAGATCTTTGACAGCCTCACTCTTTTTGTTCCGGTGGTTATTTCGGCGAACGGACTCAACAATTCCTTTTTTACTTCCGAATTGACGATCACCAATCGATCGACCCACGATGTTGACCTGGACCTCAACTATGTCGCATCGTTTGGAGGTGGAACCGGCCAGGCGGGCTACCACTTGCCAGCAGGTCAACAGCAGATCTTCCCGGATGCCATCGCCTTCCTTAAATCCATCGGAGTGCCGATCCCCGAAACCGGAAATCGCGGTGGAACGCTATCTATCAAATTTAATGGGCTTTCTGCCGGAAACGAAGGAGCCGCGAGCGTTCGTACCACTACCGCAGTGAGCAACGGTCGCGCGGGTCTCTCCTATCCTGGTATTTCCGCTGGATTCAACGGCCCGGTTTACCTGTGCGGTTTGCGTCACAATCCCATCGACCGAACCAATGTCGCCATCCAAAACGCCGGGAGGCCCACGGAGGGCGAAATCACATTACGACTGAGCGTCTTCCCTGCGGTGCCGGACCCACAGGCCCCCTATCTTTTGCCTGAAGAAACGCTCTCCCCGGGGGGATTCAGACAATTGAGCGGGATCCTGCAATCGAATGGCCTGGGTTTGGAAAACGGTTTTGTTCGCATCGAGAGAATCAAGGGAAATGCCCCGTTCTATGCCTACGCCGTGATCAATGATCAGGCCAGTTCTGATGGATCATTTGTCTCGCCCGTAGAGGAAAGTTATATGAATGGCCGGACTGGCCTGACCCTGCCGGTGGTTGTCGAAACTCAAACTTTCAAGACCGAACTCGATCTCACGAATTTCTCAAGTTCCGACAAGTCATTGATGCTCAGCTACGTCCCGCAATCCCTGGCACCGCCGGCTACGGCTGCCAATTTGGTGATCAATTTGAGAGCCCATGAGCAGAAAATCATTCCTAATTTTGTCGATTGGATGAGACAGCAAGGAGTGGGAGTACTTTGGCCCAATCAGGGAAGCTTGGTCGGCCCACTCTTTGTAACCGCTCAGGCAAGCAATGCTGAGGGAATTTTCGTGGGAGGTCGAACTTCCGCTCCCGGGGGAGGCGGGTACTTCGGCGTTTTCTATTCGGCACTCCCCTACGGCACAGCCACTCTCAATGAGACCTGGATCTATAGCCTGCAGCAAAACACCGAAAATCGATCGAATCTGGGCCTCGTAAATACAGGAGAAATCAACTCGGATACTAATTTCTTTCAAATTGAGATCTACGATGGAAGCTCCGGAACAAAGCCGCAACGATCGACAATATAGGGGTAGGACCAAGGCAGCTCCTACAGATAAGTTCAATCCTCCAGTCATTTGCTCCGCAAGTGAATCAAGGCTATCTTCATATCTTCAAGAAAGAAGGCGCCAATCCATTCATTGCCTATTCGGTAATCAATGATGGCGGCCAGCCAGGTGAACGCTCAGGGGACGGTGCCTACCTTACCAGTTCCCCCTGAAAAGAGCCCCAGTCGGGCGTTTTCAGCTTTTCCTCCCTGAAAATTCTCTCCTGTCCTCTGCTTTCAGGAATGACCTCTTGTAAAAGCACACAGGGGCTTGTTCTTCACTTTAGCTCTGTGGAAATTCCCCATCCAGTCACGGTCTTCCCCAGAGCATCGTCCGAGACCCGCGTCTAATCTCAGAAACACAAGCAACCCATTTATTTACAATATCTTACAATTGTCACAATTTTGTGTGCAATTTGCTCTTGTTTCAATGAATCCAAGCATTTAGACCTTCTAATAAGGAGTTTTGCACAGTTTTTTCAACAGAAATTGTGGATTCTTTGTGAGCCTTTAACTTCTTTCCCTGTCACGATTGCTCCATGCAAGTTTTCGGTCAAAAGTAACCGCCCATGACGCTCTTTCCAAGTTCCGTAACTTGACCTCATAGATTCAATCAAGTGAGATGGTAATCGCAAATTTATCAGTGGAACAGGCACCAGATAGTTTGGAAGTAAGATCGAGAATAACCGGTCTTGACATTGAAGATGGGATAAAAGTAAATAGTTCCTGGGCTGAAAGAATCCGGAGACCCTTTCCGGGAACATGGTCTCAGAAGTCACAATACATCTCTGTGAAAGGATCAGCAAGGACGGGAGACTTAATGTCCGAGTCGCGTAATATCCTTGGAATTTCTGCTTACTACCATGACAGTGCAGCCTGCCTATTACGCGATGGTGTCGTTCTTGCAGCTGCCCAGGAGGAACGTTTCAGCCGCAAGAAGCATGACCCTGGTTTTCCGCGTCACGCGATCGAATTTTGTCTGGCGGAAGGAAAGCTGGGCCTGGAGACCTTGAATCGATTGTTTTTTATGACAAACCGCTCATCAAATTTGAACGTTTGTTGGAAACCTACCTGGCTTTTGCCCCCAAGGAATTCAATCCTTTATCGCTGCCATGCCAATTTGGCTAAAGGAAAAATTGCTCCTCAAAAAGCTTCTTAGAGAAAGAATTGTCGTTGCTTGGCAATGGGATCAAGGAATCTAACCTCCCCCTTGTTGTTTACTGAACATCACGAATCGCATGCGGCCTCAGCCTTCTATCCTTCTCCGTACGAAGAAGCTGCCATTCTCTGCGTGGATGGAGTTGGTGAATGGGCGACAACCACCAGTTGGCCGGGAAAGGTCAGGAAATCACGCCCCTCTGGGAGATTCACTTCCCCCACTCCTGGGGCTTTTGTATTCTGCCTTTACCTACTACACGGGCTTTAGAGTCAATTCAGGCGAATACAAGGTCATGGGCCTGGCGCCATATGGCGAGCCTTTATACGTCAAAGCCATTTACGACTATTTAATTGATTTAAAGTCCGACGGGACATTTGCATTAAACATGGAGTTTTTCAATTACTGTACCGGGTTGACCATGACAAACGGCAAATTTGATCACCTGTTTGGCGGCCCGCCTCGAAAGCCTGAAAGCCCGCTGACACAACGCGACATGGATCTGGCTCGATCCATCCAGGAAGTTACCGAAGAGATCATGCTCCGGTTGTCAGCCACTTTACAAAAAGAAACCGGAATGGAGAACCTCTGCCTGGCAGGAGGTGTCGCTCTCAATTGTGTTGCCAATGGAAGGATCCTGAGAGAAAGCGGTTACAAGAATGTCTGGATTCAGCCGGCCGCAGGTGACGCCGGAGGGGCCTGGGGTGCCGCGTTGGCCGCCTGGCATCGATACGAGCATCAAGCTAGAACGTTGAGCCGATCCCTGGACGGAATGCAGGGCAGTTACCTGGGTCCCTCGTTTTCCAACGAACAGGTGGAACAGGTCCTTAAGAAATTGGGCGCACCTTATAAACGTCTGCGCGAAGAGACGCTCATGGACCAGATCGCCGATGAACTGGCGGCTGAGAAAGTCGTCGGATGGTTTCAAGGACGGATGGAATTCGGCCCTCGTGCCCTGGGATCACGAAGCATTCTCGGAGACGCGAGGAGTCCGAGAATGCAGTCGGTCATGAATCTTAAGATCAAGTATCGGGAATCTTTTCGCCCATTCGCTCCTTCCGTCTTGCGCGAGCGGGTTGGCGACTACTTTGAATTGGAGACAGACAGTCCTTATATGCTGTTTGTCGCACCCGTTTGCCGGAATCATCGTACCTCACAATCAGAAGCCCAGGCAAAACTCTGGGGTATTGAAAGGTTAAACGTTCCGAAATCAATCATCCCGGCTGTCACCCATGTCGACTACTCGGCTCGGATTCAAACCGTGCATTCGGAAACCAATCCCCTGTATTACAAACTCATCAAGACTTTCGAGGCGAAAACGGGCTGTCCCGTCCTGGTAAACACATCATTTAATGTGCGAGGCGAGCCCATTGTGTGCACACCCGCTGATGCTTATCGCTGTTTCATGCGTACCGAGATGGATGTACTCGTCTTGGAGAACTGTGTCTTGACCAAAGGTGATCAATCCCCGCTCAAGAAGGATGTCGACTGGCAAAGCGAATTTGCCTTGGACTGATGACGTTTCGGATGAATAAGGAAGACAGCAAAAAACAGCTTCGCTCGTTTGGATTTTTAGTGGGGGGAGTTTTTGTCCTGCTGGCCATCTGGCCCGCAATGTTCCGTGGACAACCCGCCAGACTCTGGGCTATGGTTGTATCGGCTTGCTTGCTTCTGCCGGCCCTGTTAAGACCCGGGATCCTGCGTCCAGTCTTTCGAGTTTGGATGACGCTGGGTGACCTTCTGGGCTGGGTGAATTCTCGAATCGTCTTGGGGTTTCTTTATTTCTTAGTTTTCACTCCGGCAGGTTTGATCCTGCGCGCTTTAGGAAAAGACTCGCTGCATCTTCGAATCGATCGAGAGACCGCCAGTTACCGGATCGTGCGAACTCCGAGACCTGCCTCACACATGAAACAGCAGTTTTAGAATAGAGGAGCGGCGCAGGTGATTGAGTTTCTTCAGGAACTTTGGGCCTTCTTAAGGGAAAGAAAGAAATTTTGGCTTTTGCCAATCGTGATTGTGTTGGTGCTCTTCGGAACGCTGCTGGTTCTCACCCAAGGGTCCGCTCTGGCCCCGTTCATCTACACCTCTTCTGAAGGCATCATTCCCACTGCCAGCCATTCTGGAGTGAAATCCCGGGGAAAGCAAAATGACGCGATGACCCGCAATACGCTTGCGCCAATTACAAGTTCTCACCCTTTTCAGTTGTAAAGTCAGCGATTCAGGGCTCGTCCAGCACTACCCCTTCAAAAGCTCCGCCCGTGTGTTGATTGCTGTAGACGCGTGAAGTTGTGAGAAGCGGGGCCTGGCCCGCGGAGCGGATCTCAATGGGTCCAAAACTCCCAGCCAAACCGAGACTGGCACGGATGTCTTGAAAACTTAAGAGACCATTGGCTGGGATATTGAGCGAGGAGCTGTTGCTGGCCGACCCATCCGGATTTATCGCCTTTACCGCCACTGCAGCCGGGGCCGTGCCAACGTTGACCACGACCAAGGCAGATTGAAACCTTTCGGTACTGACGGAAGACGGGATCAGCCAATGATCCGAACCAGAACTTCGACCAATGGCAAAGTTTGGATCCTGGGTGTCATTGTCGATGATAGAGGTCCAAGCACAGATGGGTAGGTCAGAGCTCAAGCTTAGCCAGCCTTCTTCGTTGGTCACATCGGTTTGCCCCATCATAACCCGGACGATGTCATTAATCTGAGTCAGACCGTGAGCCGGCACGGTCGTTTGCACGGTCCCTACTGTTTTCCCATCCTTGTCGATCAAGCTTATGAATACAGTAGCCAGCACCGCGCCGGGATTGTTAATTCCCATATTGGTCCTCAGAGCTGAACTGTCAACGGCGTACGGAAGCAGGAGCTGAGTCTGGGCGGTTGACTTGTCCACTCCCCGCAAAAAATCACCCGTATGTTCCGTGCTATAGACTCGCACGGCGGAAATCACGGAGCCGGAATTCAGGGCTTCAATTTCAATCGGTCCATACCCGCTGGTACCGCCCGCAACTTGATAAACGTTATCGATGTAAATAAAGCCATTGCCCGGAATCGAGACATTCGACAAGGAAAACTGCAAGGAGCCTCCCGCATTTCGAACCACGAGGTTCACTGTTCCGGCCGCATTGCTGCTGTTCATGACGATCAGACTCGTCGAATACCGGGCATTGCCCACCGAAGAAGGAATTAATTGCTGGTTACCCCCCGAGGATGCCGCCACCAGAAATCCAGGGTCCAAGGTGGTTTGATCGATCACCGAGATCCAGGCACTGATGGACTGGTCCGACTGCAGGATTAGAGCAGCCTCACGGCCGGTGGTCGTCAAGCTATCTTCCATGAAGGGGATGATCCCATTAATTTGCTTGAGCCCGCCGGCGGGAACTTCAACCGTTTTTTGCGACAGCAGCAATCCGTTATTGTCCACCATTAAAATCTCTACCTCGGCGGACTCCTGGCTCAAATTGTTAATGCCAAGATTGCTTCTCAATTCGTCGGTATCTACCGCATAAGGAATTCGCAAGGCATTGGCGGACGCGGTGACTGGAGGCAGCTCCCGATAGGCAAAACCCCCGGCCAACGTCGCACCGGCAGATCCAGGAGTAGTTATGACAACGTCCACGGATCCGGCGGCGTGAGAGCCAGTGACACCCGTCAGCTCGTCAGACCCCGTTAATTTCAAATTAGACAGAGGGACACCTCCCACAGAAGCCGTGGTTTGGGCATTGAAGTTGGTTCCCCGAAGAGTCACCTTGGTATTGCCTTGCGTCGAGCCGGAGGTTGGCAAAATCGAAGTCAGCTGCGTAACACTTCCCTGAGTCGGCTTGCCGTACAAGTTCACGGCTCGGATGAGTCCGGGGATAGAGAAAAGAACACTTCCGGTATTGGGCAATCCCCCGTTCATTGATTGGGGAGAATAGATAATATTCACAACCTGAGATTTGTTGGCGTCCAAGGTAAAACTGCCCGGTGAAGAAGTGAACGAGTTATCTCCTTCAAACCTGATTTCGATTTGCAGGGCCGATCCGCCCTGATTGGTGACGGTTACTGGTCGGGTAGCCGTCTGCCCTACTACGACCAATCCAAAGTCAAGACCGGCGCTCGATAGGACAAAGTTCTGGATGTCGATTTTGAAGTCCTTGGTCGATGAAAGACCTGCCGAATCGATGACCTTGATTGTGAAGGCATAGGTGCCTCCAACGAATGGAACCCCACTGATGACTCCCGTCATCTTTCCGAGATGTAGCCCCGGCGGAAGCTCCCCGTCAATCAACAGCCAATTGTAAGCAGGAACCCCCTCAATCGTCGTCAGGGTCAGGGTGTATGACTGACCTCCCAACCCACCTGGCAAGGGAGATGGAGTTGTTATTCGGGGACGATGATCCACCACATGGCCAGCCCGAACAATCGAAACATTCCGGAATGAAAAAGCGTTGCTGGGGTTGGCCTGCAGAGAACAGAGAATATCCGCATCGAGGACCAGCGGCACGGTATCAACTTGCAGGCCGTTGATCCGGATGGTATCCCCCGAAAGGATCGCCAGATTGGCTGGAATCGAAAGAGTCACCATTCCCTGAGGGCCTGTCGGAGTGACGACATTGCTCACCTGGGCACTAACTCCGGTACTCTTGAATCCGCCGGACACCGTGATCAGGATTCCCCCAGGACTCGCCAATTCCCCCGTCGCCACATTGATGGAAAGCGGACCAGCAGGCAAATTGGTGATCGTAACGCCACTGTAGACAAACCGGATCGTCCCGGCCTGGGTGGTCTGAGAACCCGAGATTGTGGTGGATCGCACTAGCCTGACTTCTCCCAGGGTGGCCACGGGATAGGCCTTGTCCAAATCAACAGGCGTGGAGCTGACATCAAAATCGACGGTCTGACTGATGGCTACTTTGCTCTGAGCAACAAGCAACAGGAATAATAGGAAAAATAGATTCCGCTGAATGAATCCTATTCGCGAGGAACTCATAATGCCCCCTCAACCAACTTCTCCTACTCTAGATTGGATGAATTAGATTGTTATTATACCTTTGTTGCGTTGGAAAAGAATGAAAGCCTGGCCAACCTACCAATTTTAGTTCCGATCGGGCAGTTTCGAGAATGAACAGTCGAGAGTTTTCCACAGAGCGAAACTTTACGGCGAGTAGGAAACCTCATTAATTGGCTTGCAGAGCTCACAACGGAAGGCCGGCGACAAGCCTTAGGTGAACTCACGACGGCTTGAGAGAGTCGTCGTACAATGACTTGTCATCGTCTCGTCCCCTTCCAAGACTTCAGCCGATGAGTTAATTCAATGGTAAGCGCCATGTTTAATAACATTATAAATAACTATATCTTAGATATAAACTAATAAAGCATTAACTTGCTATTTATTCCGCCACTTTCTGAGCCGCCTCCACAACAAAATAGACCATGCAAACAGCAATCTGGGACTACCTCGATTATGAGGCAAATGCTGGAAAATTGCCTCTCAGATCTCTGGAATTATCTCCGACAAGGCTCAAAAATCTGCATCCAATCTCAGGCATTTGGGTGCCGGCAAAAAAGCTCTCTTTCAATCCCCCAGCCGAAGAGGGATCAATATGTCGTACTTCTTGCCTTTTTTGGGTTCAACAGCCACAAGAACCGAAATGGAATTCCAATTCGGGTTTGCTAGCCAGTAATTCGTAGCGGCCCGGAGGTAGATTAAACGAAAAACCTCCGGCTTGACCTGTAATACAGGCCGTAAGGCG
Organism: Terriglobia bacterium; assembly: GCA_046331665.1. Classification (GTDB taxonomy): domain Bacteria; phylum Acidobacteriota; class Terriglobia; order Versatilivoradales; family Versatilivoraceae; genus CAWBAT01. The sequence continues at coordinate 1,858 of JAXLQK010000081.1, read as the reverse complement.
AGGGCGGGACTGCGCTTCGTCCGGTGTCTGCGTGGGCTTCTTGGTGGGATCGCGAAGATCCAGCGCTTCTATCAGAACGCCTTCTAAAGTCTGTCCAAAAAAAGTCTGAGCTGTGCCGCGCACCAGGGCTACCGGATGCTTCGTAAGGTCTTTGATCACATGATCATGACCCCAGACCGTTGTTCGGTCAGGAGTGGCCGGGGAACAGGCGTACTTTGCTGGATCGTCACCCACCATCATACTTAGCAGCATCAATGCTATCACGAGTCTCATCTCAACTTTTCCTTTCAAGAATTCTTGTCTTTACAATGACGATCGATACTGCCACAAGGTCCGGTACTGATGCCACGATTTCTTCATGCGAAAATAACTCACACGATACGAAGCGAGGAACAGCCCTGCCGTACGACAGGAAATTGCCGGCAACCCAATTTACCGATCCATCAATTTTATATCTCGAGAAGAATCATGAAAAAAATCATCGCCCAACGCAATTTGCAGGCCGGTTACCTGGATGGCATCAAAATCGAAAAAGGAAGTTAGCATCCAGTTGGGCTGGAGGGTCGACAGTGAATTGACGAATGAGCTCACTTCACGAAGCGTATCCTCCCGAATCGCTCCGGCACGTGGAAAGTCTTACTCCCGGGAGTCGTGCTCCAGGACAAGAAGCGCCGTTGCGAACTCTCGCCCTGGCCATCGGCACGAAAGAAATTTATCCGCCATTCCGCGCCGGGGTAAACTCGTGAGGCCTTCATGCTTTTGACCGGAATGCGCACCTCGCATGACCAATGTTTGCTTCTTTCGTCGATGCGCGCGACGTGATCGAATTGGGAGTTCCATTTGGCATTGGTGAATGGGTCCTTCTCCTTATCGATCTCCAGGTCAATCCACATATTATTGGGCGCAACCTCAAACTCATAATAATGATGGATACGTTCCGGTTGTGGGTTGATGAAGACTTCGGCAACATCTCGGTCCCAGAGTTCCCAACGCTCTTTTAAAGCGTCCTCACCCTCATAAATATTCAAGACCGAGTATTTGCACCGGAACGCAAAGTAGACATATTCGGTGGTCCACCGACTGGCGACCTCCGTCATGGCTTGGGGATAATCTGGACTTCCCTGCGCATCGTGGCTGAATCGCACCCACTTTGTTTCTTTCCACGCTTTCTTGTTCAAATCGCCGTCAGGAAGAAAGTCGCGGGATAGAAACTTGGAGTTGATAAGGGCTTCGCTTGTGTATGGGCTTGGTGGCTTTACGGAGTTTGCCGTGCCTTCAGCCACTGCACTGCCGCAAGCGGGGCATAGAGAAGTGAGGATCGCTATGGATCCAAGCATCGCGCCAATGAGCCGCGAGAATTTCGAAAGGTGCATAGAGCAATGTATAGCTGCCAACTCAGGGTTCGAAGAAAACTCTGCTAAATCTTAATTTGAAAACCAAGATAAATCATAAGTGAGTATTCAAGATATTGAAAAGCTTGAAAAACCATGGTAATCGTATGATTCAAATGAATCAAGTCAAGGTCCACTGAAGAGAGCGAGCAACTCTCACCGGAAGGAGCAACGGCTGCTATGTCTAAATTTACGCGTCGGAAATGGCTCGGCGGAGTTGGAGCAGCGTTCTTGATGTCGGGGGCATCCCCGAAGGGATCGCGCGCTGCACCTGCACAGAGCAAGCCCAAAGGCAAGTCGAGTCTCGACCTGAGCGAGTTCAAGCCGAAAAGCATGCTCCACGTTCCAGAGACTAAACTATCGCGTTCACGTTATCCAGTGATCGACATTCACACGCACATCTCGGTCCCCGCCAGAGACGAATCCGGAGTCGAGATGGGAGAAGAAATGAAGTTTTTTGCCGAGCC
>JAXLQK010000080.1:0-26223 GCA_046331665.1 Terriglobia bacterium | reverse complement strand
ACGCAAAACGGGAGATCCCATCTTCTGTTTTCATGTTGCCTTGCAAAAAAAGATCCAGCTTAAGAGCTGGGACCATGCCCAAATTCCGCTTCCTTTCTCCAGAGCTCTGGTATTGAAGGCCCCACCTCTATATGTTTCCCGCCACGCCGATGAAACTGAGGTCAGGCAGAAAATTGGCGAAGTCCAGCAGATCCTGAGTGAGATGCGTGATCGCGGGGACCGACATTGGGATCCCCCAGGACCCCTCGTGACCCCTTCCTAAACCCTGAAATCGATAAAACCTTTCTGCATTCCAATTGTGAACCTCCGCCCTGATTTACCGATAAGAATCTGCAGGTGGGATGTCGCTGAAGGCCTGCACCAAAAACAGTTGCCTGCAGGGTTAAACTTCGACGGTCTTCTAACTTGGTACTGCCCTCGGGCAGAGATTTGTAATTAAAGAAGGGTGGGGTAGAGCAGCTTGGTCAATGAGATTCTGCCAACAACGACGCAGACAACACTCAATCGATGGCTGGAGGAGATAGTCCGTAAAAACAAGGCCGACTATCTGCTCGAATTGGAAATGTGGGTCAAATGCTTTGACCGTTTTTTTCGGGCGCAGAACCTGCCTTCCGATGACGGCGAGATCAAAAGTTTCCTTCTGAAGGATTTTAAAGAAGAGCTTACCATAGTCCGTGACGTGGCCTTACGCATGAGCGTTCTGGCCAGCGAGGTCATTTCCCAGGACCGTTCCAATCTCATCCAGTTTGACAACTACGTCAGCACACATCTGAAGAGCGAGAACATTATCGGGAATTTGCTGCATCGGATGAAGACCCAGCCGACCCCGGACGATTCTTTGGCCCTGCTGCTGGAATCACTGACTGACCTGCGGTGTGTCATGGAAGAATTGATCAAGAACAGTGAGATAACCTTTAAGACTTTCACTTCCATGGGAAAACTAATCAATCGCGAGATCAAGCAGTGCCGCTACATTGAAATTCTGGTGGCTCATAAGTTTAAGGTGCAATATGACCGTGTCGACAATGCCCAAATTGCGGCCTTCATCAAACGCATTCAAAGCGAGAGTCTGCGCCAGGATCTGGCCAAGGTCTTTCTGGAAATGTTCCGCCTCTTGCGTTATTTGGAATTTATTGAAAGAGACCTGGAGCAGGACCGGCCATTGAAGAAAGCGCTTCTAATTTTCTCTCTCGTTAACTCCGAACTGCGGATGCTCTTTGATTTTATGGAATCCCGGATCTGTAAACTCCCTGGTATTCCGCCGGGAAGCATTGAAATCCTGGATTCGACAATCTTTGCGTTAAGTCAGGAACTGAAGAAAGTTTTCAGCCATGAATTGGTCGGGCTTGTCTATTTGCGGCATGCCCCGCCGATATTTGCCAAAGTCGAAAACAGCCATGGACTGCTAAAAAACTCCCTGCAGCAATCGATGGTCCGCATTGCCCAGGCCTTTGAATCAAGCTTCGATGGGCGTCAGGTCTTTTCCGGCTATGTGACCCGGCTGGACCAATCGCACAAATTACTCCAGGAAATTTCCCTGCTGATTGGCTTTGTCAAACAACATGAACACGAGGCGAATCTTGAGAATCTCCCGCAACTGATCAAACGCTTCCAGAATTTCCGGGAAGGCGGGTTGAAATACCTGATGTTTAAAGATTGGGAAGAATTTGAAAATTTTGCGGAAGAAGTGGTTTCGGCCCGGGATGCGGATTCCCTTCGCTTCGGCCTTCATCGGTTCGGGATCTTCCTGGAAGCCCTGCATAGTGAGGTCAGCAAGCGGGCAGTCTTGCACACGGCGATTGCCAGCTAGCACGGGACTCTCGTATGCTCTCCCCACTTGAATTTAGAACGTCTGCAAAGAAGTTGCGGCGCTTTGTTTGGGAGGAAATGCCTGTTAGTTGGCAATGAGTTGCCGCAGGGTGGCAAAGAAATCCGGAAAAGAAACGCCCGCACACTCGGCCTCCTGAATCACGGTCTCTCCCCGGGCGATCAGTCCGGCCACCGCGAAGGCCATGGCAATGCGATGATCGCCATGGGTTTGGATGTGGGCGCCTCGGAGGGATTGCCGGCCTGCCACGAAGAGACCGTCAGGGAATTCCTGTACCACAGCTCCCATCGCCCTCAGGTTATCGACGATGCTCCGAATGCGGTCGCTCTCTTTGACCCTCAATTCAGAGGCATCACGAAATTCGATTCCTCGTGCCGTTTGTGTCCCTAAGACCGCCAAGATCGGAATTTCATCAATGACGCCGGGAATCTCTTGACCGGCAAGTCTTCCCCCCGATAATTGAGAGGTCCGGGCACAAAGGTCGCCAATGGGTTCTCCGCCTTCGAAGCGTTGCCCCATCAACTCAATGTTGGCTCCCATTTTGCACAAGGTGTCGACGATGCCGCGGCGGCCGGCGCTGATCCCGACGCCCCTCATCTGTATTTCCGAGTGAGGCAGGAGGGTCGCGGCTGCCAGAAAAAAGGCGGCCGAAGAAATATCTCCAGGAACGGTGGACGCGACACCACGCAACCTCTGGCGTCCCGCAATGGAGATCGAATTTGCATCGATGGCAAGTGTCGCGCCGAATTCCTGAAGAGCCAACTCCGTGTGGTTTCGTGTGGGGGTGGGTTCAAGAACCGTGGTGGTCCCATGAGCGTAAAGTCCTGCCAGGAGGATGGCTGATTTCACTTGAGCACTGGCCACCGGCAAGGCATAGCGAATGGGTTTGAGATTGCCGCCTCGGATCGTGAGAGGGGGGAAATTCCCGTCCATGGCCTCAATGGTGCAACCCATTTCTTTGAGAGGCGTTATGACCCTCTTCATGGGCCGCCGCTGCAGCGACTCGTCCCCGGTAATCGTCGAGGGAAAGGTCTGACCCGCCAGGATTCCCGAGAGCATGCGAATGGTAGATCCTGAATTTCCAGCATCGAGGACCTTTAGGGGAGGTTTCAACCCATCGAGGCCGCGTCCATGAATCAACACCTGATTGTGCGGGCGCTCTTCGATGACGACGCCGAGATCGCTTAAACAGTGAAGCGTACTGTGACAATCCTGACTGCTGGCGAAATTTTCAATGGTAGTCAATCCCGTTGCAATGGCCCCAAGCAGGGCGAGCCGATGTGAAATGGACTTATCCCCAGGCAGATGGACTTGTCCAAAAATCCTTTGGGCGGGTGAGATCGTGATATTCATGCCGGTACTTTAATATAAGTGCACCGTCGAGGATAGTCATTGGTGACGCGGCTTGTAGAATATTTTTTTGTGGCCAGGAATTTGCCTGCCACCTTATTTCGCGGATGACGAGGGTATTGTGTTGGGTAGGGGGATCCGCCACTGTGCCACTGGATATCCTGTGGTGAATGCCAGTTGTCGAAAGGCCTTAACCATCCATGACCAATGAGTAGACTATGGCGTCAGCCGGATTTCCGTGGATGCAGAACCGCTTACGAAGAATTCCTTCCCGGTGTGCCCCGGCCTTTTCGGCGACGCGCTGGCTTGCGACATTTCCCACTTCAACTAAAATCTCCAGGCGTTGGAGCTTAAGATCCTGAAAGCCGAACTGGCTCACCAGACGGGTAGCGGCCGTGGCGACCCCGCGCCCTGTACAGCTTGACCTGACCCAATAGCCAAGATTGGCAATGCGGTGCATCGCGTTGATCTGATTCAGGCCAACACCTCCCATAAACAGGTGGGTCATTGGGTCGATGATGGCAAAACTATATTCCTGGCCGATCTCCCATTGTTTTCTGGAATCATTTACCCACTCCAAACTTTCTTCCATGGAATATCCGGCATGAAGCCAAGGAAGCCAGCGCGACGCCTCGGGGACCGATTCGCGAGCTGCTTCAAAGAGCAACGGGATGTCTGCCGTCTCATAGCGGCGAATCTGGAGTGTACCGTCAAAAAGTTCGGTGCGCATCAGGAGATGTCATTGAGGCATCGGTTTGCGATCTAACCCAGCGCCGGCCAGGCAAAGCAGGAAAATGGTCACGAGAGACGCGATTGCCATCGCGTGGGGTTTGGGCGGAGAAGTCTGAAGCCATTGTCCGGCTACCGTCATGCCAGTCACCAAGACCATTAGCAGAACCAAAAGAGACTTTCGCGTGAAATTCAAGGTGGTGCTCCGCCACCAAAGAATCGTTCCAAGGACGGCCAAAGAGGCTTCAAGGCCAAGCGCCCAGGGCAAGTGATTCCATAGCCCGAGACCCAGGCGATAAGAATCCGGACCGGCCACGGGCAATTCGGGAATATGCACCAGGTAGTCCAGGATAAAATGAGAAAACACCGCGAGACTCAAGACCAAAGCGGTGTTGCGTTGGCTTGCGGCGGGACCCTGCCACAACACATAGCCCACGAAACCGGCCAATAATGCCCACAAAAAACTGGTAAGGAGCCCGTGCGAATAAGGGAAGAAGAATGTCATATAGTGGCGGGATTGGAAATCAAAAGGAGCGCTGGCGGCTTCGATACCCAGCAAAATGAAAGTCCAGAGAAGGACATCAAGCAACAAAACCGCCAGGAATAGAGCCCCAAGATTGATTTTAGGATCAGCTCGCTTAAACAGCATGGCGACTCCCAGGTGTCCCGCAAACATATTTTCCCCTTGTTAGAACAGCTTGCCGCGGGTAGTCAATTTCCTCTCAACACGCCGCCAATGCTTCAACCACCGTGCGCTCAAAAATGGGGTGCAAAGGGTAAGTTCATTCTCGACCGGCGCAACGCGCAGGTCGTCGCGAAGCGAGTGAAGATGGGAGAGGCCATGCATCCGATTTTTCCAAAGATCCAGAGAGAGTTGAATTTTTGCTTCTTGCAAAGTTTACTGCAAACGGGGGTCTGCTGTTAAACTTGAAATTGAAGCAGTGAGGCCCGGAGTATTCCTCATTGCCAGCCTTGACAGGCCAATGGGGTACGAATATTCTCGCTTTGGTGAGCCCTAAACGAAGCACGCTCGCCACGCACTGATTTTATACATAGAGAGGGAGATTCATGGCGCACCATTTGTTTGACTCTTTGGAGTCGTTTTCTTTGGGAAATGGGAAAAAGGGGCAATTTTATTCCTTACCCCGGCTGGAAGCTAAGGGGATTGGGAAGATTTCCAGGCTCCCGATCAGTATCCGCATCGTCCTGGAATCAGTCTTGCGCAATTTCGATGGCAAGAAAATCCAGGAGGGCGATATTCACCACCTGGCCAATTGGCAGCCTTCGGCGAAGCGCACGGAAGAGATCCCCTTTGTAGTCGCCAGAATTGTCCTGCAGGATTTTACCGGAGTTCCTCTGCTGGTGGACCTGGCGGCCATGCGATCCGCTTGTTCCCGCTTGGGGAAAAACGTCAAAATGATCGAACCCTTGGTCCCGGTGGATTTGGTGGTGGACCATTCCATCCAGGTCGACGTTGCCGGGACCCCTGGCGCCTTCCGTCAGAACATGGAATTGGAATTCAAACGGAACAATGCCCGTTATCAATTCCTGAAATGGGGCATGCAGGCCTTTGAGGGCTTCAGGGTCGTTCCTCCGGGGATTGGAATCGTTCACCAGGTGAATCTTGAATACCTCGCCAAGGGCGTCTTGGAGAAAGAAGGAGTCTTTTATCCCGATACCTTGGTGGGAACGGATTCTCATACGACGATGATTAACGGATTGGGGATTGTCGGTTGGGGCGTTGGCGGGATTGAGGCCGAGGCAGGCATGCTGGGTCAGCCCGTCTATTTTCTAACGCCTGACGTCGTGGGAGTCCACCTGCAAGGCACTTTACGGGAAGGGGTGACAGCCACCGACCTGGTCCTGAACTGTACAGAGCGACTCCGCAAGGAAAAAGTGGTCGGAAAGTTTGTGGAATTTTTTGGCCAGGGCACCGCCTCCTTACCCGCGATGGACCGGGCAACGATTGCCAACATGGCACCAGAATATGGAGCGACGATGGGATTTTTCCCGATGGATGAAGAGACCTGCAAGTATCTGTTGGCAACAGGCCGCTCCACGGAACAGGTTGAGGCATTTAGAAGCTATTTCAAGGCCCAGGAAATGTTTGGAGTTCCCAAGGCGGGGCAATGCGATTACTCGAGCGTCGTCGAAATTGATTTGCAATCGATTCAGCCCTCCGTGGCGGGCCCCAAAAGGCCACAGGATCGAATTGAGCTTTCCGAACTAAGAAAGCGCTTCACCGAACTCTTTGAGATGCCTGTAGCACAAAATGGATACAACAAGCCGAAGGAATCTCTACAGCAACGCTTCTCGCTGGGCAACGGAACACGTCCGCTCGGAGATGTCGGGCATGGAGACGTCTTGATTGCGGCCATTACCTCATGTACGAATACCTCCAATCCGAGCGTCATGCTGGCCGCAGGATTGGTTGCCAAGAAGGCGGTGGAGAAGGGACTGAACATTCGTCCCACGGTGAAGACTTCGCTGGCTCCTGGCTCGCGAGTGGTGACGGATTATCTGGCAAAAACAGGTCTGCAACCTTACCTTGACCGGCTCGGATTTAATCTGGTGGGCTACGGGTGCACCACCTGTATCGGCAATTCGGGACCATTAGACCCGAAAATTGAAGAGGCTTTGACTCAGCATGATCTGGTTGCTGCCAGTGTCTTGAGCGGGAATCGGAACTTCGAGGCCCGTGTCCATCAGCTGATCAAAGCCAACTTCTTGATGAGTCCGCCACTGGTGGTGGCTTTTGCGCTGGCTGGCCGCGTGGATATCAACCTGGCGGACGAACCGCTTGGCCGGGGGAGCGACGGCAAGGATGTCTATTTGCGCGAAATCTGGCCAACCCTTTCAGAAGTCCGGGAGCTAATGGCCAAGGTGATGAATCCCGAGTCCTTTCACAAGCTCTACGCGAATCTTGGCCATCAGAATCCGCTTTGGGACGAGGTCCCGAGCAGCACGGGCGAGGTGTACCCATGGGATACCGAGTCTACCTATATCCAAGAGCCCCCCTTCTTTGAAGACTTCTCCATGGAATTAAGCCCCCCTCCTGTAATCAAAGAAGCGCGGGCACTGGCAATCTTCGGAGACTCGGTCACAACAGACCATATCAGTCCCGCAGGAGCGATCAAGAAGAGCTCACCTGCCGGACTCTATTTGCAGGAAAAAGGAGTTCAGTTCGAAGATTTCAATAGTTACGGCTCTCGGCGAGGCAATGATCGGGTCATGACTCGTGGAACTTTTGCCAATGTACGGATCAAGAATCTTATGGTGCCGGGAGTTGAAGGAGGTGTCACCGTCCACCAGCCGGATCGTCAGTCGATGAGCATTTATGACGCGGCCATGAAATATCAGAGTGAAGGTGTGCCGTTGCTCATTTTTGCGGGACAAGAATATGGGACCGGAAGCTCTCGAGACTGGGCGGCCAAGGGGACAAAACTCCTGGGGGTGAAAGCCGTGGTGGCGCAAAGTTACGAGCGCATCCATCGAAGCAATTTGGTTGGAATGGGCGTCCTGCCCTGTCAATTTAAGGAAGGCACCTCTGCTCAATCGATTTCATTGGATGGGACGGAAGTTTTTGGCCTCGAAGGCTTGAAGGACACGCCAATCCCGCATCAGGATCTGACCCTCGTTGTCCAACGGGCTTCCGGGGTTGTGGAGCGAATTCCACTGACCCTGCGAATCGATACTCCCATTGAAGTAGAATATTACCTGCATGGCGGTATTCTTCCTTATGTTCTAAAACAGCTCGTCGGCAAATAAGAAAGGGGTCGTTGCCTTTCCAATCTGATCCACAGGGAAGAAGTTTGTTGCTAAGACGAGACGCCGGGCGACAAAAAAGCCAATGTCGAGACGGGTACGGCAGAGAGGGTGAAGTCTGGGAATCGGAAGAGGGCGTGAGACTACTTGCTCAACACCGTTTGAATGACGGAAAGAAATTTCTGGGCCGTGAAAGGTTTATTCATGAATACGAGCACCCCTGAGGCAAAACTCTGCTTCATGGCTTCCCGTTCTGGAGCAGCCGTCACCATAACGATGGGAGTTGCTTTGTGATTTTCCAGCTTTTTGATTTCCTTGGCCGTCTCGTATCCGTCCATGTGCGGCATCATGATATCCAGGACGATGGCATCGTAGGCGACTTTCTTTAGCTTTTCCAGCGCCTCCAGGCCGTTCGATGCAGTCTCTACAGAGATCCCGGACTGAACCAGGATTGTTTTCTGCAAGAGGAGAATCTTGGGATCGTCGTCGACGAGCAAAATTTTCTTGGGCATAAGAGCGTCAGTTCCCCTTCCTATTTAGACTTCATGGGGGTGATTTTTTCAACCCCGGGGGGTAATTTCAGCTTGAAATCCTTATCGGTCAGATCTGGATTGATCTTAAGAGCTTCCAATTGCAGGGTCAAATAGTCGCCGCTGGCCTCAGTGAGCTGGGTTTGAATGGGGATCCCGTTCGCATAATCAATCCAAAGCGAGATCTTGGTAAACATGGCGGCAGTTTTGCTGGATTTCGGTTTCAGCTCAATCAGTGACGTCTTACTGCTATTGATACTCTCTTCTGTCAGGTATTTTACGTCATACGTTTTCAGAAGATCACTGCTCGATTGGCCCAACCCGACCAGCATAAACTCCGCCTGATCGCGATTCTTTCCCAACTCAATCTCCTGTAAGCGGTTCAGTTTTGGTTCGTAAATCCAAACCTTGCCCTTGTCAATAAGGAGCGTCTTCACCTCGGGAGACGTGTAGTCGAGGCGCGTGCGATTTCCATTCTTTGTCCGCTTGAGCCAGAGTTTGCCATTATCGATCGAAGTATCATTGACGACCAATGTGACTTTCTTCTGAGTGATTGCGGCAGTTAAATCCACGATGGTTTTGCCCGCATGGTCAATTCGATCGAAGACCTTCTTTAGCTCGGGGGAAACATCCGCTGACAACCCGTTGGAAGGGCCTAGGGTTAGAAAAAACAGCAGCAGGATCGTATGCAGAGCTGGCCAACGTTTAAGTCGGGAGAAAGCGGGGAAGGAGGTCAAAAGGAATTTACGGGTCGTCGTTATAAGTTTCAAAGGGGATTCCTGCCTGAATCGTTGGGCCTGAGAGGTTGGGTTGGAAACCTGTCTTCCGGAATCGTGAATCTCGGAATTTGTTAAAAGGATGCCGGGTTCTCTTGTCCCAACCAAATAGAGTAGCCCACTGTTTCCCCATTTTCTCCAAAAATGGGCTTGATATCGGCAATGGAAATGGATCGATTTAATGTTTTTTGGAGTTGAATACGTGCTGTCGTTCGTACCATCGCCGCGTCAAGATTCTCCGGAACCAGTTGGGTACTGACGTTCATTACCGGTTTCCCATCCTGATCGAAAGTATCCACGATCTGGTCTCCGTAGGTAAATTGACTCGGGCTGTTAAAGACCGGCCAGTCGCGGAAGAAGGAACGAGGAGTCAGGAAAATGAACAAAAGGATCAGGGCGCAGAGCACATCGTATTGCATGGTCCCCCGCGCATAGGCCCAAAAGATAATTTTCTGCAGTGTAGAGGAGTCTTCGGTGCTCATGACTAGATGTAAATCTTATCCTCTTTGGCATCCCAGCTTACATCGTGTTCGTAAGGGACGATCTGCCCGTCGCGCATTTGGATGAGGCGGTTAGCCACGGCGGCGGCTTCCGGATTGTGGGTAATCATGATGATCGACTGGTTCAGGGTTCGATTCAATTCCTGAAGCATGCTTAAGACCGATTGGGAATTCTCGCTGTCGAGATTCCCGGTCGGCTCGTCGGCCAGCAGGATGGCCGGGCGATTGATCACCGCGCGCGCAATGGCCACGCGTTGTTGTTCCCCGCCGGACATCTCCGAGGGTTTATGCCTGACTTTACGCTCTAATCCGAGCAACTGCAAGATTTCCTTGGTGCGATCCCGCTGGTCTCTTCCATTTCCAAAAATCTCGCGGGCAATATCAAGGTTCCCCTGCGCACTTAAGGTCGGCAGGAGATTGTAACGCTGAAACACAAACCCGATCTTCCTTCGCCGGATATCGGTTCGGGCTGAATCCTTGGCCGAAGAAATCTCCTCGCCATCGACAATGACTTTCCCCCCCGTTGGGTGTGTCAGGCCTCCGAGAACATGCAAGAGGGTCGACTTTCCACAGCCAGAAGGGCCCATGATCGAGATAAATTCCCCTTCGCGCATTTTCAGAGAGATGCCCCGCAAAGCGGGAACTTCCACCCGTCCTACTTTGTACACCTTCTTAACGTCAATCGCTTCGAGAATGGTCTTCATGAACGAATCTAGTGTATGAGTCCCAGCCTTTCACTGAGCAAGTATAACGCAACCACCCGCTGACCGTAAATCTGAAACCCCAGTCAGGGGCCAATCCAATCATTCGGCAAGCGCGTCGATGGGGTCTTGCGAAGACGCGCGCAGCGCCGGATAGAGGGCGCCTAAACCGGCGCTTAAGAATGCAATGAACCCGGCCTTCAGGAGCCAATCCGCACCAATCTCGACTTGAAAGGTGGGCAAAATTCTGGCCAGCAGCGTCTTTCCCCAGTAGGAACATCCGATGCCGATAGCCAACCCGAGCCCGCTGAGCACGAAGGCTTCTTTCAAGAATACGGTGAGAACATAGTTCTTGGAGGCTCCTAGCGATTTCAGAATGCCGATCTCTCTTTTTCGTTCTGCAACGGCCGTATACATAGCCAGGAAAATGGCAAAGAATCCGACGCTCGTACAAACAAACACAACGATATTCAGGAAATATCGAAGGGCCACGACATTATTGGTTGCCGCATAGACCTGAGAGACGAATTCCGAGAGAGGGGAAATCGAGTACCCTTTGAATCGTTCTCGCAAGCGGTTGGTGACGGTCGGGATTTCGTCCTTATTCCTGCATTTGATAAAAGCGAGAGAAATCTTCCCGGGAGTCCCGGTAAGTTCCTGAATCGTACGCAGGGGGAGGAAAATTCGGGACCCTTTGCCGTGCTCAAAAATCCCACTGACCCGGAAGGGGTGGTTCAGAAATTGAATTTGATCGCCCACTTTGAGTTTCTTCGACTTGGCTTGAATATCGTCAATGATGACCTCATTCGGAGCGCTGAATGGCTTTCCTTGGATAAACGTGAAGCCGTTCGTCACCTGGTTAAAACTTTCGAGGTCAATCCCGTAAATCAGGCCGATTCCCCCTTGCGTGTTGAACTGAACCACAACCGGAGTAACCGCTTCGACTCCTTCGGTCTCTTTGACGACCCCCGTCACTTTCTCGAGCATCGCCGCGGTGCTTGAGGCTAGGATATAGGAGGATCCCGGTGGCTGGAACACGATATCGGCACCAATTCCTTCAATTCGCTTGGCACTATCCTTGATCATGCCGCGGGTCATCCCTACGACCAGGATGATCAAGACGACTTCCATGGCGATCGACAGGATGGTAGCCCCCGTCCGGACGGGACGGTTCAGGAGGCTGGAGATAATGAGAGAATTCCTCAAAAGTATCTTCTCATTTTAGGGGGTTGAGGCTTCTTTGGTGAGGTCAACAAGTTCGCTCCCCTGAGGTTGCTGAAGGACAAATTGATCATCCTTCAAGGATGGATTAATGGTGGCTTTGCTCACTTTAATGCGCAAGGAATACTGCTCCTGCGGGCGATGAAAATCAATCACGGAAGGATAGTCCTTGCCTTCAAACTTCTGGAAGTTGTTGAAGATCACATCCGTCCGAATCCTGCCTTGACTATCATAATACTTTTGCCGCACAAGCCGTAGGTCAAATCGATCAATCCAGATTTTCCGCTCTGTGGCAAGCAGTCGATTCCCCAATTCCTTCGAGAGCGTCACAATATAAAAATTCCGGTTTCCTTCCTGATCTTCTTCCAGATTAAGCCGCTCTTGTTCGGAATCGGTCTGCAAGGGAGCCACCATCAAGGCGCTAAATAGATGTTGAGGACGCAAGTTTACAGGAATATCATTTCGCGGTTTGATGGGTTGCTCGTTGAGGCCGACGATGAATTTGTTCTTGGGGGGCACGTAAATATGAAATTCCTTCCCATCAGAAACCATGTCAAAAACCGTGACCTTGAACGCCAGCCCAATCAGGCGGATATAACCTGGTTTCTTAAGCAGGATGAAGCCTTCGGTTTCGCGATAGTCTGCAATCTCCCCTTTTTTCCCTGATCCCCCAGACAGCTGATAGATTACATTCAGTTTCAGACTGTTGGTGCTTTCGGCAAAGACATTGATTTGCTCGACGAGCTCATTCAGGCTGGCGGATTTCGCAGGGAGTGGCTGTTCATTGGGAGAGAGCTTGCGAACGTGTTTGATCCGAAACCAGCTGCAGCTGCTTAGAAAAATGGCAATAAGGATGAGGCTGGAGACGAGAGGTAACTTTCGATTAATCAATGGGAAACGCACTCATTAACATAGATTCAAAACGAGTAAAATTAGCAAACAGGTTAAGACTCGTCAATCTCTAAGTTTGCGTTACGCCCCTTTGGATCCTGATTATGTTTGCGCTGCCAGAGGTAGAAAACCACTCCTGATAAGATCAAGAGCCCTACGATGATGCCAGCCGCATGGGGATAATAGCGGCGCATGGTGTCGATGGCCTCTTTACCATAACGGACGGCCAAGGCCCCTTCCACGAAATAGCGAAATCCCCTACCGATCACAATCGCTATCAGGAATGGCCCCAAAGCGATGCGGAAGGCACCGGCAAAGAGAACGAAAATCTTAAAAGGGGTAGGTGGTGGGAGAATGGAAGGGATCATGACGGCAAAAAGTCCATACTTCTTGTACCAACGGGCTACGGCATCAATTTGACTTCCCGCAAATCGCTTGCGGAGAAAGATTTCCCCTCCTTTGCGGCCCATCCAATAGAGCAAGAGACATCCAACCACAGAGCCAATGGTTGTCATCAAGGCGTAGTAAAGCATGCGATTCGGTTTCTCAATGGAAAGAGTTACGATGAGGATGTCGTTGACTTCGGGAAATGAGAGAAAGGAGGAATCGAGGAATGCCAGGATGAGCAGGGCCCATCCGCCGAGAGGGCCGGTGAGGGCGAGGAAATAAACTTGTATTTTGTGGGTCAAGGCTTTCATGATGCTCTCAAAAGTGAAAATTTTCGGAGACTACCGTTAAATGATTGTCCAGCTCTGCCTCATAGCGAAACCGTTTTCGGATTCTATTCGCGTATTCAAAGCGCAGGTCTCTCGCTTCCACCGAGTAGCCAGTCGAGGTTGGAACCACTTGAAACAGCGGATAGCGCGCAAACCCGACAAACACTTTCCCTTCGGGCGCCTGTTCAACTGCTTGAACCACTTCAGCCTTTTCGGGTTTAAACAGTGTGCGGTCTCTGATTTCAGCAGCGGTAGCGAGAGGCAGACTCCAGCCAGCTGTACGGAGATGATAAGCTTTTGGCGTCTCGACGACCCCGTACCAGGCAAAAGGGTTCATGAATTCTGGAAACGCACCAATACTTGTCGCCTGCCCACTAAAGTAGGATTGTTGTCCCAGCTCTTGTAAGGCGGAATTACGAGAAAACTCTTTGCTTATCCAATAACCTGTAATCAGGACTAAACAAAAGATGGCTCCCCGTTGCAGGCTGGCCGGGCGGGCCCCAATTTCCTGATTGATCAATCGGAATAGAGCGGACATTCCAAGTCCAACCGTAAAAATGACCAGGATCCAGGGATCAAGAATAAACACCAGATCCAGCGAATACCAATCCCCCTTAAAGGGCAAAAGGGGGCGAATCCCGTAACTGTTGGTATAATCGAGCAGAACGTGACTGCCGGTACCGATAAAGCTGGCGAGAAATAAGCCCCAGAACCGCTTCTGTCTTTCCCCAGGAGAGCCGGTTTTCTGGAATCGGAGGAGGCAGCAGCTCAATAGCAACGACAAGATGAGCATGCCAGTAATCGAATGCGTAATTCCACGATGATAGCGCAAGTAGTTAGTCTGTCCATTGACCAGGGTCAGCAGATCCACATCGGGAAGGTTTGCTCCAATGAGCAAGGCTAGAGTCGCATGTTTCGCGGTTCTGTCCAGCCCGGCCTTCGCCAGGGCGTATCCATATAGTGTATGAGTCAAGTTATCCATCACTTAATCCCGAAACTGGGCCGTGCCGATAAGCCGGCTGAAGCGCGGAGATTATAGCGGGATTCCGCCTGATTCTAAAACGAATTGAGTGGAACCCGACGCTTCTCCAACGAACGAACCCCTAACAAATGAAATCTTAAGGGATCATGTCACACCAGAAATCCAATGAAGATACCGTTGCGGTCTTGGGCGGCGGGCTTGCAGGCCTCAGCGCCATGTACTTCCTGCGCCAGGCCGGATACCAGAATTCCCATCTCTTCGAGAAGGAAAAAAGAGTCGGGGGCGTGACAAGGTCGGAAAAAGTCAACGGGTTCACCTTTGATTTCACCGGGCATCTCCTGCATTTCAAGAATGAGGAAGTGAAATCCCTGGTCTCGACCTTGCTCGGAGACAACCTCCACTATCTGCACAGGAATTCTTGGATTTTTTCCAAGGATTGTTATACGCGCTACCCTTTTCAAACCAATCTTTACGGACTGCCGCCAGAGGTCATCAAAGAATGCATCGTTGGTTTCATAAAAGCCACCGGGAACGGGTCCGCCCCGCGGGTGAGCTTGCCTTCCCACACGAACGGGTATGCGACGTTTGCCGATTGGATTGCCGAGACCCTGGGCGAGGGAATTTCAAAACATTTCATGACCCCCTATAACCAGAAACTGTGGACGATTCCACTACAGGAACTGACCTGTGAATGGATGGGCCGGTTTGTCCCGCAAACGTCTTTGGAGCAGATCCTGGACGGCGCATTACGGGATCAGTCAGCCCGTCAGGGCTACAACGCTCAATTCGGGTACCCCTTGCGAGGAGGCATCGAGTCGTTACCCAGGGCCTTTGCGGCTAATCTGTCCAATCTCCACGTCGATCATGAACTGACCGAATTGGATCCGGTCAAAAAGAGGCTGAAATTCAAGAATGGAGCGCACCTCAAATACGACCGTTTGATCAGCTCCATTCCCTTGCCGATATTAATCCGTTCTATCAACCATCCTCCAGCTTCGGTCGACCGCGCCTGTTCCCGCCTGCGCTCCGTCTCCGTCTATAACTTGAATCTTGGAATTGACCGCAACCCCGGAGATAAGCATTGGATTTATTTCCCCGAATCTCAATACTGCTTTTACCGAGTAGGGTTTTCCCACAATTTCTCGCCCTACCAGGCTCCTGAAGGGAAGGGCGCCATCTATGTGGAAGTCGCACACTCAAAATGGAAGCCGCTGGACAGGTCTTCCATAGTAAGACAAATCAAACAGGATCTGCTCTCCTGTGGCATTCTGCAAAAAGATGATGTTATTGCTGCCGAACTTCCCCTCGACATTCCCTGCGCTTACGTTCTTTTTGACCAACACTATCGAGAGTCGGTGGATGTGATTCGAGCTTATGCCCGTGAGAACGGCATCACGACCATCGGTCGATATGGATCGTGGGAGTATTCTGGAATGGAAGATGCCATCTGGCAGGGGCAGTGTGCAGCCCGGGAAGCTGTCGGATAAAGTCCTATGGCTGGTAACTGGTTATTTTGGACTGCCTGGCTCGATGCCGATCCAGAGCCAGCTCAATCAGCCGGTCGAGAAGCACTGAATAGCTGATCCCAGTTGCCTCCCATAATTTCGGATACATGCTGATTGAAGTGAAGCCTGGAATGGTGTTGATTTCATTGATGCTGATTTCGCTGGTCTCTTTATCGATAAAGAAGTCCACCCGGGCCATCCCGGCACACTCCGTTGCCACGAAGGTCTTTACTGCCAGGTCCTGGATTATCTGCACCTGAGACGGTTGTAGAGGGGCGGGAATCAGAAGACGCGAACCCTCGTCGAGGTACTTGGCCTGATAGTCGTAAAACTCATTCGACGGGACGATCTCGCCCGGAAGGGAAGCAAGCGGCTGGTCATTTCCAAGGACGGAACACTCAATTTCACGGGCATTAATCCCTTTCTCAATGACCACCTTTCGATCGAATTGGACCGCCAGATCCATTGCCCGATGTAATTCTTCCAGGTTGCGAGCTTTGCTGATTCCCACAGAAGATCCCAGGTTGGCGGGTTTTACGAAACAGGGGTAGCCGAGGGTGGACTCAATGCGCCCTGCCACAGCTTTGGGATCATCCTTCCATTGAAAGTCCAATGTTGTGACAAAATCCACGATGGGCAGACCCGCATCACGCAGGAGGCGTTTGGTCACCTCTTTGTCCATTGCCGCCGCAGAGCCCAGGACGCCTGCTCCGACGTATGGAATATTCGCCATTTCCAACATCCCTTGTAGAGTTCCATCCTCTCCAAAGGTCCCATGGAGCGCAGGGAACACCAAATCCAGCTTTACATCGGCTTGGGACGAAGCTGTTCCGGAAAGCAAATGAAGTTTGGCTTGGCCACCGAGGTGCGGTGGAAGAAAAACAGAACCCCCCTGTTCTAGGGTTCCGGGAAAATCAGTTTCGGAAAAGGCAGGGCCCGCCCTCCATTCCCCTCTCTTGGTAATTCCGACGGGAATCACGTGGTATCGGTTTCGGTCGAGAGCCTGAAGGATACTGGCAGCCGAGCGAAGCGAGACTTCATGCTCGCCGGATTTCCCGCCGAAAAGCAGGGCAACGCTGAGTCGTTTCATGCGGCATTTTCCCTCATAAGATTTTCTTGCCCAGGGCCGATTGGATCAGCTCGACCGCGAGCTGGGCAGTACTATTCATGTGGTCCAGGATTGGATTGACTTCCACCAATTCCAAGGAGGCAAGCTGCTGGCTGTCGGCAATCATTTCCATCGCCAGATGGGCTTCGCGGTAAGACACACCTCCCTTAACAGGAGTTCCCACGCCGGGAGCGATGCTCGGATCCAGGAAATCCATGTCCCAGGAAACGGCAAATCCATACGTGTGCTGAGAGGCTATGCGGATCGCTTCCTCGACGACGCTGCGCATTCCGCGTTCATCAATGTCCCGCATGGTAAATACTCTGATGGCAGAAGCAGCCAGCAGTTCCTTTTCTTGTGGGTCAATATCTCTTACCCCGACCAGTACGGCGTTTTGCGGTTTAACTTTGGGGCAAACGCCTCCAATGTGCGTCAAGTCATCCGGGCCAACCCCTACCGAAGCCGCCAGTGGCATCCCGTGGACGTTACCGCTCGGTGAAGTCTCGGGGGTATTGAAGTCTGCATGGGCATCGAACCAGATCAAACCAATTGCTTGCTTGTGAGACTGGTAATAGCGGGCTGCCCCCGCCAGAGTCCCCATAGCGATGGAATGGTCCCCTCCTAAAATAATAGGCAGTCGGTCGTCCCGCAGCGCAGTCTCGACCTTGCCGGTCAGATGCACGCAAGTTTGACGGATAGCATCTAGATACTTGCTTTTTTCGTTTTCGGAACTTAGAGTCTCTCGAATACTTACAGGAACATCTCCCGAGTCACGAACCAAATAACCCAGTTGCTCGAGGGACTGGTTTAGCTCCGCGACACGGATGGCGCTGGGTCCCATGTCCACACCACGGCGCCCCGCTCCCAAATCGAGGGGCACACCGATTACCGTAACAGGTCTTGGTCGAGCCATCTTCTTTGAGTCTCTGTCTTTCGTGACTTGACGACGGTTTGCCAACGGAGAATCACCGGCGACAAATTCCAAAGGCGGGCAGATTTTGCCAGGGGGGAATCCTTTCTTTTTGGCATAACCCGCTCTTTCTTGCGTGTGCGGTCTTTTAATCTATGGCCGGAGCCGGTAGAGCATGCGCGGAAATGGAATGGTCTCGCGAACATGCTCCAATCCGCAGATCCAGGCAACGGCCCGTTCGATTCCCATGCCAAAGCCCGCGTGAGGGAAAGTCCCGTATTTGCGAAGATCCAAGTACCAATCGAAGGCTTCGGGAGGAAGTTTGTGTTCCGCGATGCGCCGATGCAGAAGCTCCAGGCTCGAAGCGCGCTGTCCCCCTCCAATGATTTCACCGTAGCCTTCGGGGGCTAACACGTCGACACACAAGGCGAGCTCAGGCCTCACCGGATCTTGCTCCATGTAAAAAGCCTTCACCTGGGAGGGATAACGATGCACCATCACGGGACGGTCAAATTTATCCGAAAGAATGGTTTCATCGCCGCCTCCCAAATCTCCGCCCCATTGAATCTCCGAACCGCTTTCTTGCAGAATCCGGATGGCCTCATCATACTGAATTCGGGGGAAGGGAGGAGTCACCTTTTCCAGCTTTGTCACGTCCCTCCCCAGAACTTCCAGCTCCTTACGGCGGTTGCTTAACACGGCTTGGGCAAGGCTGGAAATGAATTCCTCGGCCAGCGTCATGATATCGTCCAGACCTGCAAACGCGACTTCAGGCTCCACCATCCAAAATTCCGTAAGGTGTCGCCGGGTTTTTGATTTTTCTGCTCGAAATGTCGGACCAAAGCAATATACCTTTCCGAAGGCTGCGGCCGTGGCTTCGTTGTAAAGCTGCCCGGATTGCGTCAGGTAGGCCTTGTCATCAAAATAATCAACCTCGAATAAAGTTGTTGTCCCTTCACACGCAGCCGGCGTGAAAATCGGCGTGTCCACCAGTGTAAATCCCCGATCGTCAAAGAAATTACGAACGGCCTTAATGATTTCATGCCGGATTTTCAAAATAGCGTGCTGGTGGGAAGAGCGGATCCAGAGATGACGGTGATCCATCAGGAATTCGATTCCATGGTCCTTGGGGGTAATGGGGAAAGGTTGGTCTGCGGAAACCAGTTGATGCACCCTCAAGTCACGGACGTCCAACTCATACCCGCCTGGGGCCGATTTCCCTTCTGGCACTTTTCGAACAATGCCAGTCACTTCAAGTGAGGATTCCTGAGTCAGTGACTTGCCTGATTCAAAAACCTCTGGCGAAACGGCATTCTTGAAGACAACGGTCTGCAGCAAGCCTGTGCCATCGCGGAGGATGGGAAAGATAATCTTGCCGCTCGAACGAATATTGTAGAGCCAACCGCGAACGGTAACTTCCTGCCCATCGAACTGTGAAAGCTCTTCGATCCTGACTATAGGCATCCTTCCCCCATGGGTTACTGCAGTGAATTGTTTCTTGTCGAGCCTCTACGGCAATTGAGCCGAAATAATTGGGGTGCCCACTCAAATCAAGGGTCAGGTGGCTTCTCGAAACAAATCAATACTCCTGCAATGCAGATCGGACAGCCTTCAGATGACCCCACCGCGTGCTGCTAGAATCGTCAAAAAATGTGACCTGACGTCTCCGAGCCGTACGATCAATCAGGAAAATTCTTGAATTCTCCGCGGCTTGCTGGCGCGTCAAAAAGATGCAAGAATAGGATACGGAAAAAATCATCGCCGTCATCGCCGAAAGACCCATGAGGTGATGGATATGAACCATAGCGATGGTCTTCCCGCTGGCTGGAACCAGTGGGAAAGACTTTTTCTGATCCCCGAGTCAATTCACCCGCGATGACCGTGGCGATACTAACACCTTTCCGTTGGATTGGAAAGAAGGCGGGAGAATAGGGAAAGGACAGCATCATGAGGAGGAGACATCGGAAGGGCGCTCCGGCGGGACGGCAGCGGGATTATCTTGGCGAGATGATCTTGAGATCGGACCGTGTGGCAGAAAACACCAACGCGGAAGTACACTACCTTACCCGGCTGATTCAAAACAAAGTGCAGGTGCTGGTACAACTGACCAATAATGAGCAGATCCGAGGCTGGATCGAATATTATGACAAAAATTTCATTCGGGTGACTCGTAGCAACGAGCCAAACATATTCATCTATAAGCATCGGATTAAATACATTCTTGAAGCCTAAACCATGGAATTTTCAAGATCATCGGGGAGTGCTGAAAGTCTGAGCTGTAACTAAATGCCGCCCGTAAGGATTGCGGCCAGATTTTGGGAGAAATACGAGCGCGGTACGACGCGATTACAACCGGCTTGTAATGCTTGATCTTTAAGGCGGGCCTCCACATGGGAATAGAAACCAAGGACTGGAATTTCCCGTAAGAGCGGGTCCTCTTTCAAACGTTGAATGGCTTCCATGGGGGCCAGCATCTCTCTACTCAAGTCGACGAGAATAAGGGAGGGGCGTTGATCGCGAGCTTGGTTCATCAAATCCTGCGCCTGTGACGAGAAGCGCACCGAAACGCCGCACTGGGAAGCCGTCGCCTGGATCTTGGCGGTGAAAAAGAGATCGTCGACCAAACCCAATACTACCGTGGACATTTATCGTTACTCCCCAGTCGCGTATTGACAAACGGTCATTGTCCGATGGCATGGTAACTGACGCAGACCCCGATGCCAACCCCAAAAGGTCTCTCAATGCGAGTCATCCATGTTGAGAGAGAACTCCGCGTTTCCGCATCCGTAGGGTTCTCTTGCTTTTCCTCCGTTCGAAAACTCCGCAAGTGGTACGATCGGGAGTCCCGCATGACGGCGTTTCAAGTTGGGGGCCGGCTCGAAGGCGGCTATTTCCCCAGCTATCAAATTGTGGCGCTTGTCAGAAACCAATTGATCGTTCAACGCTTCCAGAGTGTCATCGATGGAATTGGAATTTGGAGTTTTGTAGCTCGGGGAAAGCGCTCGCGATTGATCTTGGACCATGTGGCAGAAGGAAACCAAGGGGAGGAATTTTTCGCCCGTTATTTTCATTGGCAAGGGCTCATGGAGAACGTAGCAGCGCTGTGTGAGCAAAGGTCGCTTCCTTTTAAAGAAGGACAATACGAAGCCGGCTTGTTGCCTCCTGGGATCAAGTTCACCTACTGTCCTGAATACGTGACGGCCATGATCCGTCGTATTTCGGATCGTGGTCCTATTTCAGGGAATTCGTGAAGCTCTCTTCAGCGTTTCCACGGACTTGATTCCATGATCGTGAGCCTCCCGGGCTAAGACGCCCAGGGTCAGTTCGACCCGCCTTCGATCCGGTTCTGGGAATGATTCCGGTCTACTCTTTCTGTCATGTTAAAGCGCTTCGTGGAAGGTCTTTCAAGAGCGACCATCTTAAGGGTTGTGCTAGCGCCTAAAAGCAAACATAATGAAAACAATTCAATACCAAAAGATGTTTAAGGGTTTCTCGGCTTTGATTGGGATACTGGGAAAAGTGAGAAGCCTTCGGTCAGCGAACTTTGGAACCAAACGAATGGCCGCCATTGGCTTCGCCACCTTGTTGCTGGCCGGCCGGTTCCTGCTTCTCGCCGGCGAGAATGGAAAGACGGATTCTGGGAATGTCATGAAAAGGTCGTCCGACAAACCGGATGTGTTTACCTTCAAGGTCCCGGTGGATGTTGTGGTGGTGAGCATTGTGGCCACCGACAAGAATGGGAATCCCGTCAAGGATCTGACGGTCGATGACTTTAAAGTATATGAAGATGGTAAACCAGTTCCCATTCATACTTTTTCCTTAGAATCTTACAATGTCACCCAGCCAGCCGGGTCAAATCCCTCGAGTTCCTCCCAGGAGGGAGCCCAAGCCAAACCAGCCAATGAAGAGCCTACGCAGAGGCGCATGGTTACTTTCTTTCTGGACGACGTCACCAATGAAAAACCCGAAGATTTGCTGAGTGCAAAACAAGCCCTCGTAAAATATCTGGAGACCGACCTCCAGCCGGGAGATTTAGTCTCCCTGCAAACCGCGTCCGGCAGAGCCTCACTGGAATTCACCAGTGACAAGGAATTGTTGGTTCAGACAGCCATCGAGTTTGTGAAAAAGGTCATCGGTGAGCGCATGACTCGAGTCGATTGTCCGGACCTGACCGACCTCCAAGCGGCTCAAATTCACAGCCGGACCTCGGACCGACAGGCGCTGCAAGTGGGTATTGCAGAGGCCGCGGTTTGCCAGATGAAGGAGGATGATCTGAACGGTCCGAATGGGGAGGCCGTGCTTCAGCAATTAACCAGTAACGTCCAGTCGGTTGCCGACATGCTCTTTGAGGAAAACCAGTTCAAGTATCGGCGCTTGTTGACTAGTTTGCGCGCCTTTATCCGAAATTTGAAACATTTTGAAGGTCGCAAGACGCTGGTCTTGTTATCGGATGGACTCCTTTCGGATGATATTCGTTATGAACTGCAAGAGATCGTGAATGCGGCCCTACGGACGGGAGTCGTCATCGATACGCTCGATGTTCGGGGGCTCTACACCGAGGCACCAGATATTTCCAAGACGGTTGTCGTCAGCAGGCGAAGCGACCTGGCCGCCACGCTCGCTGCCAAACCCCTCATGCGCATGGAAGACATTCGACGGCAGGATGAAGCTATGCGCCAGCTTTCCAGTGAAACCGGGGGAATTCATGTCGCGAATACCAATGACCTGGTCGGCGGCTTGAAAAAAGTTTTCAACACGGACTCTTCGTATTATGTGTTGAGCTACGCTTCTCCCGTTTCGAATTCAAAAGCCGATGGCCGCTATCATAAGATCAAAGTCGAGGTAAGTCGCCCCGGATTGCGTCTCAGTTACCGGCAAGGGTACTATGCTCCAAAAGAACAGCTAACGTTTGAGAGAAGAAAGAAGGAAGACATCATTGAAGCACTGCACGCGCCGGGGAATCTCAATGAAATTCCCATCCAGCTCTCTTACAACTATTTCCAGCTCGATGAGTCACACTACCAGTTGGCGCTTCTCACCAGGGTTAGCATGCGCGGCATGAAATTTGTTGAGGAAGATGCCCGGTTTAGAAATGAAATCAGCCTGGTGGTGGTAGCGTTCGATGAAAATGACCGGTACGTGGACGGGCTTGAGAAATCAATGCAGTTGAACCTTTCGGATCCGAGCTACAAGACACTCATTGCCAACGGCTTCACATCGAAAATCAGTATTAATGTCCCCCCGGGGCGCTATCAAATCAGGGCGGTGGTCCGTGAGGGTGTCAATACCAAAATCGGCTCTATCCGAAAGACCATTGAAGTTCCGTAAGAGAAAGAAGTAGAAACACAAACAGGAATCAAGTTGACGGTAGTTTTGAGGGGAGGGGTTATGGCCAACATTCATTCGAGAAAAAAGCAAAAAGGATTGTTGATCTTCTTGCTCGTTGGGGTGCTGCTTTTCCTGCCAGAAAATCGGAAATGGGCTGTGCCCACTGAACAGGGGGTCGGGGGAACCTTGCGCGTCGACGTGGATATGGTCACTGTGGAAGTGGTAGTCCAGGATAAGAAAGGAAGCCCGATCTTGGGACTGGGGAAAGAGAATTTCAAATTATTCGATGATGGAAAGCCCCAGCAGATCATCAGCTTCGATGCCGTCGCGGACAGCGGAGACAATACGGTGCCGACTAGTCTCAGTGATATCGATGAGAACAAGCGCGGGAAGGTCGTTTTCATCCTCTTTGATGATAGCAATATCACGCCTCAGCAGCTCAAGAATAGCAGGGATGTGGCGGCGGGTTATGTCAAGAAGCACATGCGGCCATGGGACCTCTTTGCCGTCGGAACCTACGGACTGAGTCTGCAAGTCACACAAACGTTTACGCATGATGCGGATAAAGTCTACCAAGCCATTCAGGCGCCAGCCATGTCTCATGCCCTTCAAGACACGACACAGTTGCAAACTCCCGACAATCAGGATCCGACGCTGATGGCAAACACGGGCCAGGTCGACCGCACCAACAAGCAGACTTCGGTGGCGCAGGGAGCGGTCAACACGGAAAGAAGGTACCGCGCCAGCACTTACTTCCGAAGCATGAACAGCTTGTCTTCTTCGATTGCGAGAATCAAGGGGCGAAAAATAATCCTCTTGTTCTCAGAAGATTTTAAGGTGCCGAGTGAATTGCAGACGGAGCTGCAGGATTTTATCACGGTGGCGCAGAAGAGCAATGTGGCCTTCTACACGGTGGACGCCAAAGGACTGAACCTTTCGACGCCTGGAATTTCGCCGTTGGGATTTCTGCCTCGACAAGGTTCGGAAACCGTGTCTCGTTCCAGAAATCCGCTGAGTTCGTGGTCCAGCTTCGTCCGATTTCTGTTTCCTGCGATCGACTTGCTCCGGCCTAATCCCTCCTCCTTCCTCTTTACCCCTCACTATTTTCAGGCGCGTGGGGGTGGGGGAGGAGGTCAAGGCGGTGGGCAAGGCGGTGGAGGACAGTCGGGCGGAGGGGCCTCGGGTGGCAATGCTGGCGGAGCCCCTGGTCAGGGCCAGCAAGGAGGAACGGGGAATACGGGCATAGGAAGCTCAAATTCCACGAATCCCTATGGGGCGACTAGTCTCCCGTCTATGACTGACCTCCAGCAGAACTATTTGGAAAATGTACTCAGGACGATGGCTCACTCGACCGGAGGGACGTCCATTTTCAATACCAACAATCTAAGTCAGGGGTTGGATAAGGTCGACACCGAATTAAGCAACTACTATGTTCTTGGATTTAATCCAAGTAGTTCCAAACGGGATGGGAAACTGCGCAAGATTGAAGTCAAAACGGATGTGAAGGGGGCCAAACTGAAATACCGCACCGGGTACGTGGATCCACGTCCACCCGACGCCTTGGCAGGCTCCAAGGAAGAGCGATCCCTGTTAAGCGCCATCTCTTCTCCATCGCCCATGAACCAGCTTCCGCTCACGTTCCGACCGATGTATTTCTACGATGCGTCGGGACTCGTGCGCGTCCCCATTTCTGCTTCCATCCAGCATGGGGCGATTGAACTGAAAAAGAAAGGGCCCCTGCTCGTGAACAGCGTGGATGTCATGGGAGTGGCTTACGGGGAAGATGGCAGTATTGTCGCCCGCTTCAGTGAAACCATGAATCTGGCCATCGATAAAGAGAAAGAATCTGCTTTTAAGAGCCAGGACATCCCGTATCAAAATGCGCTAAAACTTCGACCTGGCAAATATCGCCTCAAGATGGCAATCGCCGACGATAAAGGGAAAATTGGCACTGTCGAGCAACCGTTGGTCATTCCGCCTTTGCCGGCAGCCGGTTTGGCGTCCAGCAGCTTGATCATCACTCAGCGGATGGCCCAATTGCCTGAACTGATCCGGAGTATCCAGGCGAAACTGATGGAAGAGAATGATCCACTTTCTTATAAAGGGATGCAGTTGTTTCCTGACGTCGATCAGGTCGTCAGCAAGGAAGGGAGCATTGCGGTCTACTACAAGCTTTACAATTTGAAGAGCAGTGAACCCAACCGGCACCTGATTGCAAAAATCCAGGTTCTCGATGAAAAAGGAGTTGCTGCCACCAATGAAACGCTTAACCTGGACGATGCAATGCAATCCACCGGCAACTCCGAAGTGGCGGTGGGATTCTCCATCCCACTAAAGACCCTAAATCCCGGAAAATATCAGCTGAAGGTTGTGACTGAAGAAGCGGAGCAGGACCAATCGGTCACTACCGCAACGGAATTTATTGTGCAATAGAGCGGTGGTACAAAGGATTCGTCGAAGGCGGGAAAAACAAGTTGGTTGGGCTTGACCTGGAGATTACACGACAAACTTATATCCCGAACCTCGTACCGTCAGAATATGACGCGGATTTTCGGGATCTTCCTCCAATTTCTGGCGGAGTTTGACGATTTGATTGTCGACAGTTCGAGTGGTGGGGTAGGCATCATATCCCCAGACTTCATTTAATAGTCGATCCCGCGAAATCACAACCCCCTGATTACTGACCATCAGGCGGAGGATGGCCAATTCCCGCGTGGTCAGAAAAAGCTGCTGATCTCCACGCCGCGCTTCCATCTTGAGGAAATCCACTGACACATTTCCAAAATGACAATGAGCCAGCAAATTCTTCTGCCCTCCCGAACGCCGCAGGATGGCCTGAATCCGCCCCAACAATTCACGAATGCTGAAGGGCTTTGCGACATAGTCGTCAGCTCCCAGTTGGAATCCAGCGATTCGATGTTCTTCTTCCCCTTTGGCCGTTAACACCAATACAGGCGTTGCGATTCCGTCCTGCCGAATACGACGGCAGATTTCTTCCCCGGTTACTTTGGGAAGCATGAGGTCGAGGAGGATGAGGTCAAAGGAAGGATCTCGAGCTTTTTCGAGTCCGATGGCGCCGTCGAGAGCCGTTTCAACTTGATAGCCTTCAGCGGCAAGGTTTGACTCAAGGGCTTTGGAAATTGGACGTTCGTCTTCGACAATCAAGATCTTGTACATGGGCTTCGATAGTGGCTCAGTAATTTCCGGCGACGGAACAAGGCAGCTTTGCAGCTTTTTGCCTCTGAATGCCCCTGATAACAACACCCCGCAAGCATGACCAGCCCTTGCATTTTATGCTGGCTTCGCAATCACTGCAATAGTTTCTGCTTCGGGAACTTCATCCCGACATTGATGACTAGGCTTCCCGACCATTGCTCTGAAGA
>JAXLQK010000079.1:0-26469 GCA_046331665.1 Terriglobia bacterium | reverse complement strand
GCGCCGAGGAACGCCCCGGATGCGCATCGCCCCATCCATCGGCTCTTCGGCGCTGCGCGCCTCAGAACCAACGGATGGAGCTGCGGACTTGCCTGATAACCGGTGCCATACTGCACCGGTTCTTTGGCTGCGCCGCGCTCATCCGGGGCGTTAAGGTTAAAAACAAATTTACTCCATTAATTATGATATGCCTTTTACTTCTTTTGGGTCCTTTACAGCAACATCCGAGCAATTCTGAGATCAATGTTGCGGCTTTGATTTCTGACCCCGAAAAGTATCATCGGCAAAAGGTAATTATTCGGGGTTACTTCTATATTGGCTTTGAGGAATTCGTAATTGCTCCATACCCTCGATCTTATAAGGAGGCGGAGCCAGCGGCTATTTGGATCGACGATTTGGACTACACCCTCTCAACTGAAAAGGCATTTTCAACAAAACTGCATTGGACTGAACCAAGCCCACCAACCCAAGCGGACTTGGCTCGTGAGAAGAAGTTGAAGAAGTTGATTCCAAAAGGAATGAAATTCAGAATTATTCCTGCCGTCGTTGAAGGTGAGTTTCAATGCTACAGCCGTCCATATTATGGGCATCTTAACCAATATAAATATTTGCTTATCATGCACCGCATTCTGGAATTGGGGAACCCTATTGATCCAAAAACGATTAAACCTTAACAAGCTGCCTCCAGCCGACCACGGCCAGCGGCTTCTTTCAAGGGCAGTCACATTATCAACGACATTCTTTGTTTCATAATAAGTCTGGCCGTGGCGGCTGAGGCGCGGTCGTTAGGCCGCCCATGACGCGAAGAAGGAGCTCTCATGAAGCGAGTTCTGCTTGTTGGCTACGATCCTGAGACTGTGGATTTCTCTGACCCTGCTCTGCCACCAGGCATGAGCGTTGAGAAGGTTCGCGCCGGTATTGAGGTTGCGCTCAAGCAGTTCGCCGCGCGGGGGTGGGAAGCCGACGTTGGTTTCATTCGTCCGGATGAAAGCGCTGGGCCAACCGTGGAGCGTCAGTTAGGTTCAAAGAGCTATGACTGCATTGTCATCGGTGCCGGCGTTCGCCTGCCGCCCCGGCGTCTTGAAGTCTTTGAAGCCGTTCTCAACGCCGTGCATAAGGCAGCACCGGGCGCGGTGATTGCCTTCAACACACGGCCTGACGACAGCGCGGATGCCGCCGCCCGATGGCTACGATAGGGAGTGGTGAAAGCTTTTAAAGGACAGCCTCCCACCTTGAGGAGAAAATAGGAGGCGGAGCCCCAATGTGGGAGGCGGTGTCCTCACCGGCGACCCTGGGGGGCTTTGTAAACTGAAGGTCGCCTGCCGGAGGCAGCCTCCCACGTTCCAGGCAGCCTCCCACCTTGAGGAGAATGTAGGAGGCGAAGTCCCAATGTGGGAGGCGGTGTCCTCACCGGCGACCCTGGAGGGCTTTGTAAACTGAAGGTCGCCCGTCGGAGACGGCCTCCCACTTTCAGGCAACCTCCCACTTACAGGATTGCTAATCCTTCTCAAATCTCCAAGGCCAAGGTTTGGTCAAATGAGGTTGATAATGCGGATGAGCGGATGACCATTTCCAATCTGAAAGAGATTGGACCAATCCCGATCGGACAGGATTCTCCTCGATATAGGCACAAACAAACTGAAATTGTTTGGCCGAACGGATCCGGGTTTCATAAAAGCCATCCTGCCAAACACATCCCTGCCCGGAGAGAATCGTGTCACTATTTCGGCCAAGCCAACGTCCCAGGTCCTGCATTCGATCTGAAATGGGCTTGCCGTCACATGTAGCTATCAAGGCATGCCAATGATCCAGCATGACCGCAAACGCTGCGAGGTAGATCAGTTTCTTCTCCGCATAAAAACATAGGGCAGAGCTAACGGTTGAAGCAACTTGGTCATCAATGACTGGTTTCCGAGGTTCCAGACATTTGGTGACAAAAAAAGTTCCGGGGCCTTCCACACGGCGGTGCAGGCGGAGATTTCGCGAGTGTGATGGAGGATCGGAGGAGGACATAAAATCTTGAACTAGTATATCGTATGGTCGAAGGGTTGTCAGGATGTGGGAGGCGGAGCCCCAATGTGGGAGGCGGTGTCTTCACCGGCGACCTTAAGCAACTTAGCCAACTGCAGGTCGCCCGTCGGAGACGGCCTCCCACTTTCAGGCAACCTCTCACTTCCAAGAGAAGGTGGGAGCAGCTTTCCCAATGTGGGAGGCGGTGTCCTCACCGGCGACCCGGGGGAACATAGCCAACTGAAGGTCGCCCGTCGGAGACGGCCTCCCACTTTCAGGCAACCTCCCACCTGTGTCACTTGCTTTTGTGGTATAGTTTGAAATGCGATTTGACGCCAACCATTTCACCCTCCATCAGGGTCCTGAAGCCATGAAGGGTCCCAGCACTCTAAGCAGCTGCTGTCCGTAAAGAAGATCTCCATCGAGGGCCATTCATGAGAACACATACTCTCTTTCTTCTTGTTCTTTTCAGCTTTGCGCATCATGCGAACGCCGAGGGAGATAATCGCGCGTTGCGCTTCAACGCAAAAACGGTTGCCGAAGCCACGCACTGGCAGACCATGGCCCGTGACACACTATTCAAGCTGCTAATGGGCGGCTCAAAACCGAAGGCCCTGCCGCTTGACGCAAGGGTTCTCCAGCGAATCGACATGCCGGCAGGCGGCTATGTACTCGAAGAACTGTCGCTGCAAGCGATGCCGGACCGGCGGGCGCACGTGTGGCTTGCGGTGCCGAAGGATCCCCACGGCAAGGTGGGTGCCGTGTTGGCGCTTCATGGTCACGGCGGTACAGGCAGCGAGATTGTACGTGGCGAAGGTCTTTACTGGTATGGCCGTGCGCTCGCCGAGATGGGTTACGTTGTAATCTCACCGGACATTGGCCAGCACGAGCTACAACACTCAACCTGGACGCTTATGGGCGAACGTGTCTGGGACGCCTTGCGCTGTGTGGATTACCTGGAAACGCGGCCCGAGGTGGACAAGAATCGGATTGCTGTGGCGGGTCTCTCGCTCGGCGGCGAAACGGCGATGTATGTGGCGGCCATGGACACCCGTATCAAGGCCGCCTGCAGCAGCGGCTGGGTTACGACGATTGACAACATGAAAAACGGGCATTGTCCGTGTTGGAATTTTCCTGGGCTGGAGAAGTATTTCGACTTCGCGGACATCTTCGCGTGCGTTGCGCCACGTCCGCTCGTGATGGAAATTGGCGAAAAGGAACGCGCGCCAGGCGGTTTCCCGGTTGAGATCGCGCGCAAGGCCTTTGAAGAAATTAAACTAGCCTATCAAGTCTTCGGCGCGGAGAAGGATTTATTTCTGGACATCCATCCCGGTGGTCATGTGTTTCACGGCGCGTATTTCTGGGATCCTTTGCGTGAACAAGTCGGTCCCGTGGCCGTGGCGACGAAGTGATTCAGGTGGCCTCACCTCCCAGCAGATTTCCGGACCGAATGCAACTCCGGATGAATTGCTTCGCCGCGGCGAGATCGCGCGCCGCAACTTCAGTCGCGCGCTCGGCGTCATGAACAGCTGGTGGACTATCGCGATCATGAGACCGACTTTATCCGCGTCGCTTAGACCAGGCCGTGGGCGCTGCAGGATAATGCAGCCGACATGTTTCCATTTCTTTTCCTCGACTGCTTATTACGTCGCGCCGGGAGCAGCTCAACGAAATTCGGGATCATCCCGCTTGAAAAGAAATACACCAACCGCCCGGGCGTGATGCCTGACTGGTATTCCTTCACAAGCCATTCCTTCCTTTACACTGACATCAGTCTTGAGCGGCTCATCTTTAACGCAGCGGAATATTGCAAAGATGGTTTGATCCCCCATGACGGAGGCAATGGGCCGTGGGCCATGGGTAGATCGAATGATGGAATTGACAGACGCGATTTTTGAGCACGCGCCGGTGCCGAGCGGATTTTGGCTTACTGCCGAGCGATGATACCGAAGCCAACGGTGACATTCTACAAACCCTCGCCCGGCTCTACTCGATGACGAACGATGCGAAATATCTCGCGTGGGCCGAGCGCAACGGGGACGCCTACTGCTTCGAGGTACTGCCCAAGAACGCCGGGTTGCCTGCCTATCGCGGGATTTCACAAAGCACAAAGCGATCAAGGACTCGCTGAACTTGAACGACCACGGCAATGAATTAATCGGAGGAGTGGCTGAGCTTTACGTCATCACCAAAGCATCTCATCCTGAGAAAGCCGAGCGTTATCGGGAGCCGCTGCGAAAGCCAGCGTTCAACCGTCTGCTTGCCAAGGCGCGGAATGAAGACGGGCTGTGGTACAACTTTGATTTCGTTCCTCAACCGGCGAGCCACTCAACAAGGAGACGCCGGATACATGGGCTACGCGTTCCGAGCGGTACCACGACGTTCGCGATGGCAACCGACGACCAAACGATGCTCGCTGCGTGAAAGAGTCGCTGCGCCATTGATAAACCGCGCTATCTGATTGAGCGATGACGTGTACGCCGATTCACTCGAAGGCGCGAATTACCTGTTGAATCGTTTCCCGGTGCGTGAGGCGCTTGTCTGGCAGGAGAAAATTCTCCCGTTGTTCCTCGGCAAACAGCAGGACAACGGTATCGTCGAGGGCTGGTATGGCGACGGCAACTATGCACGCACGGCGTTGCTGGTTGCACGTTACTACACGCAGGGCACCCTTTGCCATCCGTGGCGACCCGACCTGCGGTTCGGCGCCATGTCTGACGACGGGGGCAGGCTGGCACTTGTGCTCACGGCGGACAAGAATTGGAGCGGCAAACTCATTCTCGATCAACCGCGGCACAGACTAAATCTGAATCTGCCGGTGAACTATCCGCGGCTGAATGAATGGCCTGAGTGGTTCACGGTCGAGGCCGACCGGCATTATCGTGTGAAAATGGACGGCGTGCAGTCAGAAC
Organism: Terriglobia bacterium; assembly: GCA_046331665.1. Lineage (GTDB taxonomy): Bacteria > Acidobacteriota > Terriglobia > Versatilivoradales > Versatilivoraceae > CAWBAT01. The sequence goes on along the minus strand of JAXLQK010000079.1, from coordinate 21,547 downwards.
TGAAAACCGGCGCAGAACTAGCCCAGGGGTTGGTGATGGAAGGAAGGCGGGGCAAGTGCATCGTGTTGAAATTTCGATCGATTAAGTCAAGCCACTTTTGTTTTCAGGCGTGCTTGAATGAGCTGCACTACGAAATTTCCCTGCGTATTGCAATTCAGGATGCACGGATGTGATGAGTTGTTTGCCAGCAGGGCCGCACCACAGGCAGCCTCTTCTCTTTGCTCTTTAACAAGTACAGGCAATCCAAAGACTTCTGCGACATATTTATAAAAAAGAGGATTTCAGCGGCGCGCTGCATGCTGCCACTAACTGTGGCACCGGCGGATTAGGAGCATCATGCAGGTTTTAAGATTCGCCAGACGCTGCCACATACTCCAGTTGAAAACGCGAAGTCGATTCTAATCATCCCGCAAGAGTGGTCAGGATTCTTCGCCAAGAAATGAGATTTCGACGAGAGCGTTTCCGGTTCAACCAGTTCGCCAGACGATGCGGTGCTCCGGAAAGGTGCAGGCAGTTCCATCGCCGAGCCAGCCGTTGTCGATTTCAGGCCACCAACCGCCAGGCAGACTTCCGCCAGGCAAGCGCCAGCGGGCACATGGCGATTCTTGAAGGTCAGGTGGGCTTCACCGAATCACCCAGCAGGACTGGTATTGCCCACGTCGGTTTCTTGAATCGGTCTCCTGCTTTTCACGAACCCCCGGCCTTACATCGGGGGGAAGGACTGCCGAAATCTGGCCTCCCGTTCCGCAGAGTCAACGCCAGCTGTTTTTCCGGATCATCGAGTGTCGCCAGTATGGATGCCTGGCTGTCACCGATGGCAACAGCAACGTGTTCCCTGCGGGATGCCCAGGGCTGAGGATGATGCGGCCTGATCCACCATTCCAGCCTTGGAACCGCATGGAGAGATTTCTGGCAGCCAGTCAACTGAATCCCAGCGGCTTTGACTGCCATTGAGTCCTCACCCAGGCGCTCCAAATCAAAGAGGCCCCCAACTAGCTCCATTGTGGATCCATAAGGCTTGCTTTGGTCGCAAAGAACAGCCACTGCGAGGTCCTGGATAGTCGCTGTGCATCGGGCTCCTGGGGGATGCCATTGTTCTGAATGAGCCATGCCGCGTGTACAGCCATAACCGGTAGCGATTGGATATGGCGTCTGGGGAGAGTTTGCCAAAAAAGAGATCCTCGAGGCAACGCTGGTCTTGCCAGGTAATCAACGGAGTGAGGTTGCTTCGGTTTCTGTCCAGTACCAGTATCCCATGCATTTGTCCAGTAACCCCGATGGCCGCTGTTCTCTGCCGAAGATCCGATGGCAAGCGCTTGACGGTATCCCTGCCAGTCTCTAACAGTCGTGAGGATCCCGCGTTTCGTATTTGCCTGACGGCGCAGGTAGATCGGCCTCATGCGGGGCCGATACCACCGCCTCGATCTTGCTCACTTCGTTTAGAAGGACAGCAGCTACCTTGCTGGTCCCGATGTCAATTCCAAGAAACATCTCAAATATTCCTGTAGCGGTAGTTGCGGTGCACCAGGCACAAATTTAACGTAGCCCCCAAAATGAATACCCCCTCCTTAATTCTATTGGGTCATCCAGTCTGCGCTGACAGAAGGGCCACTCGCTTTCCAACTGAGTCTCCGGCTCGCCTGGCCTGCATACGGCGGATCATCCTCCCTCATGGGTGAGGGCAGAGCAGAAAAAGGGGTATTACACCTCTATGCGAATTTCTATTAGTCTGATCCTACATGAGTAATCGGGTAGTAGAAAATCATTTCTGTTTTTCAAGAAATATCGCGCCGGTTCAGGGTCAGCAAGGGTGACTTTAGGAAGAACAGACCAATCTCGTCTTCTTTTATCATCGTGCGTGACTTGACCCGACTTGCGGCCAGTGAGAAAATGTCTCCTCTGTCCAAGGGATGGCTTCTCATGACCAGCCGTTGAGCTTCATACCGCCTCCTCGATGAGGAATAGGAATTTCTTTCCGCCTGATTGCGTCACTTGGAGATCTTTCGTGGTCTAATCTAAGGAGAACACGAAATGAAGATATTCCAACGGCACTTCCACCTCGCGGTTTCCACGACGCTCTTCTGGTTTCTACTGCCTGGTTCTTTATTGACAGCGGAAGAAGCGCTGATCCTTACTCCTAAACCAAGTCCAGCCCCGCGGATCAATGGGGCCAGGGTTTTTGGGGTCCGGCCCGGCTCCCCCTTCCTTTTCACAATTCCCGCCACTGGAAAGAGGCCTCTGCGGTTCGAGGTGGAGCATCTTCCTCAGGGATTGAAAGTAAATGACGAAACAGGACAAATCACGGGACATCTCGAACAACGAGGTGAGTTCCCAGTAATTTTGAAAGCCACCAATCAATACGGTACGGACCGGCGCCCATTCAAAATCGTTTGTGGTAATACCCTGGCACTCACTCCCCACATGGGCTGGAACAGCTGGTACATCTGGGAAAACCATGTCACCGACGAGATCATGCGTAAAGCCGCTCAGGCCATGGTCAAGTCAGATCTGATAAATCATGGCTGGATGTACGTGAACATTGACGATTGTTGGGCTGTCAAGGCCGGTTCTGACGATCCAGCTCTCCAAGGCGAAGAGCGTGACCGCGAGGGAAAAGTGAACCCCAATAAGCGGTTTCCCAACATGAAGGCACTGACCGACTATATTCACTCACTTGGACTGAAAGCCGGGATTTATACCTCTCCCGGCCCAAGAACTTGTGCGGGCCATACCGGAGCGTATCAGCACGAGGAACGGGATGTACTACGTTTCGTAGAATGGGGTTTTGACTTTTTGAAATATGACTGGTGTTCGTATGAGGAGATTGCCAAGAATCCCAACCTCGCCGACCTTCAAAAGCCCTATCGTCAAATCAGTGAACTCTTGAAAAAACAATCACGCGACATTGTCCTGAACCTTTGCCAGTACGGGATGGGGGAAGTTTGGACTTGGGGCAAACCGGTGGGTGGTCAGAGCTGGCGCACGGCCGGAGACCTGGGAGGGTCCTTTGAAGGAATTCCAGTTGCCCTTTTCCGGGACGGCTTTGATGTTTACGCCGATAACAGCCTGCACCTGTATGGCGGGCCCGGTGGATGGAACGACCCCGACTACTTGTTATTGGGATTCTTGAGCAATTGGAAGGGGGGAACCGCCCCTACGCCGATGACCCCCAACGAACAGTATTCTCAGGTCTCCCTGTGGTCTCTGGTGGCGGCGCCCTTGATCTTTAGCGGTGACCTAACACGACTCGACGATTTCACACTTAGCCTTCTCAGCAACGATGAAGTGATCGAAGTGAACCAGGATCCGCTTGGCAAACCAGGAAAACGCATTTCGAAGGAAGGCTCCTTAGAAGTCTGGGCGCGAGAAATGGAGGATGGTTCCAGGGCTGTCGGCTTATTTAACCGAGGAGAAGGAGGGGTAATCGTCACTGCACGATGGACGGATCTCGGGATCAGCGGGAGGCAAACCGTCAGAGACCTCTGGCGGCAAAAGAATTTGGGCAGCTTTGAGAAACAATTTCAAGCCTCGGTTCCACGACATGGGGTAGTCCTGGTCCGTCTTTTTCCTTCTCCACGATCGACAAAATAGGGTCAAACGGGTTATGCCGCTACTGTAGACAACGGTTTGTGAATGTAGATACTTTCCAAACCCCCTTTTTAGGGCGGAGGCCTGGCATCGTGCTTGCATGAGTCCCATCCGGCCCAGTTGCAGTGGGACCTGGCTGGGGTCCACGTGCGAGCAAAGGCCAAACAGGGAGGAATTAAATTCAAGAAAGGAAGTGCAACAGCCGAAAAAGAACCCCTCGCGAATCGCGCAAAGACAGCTAGGGGTCAGTCTTTAGGAAAGCTTGGCAACGTGAAAGTATTCCCAAATGCAAAAACAGAATGCGTTCCGATTTCGTTTGACGATGGACCAATGTCCTTGATATTGTCGGAGCCGCACTTTTGCTTACAGAGAGCGAAACGTTGGTATTGCCGTCTGTACTTTAGCAATCAGTTGCAAGAGTTCGCGCTTTAACGGACCTCGGCAAATCCGGCCAGGGTCAACATCCCAATTGATAATATTAGCGTAGCATCCCGAAGGAGTTTGAAAATTTCGGGAGACAAAATGAAAACAAGAAAATTCAGCCTAAATGGAGTCATTCCCGTGATGGTGACTCCCTTCGATTCAAGCGGCCGGACAGAGCTGGGGGCGCTTCGCCGTGAAGCTGAGCTTTTATCCGGAGCCGGTGTTCACGGATTGTGCGTTGGGGGCATGACCAGCGAGATGGCAGGGGCCAGTCCCGAGGAATTGCATCTGGTCTGTAAGACAGTGGTCTCAGCCACGGACAAGCCTGTCATCGCCGGGATATTTCCAGACTGCACGACTGAGGCCGTGGAGCTGGCAAGCGCCTGTGTTTCGGGGGGCTCCATAGCTCTCCTGGTGGCACCTCCACACTACTTGTTTTCTCCTGATTTCGATGGCCTGCGGGAGATGTTCTCAGCTCTTCGTAGGCAGGTGCAGGTCCCTTTGCTTTTTTCCAACAGTATTCCGACAGCGCAAGTGCCACTTTCTTCAATTGAAACGTTAATGCGTGAAGAATGGATCGATGGAGTTCACCAGGCTGGTGGAAATGCCCACCTGCTGGCGGACGTACTTTGCCTCAATCCCCGCGTTCCCGTCTGGACTGGGGTGGAAGATTTGATCTACCTGGCTTTCTTGTTGGGAGCCGAAGGCGCCATTTCAGCGCTGGCTGCCATTTCCCCGCAGGATTGTGTCGCCCTGTATGAAGCAACGCGCCAGGGAGATTCGAGCCGTGCCCGTGAGCTACACGAAAGGCTGAATCGTCTATGGCGAGCTCTGGATCACCCGGACGAACTACTATCCCGCATCAAATGGGCATTAACCTTGCGACAACGCCAGGTGGGTGTTCCCCGCAGCCCTTACAATGTCATTTCGGGAGAGAGTCAACGAATTGTAAAAGAAGCCTTGGAAAGAGCAGAGAGTCTTGCGTACTAAGTATCTCTCTTCCATAGAGTTGTAGTATTATAAGGCAGGGATTTCATTAAATGCGCGCGCCCGCAAACGATTGGCGCGAAATGGCGGGACGGCCAGTCATGTTGGGAGCGAACAACGACCTTGGCAATCCCGCGTCACCCGGATTTCTGCCCTATTCCCTTCCCGCCCCACTCAAACAAGTTTTCTCCCCCTGACTGGATAAATCAATATGAACACGCGAGAGAGATTCCTGGCAACCATGGCATTTGAGCCTGTCGATCGTCCTCCGCTTTGGGAGTGGGACTACTGGCCTGAGGCGCTTCACCGGTGGCAGAGTGCAGGAGCCCCGATGAGTAAGGACCGCGCCGAGACTGTGAACCTGAGCACGGACGAAGAAGGTGCTTTCGATCCCTATAGCACTACCCTTTTAAGCGACGTCCCTTTCGCCAAAGGTGCGGCGCTGGATTTCGAACTTGATCCCGGATCCCGGCGAGTGCCGCTCAATTCCTTCATCTATCCATTGTTCAAGTATCGCGTATTGGAAGAACGGGGAGATGTCGTGATTTCCCAGGACGAGCGCGGCCATATCCGTGAAGACAAGAAGGGACGCGGCAGTATCGCCAATATCATCAAGCCTCTGGTGGCTTCGCGCGAGGATTGGGAGCGCGTCAAGGCTGAGAGATTGCAGTTGAACATCGAAGGGCGATTACCGCCGAATTGGCCTCAATTGCGCGAAGAATTCAAGCGTCGCGACTATGTCCTGGCAATTGGCGGCCACAGCGGGTTGTGCGGGATTTATCATCCCACGCGTTATCTGATGGGGCCGATGCATCTGCTTTACGCACTGCATGACCAGCCCGATCTCGTGCGCGATATCATGAGTCATCTGTCCGAATTGCAGATCTATCTCTTCGACAAGGTTTTGAGCGAGATTCAGGTGGATTTCTGCTTCGCCTGCGAAGACTTGGGTTTCAAGACTTCAACTTTCATTTCTCCCGACATGTTCCGCGAACTCATTTTGCCCTGTTACAAGAAGCTCACCGGCATGCTTCGTGATCACGGCGTCAAAATAATGTTCGTGGACAGTGACGGGCACAACTGGAAGCTGTATCCCCTCTTCCTCGAAGGCGGCATAACAGGCACCGGACCCATGGAAGTCGCGGCAGGAATGGACGTGGTGGAAGTGCGAAAAGCGTATCCCCGACTCCAAATCTTTGGGGGAATCGATAAGCGCATCTTGGCCACCGATAAGAATGCCATCGAGACAGAACTCACTCGCAAGATCCCAGCGATGGCGAGTGGTGGAGGCTACATCCCATGTTGCGACCACAGCGTGCCCCCGGAAGTCTCCTGGGAGAACTTCTGTTATTACCGGAAGAGGATGACTGAACTCGTGCGCAAAATTCCCGCCAATTCGTGATCCGGTTCAGCGTTTCTCGGAATTGCCCTCCATGAGCCGCAGGTGAATCGTCCCTTGTAAGCGATCGCCGTTCTTCAATAGGCGGCCTTTACCGTAATTCTCGTTCCACTCCTCGGCACGGGAAGCGGTTCCTCCAAACCAGTCATTCACAAAAACAGCGATTCGATCAGGTTCCACGCCGGCGCGCAGATGCTGTTCCCCGTTGGACTCGATGAACAGTCCGTACCCGTTTGCATCCATGATGGAAGCGTGTTTGATGTTTCGCTTGGTGCTGCGAAAGTCGTTCGTGCCGAGGGGCGTGTCATCCTCCGCATAGGAATTTACAGGCGGAGTAGCGGGAACAATGCCCGAATGAGCTTTGGCCGAGCCTTCATTTCGACCGATATGATCTGCTGGATAGGAGCTCCACTCCCCTCGTCGCTTCCAACCGAGTCTATCCATCCGGACGGGGACACTTAATTCCATCCCAATCTCACGGGCACGGATTTCAGGGCCAAGGTAGATGAAGTCATAGCTGATATCGAGCGCCCCGGTCGGGGTAACCCGATACACGAAGGTGCCCTCGGCGTCGCGATATTTTCCGACAGCCGTGGCGACGACATTTCCATTACTTTTCTCGATCTTGATGGGACTGCCAGGCCTCCAGGTCCATGGCGAGGGCAGGTCAGACATGCTGGCATCCGCCGGCTGGATGTGCAGACTCGGTGTGGAATACATGACCTGTCGACCGTCTACCATCAGCCGCTTGATTCCCCTCCCCCTCTTTTCAAAGGTCAATTCGAAGTTGCTGCCGATTAAGGTGGCAAATTCCCCCGCGAGCAACGATTCCTCGCGGAATTGAAACGGTGCGGGCGTCAAAGAGGGAGGTGCCACCGTAGTCTCCTCTCCGATCAGAATTTGCTCTTCATCCACCAGCTCCCCTGTCAAATCGAGAAACCGGACACGCAGTGTACTGCCGGACTTGACTGGACCACGTACGGGAATCGTCACTTCGCCGGTTGCCCCAGGAGAGATATCGGCGTGAAGCTGTCCGGAATCCCCAGAGTGATCCCAGACTACAGACAACTCGGAGAGGTTCGTAAACTCATAGCGGTTCTGCACCTTGAGACGAAGAGGCGCTCCCACTTCGGGGACTCCCACTTGCAGGGTTTCGACTCTGACCGGGGAATGCAGCTTCTTGACATGCCAGAATTCCGGCTTTTTGCGACGCCAACCGTCCACCACTCCCCATGGTGCATCCCCGACCACGCCTTTTCCGGGTTCCCCGTATACAAGGTCCGAGGTATGCGCCAAGGTCAGACCGCGGCCATACTCAGGTCCCCGGCCGGGAACCTGGAAGAGGTCGTCGGACCACGCCCAGATCATGCTCCCCTGGATGACTTTGCTGGCAAGAACCTCCTTCCAGATGGGGATAAGGGGAGCGATATAATAGTCGCGGTTACCAGGATCCTGCCAGATTTCCGGCCCATCGCCATAGATCCCCTGAAATATGCATAGACTCTCATCCCAAATCACTGGAGACTTCAGCCCGTCTGTCTGACGAATCAAGTCGAGGGTAATGGGGTTATGCCGTGTGGCAATTCCCAGATCCTGGCTGATCCCTGCCCCGATTGATCGCGTGGTATCCGCATTCCTGACGAAATCATGCGAGCGATCAAAATCCGGCCCCCAGGAGCTTTCGTTGGCGAGCGACCAGAAGATGACCGAAGGATGGCTCCGGTCACGCTCCAACAATTCCGCTGTATGCGAGACGATCAGCGGTGCCAGCCGCAAGTCGTGGGACTGGTTCACCCAGCAGAAAGGAGCTTCGGCCTCGATATAAACGCCCATCTCATCAGCATCATCGAATAAGCTCTCGATGGCGGGATAATGAGAGGTACGCAGCGCGTTCAAGTTGGCTTCCTTTATCAGCTTCAAATCTTGACGGGTAAACTCCGCTGTTACGGCACGGCCGCGGACGGGGTCTGAATCATGATGGCAGGTGCCGCGCAATTTGACCGGCACGCCATTGACCAGCAACTGGGTACCGCGAATTTCGACCTGGCGAAAGCCAATCCGGCGAAAGACTTCTTCACTTGTCTTCTCACTTTCCGTGACTCGGGCAACAAGGCGATAGAGGCGAGGATGCTCGCCCTCCCAGTGTTGAGGCGTTTCGATTCTGCATTCGATTGTCTTCTGAAGTTCGCCCCAGGGCGGGAGTGAAAAACTCAAGGGAACAAAAGGGGCCGAAACAGGCTGACCTTCCGGTGAGCGCAACTCCCAGAGCAATTTGCCTGATGACAAGCGGCGACGGCTTTCGTTGACGAGCTTGACATCGATTCTTAAAGTGGCATTGCGGTACTCTGGATCAAATAGAGTTGCCACGTGGAGTCTCGCGATGTGAGCCGCGGGCACGCAGTAGATCGAAACGTCTCGAATGATACCGGTGAGATTAAAGTCCGCGTAAAGACTCATGGCATCCAAGCTGCTCGACCGGGTATTCTCGGTCACACGGACCGCGAGCAAGTTGTCGCCACTCTTCGCCTCTTCGGTTACATCCAGCTCAAAGGGAGTGAAGCCACCCTCATGCGATCCTACCCTCTGGCCATTCAACCAGACTTCTGCCCCGCTGTACACTCCGTCAAAACGTAATTTGATGCGATGGCCATCCCAACCCTCCGGAATCTGAAAGTGCCGACGATAACCGCCCACTCCTGTGAGAGTTTTGAACCCCTTCAGGACCCAGTGCGCCGGGACCTCCATTGAATTCCACTTCGAATCGTCGTACCCCGAACTAAAAAAGTTTTCGGGGGGATCGATCGCAAACCTCCATGCGCCGTTCAGATTGAGGCCCGGTTTGGCAGCATTCGGGGGCGTCAAATGCAATGGAAGGTCGCCCGAATCAATCTCCTTCTCGATCTTGTCCGATCCAACCTGCGCCATTACTCGAACCTTGCCGCGCAACCCGGCAGCTGCCTCAACATTGAACATGCCATGCTCGTCGGTAATGGCAGTGGCTTTCCAAAATCGCTGCCCGGCAAGGCCGGTAAGAGTCACTGGTACACGAGTCAAAGGTGCAGCCCCAAATGCGTCAGTCACGATCCCCAGAATGTGTCCGGCTGCGTCGCCGGATATGTTGATGACCGGAGTACTTGGGCCCTCATAAACCTCTATCTCGTACAGCCGGGGTTCCCCTTTGAAATCGATCAGTCGGATGGAATCGGTCGCCTGTGGCTCGAGGGCTATCAGGATGAGCTTCGCCATGGGTGTGTCGCCGGCACGAATTGTCCTCACGGTCTGCCACACGCCATCGTGCCTCACTTGCAGCGACAATTGTTCCAGCTTCTGGTGGAGGTGCTGCCTGACCAACACTTCCCGGAACGTTTCCGGCTGAGGCCAGGTCAAGCTCACCCAAGCCTCTGAAAGCTGATTTGGGGGAAAGCTTATCGACGTGTCGAGATTGCCATCGTTGACAAGAGGTCCGGGATCTCCCGCCGTTGTATCATAGGAGTAAAATGCACCATGACCTTTCGTGGAAGATGAAACGGATACCTTGGCTGTGAGAGCCAGATTTTTCGGCTCCCCCCCGATCAGGTCGGCAGCGAGGAAGAGCATAAGCAGAAAAAGACCCAGGGAGGGCATGGCCTTTTGCGTTCGCATGAAAGTAATCCTTCTCTTTTCCTGCCCTTTTATGGAACAAATTCTGAATTACGATTGACAACTTATACGGGTATCAATACAACTATCCTTGGGCAACCTCAAGAAGAATGTAGATACGATTACTGGCGAGGCCCGATGGGTAAATCCGCGGGTAGAGTGTTCGTCAATGCCGCTACTCCATTGAATCAAGACGATTGGAAGTTTTGTTTCGACCAGGAGGCCAAGGAGAAGCGGACCGTCTCCTCCATTCCCCTCCGGTCCTTGTTACGCTCGAAGATTTCGCGGTGCCAGTGCGATTCTTGCATCGAGCCAATCAAAACATATCAACAGTACAGGTTTGACGAGGGACGGTGGACTTCAAGCTAGCCATGAAGTTTATTGCCACCTCACTTTTTTTCCGGGAGGAAGCTTCGACACCAACATTGGACAAAACGATTGAGGGTAGAGGTGGAATGCGATGAACAAAAACACCAATCGCCGGCGCTTTATTACCTCCTGCGGAGCGGCCACGCTCCTGTCGACTGTCTCGGGAGCGAATACACGAACCGAACCCCAAGGGGAGGTTTCCAAAAATGGCCGTTCCCGCATTGACTTGAACGGCAATTGGGAACGGCACATTAATGGCGAACCATTCGATATTATTGCGGTTCCGTCTTCGCAGAGTCCGGTAGGAATATACCAACTCAAAAAGACTTTTATTTTGCCCAGGCTTCCCCGCACTGAACGCGCTTTCTTATGTTTTGCAGGCATCACCTACTTTGGCCGGGTTTTTGTAAACGGAGCGGAACTGGGGACAATGGGGCCCTATGTCCCTTACGAGTTTGAGTTCACTGAAATCGCAAAGGAGGGTACGAACCACGTCGAGGTGGTCATTGCCGATGCCTGCGCGGAACCCGGCGGTGCAGGAAAAGACGAGATCGCGTTGGGTGTCAATGCGGGATGGGAGGCGTATGGCGGGATTATCCGTGACGTGCACGTGGAGTTGCGGACGGCTACTTTTATTGAGAATGTCCGCTTTGAATATGTGCTCGACAAAAGCTTCACGCAAGCCTCCTGTCGCGCAAAAGTTTATGCGTCATCCCAGGCTCCAGGATCTGGGCAGGTCGAGGTGGCCTTATTCTTTGGTGAGGCAGAAGTCAAGCGAGCCCAGAAGCAGGTCGATCTGCCGCGCGGGTCAGGTGAAATCGAAGTAGCTTTCGATCTACCGGCTCCGGCGTTGTGGTCGCCGGAGGAACCAAACCTCTATGGGTTAAAGACCATCCTGAGAAACGGTGAGGCTGTGGACCGGTACGATTGCCGGACAGGCTTCCGCGATGTGAAGATCCGAGGGAATCAGTTCGAGTTGAACGGCCAGGCGCTCGTGCTGAACGGAGTGTGTCGCCATGACATGTGGAAAGACCAGGGATTTACACTAACGAGGGCACAGCAATTGCAGGATATGCGGATGATCAAGGGGCTGGGCTGCAATTTTGTGCGTCTTGTACATTATCCCCACGATCGTCACATCGTCGAGTTGGCGGACGAATTGGGCATGCTGGTGAGCGAGGAGCCCGGCTTCTGGGGAATGGATTTCAAAACAATGTCGAGGCCCATCGTGAAATTGGGATTGGGCATCATGGAGAGGATGATCCGACGGGACTGGAACTCCCCTTCTGTGTTCGCCTGGCTCCTGGGGAATGAGTGCGAGCTGACCGTGGAGTACCTCAGGGAAGGCAAAGCGCTTTGCCGGAAGCTCGACCCACTGGCGAGGCCTGTCTCCTTTGCCAACAGCCAGCCTAAAGAAGAAGTGAAGCCAATTTTCGAAGCCGCGGAAATGGACTTCTTCGATCAACACCCCTACACCTACGATGTGGACGAATTCATCCGGCAAGCCGAATACTTCGGTCCTAGCCGCCCATTGACCTTCACGGAGTGGGGAGGGCGGGCGATCGGACAAACACAATTCATCATGCCGCACACATTGAATCGGCTGATCGAGTTGACGGACAGCAAGCAGCTGGCCGGTCATTCCTTCTGGTCGTGGCAGGATATGCGCCAGTACACGCGCATCGACTCCGAAATGCAGGACGGTATCCTGAAGTCCGGTGTCGTCACTGAGGACCGGGAACCACGTCCATTTGTCTATACCGAGTTGGCGCGCTTGTTTCAGCGTCACCCTCATGAGGAGCTTCCCGTGGACGAGCGACCGCGAAAGCTGCCCCTTCGTCAGGCCAATTGGGCAACCAAGGGGAGGTTTGACCCGATCGATCTCCATGAGTTCGTCGCAGGGCCCCAGGGCAGCAATAGCTGGGAAGCGTTCGAATCGCGGCTGGCCGAGTACTACGAAAAGGCGAGGGACGCACGCGAGGTGCGAAACCAGTGGCGTTTGACAGGAAAGAAGTTTCTCCTCTGGCGGGAACCGGAGGTTGAAATCCTGGGCGCGCGCTTTGTCATGCCACGCGTAAACGGTTATGTCCGCCCACTCGTTCTACTGCCCGAAGTGCCGGAGCTAAATATTCCCGTGGGGAAGAAATGTGCACGACTGCACTTTTTGGGGCAGATCAGTGTACCAACAGGCTTCCCTCTGGAAGGCGAAGATGGGAAAACGGTCGCCAGATATACCATTCGGTATTCCGGAGGGACGGAAGAGCAAGTGGCAGTGCGGCAGGGTCGGGAAGTCGCACGGGGAAATCTGATTCATTTGGGAACGCGTCTTGAACCCGTGGCCACTGAGGCAGAGCCTGCTTTGCTGTTCGTCAAAGACTGGCGCCGAGAGCAATACCAGATACTCCTGTTTTCTATTCCGACTGAAGGGAAGGAAATCACCAGCCTCAGTTTGAAATTGATTGGGGAGCAACAGCCGCTGCTGATATTTGCAATAACTGCTGAAATTGCATGAATCCAAAGGAGTGGGCCGCTGAAAGTTTGTTATCCGTATTGAATCAGACTAATGCAGGAGGAAGACGCCATGAACCGCGACAGGCTTGCGAGCTATTTGGAAGCATCGGACCTTTTGCCGGCCGTTTTTGCCAGCCGCAGTACGAGCTTGTTACTAGACAAACAGGGCAGCGAATCCAGGCAGCGCCTTGACCTGAACGGCACCTGGGAGCGGAACTTCGGCGACAGGCTTCTCGATTTCGTCGCGGTCCCTTCCTCGCTGCGACCTTCCGGTTACTACCAGCTGAAGCGGAATTTCGTGATGCCGCGATTGTCCCCCCGGCAGCGTGCCGTACTGCATTTTGAGGCGATCACCTACTACGGCCATGTGTCCATCAACGGAAATGAGCTGGGAAGCATGGTCCCTTACGTCCCCCACGAGTTCGACATCACGCCGTATGTCAAGGAGGGGAGCAACGCCATTGAGGTGGCGATTGCCGATATGCGGCCTGCTCCGAGTGGTGCAGGAAAGGATGAGATCGACTTTGGTGTTGTCATTGGCTGGGAAGTTTACGGTGGAATCATTCGCGACGTGTATGTAGAGATTCGACCTGCAGCCTTTATTGAAAATGTGCGTTTCGCCTACAAGCTTGATCCTGAATATCGCCGCGCTACCTGCCGGGCGCAAGTTTACGTGTCATCGTCCGTGGCAAGCCCAGGCCGTATAGAGGTGCGGTTGTTCTCAGGAAAATCGGAAGTCGCCCGGGGGGAGGGGGCTCTCCGAGTCATTCCCGGAAGCAACGAAGGGGAAGTCACTTTTGATTTAGATGCGCCGCGACTGTGGTCCCCGGAAGCTCCGAATCTCTACCGTCTGGTGGCCACGCTGAATACCGATGCCGGTGTTGACCACTGGCAATGCCGGACGGGGTTCCGCGATATCGCCATACAGGGCAGGAATTTTCTGTTGAATGGAAATCGCCTGGTCCTGAATGGCATCTGTCGCATGGAGTTGTGGAAAGACCAGGGCTTCACGATGACGCATCAGCAGATGCAGCAGGATATGCAGGGAATCAAGAGGTTGGGGTGCAACTTTGTTCGATTGCAACCCTTTCCGCACGCCCGTGGAATCATCGAGTTGGCCGATGAGTTGGGACTCCTGGTGAGCGAGGAACCAGGCTATTGGTGGGCGAATTTTGAGACCTGCCCTCGTTCCTTTGTGGACCTGGGACTGAACGTGCTCGAGCGCAACATACGACGGGATTGGAATTCGCCTTCGGTGATGATCTGGTTCCTCGGCAACGAGAGCTACTTTACGCTCGATTACCTGCGTGCGGGCAAGGCACTGTGTAATCGGCTGGATCCCATCTTTCGGCCTGTGTCCATGGCTCATCAAAACTACGAACCTGAGAAAGCCAAGAAGTACTATGACGAAGCTGGTCTGGATTTTTACGACTGGCATGCCTACGAGTATGCCGATGAGGATAAGTTTGACCGGTTGGCCAATGTTTTCGGGCCCAGCAAGCCGCTAACCCTCAGTGAGTGGGGATGGGAGGTCAAGGCCTGGGAAGCAGGGGCACTGTTTTGGGAGCGAAACTTCGATCTGCTTGCCGACGCCGTCGAAGCAGGCAAAATCGCAGGGCATATGTTCTTCGACTGGAATGACTATCCTCAATTCAGCCGCCGCGACTGGTCCACGGACAATGGGGTCTTATTGTCTGGGGTCGTCAAAGAAAACCGGGAAGCAAGGCCCGAACTCTATCGAAGGCTCGCAGGCCTTTTTGCTGGGCAGCGGGAGGCCATCGACGCTCCGGCGCAAACCTCTCCGACGGTCGTGCCGCTGCGCTGGTCGCCATGGTCGGTAAATGCGGTATTCAAACCTGTTGACCTCCAAGCGTTGGCGGAATCCAGCGCGAGCAGGAAAGCCTGGGCTTCCCTGGAAAGCCAGATGGCCAACTATTGGGCAAATACGAAGGAAACCTCGATGGGCCGCGACCAGTGGAAGCGAAGCGGCGGAAAATTCCTGCTTTGGAAGGGCGGTGAAATCCGGTTACAAAGAGCGCTCTTCCAGCCAGCAGTGATTGACGGTTTTGTTCGCCCTCTCACCGTCACCCCTGAGGCACCGGAAACCATCATTCCGGTTGGCGTAACCTGCAAACGCCTACACTTCCTGGGACATATCAGCTTGCCGACAGGCTACCCGTTGTTGGGACAGGCGGGCGAAGCGATAGCCTCTTACCGCATTACTTACGCAAGCGGAAAGAAGCAGGAAGTACTGATCCGCAACGGAATTGAGGTCGTGCGCGGGAACAGGATCTGCGACTCAACGCGATTCCACCCTGTTGCCATTCGCGCCCAACAAGCACTGACTTTCACCAAAGACTTTGCGCGCGAAGAATATCAGGTCCTCTTGTTTTCGGTCCCCACCGATGAACAGATTGTTTCCAATGTGACCTGTACGCTTCTGAGCCAACGGGAATCAATCATAATCCTTGCCCTGACGGCTGAAGTTGCCTGATGGTTTCCGGCGATATTTCAGAACGGAAGAATCAAGGATTGAAGGGAGTCCGTTGAACGATCAGATGTGGGGCGTGGGTATCCTGTTGGTAGCGAGCCTGCTAAGTGCGGCATTTGCCATTCCCATGCGGTACAGCCGGGTGTGGAAGTGGGAAAATACCTGGCTGGTCTTCTGCATCCTTTCTTTAATTGTCCTGCCCTGGCTTTTGGTGGCCTTCCTTGTCACTCATGCGGACGAGCTGCTAACCTCTTTAACCTTCCGCGAAATGGCTCCCGCGTTGGCATTTGGCTTCCTGTGGGGAATAGCCCAGGCCACATTCGGATTGGCCATTCATCTTCTGGGCGTCTCCGTGGCGCTGCCGGTGGTGGGCGCCTTCACGATTGTTCTGGGTTCTGCAACGCCTGCCCTGATCGATCACCCAGAAACTCTAACCGGAAGATTGGGCGTTCGCCTTCTGCTCAGCACGGTTCTGCTTGTCGCCGGGCTAATTTTCTACAGCCGTGCGGCCCGGATGCGAGAACCGCAGACCCTGGAAAGCAAGTCGTCGCGCGGCTTGCTCCTGGCGTTGATTACAGGTGTCTTGGGGGGTGCGATCAATGTGGGGTTTGCCTTAAGCAAGGAAATCATGCGCCACGCGCAGTCGCTGGGTAACACCCCAACCATCTCAACCTACCCAGTTTGGGCGGTTCTGCTCGCTGCTGGGTTCTTGCCCAATGCGATCTACTGCCTCTATCTTCTCCGAAGGAACGGCTCGGGGAAGTTGTTTGCCGCACCTCACATCTCTGGCGACTTTTTCCTCTCCCTCCTCATGGCAATGGCCTGGATTCTTGCCACCACATTATATGGGATTGCCACCACTTTTCTGGGAACTCAAGGAACCTCGTTGGGATATTTTACTTATGGTTCGCTCAGCATATTTTTTGCGGGTGCGCTGGGGTGGAAGGCCGGCGAATGGAAGGGAGCACGGCGAGGTGCACTAAGAACTTTCTGGATTGCGATGGGTTTCATTCTCGCCAGCGTGGGGGTTCTTAGCTTTAGAAGGTGATTATCACCGGGCTTCGACCAGCTTGATAAACCTGTTAGCAACGGCGAGTGCCGGGTCCAGAGGAACTTCTACGCCCTTGATCCCCTCTGGAACGCCTATGGCATGAATCTTGCGCGGTCGGCGATTGCCAAACCCGGGCAAAAAACTCTGCTCCGCGTCGAACAGCTCAATCGTCATGTCCCTAATCTGTTTCAAGGTCAGCACCGAGGAAGTGAGGGGATCCATGGCAATGGCGGCAACAGCCAGCTCCGGGTCGCTGGTCAGCGCGGCTTCTACGGCAAGCTTCTGCACCGTAATATTGCTCTGATTCATGGCGGCAAGGGGTGCCGGAAGCTCTCCGACGCTGCTTGGATGCAGGCCGTTGGAGTCTGCGAACACCGGAACTTCCACGCAGCAATCGGCCGGAAGGTTCGTGATGAAGCCCCGGTTCATGACATTCCCCTGGAATCGAAAATACTTGCCGGTGGTCAATGATTCCAGGATCCAAGAGCAGTAGTCGACGCTGCGGGTTCAAGGTTTCCGCTTTCATACTGCAAGAAATCCGTGGTGGAGAATTTTTCCTCCATCATCTTTTGGATGGCGTAGGAAAAACCGGGTTCGCCGCCGAGCGCCGGCTGGTCACAATACTGGGCGAGCGCGTCGCGGTTCTTGCGGAACCAGGGCAAGTAGTCGGAGAGATGGCCACTGGATTCGGTCATGAAATAACCGAAGTGCCTTGCGACCTCTCCACGAACCTTCTCGTTCACGTAGTATTCGGGCTTCTCAAGGTTCCTGCGGAATAGAGGGTACAGGTCCTTGCCATCTTTTTCCAGCTTCAGAAACCAGGACATGTGGTTGATTCCTGCCGCGAGAAAATCGATCTCCTCTTTCTTCACCACAACATAGCGAGAGATCAAGTCCAGGGTGGTCTGGGTTCCGTGACAGAGTCCGGCAAAAGCGAGGTTGCTCGTCTTGGCGATGGCCATGCAGATCATCGCCATGGGATTAACGTAATTTAAGACGACCGCTTTCGGGCAGATCTCCTGGATATCGCTCACGATCTCCACCATGACCGGAATCGTACGGAGTGCGCGAAACACTCCGCCGGGGCCCACGCACTCCCCGACACAAACATCGATCCCATACTTCTTCGGTATTTCGAAATCGGCCTGGAACGCCTTCGATCCACCAATCTTGATCGCCGTGATGACGAAGTCCGCCCCCTGGAGGGCTTCACGGCGATCGGTTGTCGAACGGATCGTGGCCTTCAGTCCATTCAAGGCGATGATGCGTTTGACGTAGTTTTCCACGCGCTGTGCACGCGGCAATGTCGGATTGACCAGCACAAAAGAGGAGTCGCTGAGTGCCGGCGTTGCAAGCAAGTCATTCATGACCGTGGTGCTGAAGATGATGCTTCCCCCACCAATGACGACCACCTTTTTCATGTCATCCCTCCTTCCGGCCAACTCTGCGTCTGAATACACCCCACCAATCCCCAGATCACAATCTTGCAGTAAGCAACAAAATCATTGCCTTCATTATCTTCAATTTTCTCCTGGCCGGCAATCGATACCCGCGCGCCTGTGAAATCAAGATTCATCCTGGGCCTTAATGAACCCGCCCCGTCATCGGGCAACTTAACTTGGTTCCGGAAGCCTGCGGCAGGAGGTCAGAGCGAGCTTCAGATCACGGAATTTCACGGAGCCGAATAAATGGGAAGCTGAGTCATGGCACTTCTGCACGACGTCAGCTAGAGCTACTTTTTACTATTGGGCGACGGGGCTGAACATTAGAGCCGACATTTTGTGCATGAGCAAGCGAACGAAAAAAGTGGCCTGGAGGCCTGTTGCGCGCATCACACCGTCTTGCAGAAGTCTAACTGGGTGGAGGAGTGCCTCAGATAGAACAGGCCGGTTTCGACTTTCGAAACTGACCTATGAATTCCCCGGCGAGCATGCATTTCGCTTTAGGGCCTTTCAGCTTAAGGATGGATGACGACCTTATTTCGCCCGGGGGAAGCCATGGTGTCGACAGCCTCGTGGATTTTAGAAAGCGGAAAACGGTGTGAAATGACTTTTTCAACATCCACCAATCCGCGGGTCATCAGCCGGATGGCGTTTTCAATGGCAAGCGGATTAGTACTAAAGCTGGAGTCCATCCGCGCCTCGAGGAAGTGCATCAGCCCGCCATCGAGCTCGAATTTCTCGTGAGTGGTAATTCCGAAGATGTTCCATCGCGTCCCCCGGCGCACGAGGCTGACCATAAGTTCCACGGCCTTGATTGGCCCCGCCGACTCTACCACCAGATCGGGCCCCTCCGGCATAATGTCGTAAATGGCAGTTTTCGCGTCACACTTCGAAGGGTTGACGGTATGCGTGGCACCCAGCTTTTTCGCGGTCTCAAGAGCGTATTCGCTGATATCAACAGCCACCAGTCTGCCCGCTCCGGCGGCCTTGGCGACCATGAGGCAATACATTCCGATGCCGCCCGTGCCGATCACGACCACATCATCACCCAACTTCATTTGGGAATAATGGATGATGCCTTTCCATGCTCCGCTGACCGGTTCTCCCTGGCAGGCGGCGTCGAAGCTGAGATTGGCGGGTTTATGGAAGACAACGTTGGCACCAGTCACCGTGTATTCAGCGAAACTGCCTGGCCGGACTTCCGTGCCATCGCCGCCGGTCGAATAAGATCGCTCGCAATAGTGCGTCAAGCCAATTCGACAGTTCCGGCAGAAGCCACAAAAGCCGCTGGGAGAAAGAATGACTTCGTCTCCCTCTTTCACGTTCTTTACAAAGGGGCCCACCCCAGCGATGACCCCCGCCGGTTCGTGCCCTGGAACGAGCGGGAACTCCACATTACGCCGGATTCCCTTAATGGCCTTATAGTCCGTAGCGCAAAATCCGCATGACTTGATGCGCACAAGGACCTCTCCGGGCCCTGGTTCGGGTTTGGGAACTTCTTCCAAGGTGAGTTGATTAAAATCTTTTAGAATCGCAGCAAGCATCTTGGTTCCTCCACAAAGCAGAATAGTAGCAGCTAACGAAAAGAATAAGGGAAAACCGTCTTTAGAAAACAGGAAAAATTATTTGAATCATAGAGGTCAGATTTGCACGGAGTCAACGTCCGGGATTCCTTGCTTCCAACACCCAGCATTCTGGCTGCTTATTCCTCACTAGTTTATGGCCAGGCCATCGACGTCAAAGTCGCTGAGCGGAACCAGCGAGTTTCTGGGCATCGCCGCATTGATGCGGAGAGATCCGCCTTCCCTAAGGCCCTCTGCTGTAACGCTCACGGCTATGGGTAGAGTACTGCCTTCGCATGTCTGCACATAAAATGCGATGCGTCCAGCTTCGAGGTGAATCGGGTTCTCCCCGATGAAACGCCCATTCTTAACTTCAATAAAAATCCGCCGATCCTCATTGGGGACACGTACTCCAGCATCATCTATGGCTTCGGCAACCACGCACGTCATGTCGGCGCCGTCCGCGACTAAACTGGAATCGCTGCTGTTCAGGACCAATCGCCGTGTGCGACCCGGAGTCCGAACCTTGTCGGTGGCCACACTTTTTCCAGCCATCCAGGCGCGTGCCTCGACTTCTCCAGAATTAAAGGAAGAGACCTTGAAAGCAAAAAGAGGGTGTGGGACGTGAAGATACTCCGTCGGCTTCGCTCTCCCCAGAGACTGGCCATTGATGAGCAACTCGACTTCAGAAGCATTGCTCGCCACGTAAATCTTGCCCTGATCGGAGTTCCGCCACAGACTCATGATCTTCACCATCGGTCCGTAGGTGGCAGGGTCAGCTTGGCTCGCCAGGGCAAAGGCTCCGAATCCTTTGGGTAGACGGAAGATGTCGTTCACGCAATGATGCGCCGTCACGGCCACGGGCGTGTCAAATTCAGGCGAGTTGTAGTCAAACGCCGCCCATCCAACACCGCCTGCAATCTCCTGGCGACCATCGATGCCTTCAAGGTAAGTCATCCAGTTCATCGCAAACTGAAACAGTTCGCTTTCACCGGCCCACACAGGGTATTGTTTGGGATGACCATACTCGGTAATGAGCCAGGGCTTTGCGGTGACCCGCTGGGGCCACTGCGCGGGGTCGCTCCAGTTGGAGTAATCGTTGACCGCCAATACCTCTTCCGGCACGACTTTGCCATGCCACGTGTCGCTAAGGCGCGCTCCCGTCGGGGGGCGTGTAGGGTCCAGCTCGCGCGCCAGTCCGTACGTTCTCAAATAAAGATCGCGGTCGTCGGATTCCTGTGGTGAAGCTTCATTTCCACGAACTCCCCATAGAATGATTGACGGATGGTTTCGATCACGAAGGATCATGTCGCGAACGGCGTCGACCGCGTTTTCCTGCCAATGCTGCGATTTCCCGATGAATTGCCAGGAAGGAAACTCATCCATCACAAGGAGACCAATGCGATCGCACTCGTCGAGAAACTCGGGGTCAGGGGGGTAATGGGAGGACCGCATCATGTTAAGTCCCAATTCGTATTTCAGTAGGCGCGCGTCGCGTCGTTGCAGGCGGTTCGGTGCGGCTCCGCCCACGTAGGCAAAGGTTTGGTGCCGGTTCATCCCTCTCAACTTTAGCGGATGAAGGTTCAGGAAGAATTGCCCTGTCAAGGGATCCCAGCGGATCATGCGGAATCCGATCCAGGTTCGCATGCGGTCGATGACTCCGGACGCATCCCGTAATTCAGCCATGATCACATACCGGTTCGGATGGTCAACATCCCATAGTTGAATTCCGCGCAAATTGTCGAGGCGGAGGCGGAAGTTGCGCGTCTCGCCCGGCCCAAGCTGGCCAGGGTACTCCGTTCCTGCCACTTCCCTCCCCTGGCTATCGAGGAGATGAACGGAGAGCGTTCCGCTCATGACCGTGGGGCGAGCGTTCGTCACTGTAACTTGAGCTTCTTCCTCCACTTGCGGTTCAATTTTCACCGTTGTGTAGTAGACGAGCTCGATATGGAATGGATCGACGACGCGTAGTACCACGTCTCGCTGGATACCTCCGAACAAGTAATAGCCAAACATTTTGTCAGCACCCTCGGGTGGCACCTCCTTCTGCTCCCGGGAATCCACGCGAACGGCCAACACATTCTC
>JAXLQK010000078.1:0-26674 GCA_046331665.1 Terriglobia bacterium | reverse complement strand
GCGCATATTTGCAGTGTATCGAGGAAAATTGTCGACACATTCTTCCCGTGGGATCGAAGGCTTATGTCTGCCCGAAATGCAAGGGTTTGCTGGACGTGAATTATGAATTCCATGTCCCTGACCCAGAAGATCTGAAAAGGTCATTTCTGCAACGGCGACTTTCCAATGCCCCCCTGGACCTGAGTGGAGTCTGGCGTTATCGTGAACTCATCCCTTTTTGTGACGACCTTACCCATGTCGTCACCATGCAGGAAGGAAACACCCCGATCTACACAGCGCCTCGCTGTGCCGAGTATACTGGACTGAAGAACCTCTATTTAAAGCATCAGGGGCTCAATCCCACAGGCTCTTTTAAAGATAATGGGATGACCACCGGCATCACCCAGGCACGCCAGGTCAAGTCCAAAGTGGTGGCCTGTGCCAGCACTGGCAACACATCGGCTTCGATGGCTGCTTATGCCGCACGAGCGCGCATGAAGGCTGTCATCTTTATCCCGGATCAGCAAATCGCCTTCGGTAAGCTCTCGCAAAGCTTGGATTACGGGGCATTGACACTGCAAATCGAAGGCGATTTCGATGAAGCGATGCGGCTGGTTAAGGAGCTCACCGAAGAAACTCCCATCTACCTGCTGAACTCCATCAACCCGTACCGGCTGGAGGGGCAAAAGACCATCGTCATCGAAATGCTGGCGCAAAGGGACTGGAATGTGCCGGACCGGATCATTGTTCCTGGTGGCAATCTCGGGAATAGCGCTTCCTTTGGAAAGGCGATCAAAGAACTCCATGACCTTGGCTTTATCCGCAAGATGCCTATGGTGACGATCATCCAGGCGCAACGGGCCAACCCCTTGTATCGGACGCTTATTGACCATTCCCCGCGACTGATTCCGATAGAGGCCCATACTCTTGCGACGGCGATCAAGATCGGTAATCCGGTGTCCTGGAAGAAGGCTGTTCGTGCCATGGAGTGGACACGGGGATGGTGTGATGTGGTAAGTGAACAAGAGATTGCCGATGCCAAAGCCATCATCGGGCGGGATGGCATTGGCTGTGAACCGGCCTCCGCCACGACGGTTGCCGGGATCAAACGGCTCATTCAAACTGGGGAAATTGACAAGCACGAGGACGTTGTTGCCGTCTTGACGGGGAATCTGCTCAAAGATCCTGATTACACCCTCAATTACCACCAAAACTCACTGTATGAGTTAGCCCGCTACAGGAATGAATTAATCGAGCGGAAAGACAAGCTTCAATCTACTTACGCCAATGCCCCGCATCGCATCAAGCCAGATAAAGAAGCCATCGTCAAATTACTCGAGCTTTAGTCAATCAGCCCGCGAAATTGTTTTCGGCGGGCACCCCCTGCCGGAATGGAAGGTGGTGTCTCAACGAGAATTTCGTCACAAAATGTCCGTTTGACGAAAGGGAGCTTTCAATGACGGTGCTCTAAGAAGGACCCCAGGCAGGGGTTTCAATTCAATCAGCAGCTCCTTTTCAACCCGCTCAAGCCTTGGTTCTCTTGCCTCTTCCCTTTGGCATTTCTTTGGATTGGGTTTTTGTTCCGAAGTATTGTCACCTTTGATCTCCTGGTCCCTATGAAATAGCAATTAGTCACTCCGGGACCAAACCCCATGAAGATTGATTTTGGTCGCAACCGCTCTATCTCCATGATCCCAAGAGTTGTTAGCTTGCCAGATTCCCCATCGTTGAGCTTGACTTTCGTCAGGCTGGGCGAGTTTTCTATTTAGCGGAATTAAGAGGATCTGCTATATTTTATTGATATGGCTTGTCGGGCAGGGAATGATTTACAATAATTTGTGATAGTTAGGGGGAGAAGGCCCTTACTTAAGGGTCATTCTTGAAACTCAACATAAATTTTCCATGAAGGAGAAATTTTTTTGCTTACGATCAGACTGAATTTAATTGGCTCAAAAAAGAAGCCCAAGTATCGGATTGTTGTAATCGAGAAGTCTCGAGCAAGAAATGGGCGCTATATCGATGTGCTGGGGCAATATGACCCAAGGAAGACCCCGGCTTCCATCAACCTTGATAAAGAGAAATATTCATTTTGGGTATCCAAAGGGGCACAGCCGAGTCCTACGGTAAAAAGCTTTATCAATAAAATTGGGTAGCCCGAGCCTGCTCTCATTCGCGTTAATACCGATTCGAGGGATCCATTAGACACACCGTCCACACGAGGAGGCTGCCATGAAAGAGCTCATCGAGCAAATCGCAAAGGCGTTAGTGGATAATCCTGATCAGGTTTCAGTGCGGCCGATTGAAGGGGAGCAGACAACGGTGCTCGAATTGAGAGTAGCTCAGAGCGATCTTGGGAAAGTCATTGGCAAACAGGGAAGAACCGCTCGCTCGATCAGAACGATCCTGGGTGCGGCTGGAATGAAGCTCAAAAAGCGCTTTACGCTGGAAATTTTGGAGTAGTCAAGGATTTGGCCGAACATCCTCGAATCTCCGTTGCCCGGATTGCCCGAACTCAAGGGAATCGAGGAGAGGTTGCGGCGGATGTGTTGACGGACTTCCCCGAACGGTTCACGCGTCTTCGCCAGGTGAGACTGGAGAAACCTGGCGTCCCCCCCCTCGATCATTTCTTGGATTCATTTTGGTTCCACAAGAACAGGGTTATTTTGAAGTTTAGGGGAATCGATTCCATCAATGAGGCCAGCCAACTGGTTGGCTATGATGTAACAGTTCCTGAAACGGAAAAGAGCTCTCTTCCTGAAGGCACCTATTATCAACATGATTTGATAGGTTGCTCCTTGATCGGTAAGAGTGGTAACGAATACGGTGAAGTGATTGACGTCATCCAGTACGGGTCAAACCTTTTACTGAAAATCAAAGGGAGTTCGAAGGAATTCCTTGTCCCTTTTGCCGAGGGATATTTTTCGGAGATCAATCTGCAAAATCGAATTCTTCGTTGTGACCTGCCCGATGGGCTGGAAGAATTGTAGTTGGATTTATCAGATCCGCGTCTCCTTCCAGGCACCATGCCCCCTACTCAATTTGATATCGTTACGATATTCCCGGAATTTTTCACAGGTCCGCTATCCTACGGAATGGTGTCGCAGGCCGTAAAGAAGGGAATTGCAAAGATACGGTTGCATGACTTGAGAGAGTTCACCGTGGACCGGCACCGGACCGTTGACGACCGCCCTTTCGGAGGAGGTGAGGGCATGGTCCTCAAGCCCGAACCAATGTTTCGCGCCATTCGCAATATCCAGTCAGAAGACTCCGGGAGAACGACTCGGGTAGTTCTCCTGACCCCCCAGGGGAAACGCTTTACTCAAGAGCTGGCTTCTCACTTTTCAACTTATGATCAGCTAGTGCTCATTTGCGGTCGATACGAAGGGGTCGACCAACGGGTGGTCGATGCATTGGTCGATGATGAGGTTTCCATAGGCGACTATGTGCTGAGCGGGGGAGAACTGGCGGCGTGCGTCTTAATGGATTCGATCATCCGCCTTTTACCAGGAGTGCTGAATAACCAGTCGAGTACCATCAATGAATCCTTTTCTTTGGTGATCCAGGATACGGAAACCGACACCCCCTACCCGCTTCTCGACTGCCCCCACTATACCCGCCCCGAAGATTTTGAAGGGGTTAAGGTGCCAGATGTATTGTTGAGCGGAGATCATGCCAAGATCAGGCAATGGCGAAGAAAAAAGGCGCTAGAAAAAACTTTGAAAAATCGACCTGACCTATTAGAATACGACGTCTTATCAGAAGAGGATAAACGGCTTCTGAACTCTAAATTTTAAGTCAAAGTAGGCGAATTGCCATGAATGCATTAAACATTGTGGAAAAAGATGAAATGCGGACGGATCATCCCGAATTTCGGGTGGGAGATACGGTTCGAGTTCATGTCAAGATTAAGGAAGGCGATAAGGAAAGAATCCAGGTTTTTGAAGGAGTTGTGATTGCCCGGAAAAACGGCGATCTGCGCTCGACCTTCACCGTGCGCAAGACATCCTTCGGACAGGGTGTCGAAAGGATTTTTCCTCTTCACTCGCCGACGATTGACAAGATTGAAGTTTCCAAGAAAGGAAAAGTTCGCAGGGCCAAGCTCTATTACTTGCGGGCGCTTCGAGGAAAAGCGGCAAAAATTAAGGATACAAAATCCAGCTAGGGCGACTTCTCCCCACTCCTTCGTTCCCTCATTCACTCAAAGAATTCAGTACTGCAAGCCCCCGGCGCTACTCCTTGTGGTTGGCTTAGATTCAAACTCTCTTTATCTGTTGATCTATTGGCTGAAGACGGGTTCTTAGATGCCAGTCACTCCCTTTAAACAGGCCGGTGGTTCGATTGGCGAGGGAGACCTTTATTATGAGCTCCAAGCCCTCGAACTTGGGTTTTTCGGCGTTGCGGGGGTAGACGAAGTCGGGCGGGGAGCTCTTTTCGGTCCGGTTTGTGTGGCGGCCGTGATTCTGGATCTTAGCCGGGTACCCGAAGGAATTAGAGATTCTAAGAAACTTAAGTCTAAGCAACGCCAAGTTTTGGCCGAAAATATAAGAGAAACCGCCGTGGCTTATTCAATTGCCTTTGTTGAGGCGGGTGAAATTGATCAAATAAATATCTTGCAAGCAACGATCAAAGCCTTGCAAGCAGCGGTTTTAGGACTGAAGGTGCGACCCGATTTCTTGTTGATTGACGGGACGTTAAAATCAGGCTTGGGAATTCCCGAGCTCTCAATCATCAAGGGAGATGCCCTGTCAGTATCCATTGGTGCGGCGTCAATTCTGGCAAAGGTTGCCCGGGACCAATTCGTTTCCTCGTTGGAGGTTTCCTACCCTGGTTATGGACTGAGCCGAAATATGGGGTATGGAACTGCCGTACATCTCGAGGCCTTGTCGAGATTGGGTCCGACCGATCAGCACCGAAAGACGTTTCGCGGGGTGGTCGTCTGAATTGCTGGACGCCTCGTGCCGGGTTCTTATATTTTTGGGAATGGACGTGGAGATAGGGATTGGCAATGGCTTTAAATAAGGCCAAAGTTTTGAAAGTGGCTGAGAAATATGTGATTCAGGGCAAAATCAGCCATGCCATATCTGAGTACCAGAAATTGATTAAGGAAGACCCTACGGACCTTCCGTTGGTCAATACTCTCGGGGATTTGTACGTCAGGATTGGAAATGTTCCCGAGGCCGTTCGCTGTTTTACCCGGCTTGCCGAAAGCTACGACAATGGCGGTTTTGTCGTTCGCGCCATTGCCATGTACAAGAAGGTCAGCAAGATTGATTCCACTCAGATTCAATCCTCCCTGCGCCTTGCCGACCTGTATCTTCGCCAGGGCTTGAATAGCGAAGCCCGCACCAATTTCCTGCAGGTTGCCGATCATTTCATCAAAAAAAGTGATTGGGAAAATGCTGCCGCGGTTCTGCAGCGTGTCATCGAAGTGGATCCAGACAATGCTTCGATTGAAGGCAGAATCGGAGACGTCTAT
Organism: Terriglobia bacterium; assembly: GCA_046331665.1. Lineage (GTDB taxonomy): Bacteria > Acidobacteriota > Terriglobia > Versatilivoradales > Versatilivoraceae > CAWBAT01. The sequence continues at coordinate 21,219 of JAXLQK010000078.1, read as the reverse complement.
CTAAAACTGGGGAACACCGGTGCCGCCTTCACCGCTTTCCTGTCTTCAGGCCGAAAAGCCAGGAATCGCGGAGCGATGGAGGAAGCCGAGAATTATCTCAAGAAAGCACTGGAGTTGGAGGGGACCAACGTTCAAGCGGTCATTCAGTATGCGGAAGTGCTCGGAGAATTGGGTCGAAGTGAAGATGCCCAGGAAACGTTCAACCGAATCCCATTCCACGAGTTCAACCCCGAAGTCATGGTCGCCAGCTTCCAGTTTCATTTGAAAGGCGCACGCCTCGATGAAGCGGAAAAAATCGCTTTCCATCTCATTGAACTCGATCCCAGCTATTTGCATCTTGTTCCTCAAATCTCCTCCTGCCTGATACAAAACGATTCGCTCGATCAAGCGTGTTCCCTGATCAGCCGCATTACTGAACTCTCCGCGGGGAAAACGGAAGGCGCCACGGTTGAATCCCAGTTGAAGGAGATTCTGCGCCGGAAAGAGGATCATATTCCTGCGATTTTGGAATTGATCAAATACTACAGCGTCACGAATCAACGCCAGTACATTCCTTCCCTCCTCGAAAGAGCTGGAGGGCTTTACACCCGAAATCAACAGTTTGAAGAGGCGGCCAGCCTTTTTATCGAGCTCGTCGAATTGGAGCCCAACGACCCGGTTCACCGTGAGAATCTGCGCCAAGTTCAGGAGCATCTGGGCGATTCAATTGATAATCTGAATCTGCCCAAGCTGGTTCCGGACATGAAAGTGCTTTCGGAAAAGTTCATTTCAGAGCCGACGTTGAAGACCATCACCGAGACCAAGAGCGGTGATGCACAATCGGAAGATACCCAGGCTCACGGGGCAAGCCAGGAGCAGGTTAAAGGGTATATGGTGGAGGGAGACCTCTTTGCGGGCTATGGGCTTTTTCACAAGGCCATCGAACAGTATCGCCGGATCACAGACCGGATCCCCAGCCACATCGAGGCCCATGAGAAGATTCGCGACATGTACGCCAAGTGCGGACAAATGGTGGAAGCCGCACAAGAGTGTCTGGTCTTGGCCAACATTTATACAGCGCGGGGAGACAATGACAACGCCAGCCGAAATTTCACACTGGCCTACCAGTATGATCCTGATCTCCACCAAAAGCCGATCTATCAGGACCAGCCTCCAGCCGAGCCGGAACATCCCTCTGCGGGACCTGCCGAGCCGAGGGAAGAGGTTCCATCTTCCAATCCTGGGCCGGCCGATGGCCAGAAGACTCAGGAATTGTTGCAGGAAGTGGATTTCTATCTGGATCTGGGCTTCTTGACGGAAGCCAAGAACTCGATTGACCATTATCTGAGCCTTAGCGAATCAGACCCGGACATTCAGAAGCGGCTCGAACGGTATGGAGCCATGTTGGGTGCCCAGGCAGGTTCAGCAGTCGAATCCCCGGCGGGCGAGACCATCTCTGCAGCCTCAACGGGGAACAGGGGTGGCGGATCGGTTGAGGAATTTGAAACCAACCAGGTCTCCGCTGTAGAGGATGCTTCTGACGTTTCGGAGATTGAAATCCCGGCCGGTTTGGAGCCAACATCCCTCGCCGAGCCGGATGTTCAGGATCATCCTGCCGCCTTGGACTCCGGATCCCAGACGGATGAGTCATTCGATGAGATGATGATTGACTTGGATCAGGAATTGGACGACTCGTCGCTGAAGCCGATGCCCATGCCGTCATTTGAAACGGGGGCTCCGCGCACAATTTCAGCTGCTGACCGGATGGAAATGGTTCCCGAGGGCCTTTCGGCGTCGATGGGGTTGGATGATGTCTTTGAAGAATTCAAGCAGGGCTTCGAAGACGACTCGGGAGATGGCGATTTCGAGACCCATTACAGCCTGGGGATCGCCTTCCGGGAAATGGGACTTCTCGAGGAAGCGATTGCGGAGTTCCAAAAGGCCATGCAAAACAAGAACCTTGACGTCGATGGCGAAGATTTTGTGAAGTGCTGCAATTTGCTTGGGTTGTGTTTCGTCGAAAAAGGGTTGCCACAGGTTGCCATCAAATGGTTTACTAAAGGCCTGTCGAGCAAGGGCCATTCCGAAGAAACCTACCAAGCTTTGCGGTATGATCTGGCGTGTGCCCAAGAATTGGCCGGAAATAACAAAGCGGCCTTAGACACCTTCTTGGATGTTTACGGGGTCAATATCAACTACCGTGACGTCGCCGACAAAATCGATACCTTGAAGAACAGGGTGAATGGTCAGTAAGATTCTGGTTGTCGTCTTCATCTTTTTCTGCTTTGAGCTCGGGCTCTTCCTCATTATCTTCCCCTGGTCACAGTACTGGGAAAATAACTTTTTCCTCAGTTATGCCCCCTATTTTCGGGAGCTCGTCCTCAGCAATTATTGCCGTGGAGCCATCTCGGGTCTGGGAATTGTGGACGTCGGGATTGGTATCCTTGAGGCCATGCATTTCAAACAGGCCGTGGCCCACGTGAATTACGAATGAGATGCCGCAGTGTTATTACATCACAGACCGGCGCAACTCCAGGAAACCCGTTCTCGAACAAATCCTCATCGCCATTAAAGCGGGAGTCGATCTAATCCAACTCAGAGAAAAGGATCTTGCTACAAGGGACCTTTTCGAACTGGCAGTGGCTGCTCGGGCCTTGGCGGCGGCCCATGACTGCAAGATCATAATCAATGATCGGATGGATATTGCGCAAGCGGCCGGCCTGCACGGAATTCACCTCGGCCAGCAATCCATCCCTCCTGAGATCATCCGGACTGGACTTCCCGACAAGGATTTTCTCGTTGCCGTCTCTACCCATACCCTCGATGAAATCGAAAAAGTGCATGAGAAAGGTGTGAGCTTCATCACCTTTGGGCCTGTGTATTTTACCCCTTCAAAGGCCCGCTTTGGTCCTCCGGTGGGAATTCAGAAGCTGGAGGAAGCCTGCCGCATCTCAAGAATCCCGGTTTTTGCCCTGGGCGGGGTCAACGAGCAAAACGTCTCTGAATGCTTGCAGGCGGGTGCGTCGGGGATTGCAGGGATTTCTCTTTTTCAAGGAGAACAGGAGTCGGTCGTCCGCGTCGTCCAGCAGATTCATCGATCGAAATGACGCCAATTTCTGCCGTCCCTCCCGGGATTGGGGTCGATCAATCGAAGTTTGAAAGATAGGGCCGTACTGCGGCGGGTTCGTAGGTGGTAACTTCCAGATGATGTCCGAATGGATCGTCGAAGTAAACCGAGATGGCCTGATCGTGATCACGAAATCGGGCCGGTTCAATCTTGCATTCTGCCAGGCGCCTCACAAAAGCCAGAAAGCCATCGGCATCCACGCGAAACGCAACACGATGAAATCCAGCTGTCGGCTGCCTTCCTTGAGGAGTACCTTGAAATAAGGCCAACTTCGTCTTTCCCCGGTCAGGGGAGATCATTAAAGGGCCCTTTGGATCCTTAGCCCACAGTGCCGCTTCAGGGACCGCGGTGAGCCCTAACACTTTCTCGTACCACTCCGCCGCTGCCTGACGGTCGGGTACAAACAATTCCACATGGTCGATTTGGACAACTCGAAATTCGTCGGTTTTCACTTTTTCGCCCCCCGGGGATTCTGCGAGGTGACTTGAGTCACCGGACGATTCGAAAAAATTTCTGACAGGAATCCCCCAAATACCCCGATATCTAAAACCAGGGTGTGTCCATACCTTCCTTCTCTTGACGCTAGTTCTCCAGCAGGGCCAGGCTCCTCTCCCATTCAGAATAAAGTTTATCCAGAGAGGCGGAAAGATCTTCGTGCTGATCAGAGAGTTGCTTGAATTGTCTGTAATCTTTGGCGAGATCCGGTTGGCTGAGTTCTTGCCTGTTGGTTTCGAGCAAGGCTTCGACTCGGCGGATCTCTTTTTCCAATTCGTCACAGCGATTTCTAATTTTGGCGATTTCGTTCTTGCTGAGCCCATTCCCCGGAACGGTTGAGACTTTCGCACTCTTCGATGCCTCTTTGGGCGGTCTGACCACTTCAGCAGTTTGGGCCGTTTGGGCGAGACGAAATTTTTCAAAGTCTTCGTAACCTCCCTCAAAATGGAGGCAACTCCCTTTTCCGTCAAAGAAAAGAATCTGGTCTGCCAGTTTGTTAATCAAATAGCGATCGTGAGAGACGATGATGAGAGTTCCAGGATAAGCCTGAAGAGCCTCCTCCAGCGCTTCGCAGGAGGGAATATCAAGGTGGTTGGTGGGTTCATCCAAAATAAGCGTGTTGGCTTTGCCATAAATCAATTTTGCCAAGGCCAGCCGGCTTTTCTCTCCCCCGCTGAGCGAACCCGTTGCATAAAAAACTTCCTCCCCACGGAATAGGAAGCGGGCTAAATAGCTCCGTAACATTTCCTCCGTGGCAAGCGGGGCCACGCCCCTCATTTGCTCCAACACAGATAAGGTTGGGTCCAAACTCGAGAGTTGTTGCTCATAATAGGCCAGTTCCACACGTGATCCGATCTGGATTTTCCCTTGAAGGGTAGCCAGCGCGCCGGTTATGGCTCTGAGAAACGTGGTTTTCCCCGAACCATTAGGGCCGAGAATCCCCAAGGCCTGGCCGCGATGCACGCTCAGACTAATCTCGCGGACCAGCGGGAAGGTGTCGTAGCCGAGGCTCACTTTCGTAAACTTGAGGACCAGGTCACCGCTGGGTTGACTGATCCCAAATTGAAATCGGGCGGGTTCCCGGACTTCCGACACGTTTTCGACGCGTTCCAGTTTTTCCAGCATTTTACGGCGGGACTTGGCCTGCTTGGTCTTCTGCCCGGCGATGTTGCGGCGAATGAAATCCTCGGTCTTTTCGATAAATGCCTGCTGATCTTCATAAGCTTCCTGCCGCTGTGCCTGGCGTATTTCGCGTTCCACGATATAGCTTGAATAATTTCCAGGATATTCTTCAATCCGGCCATTGGCGAGTTCAAGGATGTGATCAACCGTATTGTCCAGGAAGTAGCGATCATGAGAGACGACGACATAGGCATGGGGATAATCTTTCAAAAAATTCTCGAGCCAGCGGACGGCATCAATATCGAGGTGATTGGTCGGTTCATCCAAGAGCAGCAGACTGGGTTCGGTGAGAAGCAGCTTCGCCAGGTTCAATCGGTTCCGTTCCCCCCCGCTCAACAACGGGGTCTTTTTCCCCAAGGACTCTTCACCGAATCCCAGCCCGGCGAGAACGGTTTTTGTTCGGGCTTCGTAGCTGTATCCTCCGGCCAACTCCCAGCGGGTTTGCAGTTGTCCGTAACGATCCAGCAATGAGTTAAGGTCCGGATTCTGGGCTTTGGATTCGATTTCAGATTCCAGCCAGGCGATTTCATTGGCCAATTGTTCAAGATCTGCAAAAACGGTGAGTGCCGATTCCAGAATCGTTAGATTGGGGTCCACTTCTGCGATTTGTTGCATGAGCCCGATGCGGACTTGAGGCAGCTTGATGACCTGCCCCTGGTCTGGTTCCAGACTGCCCTCCATCAGTCGAAAGAGGGTCGTCTTGCCGCTGCCGTTTCGTCCCACGAGCCCGAACTTGTCGCCGTCATTGACCTGAAAGCTGACATTCTGGAGCACAGCTTTGCTCGCGAAACTTTTATGGATCTGGTTTAAGTGAATCAGCATGATGTACTGATGAGGGATGAGGCCAGGCCATCGTTACGGGCGCAAAAAAAGGCAGCCTAAGCTGCCTTTTCTCGAGACGTGGTAGGCTTTCGGAATGATGTCAAGCGGCTTTAGGTTTCTCCGTTGCCGGTTTATTGAGAATTTCTATCGCTTTTTTCAGCTGCAGGTCTTCCTGATTTGGCTTATTGACTCCGGGTTGCTCCGGATTCGTGTTTTCGTCTTCGTCGACGGAGTCATTCTCACCGGGCAGACTGTCGAGGCCATCCTTCACTTCCACGTCAGGGGCAATCCCGTTTCCTTGGATAACTTTTCCGGATTGCGAATAGAATTTTGCGGTTGAAATCAGGATCGCCGAATCGCTGTCGAGCGGGATGAGTTTCTGCAAAGAGGCTTTTCCAAAGGACCTCATGCCAACGACCTCTCCTCTCCGGTTCTCCTTGACTGCTGCCGAGACAATTTCAGCCGCGGATGCACTGCCGTAGTTTTGCAGGACAACCAGCGGGGCCTTGCTGACGGCCTTTGTCGGGTCCGCCACAAACTCCTTCTTGGGTGACTTCTGGCCTTGGGTATAGGTAATTATCCCGTGATCAAGAAACAGGTTCGCGACTTTGACCCCCTCTTCATATTCTTCTCCCGCGCAGTTTCTAAGATCAAGGATGATCTTACCAGCCCCATTTTTCGTTAACAGCAGGAGCTTCGATCGGATTTCGTCACTAACGCCTGGAGTAAACCGATACACCTTTAGATACCCTATCTTATTGTTGTCAACGAGCTGTGCCTTTACGGGGGGAATCTTCAACAACTCGCGGGGGACATTGATCTCAACGGGATCAGTCCGGCCGCGGCGAATGATCTTCAATTTGACGACCGATGCTGGGTTGCCGGTTAGCAAGTATTCCGCCTGAACCAGGCTGATATCTCGCGTGGAAACCTCTTCGATGGATTCCATGATGTCACCAGCCTTTACCCCTGCCTTATCGGCAGGTCCGCCTTCGATCGGATGAATCACATAAACATAGCCCAGCATCTTTTCCTTCGACAGCTCGAGGCCGATGTCACCGTTGCCATTGGACTTGTGCTTTTTATAACGAGAGTACTCATCCGGTCCCAAATACGTGCTATAGGGATCCAGGGACTCCAACAAACCCCTCAGCGCGCCGTGCATGACTTCAGTGATATTGGGCTCTTCCACATAACTGGATTTCACTTTGTAAAGAACTTCATTAAAGACGGAGATCTGAGAATAGGAACCGTCTTTTTCCGAGGCTCTTCCCAGCAACCCGCCCACCACGGCGTAAAAGACGATGGCACTGGATAACAGAACTAAAAGAAATTTATTGCGATAGCTCATTCTGGATTCTCCCCGGCAACCTCTCATGGGTAGCAAGGCCATTATACAGGAAAATCGGGAAATCGACCGGATCTTTCCCCGTTAGCCTGCCGGTTACCTCGGCACTGCCCCCGGAAAAACATACGCATAAAGCATTACCAGGAGTCCCACCAGGCTTGCAAGGAGGACACTATGCTTGAAGACGGCTTTGAATATAATAGCCTCCCGGCCTTCTTGGTGGGTTGCCGCGCTGGACACCACGATGCTCTGGGCCGCAATCATCTTCCCCATCACACCACCCGTGGTATTGGCTGAGGCCATGAGAACGGGACTGAGGTTCAGCTGTTCGGCAGTCACCTTTTGCAAATTCCCAAATAGCGCATTTGAGCCAGCGTCCGTCCCGGTTAAGGCTACTCCCAGCCAGCCCAGCAGAGTGCCAAAGAAAGGATAAACTCCCCCCGTGCGAGTCATGCAAAGTCCCAAGACCGTATCCATTCCCGAGTATCGGGTCACGAAGGCTAGTCCCACCATGAGAGAAATGGCGAGCATGGACGGGAACAACTCAACCAAGGTCCGTCGTAAAATCCGGCCCATTTGCCTGACTCCCAGTCCCAGGAAGGGAGCTGCGATCAATGCGCCTAGAAAAACAGCAGTGCCGGGCATGGCCAGGAGGTTCAGATCCATCAGCGCAGGCTCGGAGGCGGGTTGGGGAACCACGGGGGGGACGCGGAACACCTGATGGTGCAGTCCGCTCAGCGGAAAGGTCAGGAGGGTAAACTTGAGATGTTTGTTAAAGGAGGGGATCCCGTTGATGAAAATGAAAAACGAACTCAATATAAAGGGCGACCAACCCTGGAGAACGTTCCGAAGAGTGTGATGCGGCTGACTCTGTTTTGTCCCTTCTGTACTCAATTCCAAAATTGAAGCCGGTTTCCAAAATCTAAGAAAGGCCACCATGACCAATAGCGAAAAGATGGCCGAAACAATATCCACCAAGCCTGTTTCCATGAAGTTGGACCAGAAATACTGCATGAGGGCAAATGACGCACCACAGACAATCACCGGAGGGAAGACTTCGCGCGTCTTCTTCCAATCCACCCAAGTCCGCACCAGCCATAAGGGAATAATGCAGGAGAAAAAGGGAAGAATCCGGCCAACCATTGAATTGAGTGAGGCTTCGGGAAGGCCCGTGACCCCGGTGAGAACGCGAATGGGATTGCCAACGGCTCCCCACGCCACGGGAGCGGTGTTGGCCAGCAGGCAAAGGAGTGCGGCTTGAAACGGAGGAAATCCCAGGCCAATCAAGAATGACCCGGCAATGGCCACCGGGGCCCCACCGCCTCCGGTGCCTTCCAGAAAGGCTCCAAAGCAAAACGCAATGAGGATCACCTGGATGCGGGAATCCGAAGACAAAGCGGCGATTGACTCCTTCATGACCTGGAATTGCCCCGTCTCGACGGCAACGTTGTAAAGAAAAATCGACGCCACAATGATCCAGCCAATATTCAGCATGCCGAAAACAAACCCCAGAAGGGATGCTCTGACGATGAGATCTCCCGGCATGTGGAACACCGTGGCGGCTATTAGAATGGAGACGATGAGTCCCCACAGGGCTGAAATCCAAACCCGCTTTTTCAGGACTAGCATCACGAAAAAAAGAGTGAGAACCGGACACGCCGAAACCAGGGTGGAAAGAATCCAGGAGTGCAGAGGGTCGTAGATTTGATACCAGCCCATGATCTTTCTCTCAGTAAAGGTTGAGTGCTTCAGGAACCTCGGTCAACGGCGAAAAGTGCGTCAGCTGAATTCTGCAACAAATCAAGAGCAAAAGTCACTCAACAGATGATAGGGGGCGCCATCACCTGACAGACGGTGGGCTTGTTCCTGTTTGATCAGTCCTCTGACTTGGTTCCCGGAAGGGAAACAGATAGAATGACCTCATGATGAGACTGAAGCTTTCCATTGTGTACTATCTCAATTCACTGCCGCTGGCCTGGGGATTCCTGCATGGCGACCAGCGAAGTCTGTTCGATTTGGATTTCTCGCCGCCTTCCCGTTGTGCGGATCTTCTCGCCGCTGGCTCCGTGGACATTGGCTTGATTCCCTCCATTGAGTACCAAAGAATTCAAGGAGTTCGCGTCATCCCGGGCTTGTCCATTGCCGCCAAGCAGGAGGTCGAGAGTGTTTTGCTCATCAGTAAAGTGCCGGCTGAAGAGATCCGAACCCTGGCCCTCGACCAGTCGTCACGAACCTCGATCATCCTGCTTCGCCTCCTGCTGGCCTTGAAGTTCAAGTCACAACCCGTATTTTACGGGAGCCCCCCGGATCCTGACGCCATGTTGGCTTCTTTCGATGCGGCATTGATTATTGGTGATACGGCCTTAAAGGCAGGCTGGAATTTTCCATACCAGTATGATTTGGCACAGGAATGGAAAGAACTGACCGGCAAGCCTTTTGTATTTGCTTTTTGGGGAGTGCGTTCGGGAATTGTTGCGGCCGACCCGAAAGTGTTCCAGCAATCGCTCGAATACGGACTGACTCATCTCGACGAAATCGCCCGCCAACAAGCTCAAGCCTTGAAACTTCCCGAAGACCGGCTTCGGCATTATTTAACAAAAAATATCAACTACACCCTCGACCAGGAAAACATCGAAGGCCTTCAACTGTTTTATCAGCTGACTGCCGAGACTCTGGGGATATCGTGCTCCCGGCCCCTGGAATTCCTCGCTCAAGCCGCAATTTAGCGCGATTTTTCTGCGGAATGACTCGCCTTTAAACGACCAATGGTCAGTTGAAATTCTTCACCTTCCGGCAAGTTCAGGGGTTGTAACGGGCAAAAACAGCCCGATTTGAAGACGGCGCGGACAGTCTGGCTGGATGGCGAGGCCAAGGTGACTGATCCGCTGGCTTGGTCCATGGCCTGGTTGGCAAGACGGTCGGCCTCGCGGTTCTCTTCTCGGGGGATATGCTGCAGGGTGAATCGTTTCAAACCACGGATCAGGACTTGTGCCTGGTCATAGAGCTCTTTTAATTTTGGGTTTCTGACCTTGTATTGGCCGTTGATCTGACGGACGAGCAGTTCTGAATCCGCATAAACCTGGAGGGCTTCACCCTGTTGCGAATGGGTGTAGCGGAGCGCTCCGATCAAAGCGAGGTATTCCGCATGATTGTTGGTTTGTATTCCGATGGGTTCCGAAATTTCAGCCAGAGGGTTCCGATTCTCGTCGAGCAGGAACACGCCATAGCCGGCGACTCCGGGGTTTCCGCGAGATCCCCCATCGATGTAGGCGATGAATGATTTCATGAAGCGTTTCTCTTCAGTAAGCAGGGATGGGCAATGGCTAGGAAGAAGATTCATAGGGAGCATCGGGCTCCCAATAGAGGATTCGGCTGCAGCTGTCGCACGTAATGATCGTGTCTCCATTCATAATCAGAGTCAGCAATTGCGGCCGGATCCTCACGTGACAGCCTTGGCAGGACTCCTGGTAGGCTCGTGCCAGAGCCGTCCCTTTCCGATAGCTGCTGATCTGCATGTAGGAGCCAAGAACGCTCTTTTCAATCGACTGAAGAATGATCTGTCGCTGGTCCTCTAACGCGGCTAATGTCACCTTGTCCTGTTGCACCTCAGCCTCGACAACTTTTTTCTCTCCCTCCACCTGAGATTTCTCGGCCTTAAGGCGCTCCTCACCGGTCTTGGATTCCTGGCGACGCTGCTCTTCCTGTTCCATAAAAGCCAGGATTTCGTCCTCTATTTTCTTTATCTGCTGCTCGTTGAATTCGATTTCATGCAGGAGGGCCCTATATTGTTCGTTCGTTTTGACCTCGGTGAGCTGACCCCGGTACTTGGAGTTTTTTTGCTCGATATCCTGAATACTCGCTTCCAACTTCTTTTTCTCCAAGGCCAATTTGGAAAGCTGGTCTTTCGCGCTATTCACAGCACTGACGGTCGCATTTAATTTGGCTTCCAGGGCTGAGAAGCGGGCCGGGAGCTGTTCAATACGATCGGTGTGATATTTGATTTGCGACTCTATTTTTTGGAGGCGGAGAAGTTTTTCGACTTCTGGATGCATGAAGATCGATTCTAGTCAAAGGTGGTGGGCCCACTAGGACTCGAACCTAGGACGACCCGGTTATGAGCCGGGGGCTCTAACCAACTGAGCTATGGGCCCTGCGCTGCACGGCAATATAGCACGCCGTTTTGCCGCTTGTCACGCAGTCCCTGGTCAAAAAGTCCGTCAGGGTCCTTCCTGCATCCGAAGCGTCGGGCAATCGGCGGTCCCAGGATCCGGATAAGATTTGTAAACTGTGGCGGTCTTCCCCGGCATTCCCTCCTAGGCGGACCCGACCGCGAATCCGTGTTGCTTTCGATGAAAGGGGCCATCAAAAGATTTGGAGGATTTGAACAATTCGTGACGGCCGTCACTCGCCTCTTCGCGGATTTTCGTCAGAATTGTTACCTGGTCCGCTTCCGGCATCGGTTTGAAATTCCTTGCGATCGAGACATCCTGCTGAAGATCTTGCATCGAGGTGATTCCAACAACCAGACTGGAAACCGGCCGAGTCAGGGCGAAGCGAATGCAATCCTCCGCCGGGATACCGGCTTGACTGGGAATCCGACCTTCGGGAAACCGCCTGCCAGGCTTTTCATCCCCAATACACCGATCTGCCGGGCGAGACACACCGGCACAACTTCGTTCTGAAAACTACGATAGAGGGCATCCATGACATTGATGGGCATCTGTGCGGTGTCCCAGTCGAAAGGTTTGTTCAGCATTTTGAGATGGATGCGGGGATCCTTGTGTCCGGTGAAGCCAATGAAGCGAACCTTGCCCGCCTTCTGTGCCTCAATCGCGGCTTTGATACCTCCCTTTTCAAAGACCCAGTCGGGATCGTTATCATAGACGATCTCGTGAAATTGCCATAAATCAAGGTGGTCGGTCTTCAATCGTCGCAGGCTATCTTCAAGATCCCGCATCGATCCCGCATAATCTCTCTCGCAATTCTTGGTCATCAAGAAGACCTTGTTGCGTTTGCCCTCCTGTGCCAAAGCATCTCCCATCCATTCCTCACTTCGGCCATCGTGATAGTCCCAGGCATTGTCAAAGAACGTGATCCCTTCATCGATAGCTGCATGCATGATGCGAGTAGCTTCGGCTTTTTCCGCAACGGCTCCGATATGCCATCCTCCCAGACAGAGAATGGAGACAGAGACCCCTGTCTTCCCCAAGGGGCGTTTGGGGATGCCTGTAGCTGAGGCGGATTCTTGGGCGTGCAAAACGTTCGTCATTGCCAAAGCCGCCGAAGTGATTACCGAGTTTTGAAGAAATTCCCGCCGGGTCTGGTGGCGATCCATGGTTTCCTCCTCGAGGGATTGTCAGGTTATCGGTTTAAGCCAAGAGGACGTCGCGAAAGTATCCCACGCGACCAAATCAGATTGCAAGACGAACCTCTCGGCCTGGTTCGAAGAACAGAGGGACCACGGATCTCCCGGCCCTTTAAGAGTATGGGGCATGGAAGTCAGAGAGGAAAGCCCCTGTGCTATACTTTTGTTCCCATGGACATCTCACTGAATGCCTTGTCTCAGGAGGATTTGGCCCCCGCCGCTCGTCCAGGCTCCAAATCGCGGCGGCGGTTGGCTTTCTGGGCAGGGCTGACGGCGGTTTTTTGCCTGGCCGCTTTTCTCCGTTTTTATCATTTGGACGGGTATGGCCTGTGGTCTGATGAGTTTGTAACCTTAATGATTGTCTCCGCAGATCCCTACCATCAAGTGTTAAGGCTTTGTTTTGAGATTCCGCAACCCATGCCGCCGCTTTACTTTCTGTTGGAGAAGGCGGTTTTTGATCACCTCATCCCCGGGGAAATCTCCCTGCGCTTGCTTTCGGCGCTTGCCAGCCTATTGACAGTCCTTGGGGTATTTGCCATCGGTAAACGGCTGGCCAACGCCGAAGTGGCCTTCACCGCGGCAATCTTATGTGCGATCAATGCAACCCAGATTGTTTATGCGCAAAATGCCCGGCCCTATGCGCTTTGTTTGCTCTTGAGCGCCCTCTCTATGATTTGTTTCCTGGATTGGCTGAAAGGGAGTTCGTTGAAGTCTTGGCTGGGCTACCTCGTCTCGACCGCCCTGCTGGTTTACACGCATTATATTTTCCTCATTCTGCCGTTGATCCAGACAGTCCATCTTCTTCTGCGCCCGCTTATTGCTTCGGATCGGGGGATCGACTTCATTCGTAGGCTTCGCTCCTGGACGCTGATGCAGATCGCACTCGCCCTGCTTTGTAGCCCCCTGATATGGCCCCTTTGGAGAATGGTTCAAAGCCGCCAGAGTCTTAATTGGGAGAGGCGGCGCCCCGGCTTCCTGGACTTCTTGATGTTTGTGGATTTGCGGGCAATGCTTGGCGCTCTGGGAGTGATGTTGCTATTCATGATCGGAGGGTGGCTCATCACTACTCGTAAGAAGAAACAACTCAGACATCGGCCTATACCAGGATCCCCGAACTCATGGACTGAATCCTTCAGTCTGCTCTTTATTTGGGCGTTTCTTCCGCCTTTTCTCTTCTTCCTGTTGTTTCATCTCACTGGCCTCAACCTTTTTGTTGAGCGGTATTTGATTTTATCGTCCCTCCCTATTTATCTCCTTCTGCCACTGCTGGCTTTGGGCTATTTCAATCCTCTGCATGGAAGAGCATTTCTGGCGTCGTATCTGATCCTTTATGTGGCATTGGTCCCAGCGCACTATTTCATCCAAAAGCGGGAGTTTTCGCCCGGGGTACCAGGGGCGAGCGAATGGCGAGAGTCATTGGGGGAACTGCGGCAGCCTGAATATGCAACTTCCCTCGTCATTTTTCAGTCGCCCTTTATCGAAGCCAACGGGCTGCAATATGAGAACTACCCCCTGTTATTTCATTATTTGTCCTCGCCTTTGAACAGTTTCTATTTGAATTCTCCCCCACGCCGATTTGTTCTCTTGCCGCATTATTGGTGGATTCAGAATCAAGCTCATTTCGAATTCAAAGCGGCTCTCAGGAAACGGCTGGACACCGAAAAAGAATTTGTGGTTTTCTGTACTCAGGAATTCTGGGAAACCTTCAGCCCCTGGCTCCAACAGGGGGGTGAAGGTTCACCTGAATTTGAGGTAGTCCGCGAATTTAAATCTTGCGGAGCACTACGCCTCATCAAAATCAGCGCCAAGCTAAAGACTCTTGATCGCTCATAGCGGGCCAGAAGAGAAGGAACTGCCAAGGTGGGCTCCTTCCCGCGCCAAAATGGCCTGATTGGCTCAACATCCCAAGGGTTGACCTCGATCTGAGCACGCCATTTCCACAGAAAAGAAATTTCTTTCCCTTTGGCGAGATGGGAATTCCTCTTCCTGATTGATTTCTTTAATCTCAGAAATCTCTGCTGATTGGTAGCAAACTTGCCAATCTAAGTTCATTCAGGTCTGGAACGGCGTCTCGCAGCGCCTTCTCTCCTTGACATTGATGGGGTCAACCCTCCGGGCTGGCCCCATCAATGAAAGCAATCTTCAGAAGCGCCGCTCGATTTTGGGTGGTAGGAATTGCTCATGACTAAGATCCCTTGAGGGGGTGGGGGGCTCAAACTGAACCGCATGCATATCTGGTATAATATGGAGTGATTGAAAGCGGAAGGACGGCAGGAGGAGGGAGGTCATGGCAAAGCAGGGTCGAGCACGCGCTCCCCGGGAAGTAGAGCGCAACCCAATGGTCGTTTCCGGGACCGATGTAAAGGGAAACCCGTTTGAGGAGGTAACCCAGACTATCGACATCAGCGAGAGTGGGGTTTCATTTTATCTGACCACGCCGATCTGGATGGATTCTCATCTAACCCTGACGATAAAATCCAGCAGCGTATTTCAACCCGACGCCGCCATGAAAGCAAAAGTAGTCCGCATGCAGAATGATTCCTCCGGGAAGAGGCTGGTGGGGGCTCGTTACGACTGATCTACGAGAAGATCCCGTTGCCGGTAAAGTTACCTCGAACGTTTCACTTCTTTCTCGACCAGAATTCCTTCAATACACTGATAGCCAGAGTCATGCAGAACATCCGCGCTACAAACCACTCGAATTCGCTTCGTCTCTCCCCTTAAGATCGGTTGTTGCCCACTAAAATCGGGATTCTCAGGGTTTACGGGCCACACTATCCTGCCGTTAAAGTGAACGACAACCTCAAGTTGTGCGCCACAGGCGCGACAAACGGCTCTTTTGACGGGGCTGGGTGATTCTTGGACTCGGGTCAAAGCAAACTCCTTTACAATTAGAGTCATTGGCATCGGGGTGTCAAATGACAGCCTTCGAAACCTTTCCCCCATTCTACCCGAAACTCGCAAAGGTTTTCTTATGGGTTGTTACCTCGGGAATGCAAGGGAAGAAGCGGGCGGGACGACCGACCCGGTTGCCTGCCACGGCGGCGGGGAAATGCTCGCTGGGTCATTCCTGAACGGGTAAAAGCAGGAGGTCATTTTTCAACTTGACGGCTTGCTATAGATCTTTTCCAATGAGAACCGATGAGCGTTGAGGTTTTATTCTTTGCAAGAATCCGAGAGATTGTCGGTGAGAGCAGAATCACTGTGCACGAAGGAGAGATTCGTACGGTCGCCGACATCTGGGCACAAGTTTGCAACCGTTTTCCACAAGCCAGGGAGTTGGAAAAAGTTCTTCTTTTTGCGGTGAACCAGGAATTTGCCAATATGCAAACCCGGGTCAAAGCTGGTGACGAAATTGCCATATTCCCTCCCGTGAGTGGGGGGGAAAAGAAATTGGAGGATCCCATTTCCGGGACCGCGCCAGAAGATTTTTTTCAAATCGTGCGAACGGCCCTCCACATTGATGATCTCGTGGATCAATTGCGTTGCCCTGAAGACGGCGCCATTGTCATTTTCGACGGCATTGTAAGAAACAATTCCTTGGGTCGAAAGACGCTTTATTTGGAATATGATGGATACGAGTTAATGGCACTGAAGAAGATGAAGGAAATTGGTTCCGAGATCCGGGGAAAGTGGCCCATTAACCGCCTGGGGATGATGCATCGATTAGGGAGACTGGAGATTGGGGAAGCCAGTGTCATCATTGTGGTCACCGCTGCTCACCGGAAGACAGCGTTTGAAGCGTGCCAGTATGCCATTGATACCCTCAAGCGCGTGGTTCCCATTTGGAAGAAAGAATTCTTTGAGGACGGAGAGGTTTGGATTGAAGGGGAAGGCTACCCTTTACCCCGTCCGTCGGAGGAATCCCAGCAATGATTAATGATTGGCGATTCCCCGCAGCAACGAGGCGGCAAACCGCTCGTTTCTAGCTGGCGAAACCATTGCCGAGCGCCCTTCGCTTTCCCTGACAGATTGTGCCGGATTCCCAATTGATCGGACTTGGATGTCCATTAAGACCCGCATCCTCCTCTTCGTTTTCGCCCTGGGTGGTTTCCTCCCCTATAGCCATTTGGGGCAAAGCCAACGACCCGACAAAGAATACAAGTTGACGGTCGATGTGAACTTGATCTCGGTTACCGTCACCGTCACGCGCGAAGACGGAACTTGGGTTCCCGATCTGGCCGCAAGTGATTTCAGGGTTTTCGATGATGGAATCGAACAAAAAATCTCTCTCTTCGGCAGGGAATCTGATCAACCGTTACAGCTTTGCCTCCTGTTTGACAGCTCATTCAGCATTTCCCCGGAGCTGAAAACCCAGCAGGAGGCTGCCATTGAATTTTTAAAATCGACGCTGCGTCCGGTTGACCGGGTGACCGTCCTGCGCATCTCCGAAGAAGTGGATGAGATGATCCACAAAACAAATCAGATGGAGAGGCTCGTTGAGGCAATTCGTTCGATTAAGCCCGGCGGAGGGACCTCACTCTATGATGGCGTGTTTCTGGCGTCCGAAATCCTCCGGAGCAGCAAGGGGCGACGGGTGATCCTCGTCATTTCTGATGGGACGGATACAACGAGTCATACCAAATTTCAAGACTGTGTGAAAAAGGCGCAGAATTCGGAATCCGTGGTGTATAGTCTGATCGTCCAGCCGATCAAAAGCGAACCGGGCAGGAACCTGGCCGGAGAGCATGCCATGATGTATTTGTCCGGACGGACGGGCGGACGCTATTTTGGAGTCTCGCTTTCCGACAATTTTCGGGCTTCATTTGAGACCATCAGCCAGGAGCTCCGGACGCAGTATGTTATCGGGTATTACCCCCAGGACAGTTCGCCTCGGGACTATCGGAAAATTGAGGTCCGGGTTGATAACCCGGCTTTTCAGGTGAGGGCGCGGGACGGTTATTTTGTATCGGTTCGCTGAAATTCCCATTTCCAACCCGCTGCTCCGGGATTGCACGACGCTGCGCGAATGCCCCTGAAGATTGCCTTTGTCAATCCTCCCCATTCAATGTATAGTACCTTCGCAAAAAGCTCGCATTTCCTGCCTTTGCGTTCTGCTTGACTTTCCATCCTAGGTTCGGCGAGATGAGCCGAGAAGGAAGTTCCAAGAAGTAAAGACAGCCTGGAGGTATTATTGCCGAATCGAATTAGAACCGGGAAGGTCTCTGTAGTCCATCCTCCGAATAAGGTAACCACAGAGGTCAGCCGGAGGTATTTGCAGCGTTGGTTGGAAAGCAAGGGGACCAGTGAGCAGCTGATCAGTAAACTCAATTCCATCCTTGATAAGACGCAAATTCAATCCCGCTATATCCTCCTTCCGCCTGACGAGGTGCTGAAACAGCGGGATTTCCACACCACCAACTCCCAATATGTCAAAGCCTCCATAGAGCTGGGTACACGGGCGGCCAAGGAGGCACTGGAACTGAACCAAATCCATCCGTCCGATGTGGATATGTTCATTAGCGTTTCCTGCACCGGGTTTACCATTCCCGGGGTTGATGCCCATATTATGAACCGGTTGGGAATCAGTTCAGCACGAACCATCCTCACCGAGCATGGATGTGCCGGGGGAACCGTGGGACTCATCCGGGCTTGGGAATATTGTCGCGCCTACCCGGAAAGGACCGTCCTTCTACTGGCCCATGAGTTTTGCTCTCAAACCTTTCTCCTGAACGACTTGAGCATGACGAATATTGTGTCCTCGACCCTGTTTGGGGATGGCGTTGCGGCCACCGTGGTTTCCGCCAAGCTGAATTCCCCTGAGCCCCTCCCCGCTATTCAAAGATGTGCCACGCGCTTCTTTCCAGATACGCTGCACTACATGGGATTTGAGCTTCGCAATGAAGGATTGAGAATTATTCTCTCCCCTGAAATTCCTCCCTTTATCAAAAAGAATATCGAGCCTACTTTGAGCGGCTTCCTGGAAAGTAATCGCGTTAAGGTGGGCTCCATTAAACATTTTGTCCTTCATCCTGGCAGTATCCGCATTGTCGAAATCATCGGAAAACAGCTGGGATTGTCTCCGGACAAGGTTGAGCCCACTCTCAATGTTCTCTTCAATAAAGGGAATATGAGCAGCGTCACCGTGCTGGCTGTACTGCAAGAGATCCAGCGGATCAGTTCACCCCGCGCGGGGGATCTGGGGCTGATGGCCGCCTTCGGGCCAGGTTTTGTGGCAGAAATGGCTCTGATGGAGTGGCAAGAGGGCCCCGGAGACTAGTGGGATTGGTTACTGATGGCCATGAAGGGGATCCTTCACAGGATGTAGCGTAGGGCTCTTCCCGGCCGGGAGTTCCTTTTACGGCCCAATTCCTCGCTCTTCATTCCAATCCGGTAAAATTCCTTTTCTTCAGATCTCCAGGATGGTGGCTTCGACTTCCCCGTTCTCTACAACCAGGATTCCGATGCATCGCGGGAGCGAAAAGCGCTTTCGTCCGGCACTGCCGGGATTCAGAAAGAGCACTCCACCGATTTTTTTCACATAGGGTTGATGGGTGTGCCCAAAGACAACCAGGGCCGGGTTGATCTGGCTGATCTTGCCCTGCAGGTCCGGCGGTAATCGTTCCGGGTTTCCAAGGATATGGGTCATGAATATCTTCGTCCCAAAAAGACAGGGAGTCTCTTCCGCCCGCAGCAGCCTGGAGTCGATTTCTTCATCCACATTCCCGCTTACCGCTGTCACGGGAGCAATCCCTTTCAATTGGTCGGGTACATGGAGGTCGCCTACGTCCCCGGCATGCAAAATGTGCTCAACTCCATGGAAATGCCCGATGACCGCCTTGTCCAGCCAGCCGTGCGTATCTGAGATGACTCCAATGATGTGTTTCTGAGCAGGCATCAAAGCTCCCTCCCCTTCGATATGAACTTTTCTGTAAAGAAGTGAGGGGCCGGCCCCCGTAGACACATGGTGTCTTTCCGATGGACCTCAAGTCTAATCCGGCTGTGATATACTCGCACCAGAGTTGGATCGAGGATTTTTTGGAGGATGCTCTCCCTCAGATGAGAAATAACTATGAAGACTGAAAGGATCTCCGAGTTCACGATCAATCGTCTCTCCATTTATCTTCGCTGTCTCAATTTGCTGTCTTTGACAGGGACGAAAACCACATCCTCTCACTTGCTGGCCAGGGAATTCCAGCTGAATTCTGCACAGATCCGAAAAGACCTGACCTATTTCGGAGAGTTCGGGGTTCGCGGTGTCGGGTATCACGTGGAGGATTTAAAGCGGGAGCTTTCCAAAATTCTCGGTCTGGATCAGATTCATCGGGTCGGTATTGTCGGGGCGGGGAATCTGGGGATGGCCCTGGCCAATTACCGCGGGTTTAACCCGAATCATTTTCAGGTCGCGGCGCTTTTTGATAAGGATCTCCTGCGCGTTGGCGAGACCTCTCGGAGCGGAGTCTTTGTTTATCACATCAAGGATTTGATTCCGATCGTCCAGAAGGAATCCATACGCATCGGAGTCATTTGTGTTCCTGCCGAAGAGGCGCAATCCGTGGCTAATCTGTTGCGTGATGCTGGAATCAACGCGATTCTCAACTTCGCACCGGTCCGGCTGAATATGTCCGGTGCCGTAAAATTGAAAAACATGGACCTGGCCATTTCCTTCGAAAACCTTTCCTATTTCATCACTTCCTCATCTTCGTCGAAGTCCGACAAGGCACTGGAAGTTGAAGACACCCTTGTCGACCCTTCGCCTGAGAAAGTCTGATCCCGAGGGAGAGTTTCCTGTCATCTCCATAAAGTTACATTTCCCGATCTGACTAAAGGTCAGTGAAGAACCAAAGCCAGCCATCTTCTTCCCTTGCGCTGGAAAGTTCCCAACTCCCAGCTCGAGCAGCTCCAGCGAATCAAAACCCGGGTCAAACCCGGAATTGTTAGGAAGATGACGGATCTGTTGGCATTCCCGGGCCCATTTCGGTAGAATTGGCTCGTTCAAGTTCTCCCGATACTATTTGTCTACATCTCCAGTGGAACAGGGCCAGCGATGGCGAGCCATTTCGTAATTCTCAAATCACGAGGTACGATATGTTCGAACAACTCGATGGATCCAGTGGCTTGGGGAAGAAGACTCCGAAGGAAAAGCTCATTGAAGGAATGATCATCGTAGCCGCCGTGGGGGCGATGGTTGGGATAGTGGTCCTTTCTTTTTATTGGGCTTGACCGATTGGCTTGGGCGTGGCCTGGGGTTTAGGCGACCAATCCACTATCCATACGCAAATCTGGTCCAGGGCGTCGCGAACGTCCTGTTGTGCCCCCACCCCGTTATTCATCATCAGGGAAAAGGCGAGACGGGACCCCTGCCTTGTCGTGGCATATCCGGATAACGTGGATATGCCTTCCATTGTTCCCGTCTTCGCCTGAATGTGTCCTGCCGCGGGAGTGCTTTGAAACCGTGTTCGCAGGGAGCCATCTTTTCCCGCGACCGGAAACATGTCCAGGAACTTTTCCCGAAGCGGATGATGGTCCATATAAACCAGGACCTTGACCAGCGAGTCGGGAGTCACCAGATTCTTCCGTGAAATGCCCGAGGCATCATTGATCTTCAAGTTGTTTTCCGGCGTCCCCGTCTTGGCCATGAACTTTGCCAGTGCGGCGAGCCCCGTTTCGATCGATCCTTCCCCCGAAGTGCGAGCGCCAAGCAGCCTGAGCAGGCACTCTGCATAAAGGTTCTGGCTTTCCTTCATCATGATTTTCAGGGATTCCACAATGGGGAGGCCTTGAATGGAGGCGACTGGAGGATCCTTGGACACCGATAGATCTCCCAAGGATTCAGGCAGAGGACTCGGCTCGCGTCCCTCCAAGGTCTCAATAGCTTCCCGAACCTTGAGCTTTACCTCGCCTTTGACAAGGATTCCGCGCTGGGACAAGGCGGCCTTCAGGAGCAATCCTGCCGTACGC
>JAXLQK010000077.1:0-26709 GCA_046331665.1 Terriglobia bacterium | reverse complement strand
CAGGAATTCGCTTTTGGCGGCATTGGCTGCTTCCGCCATCCGAAGCGCATCTTCAAGTTGATTGGTTCGCTTTTGAATGATCTGTTCCAAATCTTGGTTGTGCTCACTGATTTTGGCGTACAGGGCAGAGCATTCCAACGCAATAGCCGTATTGAGGAGAATGACGGACAGCAAGCTCTTGGAGGCCTCGCTGATATGTTCTTCTTCTTCGGCGATGACCCCCACAAACATCCCCATGACGCTCGAGCGGGAGGCCATGACATGGAGGAGCACCGTTTTCCCCAATGAACAGGCAGGAACTATGACGCTCCGGTTTTGTTGGAGAGCCCAGGCAAAGTTTCCTTCCTGGATTTGGAGTTGCGCCTCCCTTTCGAGTTCGGATGTATCAGTACCAGGCTCGCAGGATGCCAGGCTGAAATCCGAATCCTTTTCATTGACCAGCATGAAACCAATCGCCCGGAAGTTTGCCAGTTGTTGGATCTGTGGTTTCACGACCTCCAGGATGTCTTGAATACCCTTGCCATAGAAACTGCCACGCTGAAGATCACCCAAGGAAGACACCATATCCAGGGAGTCCAGGATCCACCGATTGACCTTACCCAGGTAATCAATCCGGGCCTCCATAAATTTGTATTGTTCAATGCTGACGGTGATCTGGCTCATCTTAGTGATCCTGAAGAATCATGCGGGCGGCGTCCTCATATTGTCTCTCGATGAACTCAAGTGCAGGAGGCAGGATGCTGGCCGAGAGTCCAAGGCTTTCCCAGGCCTGCGGATCGATCGGTGGGACATACCGCTCTCCACTGCTTCCTAGTCTTAAGACATGCACGATGGCATCAGCCACGTGAATCAAGGCGGTTTCTACCGGATACCGTTTTGACTTTGTCGGTGTATGATGAAACGTCACAATTTCTTCTAGAGTCGCCGGCAAGTTCCAGAAACGCAGAAGCGCTCCACCTACTGTGGCGTGATCAAAGCCCGCCTCTTCAAATTCTACTTTGTGGAGGAGTGTCCGGGTGTCGTTTGCCTTGATTAGTGCTGCCCTTGCCAATTCTGGTTTGCGGATATAAAGAATCAGGCGGCCGATATCATGCAAGACGCCGCTGAGAAAAAAGCGTTCATTATTATTCTCTCGACGATAGCTGGCCAGTACGCGTGCAGCCACACCGCAGGCTATGCTGTGCTTCCAGAATTGCTCCATATTCACCAAGTCTTTTTCAACCCCTTTAAAGAGCTTCAAGACTGAGGTCGCTAGCGCCAGATCGCGGAGCTGTTGGGTGCCAACAATCGTTACGGCTCGGGAGATGGTTTCAATCCGGCTGGGAAAATTGTAGAACGCGCTATTGACAAGTCGAAGGAGGCGCGCCGATAGCCCAGGGTCCTCGCTGATGATATTGCTGATTTCGGTGATCGAATTCCTTGGGTCATTCACGGCCTCATTAATCTTTGAAAAGATAGCCGGGAGAGAGGGGACGGTATCAACACTTTTGGCAATATCAAAAGCCGTAATTGTCATGAGGCGGCTCTCCCCGCACTTTTTTTCCGGATTTGTCGGAGAGTGAACAAACGGATCAGCTCCCGATTGGCAGCGTGTTGAGGATCCGTGTGACGAAAGAGATCGTCAGCCTGGGCTTTGATCTCTTCAAGCAAAGCTGGGTCAACCGACTCTGTTGGAATTTCTTGACCCTCTTTTTCATCCGCTCCCTCGACATCGACTTCTGTCACTCCCCAAGCCTTGAAGATCATCAGGTGCCGTTGCGTAATTTCCGCACCTTTCCCCAGCAGTACGCGGCCGCCTCGTTCCTTGAGGTCATTAGCTAGGATCATGCCCGGCGTTGCACTTTCAAGACGAATCATTCCCATGACCTGGTTTTCTGCCCTACGGATATTCTTTGGGCTTTGACGAGAAAATTATGGCGCAATGTCACAATCCCCTGAATCCCGAATCAACGAAGCGGGAAAATCTTAACCATTTGCGTCCAAACCTCAAGAGCGCTCGTTTGGACACCTAAAATTTCGGCTTAATTGGCTGAAAACGTTAGACTCTAATTGGTGGAAGCTGACCCCAGATCGTCAATGCGACGAGAAGAACGCGAGTTGTTTGCCTCCAGTTGTTGATGAATTGAGATGAATATGGCACAAGTTTTTGTCAAACATTTGTCAGGTTTGCGTGCCACTTTGACGGATTCAGACAGCTCACCACCACAGATGGACACGTCTAATTCCTTGATCTGTCAATGCTTGCCGGTTATTTGAAGAATGGGGAGTATTGGAAGAGAAGATGCAAAAGCCTTGGCTGAATATTGTTTTGCAATTTAAGAGAGTGGTGAATTATGGCGACAGAAGAAACGAACGAGACCAAATCAACACCGCAGGCTTCTAACGCAGTTCCTCCAAAGTCGAAGTTAAATCTGATCCTGATTATATTGCTTGCTCTCACCCTGGGTGGAACTGGATTTTTCGGTTGGCAATATTTCAAAGGGAAACAAGCCAATGCGTCAAATCATGAAGAAACGAAGGAATCACCGCATCACGAAGCAGCCAAAGGGAGCGGTGAGAAAGAGAAAATTGATGTCGCTGGTCATGCAACAGGCGCACCAATGGCCACCATTAATTTTGAACCTTTTCTCGTAAACCTGGCGGACAAGGACGACAGTCGTTATCTCAAGGCCACCATCCGTGTCGTCGTCGTGGATAAGGAAACCGCTGAAAAAATTACGGCTGGAGATGTATTGCTTCCTAGAATGCGGGACTGCATCCTCACCATTCTTTCGACCAAGGTCGCCAATGAAATGGTTACCATTGAGGGAAAAGAAAAATTGAAAAAAGAAATTATCCAGAAGCTAAACTCCATCCTTCCGAATGAGCCTGCGCAGGAAGTGTTTTTCACGGATTTTGTAGTTCAGCTCTGACACCAGTTCCTATCCTGTTTTGCAAAGGAAAGGCAAGGGAGATTCCTTATGAATGGCAGCCATTTCGATGAAGATAAAGCCGGGCCGCAAAAGAGTGCAGACCCTTCTCAAGTCGGAGAGGAGGGGCAAAGCAAGAGGGAGGCGGTTAGTCTGAAACCGCTGGCTAATATTCCTCTCCAGCTTTCCATCGAGCTGGGTAAGACCTCCTTAAGAATCCGCGATCTCCTCGAAATGAAACATCACTCGGTCTACGAGCTCGACGCCGTTGCTGGCGGGTACCTGAACATTTGTTTGAATGGCGTCCTCATGGGGAAAGGAGAGCCTCTCATTGCCGATGACAAGGTCAGAATACGAATCAATGAAATTCTGGATCAGAATCACTAATCTCTTGTGCCGGAAAAATTTTGGGGCTTTCCTCACCTTCCTGGCCTGCCTGGCGTTTCAGGTAGGTTTTGCCAATGCGGCTAGCACGGAACCAAAACCGCCTGGAGAATCGACTTCGGGGGAGACAACCCTTGAAAGTCATCCCCCCATCCCCATCGAAATCCCCGAAGGTTTGCGGGAAGGAAATCCTGGGCATGAGGGCGCAAGTCTTAGCAATGAATCGCTATGGTCTGGCGCCAGAGCGCTTGGCGCAACTCTACTCATCCTGGGACTAATACTCAGCGGAGCGCTGCTTTTGAAGCGTAATATGCCACATCGTTTTGGGGCTTTCCGTGCAAGAAAAATAATTCAGATCCTTGAAACCGTCGCTCTTGGCGACAAACAAAGCGTGACGCTTCTCAAGGTTGGCGAGGAACATTTATTGGTCGGTTCAACCCAAACGCAGATCAACCTGCTCAAGAACGTTCAAATTCCGATGGCCGAAAGCGATGTCGCTCGCACAGAGATACAAGCGGCGACAAGGCGCTCTCCCCTTTGCTACATGAAAAGGCGCATGGCCATGAGAAAACCCGTATTGGAGGAGCAGAATTTTGCAGGGATCATGGCGTCAGAGTTGGCCAATTCTTCCCAGCCAGGCTTGGCTGGGCCTGAAGGCGCGTTGACGCGATTAAGCCAGCTCCACAAGAAATTACAAGATAGGTCGTAACTCCATGCAAAAGCTTCTTGGAATCGTGAAATACTTGCCCATTGTCATGCTGGTTTCTCCATTGCATGCGGCCACGCCATCCATGAATATGCCGGGGAGTATCAACATTGATTTACACGGAGCCAATGGGACGCAGAGTTTCTCCATTCCTGTTCAGATCGTTATTCTTCTGACGCTGCTTTCTTTTATCCCGGCGTTGCTGATTTCCATTACTTCTTTCACCAGAATTGTTGTGGTCTTTCACTTTCTGCGGCAGGCTCTCGGCACCACAGAAACCCCGTCTAATCAGATTGTCCTTGGGCTGACGCTCTTCCTTACCTTCTTCATCATGTCGCCCGTTGCTGAACAAATCAATCAAAAGGCATTCCAGCCCTTGGTGTCAGGGAAGATTTCCCAGGGAGATGCGTTCGAGCAGGCAATCGGACCGGTGAGGGGGTTCATGTTGAAATACACGCGAGAAAAAGATCTCGCCTTGTTCCTTTCACTTGCCAAACAACCAAGGCCCAAGAGTGCTGAAGA
The DNA here is from genome assembly GCA_046331665.1 of Terriglobia bacterium. Lineage (GTDB taxonomy): Bacteria > Acidobacteriota > Terriglobia > Versatilivoradales > Versatilivoraceae > CAWBAT01. Next base: position 22,188 of record JAXLQK010000077.1, on the reverse strand, counting down.
AATCCCTACCACGGTTGTCATTCCGGCCTTCATGATCTCGGAATTAAAAACGGCATTTCAGATTGGCTTTGTGCTGTTTCTGCCCTTCTTAGTGATTGATATGGTGGTGGCGACGGTGTTGCTCTCGATGGGAATGATGCAGTTGACCCCTGTCATGGTTTCAATGCCATTCAAAATCCTTCTTTTCATCATGGTGGATGGTTGGAATCTCATCGTAGGTTCTTTGGTCAAGAGTTATTACTAACCACTTTGAGGAACAAATGTCAGAAGAATTGCTGTTGACCCTGGCTAAACAATCTTTGCAGACCTTAATGTGGGTAAGCACGCCAATGCTGGCCATTGGGATGATTGTCGGCATTGGGATTAGCATTCTGCAAGTGGTGACCTCGATACAGGATGCGACCCTGGCGTTTGTCCCCAGAGCCGTGGCCGTTTTTCTGGTGTTCTTGCTGACTCTCCCCTGGGTCATTCACCAGATGGTTTCCTATACCACGCATCTCTTTTCGAATTTCGCGATTTACATTCGATGAGTCATTTCAATGTTCAGCTCGAAGTATTTCAATCTTTTCTTTTCCTGCTCACCCGTTGCAGCGGCATTTTCATTTTCACCCCGTTCCTGGGAAGTTTGAATGTGCCGGTTCCTGTCAGAATCGTTCTCTCCTTTATCTTGAGCTACCTTTTGGCTCTGACGACCCCTGCCTCCCCTTATGCGGCTCTGGAGCTTGATTCAGTTTTCACTTCATTGGTAGGCGAATTAGTGCTTGGAATGGCGATCGGGTTTGCCGCCTTTGTGATTTTTGCGGGACTACAATATGCCGGCCAGATTGTAGGTTTCCAAATGGGACTTTCGTTGGTAAATGCGATTGATCCGCAGACATCCAATCGCTCCAGCGTGTTGGCCATGTTTCAAAACTATCTTGGGTTAATGCTTTTTCTTGGCTTCAACGGCCATCACTGGTTCCTGCAAGCTATTGCACAAAGTACAAGCCTTTTACCGGTTCAAACTATTCACCTTAAAGAGCGAGTCATTGTGGCCCTCGCTCAGATGGTAGGACAACTGTTTATCATTGGCTTTCAGGTGGCCGCCCCCGTATTGGCGACTCTTCTCCTGACCGATTTGGTTTTAGCCATTATTGGGCGCTCTGCGCCTCAAATCCATATCCTCGTGATCGGGTTTCCAATGAAGGCACTTGTCGGGCTATCCAGTTTGGGCCTTGCCTTGTACTTCTTCCCACTCGCCATGAGAGGATTCTCCTTCCACCTGTACCGCGACATCAATCATTTGCTACTGCTATTTCGGTAATTTGCAATGGGATTCCTTCGATCCAATGACGGTCGAACCGAGAAAGCCAGCCCCAAGAGGCGAAGTGAGGCGAGACAGAAGGGGCAAGTGGCCCGAAGTCAGGCCGTGCCCAGTGCCTTGGTCTTCTTCGGGGCGGTCCTCTTGCTTAATTATTCTGGGGCGGTCATTCTTGCAGATTTGACCGACATGCTCCGCAGGATGCTGACGATGACCGTGCCAACGGAATTCAGCCAGGAAAAACTGGGAGAGATCTTTTTCGGCTGTGCTTGGAGTGTGGGCAGGATCGTGGGGATGATTGCACTATTTGCATTTCTATTGGGTGTGGGAGGCAACATCGCCCAAGGGGGATTAGCGTTTTCGACCTACCGGCTGGGGTTCCATTTCGAGAATCTTAGTCCGGCTAATGGAGTAAAACGGCTCCTCCCCGGCACCAGCGGGGCAGAGTTGCTCAAGAATGTGACGACCTTGGCAATTGTCAGTTACTTGGCATACTCCTTATACCGGGCAAATATCTCGGAATTACCAAGGTATGTTTTGATGTCCCCGCTTGAGATTGCGCGCAGCACGGGTACCATCCTGTACCGGACGGCATTCAGAAGCGGCCTCTTTCTTCTGGGAATAGCTCTCGTTGACTATTACTGGAACCGGCGTCGCCTTGAAAATGATCTCCGTATGACCAAACAGGAAGTAAAAGACGAAGCCAAAAACGCCGAAGGTAATCCCGAGGTTCGGTCTCGAATTCGCCGCCGTCAAAGACAAATGGCCATCAGGAACTTAATGGCGAAAGTTCCACAAGCGGATGTCGTCATCACCAATCCTACCCACTATGCGGTTGCATTGAGTTATGACCCGAAGATCATGGGTGCACCAACAGTTCTAGCCAAAGGGATGGGGTTCGTTGCCCTGAAGATCAAAGAGTTGGCCACGCAACACGAAGTTCCTCAGGTAGAGAACAAGCCACTTGCGCAGAGTCTCTACAAAGCCGCCGAAGTTGGCCAGCAAATCCCGGCCAGCTTGTTCAGGGCGGTGGCTGAAGTCTTAGCCTTTGTCTACAAACTCAAAAAGACTCGCCTATAATTTGACGCGTTACCGATCCCTTTGACAATTTTCCGCCAGTGCTCAACCTTTGTTCCCCCTCCCTCCACGCACAGTTTCTTAGTCACCCGCTAAGTCCTTGGCTGTCCATCCGTTATGAATTGGATTCACAAATAAATAAAACAGCCGATTTGGGGGGATGGAAGATTACATGCTAAGACCCCAGTGCAATGAGAACGGAACTAGTGACTGAATCAATACTCCCCGCCCTTTCGCGTCGTGCGGACCTGCTGATGCCGCTGGCCGTTATTTGCATCCTGGCCGTGATGGTCATACCCGTTCCTCCCTTGGTTTTAGATTTATTGCTTTCTCTGGATATTACTCTCTCGGTCATTATCTTGATGGCATCGATGTATATTCTCCAGCCGGTCGACTTCTCGGTATTCCCTTCCTTATTGCTCGTGATCACTCTTTTTCGGCTGGCCTTAAATATTGCGGCCAGCCGGCTCATCCTGTTGCATGGGGACGAAGGGTTCTCAGCGGCGGGACATGTTATCCAATCTTTTGGGCAATTCGTTGTCGGGGGTAACTACGTCATCGGCATCGTCATGTTTTTGGTGCTGTTGGCTATCCAATATATTGTCATCAATCATGGTGCCACTCGAATAGCTGAAGTGACTGCACGCTTCACTCTCGATTCGTTGCCTGGAAAACAGATGTCAATCGATGCCGACCTAAACTCAGGTCTGATCAATGAAACAGAAGCGAAACAACGAAGAAAGCAGCTTCAACGGGAGACAGAATTTTACGGAGCCATGGATGGGGCGATCAAGTTCACTCAGCGGGACGCCGTGGCCGCCATCATCATCACGACCATCAACATTTTTGCGGGGATTATTATTGGATTAGTCCAACACAATATGGAGCTCATTCAGGCGCTTCAGACGTTCACCGTGCTGACGATTGGAGATGGACTGGTGACCGCGATTCCAGCGTTGCTTGTGTCTGTGGCGGGCGGTTTGATAACCACAAGAGCGGCTTCCGAATCAAATCTCGGTGAAGACGTCTCAACACAACTCTTGCTGAATCCGAAGCCCGTTGCGATTGGAGCAGTGGTTCTTCTTGGCTTAGCTGTCATTCCAGGATTGCCCAAGATCGCTTTCCTTCTTCTGGCCGGAGCGACCGGCATTGTTGCCTACGTCTCCAACGCCAGAAAAAAGCAGGAGGTAATGCGACATCAGAAGGAATCTTTAGAAGAGGCAAAGAGGGCGACTCCCCAGGAGAAGATCGAGGCCTTGCTCAGAGTGGACCCCCTGGCTATTGAAGTCGGGTACGGGCTTATCGGCTTGGTTGACGTCAATCAAGGTGGCGATTTCCTGGCCCGGGTTCGGGCGATCCGGCGCCAAATCGCCATCGACTTGGGCGTCATTGTCCCCCCGATTCACATCACAGACAACCTCCAACTCGGCCCCAAACAGTATTCCATTTTGCTGAAGGGAGTCCCCATTGCGAAGGGTGAGCTCAACGTCGACAGTTTTCTAGCCATCAATGGTGGAATGGCAAGCGAGGCCATAGCGGGGGTTCCCACCGAAGACCCAACCTTTGGATTGCCGGCCGTCTGGGTAAAGGCGCATGACAAGGAACGGGCCCAATTAGCGGGTTACACTGTAGTGGATCCCACGACTGTCATTTCAACCCATCTTTCCGAAGTCATTAAGTCTCACGTCTTCGAATTGTTGGGACGTCAAGAAACGAAAGCTCTCCTGGACCATTTGAGTGAAACGCATCCCAAGCTGGTTGAAGAAACCGTGTCGAAAACGCTTACCTTGGGAGAAATCCAAAAGGTCCTTCAAAACCTGCTTCGAGAGCGCGTCTCGATCAGAGATCTGACGACAATCATGGAAACCCTGGCGGATTATGGAAGTCACACGAAGGACCCGGACCTCTTGACCGAGTACGTGCGCCAGAGCTTGGCCAGACCCATCTGTAAGGGAATTCAGAATGAGAATGATGAAATTCTTCTTTTTACACTAAGCCCGGAACTAGAACAGTTTATCGCCAGGGGGATCACACATACAGACAAGGGATCATTTCTGATTTTGGATCCCAGAGTCATCCAGGACATTGTCCACAAGATTCACACCTCATTGCAAAATGCCATGGCGCAATCGAAAGCGGTGTTGTTGAGCCCCGCCAATATCCGAATCCATCTAAAACGGCTGACAGAGCGGGTCTTACCTAATCTTGTGGTGCTTTCTCATAACGAGATTCCTAGTAACGTGAAGGTCATTTCAGTGGGGATGATTAATTGATATGAAAGTTAAAACCTATCGTGCGGCGACCATAAAACAAGCACTGGAGCAGATCAAAAGGGAATTGGGGCCCGATGCCTTCATTCTGAACCGGAAGGAAATCCCCGGGAAGAAAGTGCTGGGCTTCTTCGGCAAGTCTCATTTTGAGATTACTGCTGCCGTGGACTATTCACAAGTGAAGACCAAGGTTGAGAAAAATCGAGGAATGAGGCTTGCAGATGTACAAGATCGGTTGGAGTTATCCAAGGAAGTGGCCATAGGCGCCCGCCAGCAGGCGCCGCCAGCTGATGAGTTGTCACCAACTCCCATCCCTATGACGATGTCAAGCGAAGCTCGACGCCTGATCCACGAGATTCGGGATCTGAAAATACTGATCCAGGCCACCCCCGAAGGTGAATCGCGACCCAGGAGTCCCAAGCCCTCTTTGACTGGATTTGCCCAACCAGGACAACAAGAAATTTATATCGATTTACTCTCTCAAGAGGTTGAGCCGGAACTCGCCTACGAATTGGTTAAAAAGGTAGTGGCGTCAGAGAAATCACGGTTGGCAGTGGATCCAATGGATCACTATAAGAAGATTCACGGCTATCTGGCGCGGAGAATCAAGGTCGATAAGCAAACCCTGATGACGAAACGGACCGAAACACCAGTGATCTTTGCGTTGCTTGGCCCTACTGGAGTTGGCAAAACGACCACGCTCGCTAAGTTGGCCGCCAAAGCCGTCTTAGACGGAAAATTGAAAGTTGGACTGATTACGATGGATACTTTTCGGATTGCAGCAGTCGAACAACTCAAAACGTATGCCGAAATTATCGGCGTTCCTACCAAAGTTGTGGAGAGTGCTAGAGAAATGGAATTGGCCATTCAAGCCTTCTCTGACAAGCACGTCATCCTGATTGACACTGCCGGAAAAAGTCGGCGCGAGCTTCGCAACCAACAAGAGTTGGCCGAATTAATGGCGACCCACTCTTCAATTCGGAAGGCTCTGGTCCTCAGCGCAACCACAAAATTATCTGATCTCGTCGAGAGCATGGACAGTTATCGCATGTTCAATCCAAATTGCGTGATTTTTACAAAGTTGGACGAGACCTGCGTGTACGGACCGATGCTGAGCGCATTGGTCAAGGGACAGCACCCGCTAGCCTTTGTTACTACAGGCCAGAACGTTCCCAAAGACATAGTGAAACCGACCTCCAAGTCGATAGCTGCTCTGGTTCTGAAGACCGCCGCAGAGTCGACTCAAGACCCGATTGTCCAGTTACAGAGGGAATGTACTGTTCCGCTCCAGAAGAAACGGAACGCATCCACTAAGAAAACCAGGGACAAGACTCCGTCCGTCGGAGTGAATGACTCTTCTCATCCAGCGGTTCCAGCTGAGGTGGGATTAAAGAGTTGTTTGCCTCTGACGTTAGAGCACCAAGCGCAGTAGGTCATTCATATGATGCGTAAATCAATAAATGAGGTGAATTCCTTCATGCTCGATCAGGCTACGATCCTAAGAGAAATTGTTAACCGGGCAACCCCCGAAGACCTGGAGTACGCTGCCCCCAAGGCCCAACCGGTAGCTATCGCAATCACCAGCGGCAAAGGGGGAGTTGGCAAAACCAATGTGGTCGCCAATCTGGCGATCTCCCTGGCAAACTTGGGGAAACGGGTGATGATCCTGGATGCCGACTTAGGATTGGGAAATATCGATGTCCTCTTGGGGTTGGTACCCAGATACAATCTCGCGGATTTTGTCTTCGGAAACACATCGCTGGAAGAAATCGTTATTGAGGGGCCTAGTGGCGTCAAAATCATCCCGGCGAGTTCAGGAATCGAACAAATGACGGCTCTGACTCCGGATCAGCAAATGTCGCTGATCCGCGGGATATCCCGGTTAGGTGCTGAGGCGGATTACCTGTTAATTGACACAGCAGCGGGAATCTCGGGGAATGTTATTAACTTTTTGCTAGCTTCGGGCCTCGTCATTATCGTTACCTCTCCTGACCCTACTTCGATTGTCGATGCGTATTTGATGGTCAAAATTTTGGCCCACCGGGAGTCTCAAAAAAGAGTTTCCATTCTTGTCAATTCAGTATCAGGACAAGAAGAGGCCAAGAACGTGTTTCAGCAATTGGATGCTGTGTCGCGTCAGTTTCTCAACAAGCCACTTGAATTGTTTGGTTTTGTCCAACGAGACAAGAACTTTGAACAGGCGGTTCGGCAACAAGTTCCATTCGTTCATCGCTTCCCAGATTCTGTGGCTTCCAGGAATATACAAGGACTGGCCAAGAAGCTTCACACCTTATGCTATCCGGAATCGCAACAGACGGATGAGGAATTTACTCGAGAGCACGGACACGAAGACGTTAAACCATCGTAGGTTAAGGATGCACGAGGACCCCCAAGAATGAATAAGATTTTGTCACAAGCCGAGCTTGATGCGTTGCTGCAAACAGTCTCGCCTCCCCCAATGGACCCTAATCAGGAACTGGCTCAGGGATCGAACCAGATTGCCGAAGGGGAAGAGAAATCCACGTTAGAGCGAAAAGGCGTGTCCGGAGCCGGTACTCAAGGTAAAAAGGTCACGGTCTACGACTTTCGCCGTCCCGACCGTGTGTCCAAAAGTCTGATTCATTCTCTGCACCTTTTGCACGACAAGTTTTGCACCAACATCTCGGCTTCACTTTCCGCATATTTGCGGACTGTCACCGAAGTCAGCTTGCGTTCTGTTGAGCAATCGACGTACGCAGAGTTTGTCGGTTCTTTAGGTGATCCCACTAGTATGAACGCCGTTAATCTGAGGCCACTCAACGGGGCCGCGGTGTTGGAAGTCAATCTGGATTTGGCCTTTCCCATTATCGACCGGCTTCTCGGGGGGCCTGGGCACTCTCCCGGAGTGAAAAGAAACATAACGGAAATCGAAAAAAACATTCTCCAAGGGGTTTTGCAGATGATTACCTCAAATCTGACGGAAGCCTGGCGGCCTGTCACTGAGGTGAATTTTCATCTCTATTCGAGCGAAACCCGGCCGCAGCTCCTCCAGGTCATTCCGTCCAATGAAGTCGTGATCTTATTTATTTTTGATGTAAAGCTCGGCGAAGTCCAGGGGGTGTTTCACGTTTGCATCCCCTACTCTTCGTTGGAGCCCGTTCGCGGAAAGTTTGACCAGGAAACAGAAATCGCGCCCAAGGGTAATCGTCAAGAAGATCAAAGAAAGCTGGTCAATGCCTTGCGCAAAGTGCCAGTAGCCGTTTCCGTTGAATTGCCCAGGAGCAAGATTGCGATCCGGGATCTCATGAGTCTCAAGGTGCATGACATCCTTTGCATGGACATCAAGATCTCCGAAAACGTCTTACTCTACGTGGCAGGGAAGCCAAAGTTCCAGGGCCAGTTAATGGCAGTAAATGATCGCAAAGCAGTCAAAGTCCTGGGGGGCCGGACCAGGGAAAGTTAGATGCTGGTATTCACATTACATTTGAAGCACTGAAGAAAGAGAGTAGAGATGGAAACTCAAGACCCCGTGGTACATGAAGAAAATAAATTACCCGAGGTCAATTTGGACCTCATTCTGGATGTAGAACTCCCAGTGACAGTCCGCTTTGGCCAAAAAGAAATGATTCTAGAAGAAGTCCTGAGATTAGGTGAAGGTTCTCTCATTGAGCTGGATCGAATGGCAGACGACCCGGTGGAAGTGTTAATTAACGGAAAGCCACTTGCCAAGGGGGAAGTGGTTACCGTGGATGGCCATTTTGCCATCCGCATCACACAAATGGAAAGCCAGGCAGATTGTTTGCGCTCCCTGGCGAACTAACAATAAGGAGTAGCACGTGATTCTTGCTTGGATTGTCCTGGGTGCGGGGGTTGTCATTGTCGGGTTGCAACATAAGGGGGCGTTGCAACGCCAGTTGAGCTCACTCCAGCTGAAGCAGACCCATCTTGAAAACATGATGACCCTATTGGCTAGCGAGTGTGAGAAGAACCTTGAGACGATTTCCAAACTCGTGCTGGAAGAGATACGGCCGAGTGCGGTAAGAACTGGGAACGGCCTGATTCCTTCAGCCCATACTGTCACAGAATCCTCTCAGCCTGCCGCTGAATTAAGTATGCCTTCCACTCCCCCCGATAGTAATCCGAGGGCGCCTGATAAGAATGGAATGGGTAAGAGGTCGTTGGTATTGGAGTTGTACAGCCAAGGAATAACAGCTACGGAAATAAGCCAACGACTAACCATTCCACGTGGTGAAATCGAGTTGATTCTGAATCTTGCAGAGAAAAAAGCTGAAAGGGATTTGCGAGAGCAAGAGGGTTCAATAGGCGATAACAAAGAAGGGCTCCAGGTTCAATCTCTCGTGAAAAGCCTGGCGTGAGCAATGGACTAAATCCAATTCACAAGATGGCAAAGACCAAGAGGGCAAGCAGGGGGTAGTGAGGGAGATTGTCGAGCCATTAGGTATAAGTGAAATCCCCGGAATGGGTGATGCGCCGATGAAATGCCACAATTCAAATTGCCAAATGGAACCGACATGGTTTCGCGCCCGGATCCTGAAGCAGTTTGGCTACTACCTTGACGCCAGCTGGTATTGTGGCGAGGACTGTCTAGAAAAAGGGGTCATTCAATTGCTGGAAAGAAATTCCCAGCCCCGAGAAAAGTCTTTTCAAAACTTGATGCGGATCAAGTTGGGCCACATTTTGCTGGAGATGGGGACCATCACGAAAGAGCAGTTGGACCATGCCATCGCTGAACAACAAAGAGGGCAAGATGAAAAAATTGGACGTTTGCTTATCGCTCTGGAATTTGTGCGGGAGCGGGATATCACGTTGGCTTTAAGCAGGCAATTTAATCTGCCGGTCATTACGGTGAGCAATCAGAAAATCAATCCGATGGTCCTCAATATGGTGCCGATCGAAATCATTCGAAATTCAAAATTCTTCCCTCTGGAATACGACTCCATCAACAAGCGTCTGGTCTTGGTCACCTTTGATCCCAGTGATGTCTCGACGATGATCAACCTTCGCAGCATTCTGGATTGTGAAATCGCCATCTATTTGAGTGATGAATCCGTGGTCCGGGGGATGATCGACCAGTATTGCATTGGTTCGGCAGAGTTGCTCCATGACTTGACAATCGACGTTCGTGACTCAGAGCCGAAGAGAGCGCTGAGTGAGCTTGCGGCAAAGATTGTTCTGTGCGCCCAGGAGATGAAAGCGCGCTCTCTGAACCTGAGATTCTTCAATCAACAAGTTTGGGCCCGTTTCTTTGTGGACAAGACTCCTAGAGATCTCGTTCTTCATCTCGCGGCAAGCGACTCGTCAGGTGGGAAAATATTGCCCATGGGAAAATGTGGAATTTGTAGTGCATTGAGTTGAGCCAAGGGAATGTTCAAGAAAATGGTGCCCCCATTTGCTTTAGTCTTCGATGGCAGGAAGGACCAGCTGGCAGCAAAAATGCTTGAATTGGTTTGTCGATTGAGGAGGCAGTATGAATAGTGGGCTGTATACAGCGTGTTCTGGGCTGAAAGCCAATGCAGAGATGCTGGAAGTTCTCTCCAATAATCTGGCTAACTCCAATACCACGGCGTTCAAGGGTGATGAAAGTTTCTTTCGCATCTATAACCATGCCCTATCGGAAAGTACAGTGGCACCGCTGGATCGCGTCATCAATGATTCGACGGTCGTTCAGGGAAGCCTCACGAATTTCCAGCCCGGCCCCCTCATTCAGACGGGTGGCACTCTAGATGTCGCGCTGGAAGGGCCTGGCTTCTTCGTCCTGGATGGTCCTGGAGGCCCCCTTTACACACGAAATGGAAATTTTCATCTTTCTGCGGAAGGCAAACTCATCAATGCGGATGGTCTTCCCGTTCTCGGGAAGAAGGGGCGATTCGTATCCCGCCGGGACAGATCAGCATTTCTCAGGCTGGCGAGATTCAGCTCATTGGAGGCGGGCGGATTGATACGATCAAGGTCGTCGACTTCCCGGATCGGCAGAAGCTTCAAAAAGTAGGGAATTCAACTTTCAAGATGAGCGTGTCCGGAGTCACTCCGAAGGACGCTCCGGACACCATTGTCCGCCAAGGGTCTTTGGAACAATCCAATGTCAATCCGATTAAGCAAATGATCATGATGATTGACATGATGCGCCAGTTTGAGGGACTTCAAAAGGCGATTCAATTGACCATGAACACAGTGAATGACCGGTCTATTAATCAGGTGGGCCGCGTGGCAGGATGAAGTGCATCGGCAATTAGTCTTCCATCAATCTATCGTTTGTTCCTCCCGTGAGGAAAGGAGATCAGTATGATTCGGGCGCTATATTCCGCGGCTAGCGGGCTTGAGGCACAACAATTGAATATTGACGTCATCGCCAATAACCTTGCCAACGTCAATACAGCCGGCTTCAAGCAAAGCCGTGCAGAATTCCAGGATTTGCTCTATCAGAATATAAGGGCCTCCGGAGCCGCATCTTCGACATCGACCGATCTACCCGTCGGGCTGCAGGTGGGGCTGGGTTCCAGGCCGGTTGCCAGCACACGGCTGTTCACACAGGGGGATTTTCATCAAACAGGAAACCCCTTGGATCTCGTCATTGAAGGCCAAGGATTCTTCCAGGTTCGTCTACCCAGGGGGAGATTGCCTATACCAGAGCAGGCGGGTTCCTGAATCGCGAAGGCTCATTAGTGACGGCAGACGGGGTATTACTGGATCCTCAATTAACGATCCCGACGGATGCGCTTACTATTACGGTTGGGACGGATGGTACGGTTTCCGTGACCCAGCCTTCCCAGTCCCAAGCCCAGCAAGTCGGTACGATCCAGTTAGCCAATTTTCAGAATCCAGCCGGGTTAACGAGTATTGGCCGGAACTTGTTCTTGCCATCAACCTCTTCCGGGGAACCGATTACGGGAACGCCGGGAGAGAACGGAATCGGAACCATTAATCAGGGGTTCCTCGAACAGTCCAACGTCAGCGTCGTCGAAGAAATGGTCAACATGATCATTGGGCAGCGCGCCTACGAGATTAATTCAAAGGTGGTTAAAACAGCGGACGAAATGCTTCAGACGATGAATAACGTGGTGCGTTAAGACTCATGAAAAAGCATCCTAAGCTCCATCGCATGTTCGGGCAAATTTTTCGGGTGTCCGGCGTTCTTCTCTTTTTTGTGGGAGAAACCATGTCGGCTGAACGGCCGGCAATTGTGGTTCGCACGCGCGCCTCTGTAAAAGGGGAAAGCATAACGTTGGCCACCCTTGTGGAGCGAGGACACCTGGCGCCAACCCTGATTGCCCCTTTGGAGCGTTCTGTTCTTGCTTTGTCCCCTCCTCTTGGAAAAAGTCGTGAATTTTCCTCCGAAGAGATTCTGCGACGGTTGGAGGCCCAAGGCTTTACCGAAGCAAATTGTGCAATCTCAATTCCTCCGGTAGTCAAGGTCGAACGAGAATCGCTGACGGTGCGTGCGGATGAAATTGAAGCGAAGGTTGTCAATGACTTCATTCCGAGACTGCAATGGGAAAGAATCCAATTACAATCCGTCGAAATCCCTGAACCGGTGCTGCTACCCAAGGGAAAGGTGTCAATGGTCTGCGAAGCTTCTCCCCATACCGATTTTGCCAAGCCTTTTTTTCTCAAAGTTGGATTTGTCGTGGATGGGCATTTGGAGAAGACCCATTTTTATAGAACCCAATTAAAGCTGACCCAATCGGTCCCCATTGCTGCCAGGGATCTTTTGCCTTCGGACAAAGTGACGAGTGAAGATGTGAGGTGGGAAGAGCGCACACTGGAATCAACCGTACGCCGGCCCATCGCTGACCTCAGTGCCCTGCAGAGCCGTCGTCCCCGACAAACGATTGTGGCGGGAAGAACTCTTACGGAAGATTTGTTTTTGGCGGTCCCCCTTGTCAAACGTGGGGAAAATGTCATTTTACTTTTTCAGAGTGACAAGATTCGGGTTACTGCTGAAGGAAAATGCCTGGAATCCGGGGTAAAGGGAGACCGAATTCGTGTGATGAATGTCGACTCGAGAATGGAACTCCAAGCCGAAATCCTCGACGATAAAACGGTCCGAGTCGCCAGCCTTAGCCAGTAAATCAGAGGAGTCCATCGTGAAACAAAAGCTCTTCATCTCTCTCGTCTTGGTAATGGTATTGTGGCGACAGGCCAGTGATTTGGGCAAGGAAAAACCCAATCCATTGGTGACCAGTTTGGGTGAGTATATCCGACAAGCCAAAGCCAATCGCCCCCAGCTTCAGACCTCGGAAGGATCCTTGTACAGCGAGGCCGCAGTGAATTCAGAACTGTTCTCAGATCTCAAGGCCCGCCGTCTCAATGATATTGTCACAATACGTGTCATTGAGAATACGGTAGCTGAAAGCAATGCTGATACAACCACGAATCGCAAAGGTGATACCAATCTGGCGGTGCCCAACTTCTTTGGAGCTGAGACCCACAATCCCACGATTCCCTTTGGGTCGCTGGTGACTGCGAATAGTGAACAGAAGTTTACGGGAGATGGTGGTACGAAGCGGAGTGGCAGCGTTACGGCCTCCCTCTCGGCTCGCGTCGTGGATGTGCTCCCCAATGGAGATCTTGTCATTGAGGGGATTAAGGAAGTGAAGGTAAACAATGAACGACAAATGTTGAGAATTTTTGGTGTTGTCCGGCCTCGAGATATTGGACCCGATAATGTTGTGCTGTCTCCGCTCATCGCCAATATGCTGGTGCAAATCGACGGCAAAGGAATCCTGAGCGACAACCTCAACCCAGGATGGTTATTCCGGATTTTGACGAAGGTATGGCCCTTTTAGTGGCCTCTTGGCCTCGACTTAAGAGTGGCATGATTGGTAGACAGGCTAAAGACCTATGCGGATAGATGGAGCTATGAAAATTGCGAAGGATAGAATGGTTGGAATCTCGTGCGTCGGGTTCCTGATCGTGGTCGTGGGACTCGCGTGTTTGTTCGAAGGTGCCTTTGATACGATGGATGCGGCTGTCCGGGTGAAAGACGTCGCTCGAGTACAAGGGGTGCGAGATAACCAGTTGGTCGGCTTTGGCTTGGTGGCGGGTCTCAATAAGACCGGAGACCGGCAACAAACGATTTTTTCGATTCAGAGTTTGATTAATTTGCTGGACCGCATGGGAGTAACCGTCACCTCGCGTAATATTCGAGTTGAAAATATCGCGGCCGTGATGGTGACGGCAAACCTGTCTCCTTTTGTTAAGCCGGGAAGCAAACTCGATTGCACCGTTTCTTCAATCGGCGATGCCAAGAGCTTACAGGGCGGCGTTCTGTTGCAAACACCTCTAAAGGCGGCCAACGGGCAGGTTTATGCCGTTGCGCAGGGAGCCGTTGCCATTGGTGGATTTTCTGCCGGGAATGCCTTAAATGGTGTGACCGTAAATCATCCGACGACGGGACGAATTGCTGGAGGTGCGATTGTAGAACGGGAAGTAGCTATGGATCTGCTCAGTCGAGACCAATTGGATCTTGTGCTGAATGAAAATGATTTTACCACTTCGAACCGCCTTGAAACTGGAATTAATAAAAAATTTGGAGCGCCGATCGCCAAGTCTCTGGATGGAAGAACCGTTATTGTCCATGTCCCTGAGCAATTCAAGAATAAGACCATTGAACTCATTGCAGAGCTGGAAGTGATAGAGATTGAAACCGATCAGAAAGCCAAAGTGGTTCTCAACGAGAGAACCGGCACTGTGGTGATCGGACGTGAAGTGCGGATTGCAGCCGTTGCCATCAGTCAAGGCAATCTTTCCATTGGAATTGGCACGAACTTCAATGTCTCACAGCCGGCGCCCTACAGCATCAAAGGAGAGACTGTGGTGACTCCCGAGCAGGAAGTGAAAACACAGGAACAGCGCGCGGATCTTGTTCTCTTGAAAGATGGGGCGACGGTGGATGATCTAGTAAAGGCATTGAACTCGCTCAAGGTATCACCTCGGGATCTTGTTGCCATCTTCCAGGCGATTAAGGCGGCTGGAGCGCTTCAAGCTGAGTTGGAGTTTATCTAATCGGGTTTGCCACCTGGTGGTCGAGGTGGAAGGGGTTCAGGGCGGGCGGCCATATCAGCCTATTGAGGTTTCACCTGAAACAGTTATGAGTATCGAATCATCACTTAAGCCCAGTCTTCCCACAACAGGTCTCGACTTTAGTCGAGGGATTGATGGGCTCCGCCATACCTTAGAGCTGGGAAATCAAAGTTCGGAGACGGAACGCCTGAACCAACTCAGGACGGCCTCCCAACAGTTTGAAGCGCTTTTTGTCGGATATATGTTGAAGGTAATGCGGTCGACAGTTGACGCTGACGACGAAGAGTCTAAAGCACTTGGCAAAGATATCTATATGGACATGTTTGACAATGAGATCGCGTCAAATATCGCCAAGAATCGCAGTTTGGGGATTGGGGAATTACTTTACCAGCAACTTACTGAACGGGAAAAGGTAAACCGTAGTACAGCCCTCCCATCCCCCTCACAGAAGTCACTTTCTCCCGCCCCCTCGAGTGTGCCTTTAGGCCCCGTTCTTCCTTCCCCTGATTTAAAACACCCGACAGCCACAGACCTGGACGACCAAGAAGAATCGGACCCGGAGAAAAAGCTCTGGACTCCTTTACAAGGCGAATTGACCTCGGCCTATGGGTATCGTCCTGACCCCGAGACTCGTAAAATGAGCTTTCACCGTGGAATGGACATTGCTGCTCCTCTCGGAACCCCCTTTCATGCTGCCCAATCTGGCACAGTCGTTTACTCGGGAATGCTGGGAAGCTACGGTAACACAATTGTTATTGAGCACGCGGGGGGATTCCGGAGTCTTTACGCCCATGCTTCCAGGGTCTTAGTCAGTCCCGGGGAAACTGTGACAGCGGAGCAGCCTATCGGGATTGTAGGGAATACTGGCCATTCGCGCGGGGCTCATCTTCACTTTGAACTTCAAAGACAAGGCATAAGGATTGACCCGGCAGCCTTTCTGCCCCCGCAACAGACTTCTCTATTTCTAAATTCAAGACCGCAGGCCAAGGGAAATTCTCTCCCTTCTGATGTGCCAATATAGGCATAATATTAATCTTATTGCATGAAATGCCGATAGGTAAAACGAGGACTATCGAGGAGAGGAATAAACTTTCATGGCTATTCATGAGATTTCTAAAGGTACAGGACTGAGGCCCGCTGAATTCTCACCCAATCGTTCATCAAATTCAGGGAAAAAAGCTCACGAGCCGGTTGTCGAAAATTCCGGGGATCATATTGAAATTTCGGACAAAAGCCGGGACCTACTTCGGATTCGCTCTTTGGTCAACATGACCCCCGAGGATCGGGCGCAACGACTGGAACAACTGACAACGGCCATTGATCAAGGATCATATCACGTT
Organism: Terriglobia bacterium; assembly: GCA_046331665.1. Classification (GTDB taxonomy): domain Bacteria; phylum Acidobacteriota; class Terriglobia; order Versatilivoradales; family Versatilivoraceae; genus CAWBAT01. Next base: position 6,178 of record JAXLQK010000077.1, on the reverse strand, counting down.
GATGCGGGAAAAATCGCTCAGGCCATCATCCGCAGACATTTGATGCCGGCTGAGGCCTAACCTTCGATCCACCAAAGGGGGCGCATGTTTGACGATATCCATCGCGTGGATTCAACGGTTCTGGAAACAGATTTGGTGAAGGTGAATCCAGAGCATCGAGACGATTCAAAACGGAAGCGCAAGAGTCAGGAAAAGGCGCTCCACGCGCCCTCTTCGGGAGAAAATGTGAACACCGAAAAAAACGAAAGCGGAAAGAGTCTTGAGCATCCATTACTCGATATCCGGATTTAAGCGATGACTTCTTTTCCTCAGGAAATCATGGAGGCCACCCGACAGAAGCTGGAGCTTGTCCAGGAAGGACTCTCGATCTTACGCCGGAAAAGTCTGGCATTGGAGCAAAACCATTTGCAGACGATCGAGGAAATTCTCGATGAAGAGGCCCAATGGATGATGAAGATTAATAAATTCAGCAGAGCCCTCACTCAGGACAGAGAAGGCCAAGTTCACGACGAAGTAATGGCTTTCCGGGAACCGGCACAATTCGCCACGGGGAACAGACTCTCAGAAGAAGAATTCAGTCAATGGTCATCCCTCAGAGAGATGGTAAAGGCGGCGGCAGATGAATTTAAGTTGGAAGAGAAAAAGCATAAAACGCTCATTGAGAACGGGCTGCAATTCACGGGGTCTCTCCTCAATGCAATTTCTCCCGAGCCTGCTTATGATCCCAAGTCAGCCCGGGACATAGTCAATCATCGACAGTCTCAGGGACCTTCGCTCCTCTCAGTCCAATACTAAAGGGTGTCAGGAAATCCTCATGGGAACCTTATTTGGGGGCTTTGAAATTGGCAGGAAATCACTGAATGCGCAGCAGTTGGCGCTTCAGGTCACGAGCAACAACATCGCCAATATTAATACCCCGGGTTACAGCCGCCAGACGGCCGTCTTGGAAGACGGGAATCCCATCCAAACCAAGATTGGTCAAGTTGGCACAGGCGTTGAGGTTCGGAATATTGAATCGGTCCGTGACCGCTTCCTCGAATTACGAGTGGCCCAGGAGACCCAGAAAAACAGTCAACAGCAAGCTGCCTCGGATTCTTTGAGTCAAATCGAATCCGTCTTGGGAATCGGCAATAACGGCCTGCAGGACGCTGTGAGCAACTTTTTTAACAGCTTTTCAACCCTTGCCAACAACCCGGAATCTATCCCTCTTCGAAACAATGTGTTGTCATCGGCCCAAAACCTCACAGACGTGTTCCATGAATATTCCACACAGCTGTCAGACATCCAGCAGAACGTCAATGCGTCCATAAAGGACGCGGTTACACAAATTAACAGCTTGGCCTCCCGTATTGCCGACTTGAATGGTCAAATTGTTTCTGCCGAAGCAACCGGAGCGGAAGCAGCAACGTCGCGGGATCAACGGAATGAATTGCTCAGGCAGCTTGCGGAGCTCGTCGATGCACACTCATATGAAGCGGAAGACGGGAGCTTGTCGGTGACGATTGCCGGGGGACAACCCCTTGTCACGGCGGGATTTGTCCAACCGCTCGCGGCGTCGAGCACTCCTCCACTCGGCCTTTTTCAGATAAAATCAGGGGCCAATGATATCACTTCAAAAATCTCTGGCGGCAAACTCGCTGGATGGCTGCAGGTGCGTGATCAGTTAATCCCCGGTTATCTCAGTGACCTTGATACCCTGGCAGGAAATCTGATCAACCAGGTCAACACCCTGCATCAAGCAGGAACAGACCTCCAAAATCCCCCTACAGTCCCGGGCAACAATTTCTTTGCGCCCATCACTTCCGTTTCTGGGGCCGCCCGAACAATCGCGGTAGACCCAAGTATAATGGCGGACCTCAAGAATATTGCGGCCGGTCAATCGGGGGCGCCGGGGGATAATGCTAATGCCCTGGCCATTGCGAATCTGGCCAATCTGAAATTGATGGCGGGGGGGACGGCGACTTTTGCCGAAGCCTTTGCCTCGCTCCAAACGACCGTTGGGACCGATGCGCAGAGTGCGAAGCAGCAACTCGATACTTACCAGGCAGTCCTCACACAGCTCCAAAACCAGCGGGATTCGGTTTCTGGTGTTTCTCTTGACGAGGAAGCGATCAATCTCTTGCGTTTCCAGAGGGCCTATCAAGCCTCGTCAAAATTCATCAGCGTTATCGACCAGATGACTCAAGATCTGATGCAAATCGTCAGCTGAAGAGGCGGAAGGGTTTTCTCATATGCGAATGACACCCACCATTCAAACACGCAATTTCCTTGAGCGGATTCAAGACTCCAAGGCGCGATTGGACAAGGCTCAGGAAGAGGTCTCCACCGGTAAATCCGTGAATCGTCTATCGGATGACCCCTATGCCGCGGGGCAGTTGTCAGAGATCACGGCCACCATGAGCATGAATGATCAATTCATCTCTAACAATGACCAGTTGAAAAGCAAACTAGAGCTGACAGACTCCGTTCTTCAGCTTCTGAACCAGGCAATCGATGGGGCAAAGGGCTTGGCCGCTCAAGCTTTGTCGGGGACAACCACGGCGGAATCCCGACAGGCATTGGCCCTAGCCGTCGATGGCGTTAAGAAAGAAGTCCTCTCCGACTCCAATGCCCAGTACAACGGCATGTACCTGTTTTCAGGCACGCAAACCAGCAGTCAGCCCTTTGTCGACTCGGGGGGTGGCGCTATTGCCTACCAGGGGAATGATGAGCCGATCTACCTTCGTTTGGATCGATCCACTGTGCTCCAAACCAACATCACGGGGGGGAATCTTTTTCTGGGCTCTCCCGGAATTTATTCAACACTCGATGATCTGAAGACGGCTATTTCGAACAATGACACTGCTACAATTCAATCGAAATTGCAGGATCTGGAAACCATTTCTGATCGGGTGAACGCAGCAGATACCACAGTTGGGAATCATTTGCAGCTCCTGGATCAAATCCAATCCCGCTTGAACAGCCAAAACCTTGCCTTGCAAACCGAAAGTTCCCGATTGGGGGATGCTAATCTAGTGGAATCTCTGAGCAATCTGACCCTGGCAAATCAAGCGGTCAATGTCACTCTCAACACCGAGGCCCAAGTTCAACAACTGTCACTGATTGACTATCTAAGGTAGGCACCCTGTGAAACTGGAGACATATTCTTTCGGGACACTCGAATACGATTCCCAATCCATTGTCGAACTCTCCGAAGGAATGCTGGGATTTGCGCGGTATAAGAAGTACCTGTTGCTGGAGCACGAAGAAACGCAACCGCTAAAATGGTTGCAATCTCTGGATTCACCCGAGATCGCGTTTCCGGTCGTCGACCCTCAGCTTCTTATCCCGGATTATGCAGATTCGATTTCACAGGAAGTACTGGAGACCCTGCAGATCGAACAACCAGCAGACGCTGTTACCTTGGCTGTTGTTGTGATCCCAGAAGACCCTTCACAGGCTACTGTTAATCTCAAGGCTCCAGTACTGATTAATCATCGTAAAATGACAGGGATCCAAATCGTGTTGCAAGAGACAGCGTATGAAACGCAAACCCCTCTTTCGCGAATTCAACAGACCTGAACGCTTCCTTTTGTCATGGCGCGGCTCAGAATATCTGCTACCTCCACCCCCGCGCAATAATCCTTTGAGAAACCACTCTTGATGGTAGAATGTCAGGCAACACCGAGCTCTGAGTGGGGTTGCCGTTTATGCTTGTTGTGACTCGTAGAAAAGATGAGAAGCTAATGATTGGGAACGAAATTGAGGTTCAAATTCTCAAGATCGGGAAGGACAGTGTCCGGATTGGGATCAAAGCGCCTGATCATGTTTCTGTTCATCGCTTTGAAGTCTTCGAAAGTATCATGGCTTCGAATCTTGCAGCCATGAAGTCCCGCCCACCAAACAAGGAATTGTTGAAGACCCTGATTAAGGCTCCGGGGAAAAAACCGTCCGAGTGAACTATCGTAAAATCCCCACCTTGAAATTTTTTTGGGTGCCAACCTTATCCTTTGATTTTAGGAGGCATGAGGGTCGTTGCCGACGTCCATACTCAAGCGCTATCTTGAATATTCAATCGCTTCAACTTCTCGACAAGGGTTGTTCGCTTCAGGCTGAGCAGCTTCGCTGCCTCGCCTCGGTTCCCCTTTGTTCTCTTCAAGCTTTGTAAGATCAATTCTCTCTCCAAAGAGGACACTTGAGTGTTGAAGTTGACACCTTCCTCCGGGATAAATACTTCAGAGAGGAACAGATTATTGTTGGTGTTCTGGATCGCCTGCGGCAGGTCGATCGGCAGGATTACGCTCCGCATTCCAATCAAGGCAACCGCACGCTCAATCGCGTTTTCCAGTTGGCGGATATTGCCCGGCCAATGATAATTCATAAGCATTTTCATGGTTTCTTGGGAGATCGTCTTCGAGTCTTGGCTCAAGCGTTCACAGTGTTTTGCAACAAAATGCTTGGCCAGAAGAGGAATATCTTCACGTCTCTCCCGTAAAGCTGGCAAACGGATGGGGATGACGTTCAGACGATAAAAGAGGTCGCTTCGAAATCCATTCTTCTCGACCATTTCCTCAAGGTTTGCACTAGTGGCCGCGATGACCCGGACATCCACTTTGATCGTTTCTGTGCCTCCGACGCGCTCAAACTCTCTTTCTTGGAGAACCCTCAACAGCTTGACTTGCAAGGTCTGGCTCATGTTGCCGATCTCGTCCAAGAAAACCGTCCCTTTATTGGCTTGCTCAAACCGGCCGATGCGAGTCTGTTCTGCCCCGGTGAAGGCACCCTTCAAATGACCGAAAAGCTCGCTTTCCAGGAGATTTTCCGGGATGGCACCGCAATTGATACACACAATTTTCTGATTTTTTCTAGGACTGCGATAATGAATCGCTTTGGCAATCAGTTCTTTGCCCGTGCCAGTCTCACCGGTGATCAGGACGGTGCTCCCAGCTCCGGCCACGGTCTCGACGAGCTGAAAGACCTCTTGCATCGACTGACTCTTCCCGATCATATTGCCGAAACTGTGCCTCTCGTTCAGTTGAGATCTCAAGTAGCAATTTTCTTCCCGGAGACGGCGGCGTTCGAGTGCTTGTTTGATGACTAGGCTGGCCTCTACCATCTGGAAGGGTTTCGAGAGGTAGTCATAGGCACCATTCCGCATGGCCTTTACTGCATTCTCAATTGTCCCAAATCCACTGATCACAATGCCGATAATTTCAGGATATACGGCCACGGCTTCCTGCAGCAGCGTATTGCCGTCCATTTGAGGCAATTTCATGTCCGTGATGAGAACGTCAAAAACGGTTGTCCGCAGAAGGTCCAATGCCTCTTCGGCACTGCTGACGCCCTGTACGTGGTAGCCCTCCCGGCTAAGGAACTCTACGATCACATTCCTTAGATAAACCTCATCGTCGACGACTAAGATACTTTCACCGCTGCTTAGTTCCATGTGACTCCTCCTGCGTTGCCTGGTCGGCGGTGGTGCCCTCAGAGCAAATAGTTGGCTCGAGTCCCAGATCCTTGCTATGTTTTAGGTGCGTTCTAATAGGAAAACTGTGTAAAAACAGGCATAGTATAGCATGCCTTCTAGTGCATTGATCGACAATCTAGTTGGGAAGGTTTAACGGAAATTGCGTATGGAAGTGATTCCACTGCATAGGGTTCAGAGCCAGGCGATGAGGGAAATTTTTGAGGAAGAAAGGCAGTGCTGGGCTGAAAAACTTCTTTGGGACTATGCGGAGCCGTTGAACGTTGTCAGCAGCATGCTGGAATTTAAGTCGTTGTCAGGTTACGCCGCCGTTGACGATGGATTGCCGGTCGGGTACTGCTATTTTCTGGAAGTAGACCGTACGGGGCTAGTAGGGAATTGCTTTGTCCGGAACAGTCAGGCGGGAAAAGGAGTGGAGGAGAAACTCCTTGGAAAAGTGATATGGGAACTTCAGAATGTCAGGTCGGTGTGCCGTATTGAGTCACAATTCATAAGTTTTCATCCTTGGGGTGTTCGTGAGTTTTTCAAATCATTCCATTTTGTAGGATATGATCGTACGTTTCGGCAGGCTCCTTGCAAAGCAGCGTTACCCAAGCCGGTCCCATCGATTGGATTTCGTCCGTGGACTCTCGGGATTTTTGAGGAGGCAGCCAAAATCACGACAGAAGCATATCAGTCACTTGTGGATAGCAAAATCAGTATCCACTATCAATC
>JAXLQK010000076.1:0-27031 GCA_046331665.1 Terriglobia bacterium | reverse complement strand
TTGCAAAAGTTTGAGAGGACCGAGGAAGGAAGCAATAGTTCCATTCCGGTCATGATGTCTTTCTCTGTAGACCGAGTTTTTTCCTTAGCAATTTCTAAGGATCTCCGTCTTTGGTCGTCGTTGTTGTGGGGCTCGTCGCCTCCATTAGAACTTAGATGATGCCGCCCCCTTGTTCAAATGCCGTCTTCCAGCGCTTGGTCGGATCATCAAACTGGACTATTCCGGGATCGAACGCGTGCGGGTCGAAAGCCCCACCCACCCACTCCAGCAGCGCTGCTCGTTCGGGATGCCGGCGATTGGCGATCGTACGCAAGAACTCCGCGTACCCCCCTGTGCCGCCGACATCCTCAGGCGGGCACGCACCTGCACCAGCAATACACCGCGGGTAAATTCCACTGTCGGCCGGAAGCCATTCTTCGAACTCGACGATATGCTCCCAATTATCACCGAAGTCATATCGATATCTAATGGGTTCCGATCCAGCCGCCAGGTATTTTCGAATTGGTACATTCCAACCCGCAAGGTAAGGCCGCTCCTCGAGCATTTCGTCATCAGGAATACCGATTCGCGTGACTCGACTGGGCTTGGAGTCGAGAATGATGAACTCGTGCAGGTGATAGTCTTCCCAGCCCATGGCGTCTTGAATTGCGACGTGTAAGTCCCAGAAGCTGTACCTCTCCGGCACTTGAATGCGACGCCAGACCAACGGCTCCGTTCGTGGAAGTACGATCAAGAACTGACACACACTAGTGAGCGAGAAACGCTTTGATTTTGTCTTGCCTGCCCTGGTCATTGCGTCCTTGGTGGCCACCTTAACCAACAAATTGGGTTTAGCCGGATGCCGTCGTTTTTCGCAGCAGATCGGATGGATGCGGCTTCAGTCGATGTCGAGTCATTCATGATCGATATACAAATCCTCAATCTTTTTGAGTCGATCAAACAGGCCATCTAGCTCCTTCTGGAGCATTCGGCTGGTTGCGTGATTTGCTTCAGCGGCGATAGAGCCCAGCAAGTCATCGAGATCGTCGAGCGTGAGGTCGGCGACGACTTCACGGCTTGCACTACGAGCAACTCTCAGTCGACGCTCAACATCCCCATCAACGAACGAATGATGAAGTATCAGCTCGCGCTCGCGCCTGCTCAACCTGATCGGGATACGTGCTCCCGCCGGAGTCGGTTTAGGTTGTCTCATGGCTCAACATGGCTGAAATATGATCCCGGTTCGGCCGTCGCCCTTTGGAGCAGTCGGTTCCAACCCCAATTCAGGCTACTCTTTGCGCGGCGAGCCCGCATGGAAGCAACATCGGGTAGATAGCGAGGAGATCACGGCTTGGATGTTCTTATATGATAAAGTTCACCTTACGGATAACTTCGATTTTTTCCTTGCCGATGCCGACGAGTTCTTCTTCCTTAAGCCAACCCTCAAATACAAGCCGATGGAAGACTAACATTATTACGGAGTAACGATAATCGTATTTCTGCCCGATCTCCAGACGTTTTTTAGACAAATAGTCGAGCAAAGACCAGACAACATTATCGTCAGAACTGTTCTGAAGCATGGACTGGACGTCATTCCGTATCGATTTCAACTCCCGTCCAAGAGCGAGGTCGAAGGCCTTCCGCGCAGCTTTCTTCTGGGTTGCCGACCATGTGAATTCATGCATAGCTCATTCCCTGCTAACTCCTACGGGGAGGAGGATTGAACCCCAGGACATACATCCTGGCGATCGTATCAGCTGCCAATAGCAGCCCTTGGGCGCCGGTTTCCCCTCACCAAGGGTGAAATGGAGCGAACCCGTGAGGACACAGAGAACTTCAGCATACAAGACAATTCCAATTTTCAAGGATGACATCCTCACCCTCCCATTGGCTCCACTATCAACCGTGCCACGTTTTTGACTTGTTGTGTGGAACCGGCGGTCAGGCGATAGGTTCATCAAGCGTGGGTCTAATCTTCATCGCCTCTTGCTCGACGAGGCCAAATTGCGTACTCCACTTCTCCTTGTGACTGGAGACGTCATGGAGGACCTTTTCGTTTCCGAATGCCATCCTTCTATTGACATACTTCTTAAGCCTTACGCGTTGCGTCTTAGGGTGCTCACTTTGTGCGTTCTCTCCCGCTGCACTGACCGCGATATCAACTTCACGGTACCTTATCGTGAGGTGGGCCCGTATTATTTTACATTCTGTGACTGTGGCGCCGCCAGCAAGATTCATGCGAACCAAGAAGTCAACATGCGAAAAGTCATTAAAGCGCTTTGGCATGAAGAACCGACTGCCCCCGAGGTCCAGCCTAATAGCGCCACTCAGGAGTGCACCGCCTTCGGCCCGCCCTCTGCAGCGCCTGGTTTGGAGCTCCTGGGCGGGATGCGGAGCGCTGAGATGATCAATCCGCGCTTCTGCCCCTCGACGACCGCTATTTCCGTCAGGTGCCCGAGCACCTCGAATCCCAGTCCGTCGTTAATGTGTCGCGTCGCGGCGTTATGATCGAAGTGCATGCTCAGCAGTGTCGTCACTCCCAGCCGCGGGCATTCGCCGATGACAAATTCCTTGAGCCGTCGGCCGATGCCCTTCTTGTGATAAGCCGTGGCAACATAAACGCTCACCTCGGCGGTGGCGTCGTAGGCGGGACGGCCAGCGTAAAAAGACGACAAGTAGACAGTCGCAACCACCTTCCCATTGGCCTCGGCTACCCAGATCGGACGCCTGGCTGGATCAAACTTACGGAACCATTCCACGCGATCTGCGACGGTGATGGGTTTCGTGTCGGCGGTAGACCACCCGGCCGGGATCGACTGGTTGTAGATGTCAACGATGGCCGGCAGATCGGTCTCTGTGGCTTCCCGAATGTGCATCTCCACCGTTTCTTCCTCCGCCGCGTCCTTTGCATTTATAAAAAATTAAACCAAGAACGCCAAGAAAGTCCAATGCTACCGTCTTCTTATTGCACCCTTCGATTCTGGCGTGCTCCTGCCTTCTTCGCTTGCCGAACAAAAATCATTTGTCATTGTTCAGTTGTCATCTGTCATTTGCCATTGTTTGAAAATTCAAAATGGAAAATGAACAATGACCAATGTCAAACCGCAGTTAACAAATCGGAAATGAGCGTTAGCCAATAACCAATCTCTTACGGGAATCCGCTCTGGCCAGCCGTCAGGCGGCATGGCATGCACCTTTATCTTGTCAGTGTAAACCCGCCATCGGGTGTCAGTGTTGTGCCAGTGATGTAACTGGCTTCATCCGAACATAGGAAGAGAATGGTTCGAGCGATCTCCTCCGCGACCTGGGCGTCGAAGATGAACCGTTGGCAGCAGCGTTTTGTCGAACAAGTCGTCGCCAACCATCCCTCGAGCCCGGTGGTGCATCGGCGTATCAACCACTCCCGGACAGAGCAAGTTTACTCTGATTCCCTGCGGCGCCAGCTCAGCCGATACACTCGTCGTCAACCCGATCAGGCCGTGCTTTGATGCGACATAGGCCGAACCAGCCGGGAAACTGATGAACGAATTAACGGAACCGATGTTGACTATGGCTTTACCATTTCCGCCATCGAGCATGGCTCTAGCTTCATACTTCATACAAAGAAAGGTACCCTTTAGATTGATGTCCAGAACTCTGTCCCATCCTCCTCAGCCAAATCCGTGATTCGAGCCCACTGCCCCTCAATGGTTGCATTGTTCACGGCAAAGTCGAGACGCCCGAACGCCTCAATTGGTGTGCGCGACCATTCGCTCCACGTCCTTCGCTACGGATACATCCGTCTTGATGATGGTCGCCTTCCCTCCGTTGGATTCGATCTCGCAGCAAGCGATGCGAGCTCCTCTTGCCGCCGCGCAGCCAGCACAACTCGTACCCCTTGCGGCGAAGACCTCGGCGGTTGCCCTTCCAATCCCACTGCTGGCTCCGGTAATCAGAGCCACACGATCGTTCATGTCTGACATTTGGATTCCTAATTCACCCATTAGCTGACCAGCCGCAACCCGTCTCACCACTTACCTCGCTCTGCGGCGGTCCGCTGCACAACGTTAATTAACAACAGATTCTTGCGGTAGATTTCGCTTCGTTGAGGATTTCGTGGTTTTAAAGAATTAAACTGCCAAGAACACCAAGAAAACCAATGAAATAATCTTTCTGTGCGTCCTTTGGAGGCCACGTTCCATTTTCTTTGCTGGAAAAGTAACACCATTTGCCATTGTTCAATTGTCATTTGTCATTGTCTGAAAATCCAAAATGGACGCACGAACGATGACCAATAAGAAATCCCATTTGAAAATCGCAATTAAACGCTAACCAATACCAAATCTATACGACTTTGGGTTCTTGGGGTTTCTCCTTCAAAGAAACTAAACCGCCAAGAGCTCAAAGGCGCTGTAGCTTCCTCTTGCAGCCCGGCGTGGTCCGAGGGAAGTCAGCCCTCTTGAACACAAAAATGATGGTTGCAGTGACTATTTCTCCTTCGGTTCAGAAGGAGTCGAGGCTGTCAGTTCAAGAGTTTTATTGATCTTATCTGCGTCGATATGTTTTTGTAAATCCCCGAGGCCCGCGGCAACGGCTGGGTGACTAAGAAGCTCGCGTGCGGCGACCTGACCCAAAAGCTGGAAAGAACTGGCGTGAAGGCCCTTCATACTTTTATTGCTTCACGTGCTTCCACAAGGCATTTCTCCGTTAACAAACTTTCAAACAATTTTCCAATCCCTCTCGGTTCGCATCATCTCGCTGCTGATCGGTGATGACAGTAAGATTCTTTACATCGGGGTGAAGGGAAAGAGTACAAACATCCACCTGACTCAATGCCACTTTTCTCCGCTTTCAGAGAGTCGATCGCGCAACCACATGGCTTTTCCAAGTGCATCAGCATAGGCCCCGCGAGTGCATGGGTGGAACCGGAACAGAACTATCAGAGACATGGAAAACAGGATCGGTTTGGCTTTTGAAAGTATCTGCATTCTTACCTCCTGTTGGAATTTAAGGTAACGGCCGTCAACATTGAGAATAGTTCCTGCCCAACGCCAAGGTTCAACTGTGGTGCGCAGCCTCGTCGGCTGTGGCCGATTGCCCGCGCTACAAGGGCTGCGCATGCCGCATCATAACAATCAGCCAGCTCCGCCTCGGCTGCAACGCACATCCCCAGGTCTTTGAAGTAATCCATCCTGAAGGCCATAGGATCCAAACTGTTGACGGTCAAGGCCTGGCCACGACCCCAGGCATCGCGCACGACGGTTGTTCGGCAGACATTCGCCGCCTGTTCGATGACGTTCAGCGCACAGAGGCGGTGATGCTGCTCAATCTCGCCAGCCAAGCGTTTGAGCTTTGCCTGATGCGGCTTGCCTTCACGTCCTGGATGGGTTGTGGCGAAGCCAGTTGTCGATCAGCCCGAGCTTGTCGCCGCAGGCGGCCAGCCAACACGCCTCCACAGCCGTAATGCCCGCAAAACGATGATGTGCTCCACGCGAAGCACATCCACCGCAAACTGGATAGTGGAGAGACAGTTCAAGTCAGTGCGGAACCACTCACGTTGGCGACGTTGCGATGAACGAACATCTCCCGGGAGCAATCCGACAATCTGGTTGGTCGGCACCCGACTGTCTGAACATCCAATCCAAAAGCGCGGCGCTTGCTGGCGAGACAGTCGCCAGAAGAAGCCGGGATCGTGTTTGGTCATCCCGGTGGCCCAGGCCCGGTTTTGCTCGAACAGGTGTTTCAAAATACGCATGTTTCCCCCAATGGTTCCGCAGAGCCGAGCGATGAGCTGGCAGCTGTCGGCGGCCTTGACTTGTTAACTCATTGTCATACTCGTGTTCAATATAGATTGGCGCGTTAATGGTTGAGAGAAAACCGCATGACTGCGGGTTCAATACAGAAATTTGTTATCGCATTCTCCGTATAAAACCTCGTGTTCCGTCCTCGGCCTTACATTCAGAAGCAGACAAAAATCCGGACGCAGATCGAATTTCTCGATCAACCTGCAAAGCTTGTCCTGCAATGGCTGCAATTCGGAAATAAGCTCATGGCATGTCGCATTTATATCGATCTTCCCGGTTTTGGTTTTGGACAGAATCCAAAAATTAAGATCGCCCAGTTCATATTTCGTGCATTCTTTACCCAATTCACGACTCAATTCCTCCGGGACAAAGCCTCTACCCCTCAGGCGAAATTCTACGGTGAGAGTATTTTCCATCGTGTGTTTCCCAGAATCATCCCTGTATGAGTGTAAGCCCCATGACCTGCAGCCTATTCTGCCTGTCTTACCTCTGCCCAACAACCCGAATCTTGTTAATTCACAAACATTTGTTGACAATGAGAAGTTCTGGAGGGCAATATTTCACACATTTCAAACTGCCAAGAATTCAATCATAGCTGATTGGATTCCTCCCACAATGAACCCCAGAAATTCGTTATCATGCAATTTCCGGATTTACCCACGGCCCGTTGGTTGAACCCGGGTTCGAGCAGGCAATTGCGATTCGCATCAGGAGGTGAACCATGCAGAGCTTCTCCATCGCGCCCGCCGGACTCAAGTCCGCCTGGCTTGTTCTTATGATCCTGATTCCCATCGTCAGCCTGCTTCTTTTCACGCTCATCGGTTCGCGCGCTGCCCGGTTCGAAGTTTCACCCGAGGGACTGCGTCTGCGCGGTGATTTCTACGGACGGCTTATTCCAGCGGATCAGCTCCAGACTCAGGCGGCGCGGCGTGTCGATTTCACAGCCACACCCGCACTTCTACCAAAATGGCGCACCATGGGGACCGGTCTGCCCGGGTACCAGGCAGGATGGTTTCGACTTCAGAATGGTGAGAAGGCCTTGCTTTATCTGACGGACAAGAGCCGAGCCGTTTACATTCCAACAACTGCTGGTTATAGCCTATTGCTCAGCCCGATCGCTCCCGACGAATTTCTGTCGGCGCTGCGCTCCACCGTTGGCCAACGATGACGATGAAAACCTCCCTTCTCATGGCAATTGTCGCTGTCTTTGGCCTATCCCTTTGTGTCATCGGCGGATTCGCGCTCGCTGTCCCACTGGGTGCAGCCCGCATGTATGGGATTGCCATTTCAGAGGCTTCAACACGCGCTTACGTAATTGCAGCCGGTCTTCGCGATCTAGCGATCGGCGCCTGGTTGCTGGGCCTGATGGCTCTGCGGGTTAGCCCGCGAGTCTTAGGCCTGTCGATTGCGGTGTTGACACTGATTCCTATTGGGGATGCAATCATCGTCTGGCATATCTCGGGAACCTCAAGCCCTTTGGCGATAGGGCTTCACCTCTCGTCGGCAGTCGTCCTCGTTGTCTTGGCCTGGCGGCTGTGGTATGACTCTGACTGAAAAAACGTGATCAGCGATCCCGGTGCTAACAGTTCGCCGCGAGGGCGCGGCGTCTCCACCAGCGGTCCCCGCAAAAGCGCAAGAAAGAGCAGTCTGTTTTTATTGTCTCAGATGGATGTCAGCAAGCTGGCATCCGTGAAAGCGAGAGCAAGCTCATGCACTTCAAGAAGGCTGAAATGATCTAGCTGCCCTCAGGAATCCGGGAAACATCGCCTGCTGTGCTATTCCTCAAAGTGTGAACTTCACATGCTCAAGAAATATTATCTTTTCGCTCTGGCTACACTCGCTTTAATTCCAGTAGTAACCATCGCGGGCATGACCCTGGTCATTTTCATCAACCCGGAAATTGCGGTGAAGACTTCAAATTATGTACGTAATTTTCATTTGCTGAACCTGCTGAAGCATCTATTAATGATCGCCACTTTTCTACTCGCCGCAGCCTTGTGGTTCTTGACCTGTTTTTTCCTGCTCAAATCGAAGAAACAATCCTATTGGTGGCTGCCCCTGGCCTTGCTTGGGCCGTTCGGGTTGATTGTCCTGATGATTCTTTCTGACGAAGCCCCCGCCTCCAATGACCTATATCAAGAGTTCCTTCGAAGACTAAAAATCTATCAGCGCATCGGCTATGAAATCGTTTTTTGCCTGGTCGTTTGGGTCATTACCTATCAGATTGTTGTTTTGAAACGCTATCTCCTGGCTTTCTATGAAGCAGCGAGAACCGGAACAACGGTAGCCCAAGTCTTCCAAGTTCAAAATGCCTCCAGCGGCATGTGGGCATTCAGCGAGGGGTTGGAGGAACTGTTTCTGGTTGTTGCCTTTTATTTGCTCTGGCCTATCATTTTTAACCTTGCGGCACGCGTTCCCAAAGTATGGGCCTTTCTGCGGGGATGATAGCCGGGCGCGTCCGGACTCGAGGCTGTCCGCTTTGATTCCCGAGAAGCGATCATGGACATCGCTCAATTACGCAAGTTTGCTGCGAACTACACGACAGCCTGGTGCAGTCAGAACGCCGCCAGCGTGGCGGCTTTCTTTGCGCCCAATGGCTCGCTGACCATCAACGGAGGCATTCCCTCCGTGGGACGAGTGGCCATTACCGCAGCGGCCCAGGGATTCATGACCGCCTTTCCCGATCTTAAAGTCTCCATGGACGATCTGCTCGTAAACCGCGAAAAGGTGATCTACAAGTGGACCCTGGAGGGCACCAACTGTGGTCCAGGCGGCACCGGCAGGCAGGTCCGGATCAGTGGATTCGAAGAATGGAAATTAGGAGACGATGGCTTGATTGCGGAATCCCAGGGCAGCTTCGACGCGGACGAATATCAGCGGCAGGTTGAGCAAGGCATTCATGGCAAGCATTGAATTACGAATTGGCCCACGAGTCGGGATAAATGTCACCTGGGTTTCGGGATGCGGGGGACGGGATGTGGGAGGGGGGATACTGGATTCGAGAAAAGGCAATAAAGAAATTCTAAGCGGCAAGGAAAAACCCTGTTGGAACAAATCTATTTATCTACCAAAATCAGAGCTGGGTTCGATCCCAGGGCTTAAAGTGTCAAGGTCAGAGAGGAGATCAAAGTGACGGCCAAATTCATCATCGAGGTCCCACACGAAGAGACGACAAGGGCGTGCGCCCGGGCGGTCGAAGTTTTCCTTACTTCCGGCTCCCATTTCTTGAGTCACGCCGATTGGGGATGCAAAGACGGAGTCCATAAAGCATGGATCGTAGTGGAAGTTGAAAGCAAGGATGAGGCTCGCATGATTTTGCCGCCTGCTTTGAGGCAGCAGGCCACGATTACCCAGCTCAATTGTTTTACGATGCAGGAAATTGAAGAGATCCTTCGCCATCACGGGCAGTAGCCGGACTTGGACGAACCTTGCCCTTGAAAAGATCCTACCACTAGACTGCTTGACCTTGGTGCGCGATCGTGGAGAATGGACGGGATTCCCGAGGACTGGCTCCTGGCACGACACTGCATCATTGACGACAAAGGATTACCGCCCTTGGTGTCGTGAAGCGCTCCGTCCCCCAATTATATTTTCATGAGATCACGTTAAAATAGGGGCGGCACCAATATAGTCTAGAGCACAGGTCGTAGTTCCCCTGGCGGCTTGTTTCAAGCCCCCTCGATGGCCTTGAACAGAAAGCGTCACCAGATTGGATTTCCCGACAGAGGCAGAACATGCGGCTGGATTGGACTCTGACTATACTCCTAGCCCTTCTTTTTGCAGGAATTGGTATGACTTTCTGGATGTCCCCCCAGCAGGCCGCACAACCGCTGCAACTGATCGCGGCGGGCCCGGAAGGTCTCGTTGCTCTCAGAGCTGAGCTCGGCGGCCTCTTCTTAGGATTGGCGGCTCTTTGTCTGACCGGCGTTTTAACCAAATCCCGAAGCTATCTGATTGCTGCCGCACTGGTCTTGATGGCCATTATCACCGGCCGGCTGATTGGATTGATGGCTACCGGCAGGGGAGGCGTGACGGGCCTGCAAAGTGTATCCCTGGCCGTGGAACTCATTTCGGCTGTTGTGCTCATGTTCTGCGCCCGGGCTGACTGAGGCGACGGTCACTTCTGGAAGGTGCCTATGCGAAAACGGATCCTGATCTATCGCGCAGACCAGCGACGTTTATTTCTTCCTGATGGATAAAACATGGCAGGTTATTCAGGCACGCCCTTGGCAAAGAAACTTGGCATCAAAGAGGGCAGCATCATCGTAGCAGTGGACGCCCCCGACAACTATACCCAGCTCCTTGAACCCCTGCCTGAAGGGGTGCAATTTTCGCGGATGGTCGACCGGTCCACCGAGATCGTGCACCATTTCAGCACCAGAAAATCAGAATTAGCCGGCGCGCTTGCCCTCTATCGAAGGAAAATGGCACCTCAAGCCAGCGTATGGGTGTCGTGGCCGAAGAAGACCTCCAAATTGCCCAGTGAGATCAGTGAAAATATCATAAGGGAAATCGCTCTTCCCCTAGGTTTCGTGGATGTGAAGGTTTGTGCCATTGATGAAACGTGGTCCGGGCTCAAACTTGTGGTTCGCAAGGAGCTTCGTTGAGCATCAAATCCGCCCGCGCTCCAAACAGTTGAGGAATTGAGGGCAAAATACAGGAAGCAGCCAATGCCGCTCGACCCGCAAGCAGAGGCTTTTCTAAAGATTTTAAGAGATTCCGGTGCCCCGCCGTTTGAAACCCTGAGTCCGGCCGAGGCTCGCCTGGCGGCGCTGGCTTTCAAAGATTTTGGTGGATCGCCTGAGGACGTTGGCGGCATCGAGCATCGTTTCATCCCTGGGCCTACGGCGGATTTGCCGGTGCGGATCTATCGTCCAGCCCATGTTAAGGCTGAATCCCTGCCGGGACTGATTTATTTTCATGGGAGTGGATGGGTTGTGGCAAACCTTGAGGTGTGCGACTCATTCAGCCGCTTGCTTACCAATCGCACCGGATGCGTTGTGGTTGCCGTAAACTACCAGAAGGCACCCGAACATAAGTTTCCCATTCCGCTCGATGATTGCTACGCAGCAACACGATGGGTGTTTGAAGATGCCCCATCGCTGGGGATCGATCCGAACCGAATTGCAGTCATAGGGGATAGTGCCGGGGGAAACTTAGCTGCGGCTGTGACGCTCCGGGCGCGCGATGAGAATGGCCCGCGCCTGGCCTACCAGGTGCTCATCTACCCTGCCCTCCAGTACGGCTGGGACACACCCTCCTACCTGGCCAATGCGGAAGGGTACTCACTGGAACGGGCTGACATGATTTATTTTTGGAATCACTACGTGCGGACTCCGGGTGACGGAATGAATCCGTATTGTTCACCACTGGCTGCCAAGGACCATACCGGTCTCCCCCCCGCGCTGGTCGTTTCTGCGGAATACGACCCGCTCTGCGACGATGGACGCAATTATGCCAACAAGCTTGCTGCAGCCAATGTGCCGGTAAAATTCCGACTTTATCAGGGAATGATTCACGGTTTTCTCTGGATGTCCGGAGTGTTTGACCAATCGAAGGTGCTGATCGATGACATTGGTCGGGAAGTCCAATTGGCGCTGAAATAGCACCGGAAGGCGCATTCGTTCAGTGTCATGCTAGGATGGAATGTCAAGCAAGGTTCCTGGCGGTGTGTTTCAACTCATATTCTTATCGACGGAGGTTCAATTTCATGGCGCGCGTTTGCACCTATTTGAATTTTCCACGCTCCACGGAGCAGGCTTTTCTCTTTTACCGTTCAGTCTTCGAAGGCGAATTTAAGGGGCCGATTCATCGATTCGGCGAAGTCCCTCCGGCACCGGGACAGCCTCCGCTGTCGGATTCAGATCGCAATTTGGTGATGCATGTCGAGCTCCCCATTCTTGGCGGTCATGTACTCATGGGAACCGATGCTCCGGAATCTATGGGTTTTTCGCTGGTGCAAGGCAATAACATTCATATCAACCTGGAACCGGACACTCGGGCTGATGCCGACAGACTCTTCAAAGCCCTGTCGATCAATGGAAAGGTTGAGATGCAGCTTCAGGAAATGTTCTGGGGTGGTTATTTCGGTAGTGTGACGGATCAGTTCGGAATCCGCTGGATGATCAATTGCACCGCAAAAGCCTGACGGTGCTGACGGGCATTTCCATTGATAATGAAATCCAAATTCTTTCAAACGCCGACTGCTTTTCGCGAGTGGCTTGCAAAGTATCACGATAAGACGGACGTCCTGTGGGTGGGTTTTTACAAGAGAAGTTCCGGCAAGCCCACCCTTACCTGGCCCGAGTCTGTTGACGAGGCGCTCTGTTATGGCTGGATTGACGGAGTGCGAAAAAATATCGACGAAGTAAGTTATACGATCCGGTTCTCTCCCCGGAAACCGGACAGTACCTGGAGCGCTATTAATATCCGTCGCGCCCAGGCGCTGATCGAACAAGGACAAATGCTGCCAGCCGGCCTTAAGGCTTATCAAGCCAGAAAAGAGAACAAGTCAGGGCGCTATTCATACGAACAACGTAAGGTGGAGTTGGATGAACCGTACCATCACATGCTTCGACGAAACAAAACCGCCTGGAGTTTCTTTCAAGCGCAGCCGCCTTCTTACCGGAAGGCCGTGAGCTGGTGGATCCTCAGCGCCAAAAAGGAAGAAACGCGATTAAGGCGATTGGAAAAACTGACGGCCTGTTCTTTTCAAGGGATGAGAATTCCAGAATTTATTTCCAGAAAGACTAATTCCTGAACCGAGCGCCGGAGTTCTTGGCGGACCGTGACAAGGGTGAAGAAAATGGATAAGGATCACTCCCATCCTGGATCTGTCGAGGCCTATATCGCGAGCTTCCCGAAAGACGTTCAAGTGATCTTGCGAAAGATCCGGGCGACCATCCGCAAAGCCGCGCCTCAGGCAACCGAAACGATTAAATACAACATCCCGACTTTTACCTTCATGGGGATGCTGGTCAGTTACGCGGCCTACAAGGAACATATCGGGATCTACCCTGCTCCGGCTGGCGATGAGAAATTCAACCAAAAGCTTTCGAAGTACAAATCTGCCAAGCACACGGTCCGGTTTCCACTCGACAAACCGATCCCTTACGGCTTGATCCGACAAGTCGTGAAGCTCAGAGCAATGAAGAATCTAGCCAAAGCCAAAGGAAAGAAAAAGCAGCCTGCCTGAACTGCTGAAGAAACGAGTTGCAGAGACCTGAGATATCTTCTGCGTGTCTCCGTAGCACCTTCTGAACAGATTGGCAGAAGTCATCGACGCTTTTCCTCAAGATAAATCAAGTCACTGGTGAACTTTCCAGGCAGCCTGATCTCGAGCCCGACATTCATCAAGAGTTTCCCCCCAAGAATGCCTTCTGCCACAGAATGATCTTCTGACCAGATCCGGTAAGACTTTTCGCCCGCCAATCCTTTAAGTCGGATCTGCTTTACGGGTTCCTCATTGTTAGGCCGAAAGATGAAGAGCGTGCCTCGCTTCAGACTCTCGCTCCAGTAAAACATTCCATCCCAGTGAATATCGTCCGGGCGAGGCAAAATGTGGTGTACTTTGACATCGCGCAGCATCGGCCGAATCCATGACTTATAAACCTCTGCCGATCGTTTGGCTCCAGCCCGCTCTTCTAGTGTCCAAGTCGAAGTGTTGGTCGGGTCAATCTGCCAGGCACCCTGCATTGCGCAGCGCCAAAAATAGGGGAGTGGCCGATCAGAAATTTTGTTGTAATGATTTTCATAGGTGTACGCTTGCAATACCGCTGGCGGGAAGGCAAAAGTGGAATCGTAAAGACTCTGGCGATTTGGCAAAGAGGAGAGCGTGTCGGTGGTCACTATGTAGTGGACTCGTTGGATGTAACCAAAGTCTTTGATATGTCCCCCGCCCGAGCAACCCTCTAGCACAAGATCCGGGAATTTCTCCATGAGGGATTCCTGGACCTCGTAATAGGCCAGTGTCGACCAATAGCTTACGTCCACGCCATACTGATGCCGATGGTTCTTCTGAATGCATTTGACTGCAATGGGGCTGTAATCATGTTTGAGATAATCCAACTTATTTTCTGACACCAGCCGCTGAGTTTCGCGTTTAGCCCATTCCTTCGCCGGGTCATAGCCCAAGTCAATGAGCGCGCCCCAGTTGAGATATTCAGACTTCCACTCCGGGCCGAAACTCTCTACAAACCAATCGGGATGGCTGAAAATATTCAAAGCTCCTGGGTCCGTTGAATTTCCCCTTGGGTCCAGGCGGCCCAAAGTCCCAGCCTCATCTGATTTTCGTGTACATATTGCTCAATGGGCCCGCCTCCCCGAGGAAATCGAGTCGGATCCCAACGCCAGTCGCCCGACGTGGGAACCACATGGCATCCGGCACAAAGGTCTCAAAACCAAGTCTTTGCAGAAGGCGGCGCCGTGCAGTACATCCGGTTCGGTGTATTCATTCCCACCACTGTCCAGATAAAGGTTGTACGCCAGCGTGGGGAAGCGGTTGATTCTTCGGGTACGGGGGTAGCAACTTGTTGAGCACAAAGCGATGCAAGGCATAGCTCCCTTCATCGATGTCCCCCCGATAACAGCCGACGAAAGCAGGAGGGAATCAGTAAAGTTTCCTCAGCGCGCAGTTCTGTCTTAAATTCAGGCAGATTACCTACCCGCAGGTTGAGCTTCGTTGGCCTCGTCGATATAGTCTGGGCATGGATTCTACCGACACCTGAGAATTCCCATCCGACATACAATCCATAGGTCTGCCCAACCTGGATCGCCAGCCAGGGGGACAGGGCTCGAACCATCCGCCAGGACTGGTCACCAGATCCCGAGCAGCTAACATCGGTGTCCACCGTGAAGGTGCCCTCTTGGCTGGCGTTTCCTCCGCCACGCTTGACCCACCAAGCCTGGGCGGATTCATTGACTCCCAAGGTGATGCCATCGAGAACCAGACTATCCTGATGCCCCAATGTGACACTGCGGCCCGACTCATTGGCAATCGTCAGCCAGTGTTCCACGGGTCCATGACCAGGTCTGGCCCTCCAAATCGATCTTAATCCAGTTTTGGAGTGGAGTTCCTAAAGCGAAGAGTCAACTGCTCTTTTCGTAAGTCGAGATCTGCCCGTTGGTATTTCCACTTCGTTGTAACCGACACACCGCTCATTTCAACGGTCTTGATCAGTTCTTCACTTAAGGGAGTTGAAAGCCAGTTGTGCGGAACGGCGTTGGCCCTCAAAACCCTTAGGGTCGGCTGGTCATTCATTACTGAGATGACGATTGCTGTGTCGTCAGTCGCCAGTCGCCAGGATGGGGAGGGCGTGGCTGGAAAATTTGCCGATGAGCTCAACAGGATTCCCCAGAGGATGAGCGAGTTTAGCCGTTTTTTTCGTTCAAGGAGATCTTTGGCAGTCTTCATTCGATGTGCAAACCGTGAATAACGATTTACTTTCAATGAACGGCTCACTTCTTGTCATCGCAACGTTGGTGAGTATTGGGAGGAATGAATGTATCATCAATGACCAGAAACCAGGAAATCACAAAAATGAACTAAGGTGACCATCTTGCTATCGCGCAAACCCTGTCGTCATGACTTCGTATAAAGGTCGCCCTCGTTCGCTAAGATTCAGAGCCTAGAGTTCCCTTTCTATAAGATCACTTCACCTCCCTTCGAACACCTCATTCAACCACTGTATTCTGAGAACCCAATTCGCGGCTGGCGCGTTTCTCATCTGGCGTCCATCTTCCCACTGCTGGTACAATAGAGGTTTGTTGTCTGAAGCTGTTTGCTGCTTCGGCCGAAACAGGGATTCATGAAGGGGCGTCTAAATTTTCATGAGGTTTTCTCAGCGGAATGAATAACTCAGGCACGAGTGGTCAACAACTTAGAGATCTTTTGAGCCAGCGTATTGTCATCATTGATGGTGCCATGGGAACCATGATCCAGGGCTACAAGCTTGAGGAGAAGGATTTCCGGGGCCAGCGTCTGGCTGATCATCCTGTGGATTTAAAAGGAGATAACGACCTTCTCTGCCTGACCCGACCCGACGTCATTGAGGCGATCCATCGTCAGTTCCTGGAAGCCGGCGCGGATATCATCGAGACCAACACCTTTAATTCGACGAGGATTTCCCAAGCGGACTATCAGCTGGAGTCGCTGGTTTACGAAATAAATCTGGCCGCGGCCAAGGTGGCCCGCCAGGCCGTGTCCGCAGTGATGGCCGCAGATCCAAGTCGGCCACGATTCGTAGCTGGCTCGCTTGGCCCCATGAACAAGACGGCATCCATGTCCCCCGACGTCAACAACCCGGCTTACCGGGCAGTGACCTTTGATCAGCTGGTCAGTGCCTATTACGAGCAAGTTTGCGCCCTGGTAGAGGGAGGGGTGGATTGTCTGCTGGTTGAGACAACCTTCGATACGCTTAATCTGAAGGCAGCCCTATTTGCCATCACGCGCTATTTCGAAGAGCACACTTTCGAAATTCCAGTCATGGCTTCCGTCACCATCACGGATGCCAGCGGACGAACCCTCTCGGGGCAAACCGTCGAAGGGTTCTGGACCTCCATTTCCCATGCTCCATTACTCAGCGTGGGAATCAATTGCGCCCTGGGTGCAACGGAAATGCGTCCTTATCTGGAGGAATTGTCCGGGCTCGCCCCCATTTACGTGAGCTGCTACCCCAATGCGGGCCTGCCCAATTCCTTTGGCGAGTACGATGAAACGCCGCAAACCATGGCCGGAACTTTGAAGGAATATGCGGCCAACGGCTGGCTGAACATTGTAGGGGGATGTTGCGGAACCACACCGGCGCATATTCGCGCCGTTGCCGAAGCCGTGCGCCCATTCAAGCCCAGAGCGATCCCTATAGTCCACGGGTACAGCCGCTTCAGCGGGCTCGAGGCGCTGGTCATTCGACCCGACACCAACTTTGTCAATATTGGGGAAAGAACCAACGTCACGGGATCTCCCAAATTTGCCAAGCTGATCTTAAATGGGAATTACGAAGAAGCGCTTTCGGTTGCCCGCCAGCAAGTCGACGGGGGCGCGCAGATGATCGACGTCAACATGGATGAAGGCCTGCTTGATTCTGAGGCGGCCATGGTGACATTCCTTAACCTGGTGGCTTCTGAGCCGGATATCGCCCGAGTGCCCATCATGATTGACAGCTCCAAATGGAGTGTCATCGAGGCAGGGTTGAAATGTATCCAAGGGAAGGGCGTGGTCAATTCGATCAGCCTCAAAGAAGGCGAGGAAGTCTTCAAACAGCATGCCCGTCTGATCAAGAGATATGGGGCTGGTGTGGTTGTGATGGCCTTTGACGAAACAGGGCAGGCCGACACGCTCAAGAGGAGGGTCGAAATCTGTACGCGCGCGTATCGGATCCTGACCCAGGAAGTTGGGATACCGCCAGCCGATATCATCTTTGACCCCAACATCCTGACGATCGCTACGGGTATGGAAGAGCACAACCACTATGCCGTGGATTACATCGAAGCGACGCGACAGATTAAGGCGACCCTACCCCATTGCAAGGTGAGCGGTGGCGTGAGCAATCTTTCTTTTTCCTTCCGCGGCAACAACCTGGTTCGCGAAGCAATGCATTCCGCCTTCCTCTACCACGCAATTCGTGCCGGTATGGACATGGGGATTGTCAATCCGGGGCAGTTGACGGTTTACGAAGAAATCCCGAAAGACTTGCTCGAATTGGTGGAAGACGTGATTTTAAACCGGCGCCCTGATGCTACCGAGCGTCTGATCAGTTTTGCCGAAGGCGTCAAGCAGAAAGGCAAAGCGGATGTCCAGGAAGAAAGCTGGCGAAAGGGGTCTGTCGAAGAACGACTCAGTCATGCCTTGGTCAAAGGCATCGTGGAGTACATCGAACAAGACACGGAGGAAGCCCGGCAAAAGCTACCCAAGCCACTCGACGTCATTGAAGGTCCGCTGATGGATGGAATGAACATCGTGGGCGACCTCTTCGGATCGGGAAAGATGTTTTTGCCGCAAGTTGTCAAGAGCGCCCGCGTCATGAAGAAAGCAGTGGCCTATCTTCTCCCCTTCATGGAAAAGGAGAAGGAAGCCACGGGTCTGCGCCAGGCGGCCGGCAAGATCTTAATGGCTACGGTCAAGGGAGACGTGCACGACATTGGGAAGAACATCGTCGGCGTCGTCCTCGGCTGTAACAATTATGAAGTTATCGACTTGGGTGTCATGGTCCCCAGTGACAAACTGCTCAAGACGGCCAGGGAGAGGTCCGTCGATATGATTGGATTGAGCGGTTTGATCACTCCTTCGCTGGATGAAATGGTGCACGTCGCCCGAGAGATGGAGCGCGAAGGATTTAAGCTTCCCCTCTTGATTGGCGGGGCCACGACCAGCCGTGTGCACACGGCGGTCAAGATCGCTCCGGCTTATTCGCAACCGGTCATTCATGTTCTCGATGCCTCCCGGGCGGTGGGCGTGGTGGGAAATTTGCGCAGCCCTGAACTGAAACCGGCCTTTGTGGAGAACTATCGAAAGGAGCAGGAAAAAGCGCGTGAGGAACACAAAGGGAAGAAAGCCCAGCGCCCCTTGCTGAGTTTAGAGGAGGCCCGGCGGCGCAAGTTTACTCCGGACTGGAAGGCCTTCCCCGAATATCGCCCGTCCTTTACCGGAATCAAAGTCTTCGATGACTTTCCACTGTCGGAACTGGTTCCCTACATCGACTGGACGCCTTTTTTTCACACCTGGGAACTCAAAGGGGTTTACCCACGAATCCTGGATGAAGAGGAGGTAGGTGCCAAAGCCCGGGAACTTTTTGACGATGCGCAGCAACTGCTGTGCCGCATTGTGGAACAGCGACGATTGACGGCTCGCGGGGTGGTTGGAATTTTTCCGGCAAACGCAGTGGGTGACGATATCGAGGTGTATACAGATGCCTCCCGGGCGGGCGTACTCACCGTTTTGCATACCTTGCGCCAGCAAGTCGACCGCCCTGATGGACAATCCAACCTGGCGCTTGCCGACTTTGTCGCCCCTCGAGAAACCGGGTTGTCTGATTTCATCGGAGGCTTTGCCGTCACCGCCGGCATCCGGCTTGAATCGCTGGTGGCGGAATTCGAACGGGATCACGATGACTACAACTCCATTATGTCCAAGGCCTTGGCCGACCGTCTGGCGGAGGCATTCGCGGAATTGATGCACCTGAAAATCCGGCAGGCCTGGGGATTTGGCGAGAGCGAAGCGTTAAGCCTGGACGATTTGATCCACGAGCGCTACCAAGGAATACGACCGGCAGCCGGGTATCCGGCCAGTCCGGACCATACCGAGAAACGCCTGCTCTTTGACCTGCTTCATGTCGAGAAGCATACGAGCATTCATTTGACGGAGAATTTTGCCATGATCCCGGGGGCTTCGGTCAGTGGCCTCTACTTCTCGCATCCGGAATCGAAGTATTTTGCTCTAGGCAGGATTGAGCTTGACCAAGTCGTCGACTATTCAAGGCGAAAAGGAATGGACATCAGGACACTGGAGCGTTGGCTTTCGCCTAATTTGAATTACGACCCCCAGTAACCCGTCTGGGGCCAGTTTGGTCAACTTGCCCCTTACGAAACCACGGACATACCTGCGCACCAATCTGCAGAATCATTCCTTCCCCTGGCTTTATCTTTCCAGCGCTCAGACAGAAGGCAGGTATTTACTAGGGGGCCCCTTCCAGTTTCATCGTGATAATTTTCGTGCTGGTTCGTGGTCGGGCAACGAGGAGCATTACGGCGTCGCTCTCTCTCAGGCGAGACACTACTTTTTGATAATCCATGAGCGAGGCGATGGGATGCTTGTTGATTTCCAGGATGACATCGTCGGGGTTGAGCCCCGCATCGGCCGCAGGGCTGATCGGATCGACCTTGACAATGAGGACGCCGGTACCGCTCTCGATCCGGTAGAGTTTACGCCTGTTCTCAGGCACTTCCTGCACCGTAATGCCGGCCCGCCCCGCCCGGGCCTCCGCTGAAGGCTGTGCTTTGGTTTCGGGCTCGACGGGATGAATCGCGCTGGCGACGGATGACGGTCTCTCCCGCACCAATACCATAAACTCAATCGGCCGGTCGTTCCGGATGCCGCGCATGTGGAGTTCCGTGCCTGGAGGAACTTGCGCCACCTTCCTTCGGAATGAATCGCGGTCCAAGACAGGTTCATCGCCCAGGTGGGTAATTACGTCGTAGCGCTTTATCCCCGCCCGCTCCGCGGCCGACATCGGACTCACTTCAGACACCATGATGCCCTGGGTCGAGTGAAGCTGGAGGACTTTGGCAATATTTTCGTCTATGGATTCCGGGGTGAGCCCCAGAAACCCCCGAATCACCCGGCCATGTTCTTCCAGTTGTCTCACAATGAGCCTCGCCAGGTTGATGGGAATGGCAAATCCAATATTGCGCCCTCGGGTGCTGATGGCTGTGGCAATCGCTACGACTTCCCCGTTCGCATTGAATAATGGGCCGCCGCTGTTCCCGAAATTAATGGCGGCATCCGTCTGCACGTAGCTCTCGTACGGATTTTCGTCGATCTTTCGGTCCTTGGCACTGACCACCCCGACCGTCACTGAGTGGTCGTAGTTATATGGATTGCCAACCGCCATCACCCAATCACCTACGCGCAACTGATCCGAGTTTCCTAAGCTCACTTTCTCCAACCGCTTCGGAGGCTTGATCTTCATCAATGCCAGATCGGTTTCAGCATCCGAACCCAGCAGTTCTGCCGGATACTCGCTGCCGTCATAGAGCCTGACGTTGATATTGCGCGAATCCTCTATCACATGCTGGTTGGTGACAATGAGCCCTCCGGCTTCGACCACAAAACCGGAACCAAACCCTAGGCTTTTCCGTTTCGAATTATCATCCGGTCTCATCGGATACCAGAATTCCAAGTCATCATGAACCTCATTGAGGTCCACAATTTTGGTGGAGATCACACTGACGACAGCGGGAGTCACCTTCTCGGCAATATCCGCGAAGGAGACTTGGGTGAGACGGTCAACGGGCTTCCCCGAAAAAAATTTGTAGGCTTCAGCCCGCCGCTGAGAGGTATTTCCCAGCAGAAATCCCAGTACGATCGATACCCCGATCACCAATACCCATCGGGTTACTCGAATACCACTTACTGCCATGGCACAAGCTCCAGAAGATTCATCTCTTTCAAGACGATAGCCAAATATTATATCGTCAAACACCCATCCCATCACAGCCTATATCTTTCAACCGACACAGCGACAAACAACCGGATGCTCGATAAGCCTCATTCTCCGCAACGCAAGGAGGCAAGTCATTGTAAGACCACAGCAGAGGCTAAGCAGTTGAAAAATAAGCTTAAACTTGTCGGGATTCCCTAACGGTTGGCATGCGGGACTGGGATCGTTACACCCCATTGAATTCCGGGGTACAGGAGGTTATTCCTGCCGTGGGAATAGGGTAATCAAATCCTGGGGATGGGAGCAGGCTGCAGCATTCCAAATTATCGTTCTGTCATCCCGTAATCTTTCAATTTCTTCTGGAGTGTGCGCAGGCCAATCCCAAGCAATTGCGATGCCTTGAGGCGATTTCCTCCCGTCTTCTCCAGAGCTTTGACAATCGCTTGTTTCTCCACAATTTCCATATTTAAATCATCATACAAGGGAAAATTAGAATCGGCAGGAGGAGAGATCGTCCCCTGTGAGTCTCTGACCTCAGCCGGCAGGTCTGGGAGGCTCAAAGATTCTCCCTTGGCAAAAACCACGAGGTTCTCGATCAGGTTTTTCAGCTCACGCACATTTCCCGGCCAGGAGTAATTCTGCAAGGCTTCGGAAGCCTCTGCCGAGACGTCTGACACCTTCTTATGATGTTCGCTCGAGAATTGCTGGATGAAATGAGACACGAGGAGAGGAATATCTTGTTTCCTCTCGCGGAGAGGAGGAACTCGAAGAGACACCACTTTGAGACGAAAGTAAAGGTCGTTCCGGAAATTTCCCTTTTCAACGGCCTGAACCAGATCTCGATTGGTGGCGGCAATCAGCCGCACGTCGAGTTTCACGGAAGTCTTTCCACCCACCCGCATGATTTCTCGAGTCTCCAGGAATCGCAGTAATTTGACCTGCATCTCCAGAGGAATTTCCCCGATTTCGTCGAGGAAGAGCGTTCCCCGGTCGGCCAATTCCAGCTTCCCCAAGCGTCGCTCCATTGCCCCGGTAAACGAGCCCTTTTCAAATCCGAACAATTCGCTTTCGAGCAATGAGGCGCTGAGGGCCGCGCAATTCAAGGGAAGGAAGTTTTCACTGCGCCGTGGGCTGTTTTCGTGGATGGTTTGGGCAAGCAAATCTTTTCCCGTTCCGCTTTCCCCGAGCAACAAAATGGTGGAGCGGGTTGGCGCCACCGTTGCCACTTGCTGGAGCAATTCCAGCATGACAGGAGATTGCCCGATAATCCTGGCATTCCCCAGATTCTTCATCATCTCCCGCCGCAGGTTGCGGAGTTCATTCCGGGGCCTGCGATTTTCAAGAATCTGGCGAACACGGTCACGAAGTTCAAAAAGGTCCAGCGGCTTCAGGATGTAATCGTCCGCCCCTGCTTTCAGAGCTTCCACGGCGGTCTCCACGGTCCCATGACCGGTCACCATCAGGAATCCTGCCTCCGGATTGACTTCACGGACTGATTTCAGGAGCTGGACTCCGTCCACTCCCGGCATTTTGAGATCGCTGACAAAAAGGTCGACGTCCTTGCAGGTCTCGATATTCTGGAGTGCGATTTCTCCATCCTCGAAGCTGTGCACCTGGTAACCAACCTTGCGCAGAGCACGGCTGATCGAAGCCAGGCTTTCGCTTTCATCATCTACAACTGCAATTTGGCAAGGTCGTTCTGCGTTCATTACACAAAAATTCCGCTGCTCTAGTCTAAATTCCAGACGGGTTGCTGGACTCGGTTAAGATTCGATCAGCTCCTCATTCTCACGGACGACGGCTTCTTCCAATAACTGTCGCTTCTTCGATTTAAGAACTTTTCCCTTGGGAGGCCTGAGGAGCTCCCGACTTAATCGCTTGATCTGTTTCACTGCGCTAAAGCCTTTCTTTCGTTTCTTCATCGGCGCTATTCCCAGACAATTCACAATCGTGTCGGCGGTCGCCCACCCTTCAATTGTGAGACACCAGGGGATTGACCGCTCTATTCTATTCCGTAACATTTCCCCCTTTCAGTATGATAACGCGAATGAAGGGAAAATTAAGCACTTGATGGCCATGGATTCTGTCGGGTCAAGCGAATTTCCTGTCCGCAAAGGTGGAAAGCACAGAGACTAGGTTAAGGCAGTGTCCTTGACAGGGCGGCCTCCTTCTACCCATAATTGAAACGAAATGCAGAGCCTATGTTAAGGAATCAGCTAGAGAGCCGGTCATTCTTTCTCTAAGGAGCATCTCATGCGAAAGTCCCTGGCGTGGTTAATCGTTTGTCTTTTGGCAGTGGCGTCTCATTCCTTGGCGGCAACTAAAGGGGAATGGACCGGGTGGCTGTCGGACGCGAAATGTGCTGCGAACGGAGCCAAAGAATCCCACAAGGGCTGCACCCTGAAGTGCATCGATGCCGGTCAATCCATGGTTTTTGTCAAAGAAGACGACAAGAAAGTCTTTAAACTGGAGAATGCTGAAAAAGCGAAGTCTCTGGCGGGTGAAAGGGTGAAGCTCAGCGGTGTGCTGGAGGGCGATACGATAAAGATCGACTCGGCCACACCGGCCGGCAATTAAATAAGGAGGTTGGAGATCGTGTTTCGTTTGGACGCCGACAAATCCGTCCACTTTTGCGATGGCTTTAAGCGCCGGGATTTCTTGCATGCGGGAACCTTGGCCTTGATGGGCTTTGGGCTCACCGATTTGTTTAACGCAAAAGCCCAGGGTGCCATCAAAGAAGACAAGGAATTAAATGTCATCCAATTGTTCCTGGTGGGCGGGCCAAGCCAGTTGGATACCTGGGACATGAAACCAGATGCCCCCTCCGAGATTCGCGGTCCTTATAAACCGATCCGCACCAATGTTTCCGGGATTGAAATTTCCGAAATCTTCCCCCGCATGGCCACGATGGCTGACAAGTACGCGCTGGTGCGCAGCGTCTATCATACGGCCGCGGCGGTTCACGATACCGGCCATCAGATGATGCAGACAG
Organism: Terriglobia bacterium; assembly: GCA_046331665.1. Classification (GTDB taxonomy): domain Bacteria; phylum Acidobacteriota; class Terriglobia; order Versatilivoradales; family Versatilivoraceae; genus CAWBAT01. The sequence goes on along the minus strand of JAXLQK010000076.1, from coordinate 3,122 downwards.
GAAGGCTTTTCCAAGGGGGAATCATCTCTCCCCATTTTGGAAGCGTCATGGCCTGGAAGAAAGGAGGACGCGGAGCCATTCCGCCTCATGTTCTGCTGCCACGGCCCATTGGAAATACGGGTGGAGGATTACCCCATGGCCAGGATGCGGGGTTTCTCGGCAAGATGTTTGATCCCTTCGTCTTGAATGCCGATCCCTCGGACCCCAATTTCAAAGTCCCCGACATGCTCCCTCCTGACTACATCTCCGCACTTCGGGCGGATCGGCGAAAAGACTGGCGGCTGATGATCGATCAATCTGTCAGCGATTTCGAATCAACTCCCGATGTAAAGCTGTTCAGCAGTAATTTTAACCAGGCCTATGGCTTGATGTCGTCGGCACAGGCCCGCGAGGCGTTTGAGATTCAACGGGAGTCGGACAAGATTCGAGACAGTTATGGGCGAAACCGTTTTGGGCAAAGCTGTCTGCTGGCGCGCCGCTTAATCGAAGCAGGAGTTCGATATGTAACCGTGAACATGTTTGAAACTGTTTTCGATGAGATTACGTGGGATATCCACGGCTCCCGCCCCTTCAGCCCGATCAGTTGCTATCGCGACCTGGTGGGCCCCATGTTCGATCACGCCTTTACATCATTGATTGAAGACTTGTCGCAACGGGGATTGTTGGAATCGACCTTGGTCGTGGCCACGGGTGAGTTTGGGCGGACCCCCAAAGTGAATCCGGCCGGCGGCCGTGATCATTGGCCGGCCTGCTGGACCATGATTTTCGCCGGAGGAGGCATCAAGGGCGGCCAAGTCATCGGCTCCTCGGATGAAATCGGTGGGGCTCCAAAAGATCGGCCGGTTTCTCCCTCCCAGGTTGCGGCTACGATTTATTCGCTGATGGGGTTTGACCTGGAATCCTTTCTTCCCGCTCAATTAGGGCGAATCGTGCCTCTGGTGGACAATAACGCCCAACCTATTAAAGAGTTGTTGACGTAGCCGCCGACTTCGACCTGCTCGCTCTTGGACAAAGGTAGAGGTAGATAAGCTCAGGGACTGTAGCCTCCCTGAATTCTTGTATCCCTGTTGATTGTTCAACGGATCTGGCGGGCAGGGAAACGTGGCGGCGCTAAGGTGATTTACTGAATGAATTTGAAATTCTTCTGTCTTTCGTTTCTCAGAGTCATTGGAACAGGGTTGCTGGCATTCTTGAGCGAGGCCCCCTGCCCTGCATTCGCAAAGGCGGAGGCAGTCCCTCCTGCTCCACTCATCTCAATCAAGATCTTTCCCACAGATGTGACCCTGAAAGGCCCTCGAAGCAGTCAGCGTCTCCTAATCCAAGGGACCTACGAAGACGGCTATTCCGAGGATCTGACGAGTCAGGCGAAGCTGGAAGTGCTGGATCCAACCCTCGCCCGAATTGACTCCTTGACGGTCTATCCGCTCTCAAGCGGCTCGACAACAATACGTGCAACGCTGGGCAATCAGACAGCCAGCGTAAAGGTCCAGACGAGTCAGATCGAAACCCCGGCGGCGTGGAATTTTCGTAATGACGTCATGCCGGTATTGACCAAGTCCGGCTGCAATATGGGGGCTTGCCACGGGGCGGCTGTCGGTAAAAATGGCTTCAAACTTACTCTTCGCGGTTACGACCCCGAAGCTGATTACAAGGTTCTCACCCGCGAGGCCAATGGCCGGCGGATTGACCCTCAGGACCCAGGCCGGAGCCTGCTGCTCCTGAAACCCACGCTGTCGATTCCCCATGCGGGAGGACAGAGGTTTAGCGTCAATTCCAGGGAGTATCAAATCCTTTCCGAGTGGATTTCGGAGGGCCTGAACCCTCCGTCCTCAAACGACCATCGCATTACCGGGATCTCCATTGAACCCCGTTCACTGAAGTTGCGGACGGGGACGAAACAGCAACTACTGGTGACGGCGACCTTTGACAATGGCCAGAAAGCAGACATGACACGGTGGGTGCGATTTGAGTCGACGAACTCCGGCACGGCCACCGTGGATGAGCGGGGTCTCGTGCAAATGAAAGGTTCCGGAGAAGCCGCCATCACTGCCATGGTGCTCAGCAAGGTGGATGTCGCGAGTTTGGTCGTACCCTTCCCGAACAAGGTGCCGCAAGAAACCTATCAGCGCTCCCGGCAAACAAATTTCATCGACGCCTTTGTAACCGAGAAGTTGAAGACCTTGAATCTGGAGCCTTCGGGGGAATCAACGGATGGGGAATTTATCAGGCGCGCCAGTTTGGACGCCACGGGCACATTACCCGGGGCTACCGAAACCCGGGAGTTCCTGCTGGATCCATCGCTCGACAAACGAGCGCGCTTGATTGATCGCCTGCTCGCAAGCGATGCCTACGTCGACTACTGGACCTACAAGTGGTCGGATCTCTTACTGGTCTCGGCGGGGCGGACCCTAACCGGCAAGTTGACCCCTCCCGCGGTTCGTTCCTTCTATCAATGGATCCGCGATTCTGTCCAACAGAACAAGCCGTGGAACCAGATGGTCCGGGAGATGTATGTCTCCTCAGGAAGCAGTCGCGACATTGGCGGGCTTAACTTCTATCAACTGCATAAAGACCCCATCGGGTTGACAGAGACGACCACGGTCGCCTTCATGGGACTGAGATTGACCTGCGCCCGCTGTCACAATCATCCTCTGGAAAAGTACACGCAGGTGGATTATTACCGGATGGCCAATCTGTTTGCGCGCGTCAAACAGAAGACAGGTGATATTCCCGGCGAGATCATTGTCTTCAATGCGGACTCCGGAGAGATCGATCACCCCCGGCTGAATCGGCCTTTACCCCCGGCTCCGCTGGATGCCAGGGAAATGCCGCTCACGGCCAACAACCGCCGTGAGGTCCTGGCCGATTGGCTGACTTCTCCCGATAACAAAGCCTTTTCCAGAACCATCGTGAATCGGGTATGGGGGAATTATATGGGACGCGGCTTGGTGGATCCTGTCGATGATCTTCGTTCGACGAATCCACCTTCGAATGAGCCGTTGATGAATGCCCTTGTGGAAGATTTTGTCCAACACGGATATGACATCAAGCATCTGGCCCGGACCATCATGAACTCCGCAGCCTATCAGCGCTCCTGGAGGACCAATGCGAACAATGCCAAT
>JAXLQK010000075.1:0-27362 GCA_046331665.1 Terriglobia bacterium | reverse complement strand
CCCAAAACCCAGCATCCCGAGAGTGCCTGCGTGGAGGAAATCCCGTCTCCGGAAGCCATCACAAAATTGCACCGTTTTGTCGGCATCCAATCGAATCATCTTCTGGCTCCTCCTTCGGACGCGGCTCGAATCCCCACGGCTCTTTCCTGCATCCCTTTATCTATTCATTATAAGAGAAAAAGCAAATCTGTCAGCTCCCCAGATCCACTCTGTCTCAGGGATGCCCCGCAAAGAGACCATTTCTTACAAAAATCCGCCCATGAATTCAAACTTTCCGGTCATGCGCGAAGGACTTCGATCTTGAGGGGATTTTCCTGCATAAAACGAATCGCTTCATCGAATCGAAATACCCCTGCCGTGCAACCCAGTGCCCGCGTACAAGATGCCCCCACGGCACTGGCAAACTGCAGAGTCTTTTCGACGGGCCACCCTTCGAGCAGTCCTGTGATAAACCCGGCATCAAAGGCGTCTCCAGCCCCGGAACCGTCGATTGATTTCATCGAATATACTCCTGAACAAAGAACCTTGTCTCGCTGTCGAACAAGCGCTCCGCGAGAACCCAGGGTGATGACGGTAGTGCACTCCGGATTCAATCCGGCGAAAAAAGCCGACTGTTCCAATGCACTTCGGTGACCGGTCAAAGCGAATGCTTCATCATCGTTCGGCAGAAAAACATCCGTGTACTGAAGCATCTTCTTCAAGTCATCGCGAGACACGGAAACCTCGGCGGGGACCACGACGTCCAGGACCGTCATCATCGAACGTTTCTTGGCTTCCTGGAACAATCGTATAAGGTCTTCAATCCCGAAATGGGGCATCAACAAATAGCCGCCCAGGTAGACCACCCGGGCTCCGTCCAATGCCGAGCAATCGATATCAGCAAAGGAGAAGTCGGCGTTGGCTCCGAAGAAATGGATATAGCGACGATCCTGTCCTTGGACATTGAGGATGAAGGTACCCGACGTCGGGTGCTGTGTGGATCGAGACAAGCTCCCGCTGTCGACCCCCGAGCGCCGAAGGTCGTTGGCAATGAAATCTCCGAACAGATCGGTGCCGACTTTACCCAGGACCTTGGCACTCTTCCCCAGGCGGCAGAGATCGACGGCCGTATTCGCCGCGCATCCCCCTATCCCCAGCAAGAACCGATCCGTGATCTTCACTTGACCCGCATCGGGAATGGCATCAACAGGACTGGCGAAAATGTCTGCCACCAGAATTCCCACGCAAATAACATCCATCGGGAACCTCTTTTCAGAGAATGAATTGCGGGTCCTATCCGCTTGCGATGCAAATCAGTGAATGGTGAATTCCGTCCCCACGGCCTTGAATTCAAACGTCTCGGTTCGGGATTTCGATCCGTATCGGACCAGAAGGCATTTCCAAGACTCGCCGGTTGAAGGGGCCTCAATTTCCAAGCTCAGGCATTGAACCGAATATTTGCAGTATGGAGACGCCTTCACCAGCGGCTCCGCACCTTCGAGTGGGTTAGGCAACAAGCTGTTTCACGGTTTCGGTGATCCGCTCGACAGAAGGAACGTAGTAGTTTTCCATGACTGGTGCAAACGGAACGGGAGTATCAGGTGCGGCAACTCGTTTGATCGGGGCTTGCAGAAAGCCAATACAGGAGTCAGCCACTCGCGCGGCGACCTCGGCTCCCCATCCCCCCGTCAGATTGTCTTCTTCGACGATGACCAGTCTGCCGGTTTTCTCGATGGAACTGAACAACGTCTGCCAATCGAACGGGACCAACGTCCGCACGTCAATGACTTCCGCGTTAATCCCGGCTTCTTCCAGAGACTTCGCGGCCAAAAGAGATTTATGCACCATCAACAAGTTTGCCAGGAGAGTGACATCGGTCCCCTCTCGCAGGATCCTGGCCTCGCCAAATGGAAGCAAATATTCTTCTTCCGGTACCATGCCCATGACATCGATGCCTCCCGATTCTTTCCGGGAGCCCTTGCTGCCATAGAGCAACTTATGTTCGAAGAAAATGACCGGATCATCCATGCGGATGGCGGTTTTCAGGAGACCCTTGGCATCATAAGGGGTTGAGGGACACGCAATTTTAAGCCCGGGCACATGCATGAAAAAGGACTCCATCGATTGAGCGTGCTGTGCCCCACGCGTCGTGGCTCCAACGGGAGCCCGCATCACCATGGGAACACTCAGTTTCCCTCCCGACATGTAGCGAAATTTGGCAGCATGGTTGGCCAGTTGATCCATGGCCAGGTATAAGAAATCCGCATACTGGACATCCGCCACAGGGCGCAATCCACCCAACGCGGCACCGGTCGCGATCCCGGCAATAGCAGCCTCGGAGATGGGCGTATCCAGAACCCGGTGGGAACCGAACTCATCCGACAAACCCAACGTCACGGTAAAGGCTCCTCCAAATCCGCCCTTGATCCCGATATCCTCCCCAAGCAAGATGACCCTTTCGTCGCGCTGCATTTCTTCGCGCAGGGCCTCACGGAGGGCTTCGACAATCGTAAGTCTGCGGGTTTGCTGTTCAACTTCTGACGACACTTTATTCAACGTAGACATCGGTAAGACACGCCTCCGGTTCTGGACTTGGACTGGATTCAGAATACGTCACCGCCTGGTCGAGTTCCTGGTCGACCTCGGAGCGGATCGTTTGGATAGCGGCCTGGTTTAACAGCCCGCTGGCCAGGTAGGTTGTTTCAAAGCGGACAATCGGATCCCGACGCTTCCATTCCTCGACTTCCTGCTTTGCCCGATAGTTTCCCGGGTCACTGCGGGAATGCCCGGAAAACCGGTAGGTTTCCAACTCGAGAAGCGTCGGGCCCTGGCCCGAACGAGCACGTTGCGCGGCTTCCAGTGTGGCGGCATAAACAAGTTCCACGTCATTCCCATCAATGGTTTTCCCTGGAATTCCATAGGCGGCGGCGCGTTCGCTTACCGTGGCGACACGCATGACCTGACTGATCGGCGTCGAGGCTCCGTACTTGTTGTTCTCGCAGATGAAGAGAACAGGGAGATCCCAGATCGCGGCACAATTGATCCCCTCATGAAAAGCCCCTTCGTTGGCGGCTCCATCCCCAAAAAAACAGGCCACGACGTTAGGCTTCTTCAAATACTTAAGGGAAAGCGCGTAGCCGGCCGCCACCGGGATGCCGCCCCCGACAATCGCGATCGCTGGAAGCATTCCGTACTGGGGGTCCCCCATATGCATGGACCCTCCCTTCCCGCCACAGCAACCCGTGGTTTTAGCAAATAGCTCCGCCATCAACGATTTTACGGGAATGCCTCGCGCCACCGCGTGCTCATGCGGCCGGTGCGTGCTTGTCAGCATGTCCCCCGGCACCAAGGCCTCGCAAACTCCCACCGCACAGGCTTCCTGACCCACCGCCTGATGGATGGTGCCCGGCATTCTTCCCTGCAAGAACAGGGAATTGACTCGTTCTTCAAACCGCCGGCATAACACCATCTTCCGATACATCGCCAACTTTTGCTGGTCCGTCAATCCACCATCATTCATAATGAGTTTAATTCCACCTGCATCCTTTCCAGAAATTTTGCCGCCGCAATTCCATCTGCCACCCGATGGTCCACGGAGAGAGTCAAACTGCAAATCTTGACCGCGGTCGGGCTTCCCTTCTGAAGCACGATTTGATCCCTAACAGACCCGATCGCCAGCACCGCAGTGCACCCCGGAGGAATGATAGCAGCAAATTCTTTCACATGGTACATCCCCAAATTAGAGATGGCGAGCAGGGGCGCAGTTCCCCCTTTCCCCAAAACCTTTCCTGCTTTGGCAGCATTCAGAGTTTTTCGAATTTCCCGCAAAAAAACATCCCAGCCCAGCCGGGACGGATCTTCTACAGGCACTAGATTGAGCTTCCCTTCGGCCGCCACGATCAGAAGCACATCTCCTGAGGAACGCTGTTGATAAGTTCCTCCTTTCAACGCTGTATTGATCTGCGGGCTATTCGTCACCGCCGCCGAGGCCGCTCGTACAAAAAGGTCGTTGAATGAAGCCGTAAGATCGGGATGAGCGGCATTCCACTGTTCACGCCACGCCACCGCCGCCCTCATATCCACCTCAACGGTGACATAGAAATGAGGAATCGTGGTTTTGCTGCTGGAGGTAATGGCGGCCATGGCCGACAGCGCGCCGCTATCTGGGAGGGAAGCGGGAGTTGGACTTGCTTTTGCACCCGTTTGCCCCTGAAGTCCCTGCACATCCTTGACCGTGATCATCCCATTAGGACCGGTCCCCCGGACTTGAGCGAGGTCAATCCCGAGATTCTTTGCTAAAGTCCGCGCCGCCGGCAGTGCGGCGACTGCGCTCCCCGTCTTCTGCAAAACGGGGACTTCTGCTTTAGCCGTCTGGCTCCCCGAGGTTGCGGCTGGTTTGGGAACCGCCTCCGTCTCTACGTAGGCTTCGTCGACCGTATCGGTGAGGATGGCTATCGGCTCCTTGGCAGTCGCCATCTGCCCTTCTTCCACGAGGGTGGCACGCAGGTAACCGCCGATGTAAGCCTCCACGTCCATCGTGGCCTTGTCGGTTTCCACCTCAACGAGCGCATCGCCCATGGAGAGGAGATCCCCCGGTTTCTTATGCCATTTTAGAATCTTCGCTTCACTCGTGGTCTGGCCCAAATCCGGCAATATGATGGTATGTCTCATATGAATATTCTTCTGGGTTCAAGGGGAACTCCTGGCTGATTGGTTAATCCTTATTTTCAATTTGCCATTTGCAATAGAAAAATGGAACCATCTCGAGCCGAGATACAAATAGCGAATAGCCGATCAGCGCTGACCGGTGATTGTCCCCGTTCCCCCCCTGGTTTCGGCATTAGTCCTTTCTTTCTAAAAAACGCATTTGCGGCAACAGCGACTTCTTTGATTTTTGCTCCAGCAATTCATGATAATGGAGCAAGGTGGCGACATCCTTGCCTTGGCGAACTTCCTCGTAAATCGCCTTTTCGACGAGCAATAACTTCCGGGCAGACTCCATGACTCCATCCAAGGAGGCAGCGGGTACAACAACGACTCCGTCTTCATCCCCAACCACCCAATCGTCAGGTTGGACGACAACTCCGCCGCACTCGATCGGGACATTGATTTCACCGGGGTATTCAGCCCCCCCTGCGTTGGGAACGACGCTACGAGCGAATACTGGCAACTGCTCTCTCTGAATTTCTCTAAGATCACGAATCGCCCCATCGATTACGACTCCCGCCAAGCCCTTTAAGCCCGCGGCAATCGTGGTCGCGCCTCCCCATAAGGCGGTATTCAGCTCGCCTTGTCCATCAATTACCAAGACCTTATCCTTAGGGCAGTGGGACAGGGCAATGCCAACCATCAAAATGTCTGCCGGATGTACCTTGGCTGTGAATGCCTTCCCGGCCATCAGGCACTGGGCGGACCAACAGCGCATGTCGTGGTCCATCGCCCCGGTTTTGCCCATGGCGTCAGATAAGATGGCTGTGCCCGCCTTCATTAACTCTTCTTCGATCTGACCTGCACGATGCTGATTCAAAAGGTTGCCTCGAACTCAAGAATGGAAATCACTCTTACGACGAACACTCTTCACGGCATGTGCCGTCTGACTCCCAACCTCCCATTCTATCCCCATTTCGTTAGAAGTTGTTTCCCTGAATTCCCTTTCGAGGGAACCCGCTGTTGCCCATCCCGCGAAGGACCGAAACAGTCGCCGTGATTCATTGGGCGATCACTACCTGTGCCGGGTTAATGGCTTTATACTTCCCCTTCTGGCTCGTGATTTCAAACGCTTCGGGAACCTTTTCGATCCCCGAAAGAACATGGGTGATGACCGGCTTCATCCGCACCCGACCCGAAGCCATCAGACGCACCGTGTATTCGAGGTGAGCCACCGTACTGATATCCGGGAAGAGATAGCGAAGACTCCGTTCCCGCAACAAATCAATATCAATCTCCAAGGGGGAGCCGAACCAGGACACCCCGATGAGTTTTCCACCAGAGCGGACCGAATCGATGGCCTGGAACAGTGTCCGCAACCCGGATAATCCCTGTTGGGGACTGCCACCCGCACATTCGAAGACCACATCCACGCCGTTCCCTTCCGTCAGCTCCTGAATCACTTCTACAGGATTGCAATTGGAGGCGTTGAGCGCGACATCGGCTCCCAGGGCTTGTGATACCTGGCAGGCTTCTTCCCTGACATCGACCGTAATGATTTTCCCCGCTCCAGAATTGCGGACGACCTGCATACATTCCAGTCCCATGCTTCCCTGCCCATAAATGGCTACCGAATCCCCCAACTGAATTCCGGCCGTTTCCACGGCGGCGACACTATCGCTGAGAGACTGCAAACAAGCGGCCTCGCTGTCGGAAATACCGTCATCCACCTTGACCAGGGCAATTTCAGGGAGGATGGCAAATTCGGAAAAACAACCGGGAAGCTGAAATCCGATGATAGGCCCTTTCCGGCAAAGATGACTTCGCTCGGAGTTACAAAGTGGGCAATGGCCACAGGGGAGCTTGGCCCGCGCGGCCACCCGGTCTCCGACACGAAACCGGGTAACGCCTTTTCCGACCTCGACCAAACGCACGCAAAACTCGTGGCCAAACAGCTGGACCGGCGCTTCGGTCTCGAGTCGACGTTTGATTTTCTCATAGGCCAAAGTCCGGATGCCGCGCGCCAACTGGGCTTCAGTGACACTCGGCTGAACACAAAGCACCTGGGCAATCACATGTCCGGGCTTGCATTCCGGAGTGGGAACATCATCGAGCCTCAAATCATTGAAGCCGTAAAATCGCCAGGCTTTCATGGTTATTGTTTCTTCTCCTGAGTTTCTAATTGCAACTGGAACGTTTTCACTTCAAAGGGGTGCAAGTTGAATTGCAGGGTGTCGTTCGCAATCGCCATTTTGGCCCCGGTTTCCTCCACCAGGTTCGATTCATTGGCCGAAACGACCTTGGTTTGAATCTTTACCTTCACTCCGGCAGAGCTCTTGCCGCCAGCTTCATAGACGCGGAGGATGACGCTGCCATGCGGCCCCGGCTTCAACGCAGAGACCACCACATTGGGGTCCGACACCTGGAGCAGCCCCCAACGTTTTGGGAGTGAGCCAGAATGAGCCACGCTTTTGCGACTCATCAAAGGATGATTGAACTCCCAACCGGCACGGTAGACGCCAGCTTCCTTCCAGCTACCGGTATGCGGCACCAAGGCGTACTGTAATGTCATGGTCTTCCCGAGTTCGAATCCCGTGTCCGAGGACATGGATGGGTCGAATCCCGCCACAGGTTGCGAGGCGTAAGCCCCAATCACGGCCGAGCGAAGCAGGGAAAGCATCATGGTTCCCTCGGAAACATTATTCCCCGGAAGACCCTGATTGAGCAGGGCCAGACCCCGCTTCCCATCGCCATAATCCATCCAGTTTTGAGCAGGAAGTTCAATGCCGATCGGCCTCTCGATCGCGCCGAATGGAATTTCGGCGACATACTGTCCATTCTGAATGGTGGTTGGAAACAGCGCGCGGTAACGCACAAATTTCTCTTGATTGAGGATTCGCGTGGTGACGTCAATCCTGGGAATTCCGTTGTACACCTTGACCGAGGTCCCAAAATGGCCGTTCCCGAAAACATGATTGACGCTATATTCCGAGAAGACCGGACCATGCAGGATGCCACCGCTTCCTCCGACTTGCTGATTGCTGAACAAAGCCATTCCCGGTTTGGGAGGGAAATGCGGCGTCTTCATGGAGATCAACCGGCCTCCATTCAAGCCCCCGTAGAGTTCCCAAAAATCCCCCCCATCGAGCTCCCGAGCCACGACGTTGCCAGGCCCCGACAGAAATTCCGACTGGTCCGCTTTCAACTGCAACCCGGTCATGGCACCCGTCCACATATTGAAGGTCACTTTATAGAATTCATTCTCGATCGAATCGGTATCCTCCATCGAGGTGGAAGTCATCCAGCGCCGCATCCACCGGTCGGGGGCATGAAGGTCTGATCCGTTGGTCAGGCTCGAGGGATGATTGGGAATCGCATGGTAGACTGAATAACCGAGTGCTGGCACGTCTTTGGCCACAAAAGCCACCTTGAGCTGCTTGATACTTCCGTCTCCACTGCGCAACACCTCGAGCGCCTGGATGGGAATTTCCTTGCCGTCCGGGTCCATCAGGCTGACCGACCGAACACCGGAATCCGAAAAAAACAGGTCGGTCTCCGAGATGTCTGTTCGGGGCCAACCCAGGGAATTGAAAACAACGACCGGAATTCCCTCCCCGCGCGTATCGATCTTCGACGCCAGTGTCTCAAAACGTGTGTCCACCATCTCGTCGCCCAACGCCTTGGAAAATTCAAATCCTCGGATCGAATCCTCATAAACGCGGTCCGACATGACGCCGGACGCGAGGTCATGGGTTTGATTGAAGATGGTGGGCTCCCAGGCACGCCATACCATCGCATCATCGGTGGCTGTCCCCAACCAGTTCGAAAGAGCCCCCAATTTCTCCGCCGTGGTCAGGATTCGGGTCAAGTTTCTCGTCCATTGTTTCACTTCAATGCGGCTGCTATAAATTCCTTGAAAGATCGGGTTGAGTTCTCCCTTGATCGTCGGCAAGTCATTCCGTTTGGCCACGACCGCTTCGAAGTCTGCCGGCACGGCCAACTTCACCGCAAAAGAGGCATTCCCTTCTTTGTTAAATTTTTCTATCAAACCAGGAAGGTGTTCCTCGGGCACCGAGACATCGGCTCCGGCCAGCCCGACTCGATTAGGTCCGTGCGAGAACGGAGTGAGAAGGTTAAAGCGTCTCTTCAAAAAGTCTGCAAATTCGGGGAAGGTCACTGGAGAGCCATAAAGAAACCCGTAGCCCGCAGGAAGCCAGAAGGCATTGATCTTCGTGCCATCCACGCCTTCCCACAAAAATTCCGACGGCACATCCATCCCCGAGACGCCTCGGGAGAACCAGAGGGACTTGAACCCCGCCAGTTTCAACAACTGCGGGAGCTGACCGTTGTGCCCGAAAGTGTCAAGCAACCAGCCGGCCGTCACGTCGACTCCCAGTTTCTCCCGACAATAGCCCTTGCCATAGAGCATGTTGCGGACAAAAAGTTCTCCCGGAGGCATGTTGTCGTCCGGCATGTTGTCCATTCCGCCAACAATCTGCAGTCGACCTTCAGCGATGAATTTCTTGAAAGAGGCCTCTTCCTCCGGATATCGCTCCAGGAATGGCTTAAAATAGGCCACCTGATCGAGAGTAAATTTATAGTTGGGATAGGTTTTCAGCAGATTGAGTGCCCGTGCAATGTTGACAAGCCCTGATTGGAGGTAATCCTCGCGCGTGATGAAAACGGCCCCCTCCCAATGAGTATGGGGGACAAAATACAGCGTGTCCTTTGGGGCTGAGCTTTGCTCGGAAGCCGCCTGGGCCACCCGAACCAAGGGGAAGAGCAAAACGGCCAGAAAGCCAATTCTCACCATCAAGTGTTTTTTGAACATGGGATCATCTCTCCTTTCGGATAGGCTGCTAACAGCGAATGTACTTCCCTGGATATTCGATCGAGGAACAAGGCTCCACCCTGCCAGTTCAATCCATTCCTTCGCCTGGCAAATCTCTCCTCATCGATGAGGAGCAAGGACAGCCGCTCCCTTTCCTCATTTCGCACACCAAGAGTGAACGAAGAAGGCTGCGAACAAAAGTCGTGCCTTGACTTCCGCAGACAACAATTATTCTGCGATGACGGGTAGCCGCTGAATTCGAGGGTCTGTGAAGTAATCCGCTTCGTCAGTGCTGCGGGTTGAAAATTCTGAAATCACAGCGCCTTCTGCACCAGCCTGGAACCAATGCAGCGTGTCAGGACTGAGGGTATACTGATCTCCAGGCTTCAAACAGATCTCTTTCCATACTGTATAGTTGGCTTCCGAGCCTCGCGGAGGGCGGGCTTTCGGGCTGGCAGTAGCTTCTCCCTGTACATAGAGATAGACGGTCCCCCACCGGCAACGAAACGTTTCTTCCTTCCCCAAGGCAGTGCCAAACGTGGGGTGTTTGTGCTCCGGGCAGGTCTGATACGGCGTCATGGCCAGCTCCTTGGCACAACAGCGATCCGTATTGACATAGGTCAAGATTTGCAGCCCGGTTTTTTCCAGCTCCTGAAGGCCGAAATCCGCCACCTCCAATCGCGCGCGCTCCTCCGCAGTGATAACGATTCCCGCCTTATGAAACATCTCAACTGTCTCTTCAACGGCCTTTTGATATTCTTGCGGCGTGATCATCCTTCCCCCTCCACCGGGCATCGGGCCTGTCCCACAGCCTACCCTGCCGGGCGCCCACCTTCGTTTCAAGCAAGCCGGATCTAAGTTCTTACCAGGTTCCCCGCATACCCGTAATTAACAATGAGTTCTTTGGCCTTATTCTTGACGGCCTCGCGACCGGCAACCAGAATATCCTGCGCGCCTCCCATTCCCAGGAAGAAATGAGGATTCATGGGCTCCTGGTAAGAGGCCAGACTTTTGGAAATGGCGTTCAAGTACGCTTGTTTAAGACCAGTCCCGAAATTGAACTTGGCAACCCCTCGCCGAATGACATCTCCCGCGGCTTCCGCCGGGAACCCTGTTCCACCGTGGATCACGAGAGGCACCTTGATCTCCGCCTGAATTCGCGCCAAAGTTTCAAGATCAACAGGGGACTTCCCCTTGGTGAGGATGTGAACGTTTCCAATGGAAACTGACAACGCATCGACTCCGGTCTCTTCGACAAATGTCCGTGCCAGCCGAGGATCTGTCAAAACGCCTTCTCCGTGAGGGCCCTCCCAACCGTTGGGAAGCTCCCCGATTTGTCCTTCAACAAACACCCCCCGAGCGTGAGCCAAAGCCACCACTTTTCTGACCAGGCTCCGGTAATCCTCATAGCTCAGATGATGACTTTCCACCATGACCGCATTAAAGCCGAGCTCAAGGCCTTCCTTAATCTGATCGTAATCGTCGGATTCATTCAGCAGAAAAGAGACGGGCACCGTCGATTTCTCAATCGCCTGCGCCATACCGGCATAAAAAGCGAGAGTTTCGGGTTTGGAACGGGAAGGGTGCATCAGAAAGCCCCCGTTAAACCCGACGATAATCGGCGATTGCAGCTCCTCCGCCGCCTCCAAAACCGCTTGAAAAGACTCTAGGTTCCATGATTCACAATAGCAGACCGCGTACCCTTCACGCCTCGCATCTTCCAAGATCTGCCTCATTGGTACGAGTGGCATCCTGCCTCCGCATCCGCGTCTGCAACCCGAGCCGGCTGAGAGCTCCGACCCTGTTCACACACTAATTTTTCCATCATGATTTCAGTAATGAACTACTTTCACATTTATATTTAGGGAAATGAATTTTAGTCAACTGCATTTTGAGGGAGAGAACCGAAGCTGTCAATACCTTTTTGTGAGCCCTCCGTCACTAGGCTTCCCCTTCCATTTTGGTCATTGATCCCAAATCTTCGGAGTGGGAAACTTGCCTTCGTTTTCGACGTGCCCGGCCGCTTGCATCTCAGGGAAACCAGCCTCTTGCACGCCTCGTTCTTTTACCTCACATCCCTTCGCCAGCGGGGCAGCGACACAAAGAAACGAGAGCTTGAAAGGGAATCTCAAGGGGCCTACGGGGATGAAAATTTATGATAAAGTCAGGGCATATTTGGGGCTCGATAAGGTATACTCTGACCAGATCGCAACGAAATATTTTCAGCGTCGAACACCGTCGTTGTCAAGGGTTGTCTAGAGCCTCGAATTTACGAGTCTTGTTCTCACCCTGGCAATCTGCTAGCCTGATCATCCCACGCACCGGAACGAGGTCAAAGGAATGAGATTCACCAAAAATTCTGCGGATCCAAAGGGTGAGGTTACCGCCCACCGAAATCAGCCCGATTCCCATCAACGCCCGCTCTTGGTTTACATTCAGGCCACCCTGCCATCGCTCAAGCCCACCGAGCGGCAAATCGGTGAATATATTCTGCAGGACCCTGAACGCGTTTTGTCTTCCTCCATTTCTGATATCCGCATCGGATCAGGCGCCAGTGTGGGCTCGATCGTTGGATTCTGCCGTACCCTTGGCATGAAGGGCTATGCAGAATTCAAGATTACGCTGGCGCGCGAGCTCGCCCAAGGCGGCTTTTCCGCGCCTCAAAAAAGTCTGGATGGACAGGCGGGGCCATCCCTCTATGAAAGTGTCTTCCAATTCCATGACCAGAGCCTGAAAGACACACTGCAATTGAACAGCGAAGAGACTCTGGACAGAGCCTCGCGTATGTTGGAACTGGCCCGGCGGATTGAATTTTTTTCAATCGGTATGTCGTACCCGGTCGCGTACACGGCCTGCCACAAATTGCGTTTGATCGGTTTGCCGGCTTCCACGCAATCGGATTCCCACCTGCAACTGCTGGCCGCCACCCAGCTCCAAAAAGGGGACGTCGCGTTCGGCATCTCTTGCTCAGGCAACACCCGGGAGACCGTTGATTGCCTGCAAACGGCGCGCCAGAATAAGGCCTCCACCTTATGCCTAACCAACTGCATGAAATCGCCGATTACGGCCCACGCAGATGTCGTCCTCTACGCCACGCCGAGCGAGGTCAAGTATTTTCAAGCTCCCCTGGCGTCACGCGTTACCCAACTGGCGCTGGTGGACGCACTCTTCGTTTCCATCGCACAGCGTCGCAAGAACAAAACCACCGTTTATTTGCAAAAGGCCGGGGAAAAACTGCTGGAACACCGTTTCCGAAAATAGATCCCGGATTCTGACAGTCCATAGCCAGAGTCTGATCCGCCTACCTCTGGGCTCGGGATCGGCAGCTGACGTAGGCAGACGCGAAACTTCACGGTACGAAGCGGGACCACTTTCCAGAAGCCAATTCTTTATAGAAAGGGTTGGGTAATCCGCAAGTCCTCTTCGAGCGGACGCTGGGGGCGGAGCCCCAACTTTTGCAGCTCACCGTGGTAAGCTTTGACAGCTTCCTGCGGCGTCATTTCTCCGTCGGCAAGTGCTCGCAGGAATCTGACAAAGGCCAACTGATGTTCCGCAGTGTTGATTTTTCGCCCAAACAAGGCTGCCCGAGCTCCGTATTTCTTGGCATCCGCCAATAACTTAAAGGCATCGTGTGTTGTCCCTGACGACCCGCCTAAGATTCCGGGAACGAGCCCGGGATCATAATGAACCAATTCCTCCATCGCCTTGGGACCGTGGTAAGCAATCTTCAAAAAAATCGGGCGCCCGGCCTGCGGCACGCCGGCCAGCAGACGGGCAATGTGGTCGTTAATAAAATTTCCCAGCTGCTCGGGTTCAACCGCCCCCGGCACGACCGGGTCGAAGACCTCCAGGAAGTGTCGCATTCCTTTGTGTTCGGCCTCGATACGGAACTCTCGATAGGCCTCCAGTGTTCGATGGTCGGAATCCAGTTCGTTGTTGAAAGTGACGGAATAAAGGCCCAAGTCGGGACCGCGTTGGCGCTCAGCTTGCGTGCAGGCCACTTTCCCGGACTGAATTTGCTCGATAGTGACGGTTCGAAAAGGCCTGGAAGGAGAGCGATTGTAACACCCGCCGCGGATGACATGAATATCCGTTGTATCATTAGCCCTGACTGCAGGGGTGACAGGAGAATCGTCAAAAAGCCGTTCCTGTAGAGCAAGCAACTCGCTGCTGCTCGCCGACATCAACATGATATCGACCAGCCCCTGCCGGACAATCTCCCGCATCTGGTTGCGGAATTCGGCCAGGCTCCGAAGTCGTTCCCCTTCTCCGGCAGCCTTCCCCGGGGAAACCAATCCAAAGGCCATGTCGGCGTCTTTGGCATCGGCAAGAATAAAGTCTTTGGAGCTGGATGGGTTTTCCCGAATGTTTTTCAGTTTGAGATCGAGACTTTTTTGCATTGTTTTATGATTTCACCTTAAGGCGGGTTAATAGGATGGCCAAGCAATCGATGGAATGCCTCTTGCCGGCAGATGTTTGTCCTGCCCTCGCGATGGCCCCGGCAGTTTTCTTGAAACGCGCGGGAGAGTCAAGCCCTTTTCTCGGAGTGAGCCCGCAGCCGGCTACTCCAGATGAATCACTTTGACGTCCTGATGCGGCACCTCCACGAAAATGGCGTTCTTCTCGATTGCCAGTTCCTGCTGGGTGTGGACGTCCATGGCCCGGCGGAAAGAAGGGGGGATCTCAAGAAGAGCACTTTGGTCCTGGGTATGGTCGTTGAAGACTAATAACAGACTGCGCTTAGAGCCTTGAATCAATCGGGGGCGTAGATTATAAGAAGTCACCGGAGGCTTGACGACAGGAGAAAGGAGCGCTCGGAGGAGTTCGATTCCGGCATCACACCCCGCAAAAATCGATCCTCCCAGGCTGGTCCCCAGGTAATGAATCTGACCTTTACCAACCTGCTTGCGTGCTCCCACGACCATTCCCTGACAACGGGCCGTGGGCTGAGCAGAACTCAGGGAAATGGGCGTGAGAAAAGTGCTTGCCATGATACGGAAGAAACCCGGGGTCGTCACCTCGATTTCGGTCCCCCAATAAATTTGATCCTCGGCAGCAACCTCCGCGGCCTTATTGCGTGCGGCCGTCGAGCTGCTGACGACGACATCTCCTCCCGCCGGGCTCTGAATATAGAAACTTTCTTTCTCGCGATACCCAAAGGCGTCGGCCAGGCCGTGCGGCGGCACCACTGGATTATAGAAGCACCGGTCATCGTAGAGGCCGAAGGCTGTTTCAAGAATCAGCGTGCCGCCTGCCTCCACGAATCGTTGCAGGGGAATACAGATTTCTTCCTTGCCGATGATACACCAGGGAGCGATGATCACTTTGTAATGCGGATTCTTCAAGCTTCCCGGCTCGATGAAGTCTGCCGACAAATCCAGATTCCACAGCGCCCGGTAATAGCCCCGGAACGATTGCGTGGAAGCGTCTTCCTGTCCACTCATGGCATAGGTCAGTAAGGCGTTGTCCTGATCCGTCAGGATAGCCACTTCCGGCTTGGGGACATAGTCCTTGAAAATATCCCAATAACTCTGAATGAGCGCCCGATTCCGAGCGGCCTCTTCGACTCGCTCCGTTGGCGCCCCACTGCGGTCGACCAGACCGAAGCCGGTGGCTTCACTGCCGGTGCCTTCGGCGTGGAAGGTCCAGTAAATGATCCCCTTAGCTCCCATCGCCATGGCCATCCAATTCCAAAGCCGGATGTCTTTGGCCCTCATCTTCGGACTACGCCAAAGACCTTTATTGCCATGCCCCCCCTGGAGCTCCGTCATCCAAAAATCTTTGCCGGCCGCCGTAGATCGGGTGATCTCAAACTTCCCCGCTCCTTCGTAGATGGGAAGGCTAAACCATCTCGGGAAAATGGAGAGTCCCCAAACATCCACACACTCCGCCAGCTTCCAGGCATTGGTCCCGTTGACGGCAATGGGCTCAAAGGGCGGATGATGAGCATGGTGATCTTCCATGACATGGGTGGGATCCGCGGCCCTTAAGCTGGCGACTCTGAATTTTAGTTCTTCGGTACTGCGTTCGATGATGAATCGCCGCCAATCAACCCAATCCATATAGGTTCCCATCGCCCTCGGCGGGTCAATCGCTTTGAAATTGGGATACCGGCGCGTCCAGACCTCATTCAAGTGATCCAAGGTCCCGTACCGCTTTTCAAGCCATCGCTGAAACGATTCAATGGTTTTGTCGCAATAGCAATACAGACGTTCCTGCGGCGTGGCCCAAATGTTTCGCTGCCAGGCAGGTTCAATATGCGGTTCATTCCAACAGTCATAGGCATAAAAACTCGGGTGGGAGGAAGAAAACTTGGCCAGGGCTTGAATGTATTTGGTGGCGGCATCCCGGACAGGCTGCCAATCCATACAGAGACTCGGCCACCCACCGGTCATGTTGTTACCACTGCCTTCCAACCGTTGCGGACTCCCTTTGGCGTCCACGTAGCGGGTTTCCGGGTGTGCTTGTTCCAGCCACCACGGACCTGACTCCAAGACCAGTCCCATCAGGACCTTGATTCCAAATTCATCGCAATAGCGCATCACTTCGTCCACATCGTCAAAAACAAAAACACCGGGAGCCGGATTGTAATAATCCCATCCGGGATAAATGCGAATAATGTTGAAGCCGTAGTCTTTGGCAATCGCCCTTAGCATCTCCCGTCGCTGGGCGCGCGGGGGATTGGGCGGCCGGTAGAAGGCCGTCCCGTAAAGAAATTCCCTTTCCTTGGCGGCAGCTTCCAGGGAGCTGGGACCCGGACCCGCCAGGATGCGCAATCCTCCCCAGGCCAGGCTGAGACTCGATGCCGTTCCTAGAAATTTACGCCGTGAAAGAATGTAAGGGGAATTCATGGAAAGGACCTCCTCGCGTTTGATCTCAAAAAAGAATCAGGGTCTCGTCGACAACATGGCCTCAAGGCGATTTGAACTCAAGTTGCAGCACGGTGATCTGATCGACGTTGGCCTCGACCCAAAGAGTCGAGCCGTCCCATGCGTATTCTTTTGGCTTCAGGATTCGATCCCCCAGAGCAACGGTGCCAAGATGCTTGGGGGCTCCGATGAGTTCAAACACAGGATTTACAGAGCGTACCGACGGTTTTAAGGTGATGCGCACCTTCGGGCTTTCAACGACGAGGCGTATGGCGCGGCGTTCGGCCACGACGGAATCAAAGTCCAGGCGCGCCCCCTCCAGATCCAGAGAGGGTGGATTCCGAAAGCTTTGGGTCCATTCCAGCAATCGTTGATCGGAAACGTCGGTCATCCCAATCAGCCAATACCAGCGCTGCAGCGTCATCGTCTTGGCCCGCCCCAAGGTGTCGTGCGTCTGCAGGGTGGAGGTGGAGGCCGGGGTATGATTATTCATCCCCCAAGTCATGATGCTGTTGTGAGAAGGACTCAGGTAAATGCGGTCGTCAATCGCCATTCCCGTCAGATTACCCCTGGCCAGCGGCCAATGACTCCCCCAATAAAAAGGAGTGACCATTATCCCTCGATCATAAAAAGGTCCAAAGAGTTTCGGCATTAGCGTGTTGTACGGCGCATACGAGATGGCTGTCGCCGCCTCGTCTTTGTGCAAGCGGACGCGGTAGACGGCAGGAACGTCCCGTGCTTCGCCAACTCCGGATCGCCCCAGAGTCGTGGTGGTGGATTTTTCCCCGGGAGTCGGGAAGTTCATGACTCTTTTCTGGCCACCTTCAAACAGAATATCGACGATTTGTGGAGCCAGGACTTTGTAGGGAAAGGCCGATTGGGCCGCCAAGATGATAAACTCCTGCACCTCATATGTCGCGTTGGGAGCGCTTTTCAAGCTGAGCACCCGGGTGCCCATGCCGTCGGGATAGAAAAAGTAGTCCTCAACAGGCATGTCCCCCCACACCTTGTAGGCGAAATCATTCGATTGATACCTCCACCGTACATGCACGCGGGCCGGGGTGGATTCCACAATCTCAACGTGCGAGTAGCGCAGTTCCTTATCCATCAAGGGCTCAACGCAATCAATGAAGCCGTCGGGAGGCGGCAGAGTCTCGGCCCACTCATAGCTCATGCCGGTATTATACTTGCCGGCCCAAAACGGGATGTAGCTGGAGCCGCGCCAGAAGACGAACCTTGAACCATTGGGCAATGAAACGACCACGTCGCGAAGTGCCGGATCCCAGGCGGTGGCATAGTCCATGGAAGAGAGCGCACCGGTCGCCGGATCCCGAACCGAGATGGGTGCGTCATAGCGCAATTTGAGCTCAGACGCCCCGAATTCCGGCAAACGCGGGGGCTGGGAAACCCTCATGGTCTGAATTTTTTTGCTCCATAATTCCGTTCCAGTCCCGTCCTGGAGGGTGACATGCAGAAAATCCTTATCTGGGCCTGATCCTGCGCCATTCAAGGGGAGCGTCGCTTGCACCCGCTTGCCAAGACCCAAGGGCAAAGCTTGTTCAAATTTCTGGCTTTCATTCGATTCAAACCAAGCCAAGATCCGGGCCTTCGGCCATTCACCCCCATAGGCAATCGCCGCCACTTCCACACGCGCCCGCTGGCCACCTCCCACAAGCAGCCAATCTTCGGGAACCAACACCGCTCCCAAATCGACCGGATTGGTCAGCTTTTCGGGACGTGCCACCGCTTCGGCCTCCAGCTTGCGAAGGGCAATATTGCGGCGGGCAATCTCAACCACCTGCCCCTGGAATTTGCATTTGGCATAGAGGACCAATTCATCCGCGGGCTGGGTAAAGGTGGCTTTTCCGATAAATGGAGGCTTTGAAAAAATTCCCGCCAAGGCAATGATTTTCCTTTCGGTTTCTTTCCCATGGGAAATAGCCGACAACCAATATTCCCGCAACGGCCGCTCCTCCGACTGGACTTCAACCACCGCCGTATAGCCCAAGCCCACCCGCTCGAGATCAAAAGGCGGTCGCCAGGGATGGTGCGGTTCCAGGCGAATCTGTGCCGTCACTTTTCCAGGGCACTCCTCCTCCGAATAAAACGAAACGGGAATCAGGAGCAAAACCACGATCAGGAGACTCCAGAATCCACTTCGTCTGCTGACCCAGGGTAATCTTTTCGCCCAGGTCTCTTCGCGACTGAAGAATCCATACGGTTCCAGCGCGAGAAATAAATTTTCCTGCCGTCATGTACCCTCCCGGGAAAAGAAGCTGAAATCTTAAATCCACCTCAATGGCTCACTCCCAGGCTCCGGATCGACACCAAATTTCGAACCGTCGCAGGATGGCCTGCCTCGCAGAGCGAAACGCCTCCCGCTACTTTCGTCCACACAGGCAATTGAAAAACGCTAAGAACCCAGTTAAGCTTTTTGAGGTATCCCTTGACAAGGGTTATTGTGTATACTAAGTTTGAATGTAATTCAACGCAAAAGTATTTTTATTGATTATTATTCATTCCTCTTCCCGCGTTCGATTCGTTTCAAAAATTAAGGATGAGAAATAGGCGCTTCCTGTCGCTGCTTCGCCTGGCATGAAGGCCGCTTGATCGAGGATGAAGGTACTTACTAGCATCTTTCAAAGTTCAGCCGGGATCCTTACAAGGGCTTCGGTCCGCTATGGTCTGCTGGCCGGTTTTCTTTGTCTTTGGGTTACCCTTCCTCCCGTTGCTCATTCGGAGGAGCCTTCCACGGCCGCGAGCTCGTCCTCCTTGCCTGTCCTCAAGGTATTCGAGAATCGCTGCCAATCGTGTCACAATCAGACGCTTAAGATGTCCGGCCTTGCCTTGGACAGTGCCGAAGGATTGAGTCAGGGAGGTTCACATGGCCCCGTCGTCCTTCCCGGGAAACCGGAGTCGAGCCGTCTTTACTTGAGAGTCGCCCGTCTCGAAAAGCCCTCCATGCCTTTTGAAGGCAACCCTCTGTCGGATAACGAAGTCGCCTTGATCAAGAAGTGGATAGAAGACGGCGCCCCTTGGCCGTCGCCTGCGGCTTCCCCGGTGACCCCTTCAACGGCATCGGTGTCCCAGAGCCAGCCAACCCTTTCGGCGGATGAGATTTTCTTTCGCGAGAAAATCTTCCCCATTTTCGCGGCTCGATGTCTGGAGTGTCACAACGAGGAACGGAAATATTCCGGCTTAAGTCTCGAATCGTACCTGGGTTTTCGCAACGGAGGTTGGCATGGACCGGTTGTGGTCCCGGGGAAACCGGAGGAAAGCCGGTTATTTCGGCGCATTGCCCGCACTGAGAAAACCTATATGCCCCTGAGCCTGGGAAGCGGGCCGGGGGAACCTCTTCCCAAGGCAGAATTGGCTCTGGTCCGACAGTGGATCTTACAGGGTGCCGCCTGGCCCATGGAGCCCAAAGCCGAGCAGGCTGAAAAAGCCCGCATGGCTCGATTGGAACAAATCAAGAAATCAGAAGAGCGGCCGATCACCGCCCAGGAGCGCGAATGGTGGTCCTTCAAAAAGCCGGTACGGCCTGCGGTTCCAGATATCCAGGATCCCGGGCACGTCTCCAATTCCGTCGACTCGTTTATCCAGGCGGCCTTGCACAAAAAAGGGTTGGCCTCAGCTCCCCGGGCTTCCAAAGAAGTCCTCATCCGGCGCCTTTATTTCGACTTGCTTGGCCTTCCTCCAAAGCCTGAAGAGGTACAAGCGTTTCGCGCCGACTCATCGCCGGATGCCTATGAGAAACTGGTTGACCGGCTGCTGGACTCGGAGCGCTATGGGGAACGCTGGGGCCGTTACTGGTTGGATGTGGTCCGCTTTTCTGACAGTGATGGGTACGAGTACGACCGGATCCGCCTTAACAGCTGGCGCTACCGGGACTATGTCATCCGGGCCTTTAACCAAGACAAACCCTACAACCGTTTCATTCAGGAACAACTGGCCGGAGATGAGCTTCCGGACCGGGATGACGAGTCCGTTATTGGATTGGGATTCTGCCGCAACGGACCGTTCATTGGCGATATGGTGCTCATGCAAAATGAAATGACCCGGCAGGACGAGCTGGATGATATGGTGACTGCGACGGGGGCGACGTTCCTGGGACTGACGGTTGGGTGCGCCCGCTGTCACAATCACAAATACGATCCCATCAGCCAAAGGGATTATTACCGGCTGGTCGCCGTTTTTGCACCGAGCGTGCGCACCGAGATTCCTCTTGTCCCGTCGCACGTGGTGGAGCAGTATGATCAAAAGATCCGGGGGATCGACCAGGAGGTCGACAGCCGCCAGCAGGAAATCACGGCCATTGAGAAACCCACCCGACAGCGGTTATTAGAAGCCAAATACAAAGAATTGCGCCGCGGAGCCCCTGCAGTTGGCTCCTGCGGACCGACCCCAGTCAACGGACGGAGTCACAGAAACGGCAGGCAGACCAGGTCATTCTCACCACGAGCGTTCCTGAGTCCGCCGTGCTGGCGGCGCCGACTCCGGAAGACCGGCAACGAATCGAAGCTATCCGGGCCAAGATGGATGAGCTGGAAAAGTCCAAGCCGCCTCGCCTTGCCAGCAGCCATGGCGATTACCGACCCATCCCCGCAACCTTCCAAAAGTTACTTCCTACACACCAGAAGTACGCACAGCAAAGGATCCGAAATGCCGCCCGGCACGCTGGAAGTTCTGTCCGCCCCGGGTCATGACGTGATTACTCCGAAGCCATTCCCAGGTGCAAAGACCACCGGCCGGCGCCTGGCCTTGGCCGAATGGCTGTCAAGCGAGGAGAATCCACTGACGGCGCGCGTCATGGTCAATCGCATCTGGCAATATCACTTCGGAAAAGGCCTGGTTGGCACTCCCAACGACTTTGGGCGGATGGGAGAATCCCCCACCCATCCGGAACTGCTGGATTGGCTGGCCACCGAACTCGTCCGGGAAAAGTGGAGCGTAAAAGCCATCCACCGCTTGATCCTGAAATCTTCGACGTTTCAGCAATCTTCCATTTACCTGAATCCAGTCTGCCAGGAGAAGGATCCGGAAAATCGACTGCTCTGGAAGATGCCTCTCCGACGATTGGAAGGCGAGATCATCCGGGATTCCATCCTGGCGGTCAGCGGGACGTTAAGCTTGAAAGCAGGGGGGCCGGGTATCTTTCCCGAAGTCGATCCGGGGCGACTTGAAAGCTCACCCAAGGAAACCGCCCAGTTGCTTTACCAGCGGTGGCCGGTGACGCAGGATGGACCTGAAGTCTGGCGGCGAAGCGTTTATATCACGCAAAAACGCACGACACCGGCTCCCATTCTGGATCTGTTCGACCCTCCCGACAATATTTCATCCTGCCCCAGGCGCAGCATCACCACCGTAGCGCCTCAGGCGCTGCAATTGTTGAACAATAAGTTTGTTGTCGGCCAGTCCCGACTTTTTGCGGACCGGGTCCGGAATGAGGCAGGCAAGGAGATTCGCGCGCAAGTGGAACAGGCCTTTTGGCTGGCCTACAGCCGCCCCCCGAACCCGAAGGAAGTGGAGACCAGCCTGAAGTTCCTGGCGGAGGAAGAGGACTATCATCAACGGCACAATGAGAAACTTCGTGAGCTGGGGATTGATCCGGCAGAAATTCTTCCACCAGCCACGGCCGCTTTGGTGGATCTCTGTCATTCGCTATTCAATACCAATGAATTTGTTTACATCAACTGAATCGCGGCAATTCTGTGGCAAAGGCTCCCCCCTTGGGAAGAAGCCCCGCCACAGCGAGAGGCTTTTGTTATGAGCAACGACATGATTGGAATCGTCCCTTTCCCCTCGCGACGGCAGTTCTTGTGGAATCTGGGGGGAGGTGTGGCTGGGCTCGCCCTCTGTGATTTGTTAAGTCAGGAGCGACTATGGGCGGGGACGGAAAGCACAAACTCACCTCTTCTTCCCAAGCAACCTCATTTTGCACCCAAGGCGAAGGCGGTCATTTCTTTATTCATGAATGGCGGCGCCAGTCATCTGGATACGTTTGACCCCAAGCCCGAGCTCGTGAAGCGCCATCTGGAGGCGCCTCCGGCCAGCCTTAATATTCAAACTTTCTTTCCCATTCCCGGCACTTTTTTGAAGAGCCCTTTCACTTTCAAGAAATATGGACAATCGGGGATTGAGGTTTCGGAGCTGTTTTCTCAAATTGCAGAATGCATCGACGATATCGCCGTCGTCCGCTCCATGCATGCCTTGAGTAACAACCACACTCCCGCCACGCTGCAAATGATGACCGGCTTCATTCAACCGGGGCGCCCTTGTTTGGGGGCATGGAGTATCTACGGATTGGGGACCGAGAATCAAAACTTGCCCGCCTTTGTCGTGCTTCTGGACAACATGGGAGGGCCCATGGGAGGCTCCCAAACATGGAGTTCCGGCTTTCTTTCAGGGGTTTACCAAGGCACTCCCTTTCGCAATCATGGGGATCCCATTGTCGACCTGGCTTCTCCAAAGTATGTCGAATCCTCGCAACAGCGCCGTCGTCTCGATTTCATTAAGACCCTCAACCAGCTCCACCTCGAACAGAATAGTTCAGACTCTGAACTAAATGCCCGGATCGCTTCCTACGAATTGGCTTTCCGGATGCAGAGCGAAGCTCCGGATGTAGTCGACCTTTCGAAAGAAAGCGCGGAAACCAGAAAGCTCTATGGGATGGACGATCCGTTATGTGAACACTTTGGCCGGAATTGCCTGCTGGCGCGCCGGTTGGTGGAAAAAGGCGTGCGGTTTGTTCAACTGTTTGGAGGGGGAAATGCGCTGGACGACTCCTGGGATGCGCACTCCAACCTGGATAAGAATCATCGCAAGCGGGCAACGGCCATCGACAAGCCTGTGCGCGGACTCCTCACCGATTTAAAGGCCCGGGGGATGCTGGACTCCACTCTCGTCGTATGGCATACAGAATTTGGCCGACTGCCTATCTCGCAATCCATCTCCGGACGCGATCACAGCCCCTATGGATTTTCGGTATGGTTCGCAGGCGGCGGAGTCAAAGGAGGACAAGTCATCGGCGCCACGGATGATTTCGGATATCGCGCCGCTGTCGATCCTCATTCCATCAACGATTTCCATGCGACCATACTTTCACTGCTGGGTTTAGACCACACCCAGCTGACCTTTTTTCATAATGGTCGTATGCATCGCCTGACCGATGTTGCCGGGGAAGTGATTCAGGGGGTTGCATGAACCGCCAAGCGGCAATGGATCGTCGCGGCGACACTCCCTGCCAGGATCTCACGCTCCTCGTTCCTGCCTTCTTCTCTTGACTCTGGGATTCCCCCCATCGATCTATCTACGAGTCCGGGTTCACGCTCTTGCGCTCGGACTTCTCACCTGCGTAGACCCAGATTACTTCAGCCACTTCGTTTCCTTGGTTCACCCATTGCCGGGTCATCCCTTGAGGAACAAAAGCCGTGGAAAGGGGCTTCAAATCATATTGGTTTGTAGCCAGGACATAGGTCAGCTTCCCACGAATTAGGGTGCTGGTTTCGTCGTAAGAAACCGTATAGGGAGGCAATTTGGCCCCAGGCTCGATCCGGAGATATCCCCCGCAAATCGGATGAGCTCCCGGCTGGTTTTGGAAGAGCTCCCGGACTTGGGATTTTGAAAAGGGCTCATGCTTGCCGCCAGATTAAACCGAATCAACAACCTGGTTCTGGGACGAGGAATCTCATCGCTCCGGTCTTGTACCGTAAATTCGTCCTGGACCAGAGTTCGACTTCGATTTCCCCAGTAGGAAAGCCGTAAGCACAATGGTCTCCTGGCCTTCATTCAAGCTGGAAACGGAGTGGGCAACCCCGATGGAACTTGGATACAGTCAAATGGCTTAAGGCGGTAGTAACGTCCTTCGACCTCCACCTTCAGGAGCCCCCGAACGACTGTAATCGATTCACTCGTGGGATGAGTATGATAAGGAAGCCGGGCACCGGGACTAAGAATGGCGAAACCTGTGCAAAATCCGATGGCCCCTGTACTTCCAGAGGCAAACGGACAGAGGCGGATCCCCGGGAGAAGGTCCACCCCCAATTTTCTGGAATAAATGAGATAAGACGTTCACTTCGAACGGCTGCGGGCATAATGAATCCTCAATTTAGAAAAGTGCAAAGCGCATACCCTTCGAAATCATCCACGAGAAGAGCGCAACGGACCCTCTCCGACATTTCGCTGGCCGCAGGGATTTTACGAGATTTGGGAGCCAAAATAAATTGGAAAACAAGCGAGCTTCGTATCGGTCGTAGAAAAGAACTGCGGGGAGGTTCGCACCTGTTACAACGTCTGGGCGCGAGAAACGGTAAACAGAACTTCCTATCCGACCTGAACTCGCCTATCGGTAGACAAAAGCAATCGTCTTTTTTGAGGAAGGAAAAGAAAATGGATGACCCATCTTGGTGGAAGAACTTTTATGATGCCTAACGGATTGTCGATCGGTTGAAACCGATGAACCCGCTTCAGCGGTACAGCGGAGCAAACTGAGAGCAGCAGGCAGGATCGGTCGCTCCCCGGTCCCCCTTTTCCAGCCATTGACGCACGGTCTGCCGGATCTCTCCCCAGTTCTCTTTTCCCACTCCAAGCAGGGAGTAATAGACGCCGCGCTCCGATTCCTCATTGGGCAAAGCAAAAAAATCCATCCCCGCGGAGGCAAAATGATTTGGGTACATCTTGAGCGAATTCGCCTCCACCACATGACCCTGACTGTTAAGCCAGCCGACCGGCCAATGATCCCAACTACTCGATCCCCAGGCGGTATACCCGGTGTCCGGAAAGGTATGCTCCTTGATTCTCGTATAGTCATGGCGGAAACCGGAGGCATCTCCAAACGCGCAATAGGCCGACCCTTCCTTCATGGGCATGACCAAAATCACCCCTGGTGAATCATCCAACCGCATCCAGGCCGCCTTATCTCCGTTGCGGCGATGGGTGGAATCCCAGACCGTACCGGCCTTCGGCGTCCAATAAACGTCATAGCGCAGGTCCGAAAACGGATCCAAGACCGCCAGCGCATGGCGTTCATCGCTCCCTTTTTCTTTTCGCAACACGTCCGACCAAAGCTGGCCGACTGGACTCATACCGATGAGTTCAATCGGCTCGCGGGTATACCCGCGGTAGTCTTTGGGCAAAAGCGTTTCATAATACTGGGATCTCAAAATCAAGCCATTGGGGTAAGCCCAGAAATCTTCGGTCACCCGGTAGGCTGGTTTCCCTGCTTCGATATTGACCCCAGTGTAGGTCCATCGAACCCAGACACGTTTGGGCCCGGGCTCGATAATTTCGACAAAACTATTGCGTTCCAGGCGCCCCCATTGATTAAAGAGTTCCGCCCACCCTTCATTTCCTTCAAAAAACTGAAAGCTGACTCCCGCGCCCGAAGGGAATTCAAACCAGGGGCAATAACTTCCTTCGTGGGAAAACACAAATCGGAAGGGGAAATTCTTCCAGTAGATAATGAACGCCCTGCGCGCATTGAGATCGGCGTGGGGTGGACTCTGAAAGTTTCCCTGGTACTTCCCAAAAACATAATCCGAAACCTCTACCGCGTTCACTCCGCCGGAAGTGGACCGGGAAAGCTCGGCCATGGTCAGCGGTCGGGACTTGGCGTGGGCCTGTGAGATGGGCAGTTTTACCTGCGGAGTGTCAAGTTCATATTGAGGGGCCGCTAACAGGATCCTGAAACCACCAAACCTTGGGATCGATCCCACCCACCAGCCTACACTCATGCCCAATACAACAACGATGGGGCACAAGTAGCGGAAGCAGGCCCAATGCACAGCCAGAAAACGGAGTCTGACGATCAACCACTTCATCCAACTGATCCAATAATAATCACAGGGGTTAATTCAATAATTTCCACCGAAAACCTATGCAAGAGAGGCGTTGTGACACTACCGTGATGGTTGGAGGGATGTTTGCAATCGGCATTCCAAAATATCAGCTAATTCATCTACAAATAAAATGACTGATCTGGCTGGCTTTAGCTGCTTTATGAAATGAGGATGAACTTTTTTCAATATACAAAAGCGTGAATATACCAAATTTCATATACGAAAATTCGGACCACACCCTATACTCGGCGTTATTCTTAAACCGCGGCGAAACATGCCGATATTGTAGACGCTGACCACTGGATCTGAGTGCCCAGAACTCTGTCCTTAAAGAAGACAACCCGAGAGCCAAAGGAGATTTCAATCTCGTGCCTCCGGAACATTCACTGCCCAAGCACCCTGCCACAAGGGAATCGCATTTTTGAAGGCCGTAGCTCTTCTATCTGGCATGAGCATACGGGCCATGGAGAACAAAGAGTGAGGAGCCTCTATGCTTTCCTTCTCCTCCAGGATTCTGAACCCGACAAAACCTCTTCCACCGCTTGTCGAGTTGCCAGGCACAAACGAGCAAGAGCGTGTCCCGCTTTGTGAATGTATTTCAACAACATTACCAATACTTGAACTTTGGTCAGTCGCGAATTCTACCCCGCAGACATCGAATGTCAAAATTTTTTCAAAAAAGTGAAATAAGAAAATCCAGCGGTGCCATGGCAGTCCTTTACTTCTCTTGAACCTGGTGAGGCCGCAAGGTGGAAGGGGGGCGCGACAGGCAGTCGCCTCGCCGTCTTTATTCCGAGGTTGAAAGCGTCACGGCATCGTCGGCTGGATATGGGTTTGCAAGGAACCCGTATCGGTCTGCCCGCTCGGGAGGGAGTCGAAATTCAGGTCGCAAGAGTTTCATTCTCGTGGCAAGGAAATCCGAAGGAGTCTGCTGGACTAGAAGAGGAACACGCAGGGCCGTGAGGAATGACTTTCTTACGCAGACCGAGTCCAGGTTATGCTCGGCTTTATTCCTCACGTTCTAGTTGGCGGCTGCTTCGTAACGGCCTTAAAGACGCGCGGCGATCCTGCCTCGTTGGAGAAAAATTCCAGTCCTTCATAGGTTTGGGCACGGTCAACCAGAGCTTTCACTTGTCGTTCCTGCCCGAGTCCGAATTCGCACAAGAGAATCCCGCCCGGTCGCAAGAAGCGAACGGCCTC
>JAXLQK010000074.1:0-27370 GCA_046331665.1 Terriglobia bacterium | reverse complement strand
CATGATGAACAAGATATTCCGAATCTCATTTCCGCCGCCTGCCAGGGCTTGGGAGACTGGGAATGAACCGCGGAGGAAGAAAATTAACATCAGAGCAATGCTTCTGCCGGGCCAAAGCCTCATTTGCTGGTCCTCTTCACATCCTCGCCAGGCACGATCTTTCGTACCACCGAAAGATCGACGCGCTGGCGGAAGCGGTCGATCCGATCCACGCCCACGAGGAGCCGGTCCC
Source organism: Terriglobia bacterium (assembly GCA_046331665.1). Lineage (GTDB taxonomy): Bacteria > Acidobacteriota > Terriglobia > Versatilivoradales > Versatilivoraceae > CAWBAT01. The sequence goes on along the minus strand of JAXLQK010000074.1, from coordinate 27,138 downwards.
CAAGGCGGTAGACGATTTTGCCTCGAGAGGCCACCAGGCTGATGGGCCGTTCTTTGTATTGAAAATCTCCATCCAGGGTCGTGATCCGCACAAAGCCTTCAATAAACAACTCGGTCAATTCCACAAACATCCCTTCCTTGGTGATGTGGATGACAATCCCTTCAAATTCATCCCCAAGCTTATCCGCCATAAATTCCAACTTTTTGAGATTCACCAACTCCCGCTCGGCCTCATCGGAGCGCCGTTCCGTGTCGCTGGAGTGAACGGCAATCGAGTCCAATTCCTCCGCGGTGTATAGTGCGTGACTGAGTTCAGCAGGATCCGGTCCTTTCGTGGCGCTCTTTCCAGCCCGCCGTTCGGCAGGTGTTTCTTCACGATGCCCTTTAGCCGACTCTCCCTTGCTCTCTTTCCCAAACGAATAGACCAGAAAAGGATGCGAACCAAGATTGGATGGTTCCGATTGGGACAGCGAGTTGCGCAGAATCCGATGCACCATAAGGTCGGGATAGCGGCGAATGGGAGAGGTAAAGTGGGTATAACACGATGACGCCAGGCCAAAATGGCCCTTGTTCTGGGGCGAGTAGCAGGCCTGCTTCAACGAGCGGAGCATCAAATAGGAAAGAATTCTCTCTTCCGGCTTGCCGGAAATTTGCTCCACCAGTTTCTGATAATCTTTGGGGGAAACTTTGATGTCTACCCCCAACAATTCCTGATTCCTGGAACGAACGACTTCTCCCCTGCCGCGCCCCCGCCTTGCCCGCTCCTTCAAGCGGGGCAGAGGGCTCAGGCTTTTCTCGCCAAGCACTCTGCCGAGGCTGTATCCAAAGCTCAAGGCAATTTCGTTGAATTCGTAAACCTTCACAGGATCAGGAGATTCATGGATGCGGTAGAGGGAGGCAATTTTTCGCTTGAAAAGATGCTGAGCCACCGTTTCATTCGCCGTCAGCATGAACTCTTCGATGATTCGGTGCGCAATATGGCGTTCCGACTTGAGGATGCCGACCATGAGTCCTTTTTCGTCGAAGGCAATGATGGGCTCGGGCAGGTCAAAATCAATGGATCCGCGGGCCTGCCGCCTGGCGTTTAAAAGAAGCGCCAGCTCCCGCATTCTTTCGAAGTGGGACACGAGGCCCGGGTAGCGGGCTTTTTCGTCGGAATCCTGATCCACCAATATTTTCCCCACCGAAGTATAAGTCATTCGTTCCTGACTGCGAATGACTCCATCGTGAAGCGAATAGCGCAGACAGTTTCCCGCGGGATCAATTTCGATCATCACGGAAAAGGTGAGCCGGTCGAGTTTCGGATTCAAACTGCAAATCCCGTTGGAAAGTTTTTCAGGCAGCATGGGAACCGCGCGATCCGGGAAATACACCGATGTCCCGCGCCGCTGTGCTTCACGGTCAAGAGGTGAATCTTTGCGGACGTAGTGCGAGACGTCCGCAATATGCACACCCAGCACGAAATTTCCGTTGCTGAGTTTTTCAACATGAACGGCGTCGTCAAAGTCTTTGGCGGTTTCGCCATCGATGGTGACAATGGGGAGAGCGCGAAAATCCGCCCGCCGTTCCAATTCCTGCGGATCCACTTCCGCCGGAATCTCCTCCGCCTGCCTTAAGGCAGCGGCCGTGAATTGGGTGGGGATCTGGTGCTTGCGAATCATGATTTCGACATCGATGCCAAAATCTCCCCGAAATCCGAGAATTTCGACTACCTTGCCCCGCAAGCGCCGGGCCCCGTGGGGAAAATGCGTAATCTCGACATTCACCATGGAGTCCGCGGGAGCATCCATATCGTCTTCGTCCCGAATCAATACTTCCTGGTGAATCTTGGCATCATAGGGGATGACATACGTTTCGAAAGAGGATCGTTTCAACTGGCCCACAATGGCCACATGCTTCCGCTCAATGACCTTCACCAGACGGCCTTCGCTGCGCCCGCCGCCTCGTCTGGAATCTTCCACGCTCACCATGACCTTGTCGCCATTCATGGCATCTCCCACGTACCGTGCTGGGATGAAGATGTCTCCTTCCCGCTGCGGATCCTTCTTTTCCGGAGTCACGAATCCGTAGCCATCCCGGTGCAGTGACAGCTTTCCAACGACCCACTGGCTTTCGGGAGGAAGCGTATAGCGGTTTCCCTTCAATTTGACCACGGTCCCGATCTTGACCATCTCATGGAGAATATGGCGCAACTCATGACGTTGATCGGATTCGAGCTCAAACTCACGAAGCATTTGCTTGAAACTCATCAGATGCGAGGGGAATGCTTTGAGCTTCGCCAAAATTTTTTCTTCAGTGGTTTCCATGTTTCCCTTCCTGCGCCGAGATCTCTGGAGAAGCTTCTATCATGATTGCCCCGGAATGAAAAGGACGCCTCTTTTTCCGCCTTGAGAATGCCTAAAAAAGATTCCGGCTGAATAGGCTATAATTTGCGCATGAGTTCGCTGGGGTATGTGCATCTTGTCAGGACCAACAAAAATTTCCGCTCCTTGTGGTTTGGTCAGATTATTAGCGAACTCGGTGACTGGTTCAACAACGTAGCGGTGCTGGGGCTGGCCATGCATTTGACGGGGTCAGGCCTGGTTGTTACCGCAATACTGCTCTGCCGGACTGTTCCGTCCGTAATCTGCGGCCCCTTCGCCGGAGTTTTCACGGATCGGATGAATCGCCGCACGCTTCTTCTTGGCTCAGACTACAGCCGATTTCTACTGGCACTGGGATTCCTTCTCGTCAGTACACAAGGCCGAATGTGGATGGCCTATTTCTTCAGCGCCCTGCTGACTGCCATCTCCATTTTTTTCACCACTGCCAAAACAGCCGCCATTCCGGAAATCTGTGACTCCAACGAGCTCACCCCTGCCAACGCCTTGACGGGTTCGACCACCGCCATATTGCAGATGGTGGGTGGCGCCCTGGGAGGGTTTGCGGTGCATTGGTTCGGTTACAACATCGCTTTTTTGATCAACGCTTTTTCATTCCTGGGTTCGGCGGCCTTCATTCTGAAATTGAAGTTTGTGGACCACACGGCAGTTCGTCCACAGGCCGCAAAATTGCCAGAGCATTCCTTCGTCAAGGAATTTCATGATGGGATCGCTTATATCTGGCGAAATCCGGTCATTCTGGGACTGGTGCTGATCGGGGTCGGATGGGCCACCGGCGGCGGGGCCGCTCAAATCCTCTTCAGCGTTTTTGCCGTCGATATTTATCATAAGGGCGATGCGGGCATTGGCCTGTTGTATTCAGCCGCGGGAATGGGAGTTATGATCGGCGCCACCATCGCCAATTTCTATTTTCGTCATCTGACTTTTTCGGTCACCAAATGGGTTATTGGAATCTGTATGGCGCTGACTGGTGTTTTTTACAGCCTTTTCAGCTTCACCCATCTGCTGCTCACCGGATTTTTCTGGATTGCCATGAGCCGGGTCACGATGGGGATCACCCACATCATCGCCACTACCTTGATGATGAACATCGTTCCGGCTGAGTACCGGGGACGGACGTTTTCAACCAAAGACAGCATGGTGATCTTCACCATGGTGCTCTCCATGCTGCTGGCAGGAGTGGGCGAACACTATGTCGGCATCCGCGCCATTGCTTTGATCGCCGGCATTCTGACCTTTCTCACCGGCGCCGTGTGGTTAGGGGCGAACTGGGCCGGGGTGTATCAGGAAACGATTGTCGAATCGGACTCTCCGATCCAATCTCAATGAGCCCCCATGCGAATTTTCTTGAAGAATGGATGGGGGCGACAATTGTCGATTTGCGATTTTCGATTACTGATTGGCGATTGCGAAACATTCAATTGCGGAGTACAGAGTGTAGAGTTTGGAGTTCTAAGTCCGAGGTTCGGAGTTCGGGGTTAAGCGCTTGGAATGAGGAAAATCCAATAGCTCCAACCGACATCTGACTTTAGACCTTAGACTTTCTTTTCAAGGCCTTTGACTTTCGACATTAGACCTTGGTCCTTCGACCTTGGACCTTGGATTTTTGACCTTCGACCTTAATGCAATCAATCGACCTCAATTGCGACTTGGGTGAAGGCACGGGACCTGCCGCCGAGGCCTCCGACGCCCAACTTTTTCCTCTCATCTCATCCGCCAATATTGCCTGCGGTTATCATGCCGGAGATGTGCAAAGCATGCGGCGCAGTGTGTCGCTTGCCCTACAGCATGGCGTTGCCATCGGGGCCCACCCGGGAACTCTCGATCGGGAAGGGTTTGGCAGGCGGCCCATGGAACTCTCACCCGAAGAGGTTGAGAAGGCTTTGATTCAACAGATTAATACTTTGGATAGTCTGGCGCGGGAAATCGGCGGCGAGATTCGTCACATCAAGCCCCACGGTTGGCTTTACAACGAAGCCAGCCAAAATGCGGCTCTTGCCAAGGTGATGGCGAAAACCATCAAGAGTCTTAATCCCCGGTGGATTCTTTTTGGCGCCGCGGGTTCACAGCTGATAGCGGCGGCACGTGACGCCCAACTCCCTTATGCGGAAGAGGCTTTTGCTGATCGGAGCTATGAATCGGACGGGAGCTTGAGTCCAAGATCGAAACCGGGATCGCTCCTCGTAGATCCCGACCAGGCAGTACAGCAGTGCCTGAGTATTATTCTCAACGGCAAGGTACGAACGACAGAAGGATCTGACCAGGCCCTTCATGCCGATACGATCTGCATTCATGGGGATAATCCTTCGGCGTTGCCCATTTTGAAACGCATCCGGGAAATCTTCTCTGAGCATGGAATTCAGATTCATCCTCCCAAAGGAGTTTAAATCGCACCATGCTTCGAGGAAGTGGGGAGCTGCAGAAAATGGACTTTGGCTGGTGGGGTGTTCAATGCCACGATGAAATAACCGCTAACACTGAAATCGATGTCACAGGTAAAGATTTGGAAACCGTGAAGCGTGGCACGTAGCCTTTGTTTTCCTTGATTGGGAAAGATGGCTATGATACAAACTCCTACGGCGCGGAAGTGGCGGAATTGGCAGACGCACTAGATTCAGGTTCTAGCGGTCGCAAGGCCATGGGGGTTCAAGTCCCCCCTTCCGCACCAATGATTTGATCCTTCCTGTCAACCTATCCATCCCCCATCATAACGATGAGTTGTGAATTACCTCGACGCAGGATAGAGCATCACGCTCTCTGTTGGTCACGTAATTCCTGGCTGGAATCAACGACTCGGCGACAACAGGCCTGAAAATAGACTCAACGTGGGTAAAGACTACCTTGGAGTGCGGGAGCTTGCTCCCGCTTTCACGGATGCCAGCCTGCTGTCCCCAATATTCAAGCCCCTGAGCGGAATATGATTGTCTTCTTTCCATCATGCTGCTTCACGCCGTCCCCGCAGGGGAACAGATGAATAGCCGTGGGTGAGCGTAGCATCGCGGAGCGAAACCCACGGTAAGTGGATGGTTCAACGTCCAACCCGGAGGGGGTGAGGGGACATTCAGTTCGACCCTCGGGGTCGGGTATGGGTGGCGTGAATTTCTCCGGGTAGCGCTAGCGCGCAACCGGGAGCTACGGCTTAATCCCCTTCGGGGATTTTCCCGGAACAATTTGATTTTTGCGCCAACCACGGTCTATTGTCCCCGCAGGGGACAAAGATAAATAGCCGTGGGTGAGCGTAGCAACGCGCGGCAAGGCCCACGGTCAGTGGATGGTTCAACGTTCAACCCCGGAGGGTTGAGGGGACATTCAGTTCGGCCCCTCCGGTGTCGGGTATGGGTGGTGCATTCCCCCGGGTAGCACTAGCGCGCAACCCGGGCTACTCGGCATTAATCCGCTTTGGGGATTTTCTCGAACAAATTGATCTTGGCGGGACCGACTTATCACCATAGTCGATTACTGCCGCGACATGCTCATGAACTTGTACGCGCCTCCCAACGAGCTCGGGAAACCAATGCCCGTTTGTCAATGTTCAGGCCTGACTCGATTCTTCATTCATTCCTCATTCTTACCTATTCACTTCATGGGCCATTCAATGCCGGCGATGAAAGCAAAAACCGCTCTATTCCTCTGAAAAGAAGTGCTAGCATAGGGAGTAGAAAATAACTGTTGACCGAATTGAACGGAGCGCGTTTTCACTTCCTTCGAGGAGGAGCCATATGAAAATCCGAATGGTTTTACTCATCCTATTTTTGGTTGGTTTCGCGGCGCTTTTGCCTGGTCAGAAGTTGAATGATTCGGCCGCGTCTCTCGATGAAAAAGGAGTTGGGACATCCAGAAGGGCGGGTGGTAGCTGAGGGAGGAAACCGGAATATCCTGAACACTTCAAGTGCTGGACGGGATCAATGAGGCGCAAACCTTGGGAATAATTACCCTGGCCCCACGAGTGCAGACCCGCCCCAAGCACAGCCTTCCCGATCTCCTGAGAATAAAACCTAGGTCAGTTGGCGAAAATCGCTACAATCCGATTCCGTTCCAATCCTTATGGCAGCTATGGAAGCCCTTACAGTCCCAATTCTATCAATAATGCCAATGGGATTTATGGAAGCCGGTTTAGCCCGCAAAGCGTCAAAAACCACGCTACCTCAACCCCAAGCTCTATGACAGCGAGACGCTACCATGGCAAGCTGAGTTCGAACCGGTACGACCCGGAATCGACGAGCAACCCTTGGAATCTACGGCTCTCCTACTCCCTCTCAGCATCAACAACCCTCTTGGTGCCGGCAATAAGTACCGGGACGAAAGTCCCAGGAATCCTTACGGGAAAGGGCTGCTCATCCTCGCGCCCAATGATTGATCCAACCATATGGCACGTCTTTTTCAACAGGATGCCAGTTTGCTGGCATCTGAGAAGAGCATCCCAGGCAGTGCGATGCAGACGTGCCAAGGCTTCCGCAGACATGTTCACTTCATGTCTGCGCCACCCGCCGTCGCATGTCCCTAAAGGGACAAAGATGAATAGCCGTGAGTGAGCGTAGCAATGCGCAGCGAAACCCACGGTCAGTGGATGGTTCAACGTCCAACCCCGAAGGGATTGAGGGGGCATTCAGTTCGACCCTTCAGGGTCGGGTATGGTTGGCGTGAATTTCACCCCGGGTAGCGCTAGCGCGCAACCCGGGAACTGCCGGAATCCCCTTCGGGAATTTTCCGGAACAATTTGATTTTGCGCCACCCGTCGTCGCATGTCCCTGCAAGGAACAAAGATGAGCAGCCGTGGGTGAGCGTAGCAACGCGCAGCGAAACCCACGGTCGGTGGATGGTTCAACGTCCAACCCCGGAGGGTTGAGGGGACATTCAGTTCGACCTTCAGGGTCGGGTATAGGTATGTAAATTTCCCCCGGGTAGCGCTAGCGCGCAACCCGGGGCTTCATAACTTAATCGCCAGGGATTTTCTCGGAACAAATTAGTCTTGGCGCGACCGGCCTCTTGCCATAATCATTGATTTCCCCAGCCATATCGACTGCTGATGTCCGAGCCAACCATGTTTTCGCAAAAAACAAAATCGCATTGTCGCCAAGATCCTCTACTTGACCTCCACCAAGGCGGCGGATTCCAGGTGCCTTGGCCGGGCGGAAAAATTGAGGGCGGCTCGGTCTTGGGCCAGTAGAGCCGCATCACCAGATAAATGGGCCCATCGAGTGCCGGCAGCCAATTAGATTCCTTGTCCTTTCTGGGAATCCTTCTGGATGTAGAGCGTGAGCGACCCATCTTTTCTTTCTTCATTGCCGGGATCATGGGGGAATTGATCAGATAGCGATTCAGGGGATTCTTGATCAGCAGTTGGTTTTTCCGTCGTACATGGTCACGGACCAGAAGGCATTGACCGAGGATATTGATCCTTGGCAAACGTCAGCGTGTATTTGTGCTTGGAGCCGTCGAGCTCCGATCCGTCGACCAGCCACCGGGTCATCGGGTACATGGCCTCGATAGCATCATTGCCATAAATTCCGGCCTTGGCGGCGGAAACGCGCAGCAGCCAGTTGCCGTTATAAAACGATCGGTCGCCGAAAGCGGCGCCAACACGCCAGCCGTTGATCGACTTCCCGGCATTGGCCACAGCCTCTTCGATCTTCTTCTCTCCCTCCTTCATACCGAGAAGGACCGCGGCCTTGTGCTCAACAGAGAGATCCTTGAAGTTGAATTTCTTTCCGGGCCCGACTCCGATGCTGGCGAGCTTGGCCCGAATCGGTTCCTCTTCAGGTCCTGGGAGAGCGAACTGTAAGGCGAAATCGAGGTACTCAAAGAATTCGGTCTTGATCAGATCCTTGTCAATCTTGGGCCACTCAACCGCAGGGGCTGCCGCAGGCGCCGGTTGTTTGAGAAAAGCAGACAAGGGTTGAGCTTTGTAACCCGATTGAACCTTGATCACGTTGGGCATGTCGGCCGCATTGAAGAGCTGGGTGCGGAAGATCGTGAGAGCGAAGTCCGTGGTCGCACGGAAGACTTTCTTGATTCCCGCCGGAGTCTCCCCCTGCCAGCGCGGCCCGACAACCAGGTAATTCCCGGGATCATTCCCCGTGGCACGGCTGCCAATATACCCATAGTTAAAAGTATTTCCATCGCAAAGCATGACCGCGTAGTAGCGTTTTTTTTCGACGGCCGGTACCGACAGGACCATCGGTTCGGCCCGCAGATCCAGCCACAGCATGGAGTATGGGGTATCGCTGTTGGGCGTGATGACCGTTGTATCCTGATAAGTGAACACCCGATGCTCATTCGAGATTTGATTGAAGGGGGCCTTCCACTGGCCGGAGTTCCTGTCAATGATGAAGTCATGCATCACGTCGTAATTCATGACGATCGGCAAGCCGTAGATGAATCCTTCTTCGGCAATCGCTTTGACCTCGGCGATGCCTGGCTTGTCTTTGCCGGTTTTCTCCGCCTGAGAAATCGTGTCGTTCTTACTGGAACAAGCCGCCAGTGCCATGCCAATAGCGGCCAATATCAGCGCCGCCTTCAAGATGCTGCGTTTCATTTTTTCTCCTTTTTCTTTGTATTCAGGTCCACTACGAAATCTGTAAAGCAAGAAAGCAAGAATGTCTCAAACCTGCACGGAATCGAGAATGGAGACCATGACGAATTCAAAATCGAACTTATCGAAGCTCAAAACCCTGGTATTTTAAGTCAATGAATTCGCCCTTACACAGAAATAAATGAAGCTTTTCCACAAGTCGCATCCCGCCAAGCAATGATCTGCATGAGCCCCTTCATTTCTCCGACCATTTATGTTGCCTGGTGGTTGAACGTTTCTTCATGGGCTTGATTCATCCTTGAATACCTCTGCGTTCCAACCCACGATACACTAACTCAGACACGGCCCTCTTCCCGCGACCGGCGCTTGTCACGAAAAGCGATATCAGGCAAAATGCCTCTGTGTTTTCAAAGAGGAGTCACTGGGTAAATTTATGGCAGGCCTTTGGCCCTCGAGTTTGATTTCTTCGAGCGTTAAGGAGGAGTAAGAAAGATGCCGCGCAAGATTGGGATTGGAGTGATCGGGATGGGATGGATGGGAACCCTGCACAGCCATTCTTACCGTCAAGTGGCGGAACGGTTCGCCGATTGCGGTGTGGAGCCGTACCTGGTGAGTTGTGCAGACGAAGTGGAGGCGCGCGCTCAGGAGGCCCGCGACCGTCTCGGATTCCAGCGTTGCACAACAGACTGGCGAAAAGTCATTGAGGATCCCGAGGTTGAAGTGGTCAACATTACTTCCCCCAATTATCTTCATCTGGAGATGGCCAAGGCCGGAGCGGCAGCCGGCAAGCACCTTTTTTGCGAGAAGCCTGTCGGCAGGAACCCCTCGGAAACCGCTGCCATCGAACGCGCGGCCCGGGAGGCTGGAATCCTGAGCTTCGTGGGTTACAACTACCGCTGGGCGCCTCTCGTTCAGTATGCACAAAAGCTCATTCAAAATGGGGAACTGGGAACAATTACCCACTATCGAGGACGCTTCTTCGCAGGCTATGCCACCAATCCGCAAGGAGTCCTATCCTGGCGTTTTCAAAAAGAGATGAGCGGTTTCGGAGTAATTGGAGATATTTTGTCTCACGCCATTGATATGGCGCATCTGATTGCCGGGCCCATTCAGCGCGTCGTAGGGAATGTTGAAACTTTTATTCCCGAGCGACCACTTCCTGTGCCCGGGGTTGGAACTCACTTCAGCGTCGGCGGAGACGGCCCCAAGGGCAAGGTGACCAATGAAGACTATGTGGGCGCTCTCGTGCGTTTTGCCAATGGCGCTCAGGGCACGCTCGAAGCCTGCCGGGTGATCAAAGGCCCCCAGTGCCAGCTGGCATTCGAAGTCCACGGCACCAAGGGTGCGCTCAGCTGGGACTTTGAACGCATGAATGAGTTGCAACTTCTGCTCTCGAACACCGATAGTCCCTCCGCAGGCTACAGTCGAGTGGTCAGCGGGCCGCAGCATCCGTACCACGCCCGATTTAATCCGGGATTCGGCATAGGACTTGGCTACGAGGACCTCAAGACGATTGAGGCCTTCCAATTCCTGACTTCCATTGCGCAAGGTAAACAGGGAGTCCCGGGATTCCTGGAGTCGCTGGAGGTCGCCAAGGTCCAGGCGGCGCTCGAAAAGTCCTGGCAGACCGGGAGTTGGCAGGAAGTAAAACCAATCTAGCTCAAGGTTGTCGCGCGGAGAAGCATGTCCGTCTCACTCAGGATCTGACCTATTCCCTCCCGGAACCTGCCAATGGACCGGGACGACCTCACGCACGACGAAAAAGTAACAAAAAGCTCCCACCAGCAGGATGACCGACGCCGAAGAAAAAGCCAGGTAATAGCTTCCGGTGCGGGATATGATCAGCCCGGTGACATAGGGAGCAATCACCCCCGATAAATTCGCAATTCCATTTTGGAGTCCCGTCCACCGTCCCGCAGCCAGGGGGCCGGCCAGCGTCTGGGTGATCGCCCAATGATTGGAAGAGAAGGTTCCGAAGGCGAGGTAGGCGGCAACCAGGAGTGCCATGGAAACTCGCAAATCGGGCACCAGCGCAGCCGGAAACATGAGTGTCCCAAAGACCAGTCCGCCAACCACAAATGTCTTGCGCACCCGGGTGGGCGAGCCTCCGCGGGCAATCCAGCGATCGGACAGCCAGCCTCCAAATAAAGAGGATGAGGCACTAGCCCAAAACGGCAGAGATGCCAGCACCGCCATGCTTTGCATGGAGAGTTTCCGCTCTGTCACGAGATAAGTCGGCAGCCACGTCAATAGAAAATAATAGGCGTAATTCGCGCAAAAATTTCCGATAAAGGTGCCCCAGGCATCCCGTAGTTTGCAGATTTCTCCCATTCCGGGAGACGGGTGCTGGCTGCCGGATGGCATCTGAATCCTGTCTTTCGATTGGCGGCGGGGAGCCCATACGCACCATGGTATGAGCCATAGCAGACTGGCCACTCCAAGGGCCCAGAACATCATTCTCCAGCCATAGCGGGCGGCGATGAGGCCTCCTACCAGGATTCCGACGGCTGGGCCAACCTTCGCTCCTGCATCAATAAGAGCATTGGGCAGACCTCGCTGCGAAATGGGGAATTGCTCTGCAATGACTTTTGAATACACCGGGTAAGCCACTGATTCCCCGAGACCCAGAAGCACCCGAAGAATCAGGAGCGCCTGGAAGCCGGCGACAAAACCCGTGCCGAAAACTGCCAGCGACCAGAGCAAATACCCTGCACCCAGCACCACCGAGATGGGGTGACGATCGGCCAGCCAGCCTGCAAAAACCATGAAGCCGGCATAGGACCAGAAGAAAGCGGAAAACAACAATCCCATTTGGCTCGGTGGAAAATGCAATTCCTTGTTGAGTTCGGGGGCCGCGATGGACAGACTGCCGCGGTCAATATAGTTCATCGCCACCGAAATCACGAGCAAAGCAACAATTCCCCACTGAGCCGTTCCTGACCCGGACCGCGTCCCAGTGCCAGCCACTTCTTTCTCATCCAAGACTTCCACGCGCATTGCTCCCTTATGGCCGGTTTCCTGGCCGCAGCTGACAATTCAGATTGCCGTCATCTTCCTGTGGATCGTCAACTCAATTTCCACGGCTTGCGATATTCTTTGCTCAATTTGGCATTTGCCTGCGGATCATTGACGAACTGCTCTTGGTCACGGTCCCATTGCAGTTTCCTACCCAGCTGGTAAGAGAGGTTCGCCATAATACAAGCGCTGGTGGAACGATGGGTGGTCTCAATATCGGAATTGGGTTTTTTCCGCGAGCGGACACATTCGAGAAAATTTTCAACGTGCGGCTGATGTTGGGGAGTCCCGTCTCCGGTGACAATGGTCGTGGAGCCAAAGGTTTCATAACCGTCGCGGATCAAATCCATGGGCCATATCGTGTACCCTTCGCGATCGATGAAGAGAGTGCCTTCAGTCCCATAAAACTCCATGCCGTAGAGATGCCCGTCGGGTCCGCGTCCGGCTCGATTGTAAAATTTCATGAGGAACCCGTTCTCGTTGGTTGGCGACCCGGGATATTCGTAGATGGCTTCCACGGTGTCGGGAGTATCAAAAACTCCGGAGGTCAGGAACTGTCCTCCCGATGTTACCACGGTGCGTGGAGCGTCCACTCCGGTTGCCCAATGAACGATATCAATCAGGTGAACCGCCCAGTTGGTCATTTCTCCGCCTGCAGTTTCCCAATAGTGACTCCAGCTTTTATGCCGATTTCTATTGTATGGGTGATAAGGAGCCGGGCCCAGCCAGAAGTCCCAATCCAGGCCTGGCGGCGGATCGCTGTCTTCAACCGATGCTTGCGATTTGGGCTGATTCGCGGTCTTGGCCAGGACCCAGGTTTCGGCAGCTGTAACGCGACCAATTCTTCCCTGCCGGATCAATTCAACGACTTTCTGAAAGTGCTCCCCGGAACGCTGTTGGGTGCCGCACTGAACGACTCGATTGTATCGATTGGCTGCCTCCACCATCTTGCGGCCTTCGGCAATGGTGTGGGAGATCGGCTTTTCGACGTATACGTCCTTCCCTGCCTGGCAAGCCATGATCATCGGGATCGCATGCCAATGTTCTGGAGTGGCGACGATGACCGCATCAATTTCTTTATTGTCTAGAAGCTGTCGAAAATCCTTGTAGGTTCTCGCCTTGCCGTTGGGCAGATTCAAACTCGCCACGGCATTATTCAGAGGCAGGTCATTTACATCGCAAAGCGCGACGACATCGATTTGACCGGTCTTGGCAAAGGATCGCAGATTATACGCGCCCTGACCTCCCGACCCGATCAGCCCCACTCCAATGCGATCGTTGGCTCCCAGCACATTCCGAACGGCCGGTCCGGCAGACATGGCCAGGCTTGCGGTTCCTACGGCAACGGACTTGTTGAAGCTCCTGCGCGACAACTTAAAATTGCTCATGAGAACACCTCCAGGATGATTGACACACGCCGCCCCGAATCGTTTTCCATGATGCCATTTTTCTTGGATTGCCTCTTCGATCCCATGGGACTTGGCGGGGTTCGTCTGGACCAAGAATAGATGAGACCATCATACTCTATTGTCGCAGGAACAATCGCTCAATTTCTGCTTGAAAGGCCATCCGGAAACGGAATTCGAGAGGGAGGTCAAGGAGTGCTGGCGATGTAGGCTCCATCACCGCTTCGTTCACCCGCCTGCCCGCCATCATTAATGACGGCGTAGGCAATGAATGGGCTCGAGCCTGCGGTGCGGAGGAGGCGCGCGTAACCTTGCGTTACGCCGGGTGCATAGTGCGAAAGAATGGTATTGAATTGAGTCCAACGGCTGGGATCGAGAGAAACGTTATCGATGGTTGCCGCCAATTGCCCTGTGTTGCCATCGAAGAGCTCGATGCGGAATACATCCGATGAGCCGCCGCTTTCAGCCGTATTTACCAAGGCCAGGTTGGTTCGATTCTCGAGATTCTGCTGGATTCCATACAGCCAGGTCTCGCTAGCGGAGGCCTGCGCATCGGAGAGTGCCGTATAGAACAGCCCGTAGCGCCCGCCGCCTCCCGGGGCTGAAGTTCGGGCGGACACGGAAATTCCCTGCAAATCTCCCGTCTCTACCGTAACAAAAAGTGCGCCGGCCACTCCCGCGCCCGGAGCGCCGATACCTGGAGTTTGAGCATTTCTCAGCCTCTGCACCAGGTCCGGCCAGATCAGTTGGGTAAAGGGGTTCATATCTACGGAAAAATTTGCGGTCAGGTCAGGCTCTAGAATCGAGTCTGACACATACCGGAAATTGAGCGTTTTCTTGGTTGAAGTCCAATTGGTCATGACCAGCTCGGTACTGAATGAGCCAACCTCAACGGCCACCGGCAAGGCGGCCCGGACTTTCCCGGCAAAGGCATTTTCTTGGATCGGAGGAATGAATGATCCGTCCGAATTTGACTGATCGTTGATCACTCCATAGGCAAAGAAGGGGGCAGTCCCGTTAACACGCTCGACACGCACAAACCCGTTGCTGTAAGACAATCCGTTGGAAGACAAGATTCCTGAAATCTGCAGGAAGCCGCCGGGGGAAAGAGTTTGATCGGGCAGGACTTGAGAAAGCCCGGCAGGATTGCCTCCCGAATAGACCGTAAGCCTCAACGTGACAGGACCAGCCGAGGTCGAACCCATATTTTGGATGGCCACATTTGAGCGGTCATTTGAATTTTGGCGCAGTCCGCAAATATAGGCTGGACCCGTTAACGCCATCGAGACGGGTATTCCCGGATAAGACAGCCCGGCACGCCCCTGGGGAACCGTCGTCGTTGTCCGGACAGAGACACCGAGGTCTTCCGGAGCTGACATGCCGGTGGATGTGATTCGCAACGTCCCTCCCTGATCTCCAGTGGGCGGGATGGAAATTCCCAAGGACCTTAGATAGTCGATGGTGTTCCCGGTTATTCGCTGCCGCCCAGGCCCTATGGTATCGGTGGCTGTTCCACTCCCGCTGCCGATGGCCGAAGTATAAGTGAAAACGAGGGTGCCCTTTCCTGTTCCCCGGTTGGTCAAGGTAAGTTCTGAGGTAAAGAAGGAGCCGTTGATTCCGGCGGAAGAAAGCACAATCGGGATGAAGACTTCTTGAGATTGAGAAGCAGAGAGCGCTCCCGTTCGCCGAAAACCGCCGCGGCCGGTGTTCCAGAGAACTCGTGCCTGGCCGGTACCCGGCAGGTCATAAGCGACAACACCGCTGGCGGTCGTATTGATGACCAATTCGAGTTCCCCATCTCCATCGATATCGGCGAGGGTTGGAGCGGCCAAAGCACCATTCCAGCTATCTCCGCGTGGTGCCGGCAGGTTAATCTCGAAAAGCGGATCTCCATTTGAACTGAGAATATGTAGCTGTCCTACCCGTCCTGCCACTTTTTCAGGCCAGGAGGTGAATAGAATTTCGGCTTGCCCATTGTTGTCGAGGTCGGCAATAACCGGTTCACTGGCAAAGCGGATCCCTTCTCCCGGAATTTTATAGGGCCAATGCCCGTGCTCGGTTTTGTCCAACCAGTAGGCGTGCATTTTTCCGTCGTAGGAGGCAAAGAGGATCTCCTTTTTCCCATCCCCATCGAGATCGGCAATGACCGGGTTCGGCTGGGCGGTTTCAATCACATTATAGTCTTCGGAGAGAGGCGAACTTCCAGGCTCGGGAGTGGGAATCGAAGTCCAATCGAAGCCACTTCCACTCCAGCGGGATCGGTCAGCCTTAAAAATGAAAGGCATGTAGTAAAGACTGGTGTAGGGGTCGGTCCCGCAGTTGTAAACATTGCCGACGACCACGATCTCGTTGATCCCGTCACCGTTCAAGTCGGCAATGGTTGGAGGACTGTTCGCAAAATTTGGGCGATGTTCAGTCCCGCAATTGGCATAGCCCCTGAGGTCCACGGCTTGTTCGACGTGCACTCCGACCTGACTCCATACCTTTCCACTCCCAAACATGGTATTGACAGGAAGTTGATTCCCGTCGCGATCCAGGGCCGTAATGTAATGTGTATCCGTAGGGCCAATGATTTCCTTGCGGCCGTCTCCGTTCAGGTCTCCTACGGCGACGTTCTGATTGTACATGCCCCATCCATAGCCGGGCTCTCCGTCCCGCCTGGCAGGCCAGCCAGGTCGCACCGTCCCCTGAGCTGTGAATACGTTCAATTGCTTGGTGGACCCTGATCCGGCCTTCCCCACAATGATCTCGAGTTGCCCGTCCTGGTCCAAGTCTTCCACCGCCAGGGTGCGGATCTCACTCCCGTCTGCAAAGGCAGTTGCACTCCACACCACGGCGCCGCTTCCGTTGTATACCGTCAACTGGCCTCCACTTCTGGCGACGATAATTTCCTGTGAACCGTCGCCCGCCAAATCAGCAATGGCCACACCCGGCCAAACGCGATTATCGCTGGCGGCTCGCCACAACAATTTTCCCTCATTGCCCGACACCGCCACCAGATCGTAAGAACCCCACAGCACTTCCATCCTGCCATCACCATTGAGGTCCGCCACGGCGGGAGACGAATACCAGCCTGTCTGACACCAGCTGGAAAAACATCCTCCGTAAGCCCATTTCAAAGTTGGTGGTCCAATGGAAGAGGCAGATACACGGCCCGCCTCAAGAGCGGGTGAAGCCAGCAAGCTCTCGGTTACATTGGGAGATTCCGATTGGGTGAAGCCCCATTGAGGAGATAAGAGAAAGAGGACAACGAAACCAAGAGTGGTTCTAAACTGTATGAATGTCATTCGCATCGTTGACGCCGACCAGATTTAAGGATCCCTTTCGATAACAGCATTTTCAAAATGCAAGTTGAATACTCAATCCGGTGATAAATGGAAGAAGGTTGAAGCAGAGCCCCGACTGGAGAGGGCGTCCCTCGGCCTTCAGGATTCGCCGATTCTAAGAAATTGATTCTAAAAGGCCTTGCACGTACAATTCATTGGTTTACAACAAATGTAGAATTGTGTGAGGGAGCCACTCATTCCTGAATCAGCCTTTAAGGCTCTCCCGCTTTTATGGGAGAAGAGTGTTGACGATTTCATTAATGCCACACGACGGACAACTTCGTACGAACCGTGCATTGGACAAATCATGAAGGATTTTGCGTTTCCTAAACAGGAGGCCAAGTGAAAAGACTGATGGCTCTCGTTTTCCTGGCTGTTTTCGTATCATCCCCTGCCTTTGCGCAACAGATTGACCCCATCTCCAAGTGGACGACGATTGCAGCCACTGAGTTTCGAACGTTCCCCAATATCGTTTATCAAAAATCCAATAATGTGAGTGTCAAGCTGGACGTCATTACGGCAGGATCTCCGGAAGAGACGCGGCCCACGCTGATTTACTTTCATGGCGGGGGATGGGTGGAAGGGGTGAAAGAAGGAGCCTTGCTGAATCTGCTCCCTTATCTCTCAAGAGGGATGAACCTGGTTAATGTTGAATACCGTCTGGGTCCGGAATCCTTGGCCCCGGCGGCTGTTGAAGACTGCCGCTGTGCTCTCCGCTGGGTTTACCAGCATGCGAAAGAATACGGATTTGATGTTAACAAGATCGTCACCGCAGGTCATTCAGCGGGAGGCCACCTGGCTCTCATGACAGGAATGCTGCAAACCAATTCGGGATTTGACTACGGCTGCCAGCGCCTTCCCGACGAGTGGCGGTTGGGAACCATGGAAGAAGTGAAGGTCGCGGCGGTCATCAATTTCTATGGTCCGACGGATCTGGTTGATTTAATTCAGGGCCCTGACACGCGAAATTATGCGGTGCGATGGTTTGGTAATCTGCCCGATCGGCAGGAGCTCGCAAAACGGTTGTCACCGCTCTCCTATGTCCGTGAAGGACTGCCTGCCATTCTCACGATTCACGGCGATGCCGACACGATCGTGCCTTTCGCACAGGCCGTGCGCCTTCATGAAGCACTTGGACGCCTGGCGGACGCCAACGAGTTGGTGACCATTCGAGGCGGCGGGCATGGAAGAACGCCTCCGAACATCTGGACGCGCGAACAAAATCTGGATTCCCAGCAAAGAATATTTCAGTTTCTCGTAAAACACGGAGTCCTTTCTCCCTGACTCCTCTCGTCCGCACGCTCTATGGCGCTTGGATCACAGCCAGTTTCAGAGGTTCCACACAGCTCATCATGACTTCGTCTTCACCGTATTTCTTGAGAAGCCTCTGGCTGATTGCTTGGAAGAAGGCAGCGATGGCTGCATAGCTGGTTGTATCAGCCTCGCCGCCCAAGATCCGCTTCAGAATGGACATCGCTTCGGTGAAGCTCCGGTCAGATTCGTACATGGTCCCTCGCCAGGTGCCGATAATGACACCGCCCTTCCATCCCGTTTCGTCGCTCCACGCCAGAAGAGCGTCCAGATAATCACCGACCAAGGTTTCGCACTCCAGGCGCGTAGGCTGACCCGCGAGGGTTTGAATCAAACGTTGTCGCGTAGCACGAATCTTGAGTTGAAAGACGAGACTCCTAGCAATGACGAGATGGTCAGGATAGAGCTTCCGTCCCAGGATGCCGAGTGGTCCGAGTTCCCCTGGCCCAAAAGATTCTGCAGATGATTCAGAGCCGGCTCAATGCGGTCTAAGCGGGTATCACCCAAGGCCTGGAAACAGTCCGTAATGAGCTCCTTGTGTTTGGGATAAAGCTGCTCAGCAAGTTCACCCATCACTTCTGCCTCGCCTCGTTTCCGGAATTCAAAGTCCCAGGCGGAATTCAAGAAAAAGAAGGTTCGCGGCAGTTGCAGCAGCGGCGTTTGATTGTTTCCCATGATGCCTCGAATCTCCGGGATGTCGCGCACGGCCTCCAGGGCATTCCGCACGGAACCCAGGTTCACCCTGGTATTCGGGAAAGCAGGCTCAACTTCGATGGCCCCGTAGGGGAGATAAATCGTCTTCTCCAAGACCTTTTCGTTCCGGCAGGACTTGAGATAGGGCGAGAACCCCGCAATCAAGCTCCAGGGCTCCTCCAGGTTCTGCTTGAAATTGCGGATGGTGCCTTCCATGAACGCCAAATCGCTAGCATCAGGGTTTTGACTGGACCAGTCGTACTGGGCAACCACGGTCTTGGAGGGACTGTAGAACTTGTGCCGTCCCCACCCCACCCACATCCAATCGATGAGCTCGCATTTCTTTCCTTGGAGACTGTACTCGTCGAGGAGTTTCCTGGCTCCCTGGAAGATTTTGACTTGATCCGCGATGGGGCTCTGGGGCCAGCCGCCGGGATCTGAATCGATCATGCAAAAGCCGTCCGCATTATCCAGAGCTCGATAGAGTGTTTCAAACGATTGCATGATTCTCTTGACCTGTTCCGGGTCTGCGGGATTCATATCTTTCTGACAGCTGTCCACCCAATAGAGTCGAGACTTGGTATCACGCACTCCACAGTTCGATACGGCGATGCGATTGGCACTTTGCATGATCCAAACTTTCATGCCGCGCCGCTTTTGCGCATAATCCACCACTCGGCGGACTTCTTGCAGATAGGCTTCATCTTCCGGAGCCAATGGAAGAGGCATGATCTCCATGAATGGCCAGAGAAAAAACAGATTGGCACGCTGGAGCCACGCCATATCAATGAAGTGCTGCCAGTCTTTTTCCTCCCATGTTCGGAAAGAGTACGGATTATTCAATGGCCAACCGTTCAGGTGAATGCCTCGCATCCGGAATTTTGGGCTGGTGGTGATGTTGAGGGGGGATTTCAAATAAGCAGACTTCCCTTCCAAACGGATCCTGTTCATCAGACTAGCCAGTCCATAATTTGTGCCTTCTGCCGTTTTTCCGCTCACGGCAATGGTATCCTGCCCGTTTTTTCTGACGGACCTGATCTGGAACCCGGCGTCGGGCAAGCTTTCTAATGAAACTTCATCCGGAAGGAGCTGGAGAGCTGCCTTTCGGCCGGCAGCAATCACAACTTCTGTCTTGCCACTCAATGAAGAGAGAATTTCGACGGAAGAAGCGGTTTGCTCTTGGAGGAAGTCACGAAGATCTTCTAGTGCATGTTGAACATAAGTGGGCTCATCAGGATCCACCAGAATGGAGACCTTGTTTAAGAAGATCTTTTCTTCCGCCTGTTGGGTCTTCTCATGGCTGTTTGATTCGAGGCTCGTCAGATTTGAGGGCAGGTTCCCGGAAAGCGGAGGAGCCACCAAGGCTAAGACAGGAATCGATCCGACCTTCTTGACAACCTCACGCCGGCTGATTTTTTTATCAATACTCATGCGAACCCTTTCAATGAGCTTTTTTAAAAAGGATAGCCCGCTCCGGTTATGCTTGGGACTGGGTTCCCATCAAGGGATTAATTTTTTGTCAGGGAAACTGTCGACCCTTCCACCTTCAACCCATTAAGCGACCGGATTCTCCTGTCCGAGGAGTCGGATGGGTTCGATCGCTTCAGGATTAACAAGGCTGGAAGTATCCCCTTCGTCTTCCCCCAGATAGGCACTACGAATAATTCGGCGCATCACTTTGGAGTTGCGAGTTTTCGGGAGATCCCTGACAAAACAGATCCGGCCCGGCTGGAGAGGCTTGCCGAGCTGGTGTACGACTTTCTCAAGGAGATCTCGGCCAAGATGCGCCGTTGCGTCCTGGTTTGGCACCAACACGCAAAAACAAATGACCTCACTCCCCTTGACCGGATGCGGCACACCGATGGCCGCGGCTTCACTGACTGCCGGATGATCGACCAGGACCGACTCAATTTCGGCAGGCCCGACCCTGCGGCCGGCAACCTTGAGCGTGTCGTCGGAGCGGCCCAGGATGTACCACATTCCGTCAGCATCCACGGCTGCCAGGTCCCCATGGACCCAAATCCCCTTGAACCGTGACCAGTAAGTCTCCAGGTAACGTTGATCATCCTGCCAAAAGCCCCGTGTCATTCCGATCCAAGGCGCGCGCACGATCAACTCACCCAATTCGTCACGAAGCGGCATGCCTTGCGTGTTGACGACATCGGCGGCAATTCCCAAACAGGGCGCGGCAAAAGCTGTCGGCTTGAGGGGAAGCAACGGATTCCCCATCAGAATTCCTCCACCCACTTCCGTTCCCCCCGAGTAATTGATTATGGGGCGCTGACGATGCCCCACTTTATCAAATAGCCACGTCCACGGATCCGGGTTCCATGGCTCACCCGTAGAGGCAAACAGGTGAATGGAGGAGAGGTCGTGCGCACGGACTGGACCTTCTCCATGCGGGATTAAGGTCCGGATGAGGGTTGGAGAAATGCCCAACACGTTGATTTTGTGGCGCTCCACCAATGCCCACAATCGGTCCGGTCCCGGATAGTCCAAAGAACCATCAAAGATGAAACAGGTTGCTCCCAGGAGAGTGGCTCCAAAGACCAGCCAGGGCCCCATCATCCATCCCATGTCAGAATACCAATGCACCACGTCTCCAGGGTGCACGTCCGTGCCAAAGGCCATGTCTTGGGCGGCCTTTATCGGAAAACTACAGTGCGTGTGGACTGCTCCTTTCGGCTTGCCCGTAGTTCCAGACGTATAAAGAATCATGAGGAGGTCTTCAGCCTCGGTGGAAGCAGCCGCGGCTTGATCCTGGGCTGAATCCACTAACTCATGCCACCAGTGATCCCGTCCCGATTTCCAAGGTACGGACAGGCCAGAGTGCTTTAATACAATCATGTGCTCAAGAGAGGGCAATTGCTCTGAGGCCTCATCCGCCACCGATTTCATTGGGGTTTCCCGTCCGCGGCGGGAAAACCCATCAGCCGTGAAGACTGCTCTTACCTTGGCATGGCCCAGGCGTGAAACGAGAGCCCCGACGCCATATCCAGAAAAGAGGGGCGAGGCTGATGGCTCCAATCTTGGCGCAGGCCAGCAAGGCTACACAAAAACTTCAGAAATCATAGGCATAAAAGCCCAACGCTATCCCCCTTCCCCAACCCCAGGGCTCGCAAGGCATTCGCGCATTGATTCACCTTCGTTGCCAGCTCTCCGTAAGTCAGTTGGGTGACGTGACCTTCCTCCCCTTCGCTGATGATCGCGAGGCGATTTCGTGTGGCGGGGTCATCAGCCCACTTGTCCACACAGTTGTACGAAATATTCAATTTTCCGCCAACACACCACTTGGGGAATTCAATCCCCCGACTGAGATCAAGAATTTGCTGGTAGGGGCTTTGAAAGCGGATATCCAGATACCGGATGACGGAGTCCGTGAACCAGGAAACATCTTCAATCGACCGGGTATAAAGCTTTGCAAAAGAGTCAATTTGGTGCAGGTTCATGAAGCGCATGAGGTGGCTGCGTTGCAGATAATGCGGAGAAGGCCTCCAGACGATCGGGCCATCCAATAATAGTTTTTGATTCATGTCACCCTGCATGATGCGGCCACCATTCACAAAAATATTCCGGGCTGAATAGCAACCCCCGCAAACGAATGGATATTCTTCATGCTTGAGGCAAGGAGAGTCATTCGTTGACCTGGAACTTTAAACACGCCATGCTATGAAATTATTCAGGTTCTGCCCATTATTTTTTCTCGCCTGGAATCACCGCATTTTTTCATCACGCATAGTGACAAATAAAGTTACCGAAGAGAAACCTGTATTCAAAAATTTCAAGAGGGGGGATAGGATGAAGTCTGGATACCATAGAAGAAAAATTTTGCAAACCATGGGTTCAATGGCGTTTCTTCCGTGGATGGCACCCACTGCTGGGTTTGGGGCGTCTCCTTCAGGGACAGATCGAAGTGAGACGCCAAGAGTCAGCTTGGAAATGGGCAAGGGGCACCTCTCGGCAGGCGAGCTCACGACCGCCGGCATGCGACGGGTAAAACAACTTGGAGTTGATCACGTCATCCTAGGCGGGCCCACGATTCCCTGGCGGGAACAGGAGATCCGCTCGCTGATGGCAAGTCTTCAAGCGGGGGGGCTGACGCTGGGGAACATGATGATAAGAGGTTTCCCAAACACCCTGTACGGAAGACCCGGACGTGATGAAGAGATTGAGAAGATTATTGAATCGATCCGGATAGCGGGGAGGCTGGGGTTGCCCGTCATCGAGTACAACTTTTATGCCCATCGCGCGATTGAGGGATACTATGAAACCCAGGGACGGGCTGGAGCGGGCATGACTGCCTTTGACTATGATCGGATCAAAGATCTGCCGCCATTGCCGGATGAAGGCGCCCATACCCTTGACGAAATGTGGAGGAATATTACTTACTTTCTGAAAGCCGTCATCCCCGTAGCCGAACAGGCCGGGGTGCGGATGGCCTTGCATCCCAATGACCCGCCGGCACCTCTCAGTCGAGGCTCACAGCAGATCATGGGAAGCCTTGAAGGATGGAAGAAATTGGTAGGCATCGTCTCCAGTCCGTCGAATGGAATCACCTTCGACTGTGGTGTGACGAAAGAGATGGGAGAAGATCCTGTCGAAGTGTGCCGTTACTTCGGGAAACTCGATCGCATCAATCATGTTCATTATCGAAATGTCAAAGTTCAGGTCCCAAATGAAAGATATGAAGAAGTCTTCATCGACGAAGGAGAAGTGAACATGTTTGCTGTAATGCAGGAGCTCGTTCGGCAGAAATATCCTCGGCTCATTTACCCGGAGCACCCACGGGCAATCGATTTTGATCGGGGACAGCCCGACTTCAACCCCTTCTATCCAGGTGGGGGAGGCTATGCCGGGCTGGCGTATAACGTGGGCTTTACCAGAGCGATGTTGCAGGCGGCGCTTTCTATCTAAATGTACAGATTTGAACAAATTTCCCCTTTGCTTTCTTTTTGTAACGGGCTTCGGGTAACGTTTTTGGTAGAAAATCGGAACCAGATGTAAAGAAAAGGCCTAATCATTCGTTTTAGTAATGAGCAGCGGCAAAATTGGTTTTTCTGGATGAGGGGAAAGAAGAGCTAAAGCCATCTGTAACAATTACTTACGTGGATCAGAAGAAGAATTTCCAAAATTACTAAGGAACGTTGAGTTGGTCAATCAGTGTCTGAGGATGGTATGCAAACCCGGCAAATTCACTTAATCTCAAAGGACAAGACCCATCGTTTTTTCCATCCCCACGATTCACTCCTCCAGGCTCATGAGGACGGCGAACTGGACCAGTCTCAGGATGATGCCATTACTGGACATATAGAGCACTGTCTTGCCTGCCAGACCCGACTCACTAGTTTGACCACGACACTCCAACAGTTTCATCAATGGTTGGAGTCCAATAATCCTGTAGATCCGTCCAGCCTGGTGAGAGGTTTGGCAAAACTGCAGGTAGCCCTTCACGAACAGGAGACACTTCAGCCGTGGGTGGGAGAACTTTCCGGTACCACGTTACCGGAATGGGACAAGACGCGCGAACAGATTTTTGAGGAGATCGGAACTTATCTAGGTCGGAAAATGATGGATCGCTTGTCAAAAGACCTGGGCCATGGTCTGGAAGACAATCAGAAGTTGATTCTGGCGGCTGAGCCCATGTTAGCTGCCTTCTTGGGAAAGCGCGCCGCAGCTCGCGTCCATGAGTTCGCTGCCCAGATTGCTTCCCGTTCACCTTTGACTCCGGGGGAATTCAACCCAAATCAAATCTTGGTCTGAGCAACGGAATCATTACCATTGAATAATCCGCGCCGTACAACTCCGATTGCGAAAATCATCCTTTGGATTACAGGCCTCCATGTTTCCATAGGGATTCTTGTCTGTGGGTTCTGGTGGATTACCGGAAATGAAGGGTGGAGTCGCTATTATTTCGATTATCAGAGCCCCATCTTTTTTATTTCTTTTGCCGTGCTTGAAGTTTATTTCTGCTTGGCAGCCATCTCCCAATTTTCAGTTGGGGAACCGATGCGAAAGGCTTGGTGTTTCATTGCTCTGGCAGCGTTACTTCGACTGATTGGACTTTCCATAGCCCATTTGCTCAGCATTCGATCCTTTTTGAATCCAGCCTTTGTGCTTGCGGAATCATGGAATAACAGCAAGGCCATGGGCCTTCAACAAATGGGGCTGGCGATCAGCGGTCCGATTCACATGGCGGTGCTGGCTTGCGGATTGTATGTTGTCCTAAAAATCTCCCGGCGTTTCAAGATGCTTGTCCAGTTGGAGTCAACGGATTACCTCTTGCTTGGCATTGTCGGCCTATTCACAGGCTGGCGGGCTTATGAGATTGTTGGGAGCCTGCCACACTTGGAGTCCCCCATCACCGTTCAAACCTTCCTGCTGTGGGTGGCAGATCCCTTGTTAAGTATTTTACTAATTGAGGCTATCTTGATTCGTCGCTGTGTCCTGAACTTAGGCTGGGATTATATTGCCAAGTGTTGGGGAGCCTTCACACTGGCCATCTTCATTACCTCTTTGGGAAACATCAGTATTTGGGCATCGACGAAACATCTTCTGATCTGGCCAACCAGTCTGATCACCTGGTTCATCTGGTTTTTGGCAAGCGCGGCTTATGTCATGGGACCTGCCTATCAAGTCGAAGCAAGCAATAGAACCAAAGCTATACTTTCTCGAGTGCGAGCCGCCTAACCACTCCTCATCCGTTAACGTCCCTCCAAGTGCCCAACTCTTCCCTTTAGGCAAATATTTGCCATCAAATGGAAAAAAAATTGCAAATACCATGATAGCGGGGTTAACTCCCCGGCTGCCCAATTTTCCTTGTACAACGACATTTTCATCATTTTTCCTCAACCAACTGGATTTACTTTCCAATAACGATCTGATGATCTCCTAGTCTCTAACCTATTTGATTAGTATAGCTTGGGTTTGTTTAGGAGTTCTTATTTTCAAGCCAATGGCTACCGCTTATCTTTCTCAAGAGTTGAAACCAATCGGGTAGTGGGGATAAGATGTAAGTAAAAGATCTGAGGCTAAGCGAATGGTTGTTTTTTTCCATTTTTAGGGAACAGAATTCCACACTTTTTGACTAACGCCCGCCTTTCGAAGGGTCTTGGGAGACAAAAGATATGAAAAGCCGGCTTCGAACGGAAAACCATAAGTCCAGATCTGGATTGCGCTCCTGCCATGGGCAGTATATGGTTGAGGTCGCGACGGTACTGCCTTTGCTTCTTCTTTTAACCTTCGCCATCATTGATTTTAGTACGCTCTTTTATGTTTACCTCTCTCTCGAGAATGGTATAAGCCAAGCCACCCGTTACGGGATCACCGGCCAACAACTGTCCAATCCTGACCCGCTGGTTGGAGGAACGCTGTCTCGAATCGATTCGATCAAGCTGGCCATGAAACAGGCCACACCCACTCTGACGTTTTCGGCTAGCAATCCCCAGTTTACCTTTGAGCATTTGGTGGCTGGCAGTTGGACCGCCTACGGAGGCACTGAGGACGCCAAAGGGAATGACGTAATGCGGGTGACTGTCCTGTATCACTGGGACTTGATGACTCCGCTGATTCGTCCTTTTTTTACAGGAGGAGGCATTGATCTAAGGGTCACGTCTTCTGTCAAGAATGAAGGATTCTTGTAGAGGATTGAAGCACGTTGGCTTGGGAGTCTTGGGATTCATGTCTTGGAGTATCTTGCCCCTTTTGAGGCTGAAGGATGCAGGTATTCCCAAACTTTCGGCTCGATGCCTTGATCGATGATTCCTGTGAAACCAATAGGGTCCTGAAACGATGGGTCATTTTGTTGTTAGTAGAGACCGTGTTATGAGCTCGGCATACCGCAAATGCGAGATCTCTGGATCTTGCAACCATGGGCAGGCGCTGGTGGAATTTGCGATTGTGTTGCCTTTCCTCTTGCTACTGGCTCTTGGTGTCATTGAATTCTCCTATGCCATTTATGCCAAGCATGTCGTAATCAAGATGGCTCGTGAGGGCTCCAATTTGATTTCCCGCAATACTTCCCTGGTCGACGCAGGGACCATTATGACCTCAATGGCCAATACACCGGTGGATTTAAACAGCAATCACTCCCTGATGATTTTCTCGGTAATTCGAATAGGATCTGTAACCAATGTGAACAAACCAGTGCTCTATAAGCGACGAGTCATGGGCTCTTTGTCAGGGTATACCAGCATTTTATCAACCTCAGGGACTTGCAATTTCGTTTCGAGTAGCGATTATGCGAATTCTGCTGTGGATGGCTGCCTGATCGCAGGAGGTCTTCCTGCCGGTGTGGTGGTACCCAACAGCGGCCAGCTCTATATGACGGAAGTGTACAACACTCACAATTATCTAACTCCAGCCGGGAATTTTGGCATTAGCAGCCCCAATACCCTTTATGCCAATGCCTACTTTTGAATGCTCTCGACTTCGATGGCGTCAGGCTGGACCAGAAATGTTTGCCAAGGTAATTTTACT
>JAXLQK010000073.1:0-27697 GCA_046331665.1 Terriglobia bacterium | reverse complement strand
ACGCTGGAACAGTGTCGTCAGGCTATCCCCAAGATTTTTGAGATCCTGCAACGGGCCCTCGACGCTCTGCAAGAAGGGAAAGTGGCTTTCGAAGAACTTGTTTTAAACCGGCGCTTAAGCCGGGATCCGCTGGAGTACGAAAAGGCAGACATCGGCGCTATTGCCAGCCAGCAGTTGATCAGTCGAGGGGTGAGACTAAACCCGGGCGAACGGGTGCAACTGGTCTATACGCACATGAGATCTAAGATCCCCACGGAGCGTGTCCGAGCCTTTGCTTTGGTGGATGGAAATTGCAGTTACGATGTCGAGAAGTACACCGAATTACTGCTGAAAGCAACGGAATCGATTCTGATTCACTTTGGGTGGGACTACGAAAATCTTTTAAAAAACCTGCAGGTCTCCCGAAATTAGACCGCCAGACAGGCTATTTGTCTGCCGTTCCCTTACTGGCCACCGCTTTCTTGGAGTTTTGGAAAAGGGCTTTGGCCTGCGGTAAGACCTCAAGGGCTTTTAACACCTGCACATCACCCTCAAGATAGACTTTCTGGGCATCTTCCTGGCCGGCGTGAGCCAGAAAATATTCGTACTTGATCTGGCGTTTAATGAAATCCAAATTGGCGCTAAAATCCGCCTCTTCAAAATTCAATTTGTTCTTGCCGGTGCCCAGGAAACTTCGGAAGTCATTCACAATGGAATCGGTTACTTCGAAATGAGGATCGATGTCCGGGTGCGATGCATTATAAGCCCGACAGAAAGTAAAGAAGTAGGAACCGCCCAGTAGCTGACTCTGGAACTTATTGGGCTTCGGAATTTCAATCTTAATATCAGGAGTAATCCCGCCGCCCCCAAAAACTTCCCGGCCGCTGTCCGTTAACTTGATCTCGGTCGGGGGAGTTTCCTTTCCTTTATTATAGTAATAGTCATAAAACGAAAGGTGCGCATAGTCCCGCTGGATCAAGCGCCCGCTGGGGGTATACCACTTAGCCGTGGTCAGCGAAACTCCCGCTCCCTGGCTGAGGGGGAAGACCGTTTGCACAAGACCCTTACCGAAACTGGTTTCACCCAGGATTAAGCCACGGTCGTGATCCTGAATGGCTCCCGCCACAATCTCGGAAGCGCTGGCACTGCCCGCATTAATCAACACCACCATCGGGAAATCGGCTACTTCCGAACCTCGGGGTGCAGGATATTTATGGTTAGCGCTGGGCAATCTCCCTTTCGTGACGAGGACATCCTGGTTATTCTTCAAAAATTTGTCTGCCACAGCGATGGCCGCCTGGAGATAGCCCCCCGGGTTCCCACGAAGGTCGAGAATCAAGCCCTCCAAATTGGGGCCCAACTTTTTCAAACTGTCAGAAATCTCTTTCTCGGTAGTCTCGGTAAAAGTGTCGATGCGGATGTAACCGATCTTGGGACGAATGAAGAAGGTAAAAGGGATGCTATAGTGGGGGATCTCGTCCCGGATGATCGAAAACTCCAACAGTTCAGAAATTCCTTCCCGCTGAATGGAGATATTCACCGTCGTTCCCTTGGGACCCCGCAACTTGTCGACAACCTCCTGGATGGCTAATCCATCCGTGGAGGCTTTCTCGATCTTGGCGATGACATCTCCCGAACGGATTCCCAAGCGGTAGGCAGGAGTGCCAGGAATGGGCGCAATGACCGTCGGCTTGGCATTGCGAATCGCGATGGTGATTCCCAGCCCGTAAAAATTTCCTCGTTGGTCTTCCCGGAACTGTGCAAAGCTTTTCGGGTCAAAGAAATTTGAGTGGGGGTCTAAAGTCTTGAGCATGCCCCGGATCGATTCATAGATAGACTTCTGAGGATCGACAGGGTCGGCGTAGTTCTCTTCCGCCAAACTGACGACCTGGGAGTAGACCTTGAGTAAATCGCTGACATCCTCGCTGGTTTTCGAAGTGGCCTGAACACGGCCGCCCCACAACCCCCCCGCGAGGCAGGCCATAGCAATCGTCATTAACGCATAAGTCAGTGATCTATTTTTCTTCACGGGTATCTCCCGATGCACACATTACACCTTCGAAACTATAACATCCGCTTTTTTTCGTGTAAAGCCGTTTCCCCCGTGCCCTCAATGCTATATCCGCATTCCATTTTCAATGTTAGAATCAAGTGAGACTCAGGGTTACGGGGAAGTCACTCCGTTAGCGTCATTGAGTCTTTTGAAGATTCCAGAATTATCAACTCGGTAAACCCCCAGTCTCTGCTTCTCAAACGAACATCGAGTTGCCAGGTTAAAGAGCCTATCGGGTTGCTTGACATTGAAAATCAGGTTATCTATCATTCACAGTCCGCTTGGAGGATCTTATGGGTACCGTAGGTGTGCCTGAACTTATCGTCATTTTCGTTATCGCTTTGATCGTCTTCGGGCCAAAGAAACTTCCTGAACTCGGGAAGTCCTTAGGGAAGGGTTTGGCCGAATTCCGCAAGGCTTCCAACGACTTGCGTTCCACGATTGAAGAAGAAGTCCGCGCCATCGAGTCTGAAACCTCCTCTCCTCCTCCTTCCGAAAAGAACACCATTTCCAGCCAGAAATCTTCTTCAGAATCGAACGTGGATGCGCACTGAAGACCACGACGAAAGAGAACTAGAGGAATCCGGGAAGATGTCTTTCCTGGAGCACCTGGAAGAACTCCGTCGCCGGCTTATCGTTGCCTTTTCCGCGGTTGGCATAGCCTTTTTGCTTTGCTGGGCTTATGCCAAGGAAATCTATCATTACCTCGCCATCCCGATTACCCAAAACCTGAGCGGTGGCAAGCTCGTCTTTACCAACCCCACCGACCCTTTCACGATTTACATGAAAGTGGCATTTATTGCCGGGATTTTTGTGGCCTCTCCCGTTGTTCTATGGCAGGTGTGGCTATTCGTTTCTCCCGGCCTGTATCGCCGTGAGAAGAAATATGCCTTCCCCTTTATTTTCTTCACGAGCTTGCTGTTTATACTTGGGGGAATCTTCGCTTACAAGATTGCCTTTCCCCTCTCGCTGAAGTTCTTGATTGGTTTGGGGGAAGATTTTCAACCCATGGTGACGATTACCGAGTACTTTGACCTGGCTCTAGTGGTCATCCTTGGCTGTGGCATCATCTTTGAAATACCTATTTTGATTTTTTTTCTCACCATCCTGGGCGTTGTTAACGCCAGATTCCTGTTTAAAAACCTCCGCTACGCAATCCTGATCATCTTCATCGCCGCTGCTGTTCTCACGCCCACCTCCGATATCCCCAACATGCTCATCTTTGCCATGCCCATGCTGCTGCTTTATCTGGTGGGAATCCTTGTCTCCTGGATTTTCGGCAATAAGCGAAAGAAAAAACTCAAGTCCGAGAGTCTGGAAAAGAAATAAATCGGTCGGAATAATCATTTAGCGTCCGGTCCGACGAAAGCTTTTCCACACAGAATTGTGGAATGGGTAAGCCTTAGGCCCTTTTTTGTCGATATCCCAAGGTATGCCAAACTCTTGTCACAAAATTGCAGGACGATTCATCATGTTTCTTCTGCTCCTATTCTTGACAATGAGTAAGTTCTTGGCAACTCCTGGACTCAGTTCTGAACGGGTTGATTGGCTGAAGGAGATCCAAGAGAAGTTAAATGCCTCATTTCAATGTGACTACTCCATTTCCGTCGGAAAAACTCGAAAGTTTGCGACCTCAACCAGCGCCGGGATCATCTTAGTTGACCGCGAATTCCTCAGAGCTGCCGATAAGGACCGGCTATTCTTTGCCTTGGCCCATGAGTATGCACATGCTTATCTACAGCATGATTTGCAGCTTTTTGAAGTTCCATTAGAGGGAAAAGAGGAGAAGGCTGATGGGAAGATTCGATCGCTGGTGGAGACCAGGCGCCGCTTTGAAAAGGAAGCGGACGGCATTGCGGCTCGGAAGGCAAAACAACTAGGTTTTGATATCAACAATATCTTGGAATTCATCCTTACCATGCCTGACTTTGAAAAAGGGGTGCCGGCAGGATCCCGGGTTTACCTCAGTCCACGCGATCGTGCCGACTATGTTCTGGCTGTTTACCAATCCAGCTAAAGTGAAGGATTCCTGAGATTTAGGTTAAGTCTCGTCTGAAAAAAATTCCCTCTCCGTGTAAATCTTGCGCGCCTTGGAAATGGTCCCCCGCCAAGTCTCCTCATTTACCGCTCATCGTTTCAATAAGTTAAAGATCTTCCGAGCTCATTTTTCTTTTGGAATCGGGGTTGCATTACTGAGTGGCAACGAATTGGGTTTGATCCCTTTTGTTGGACTTCAATCGAAAACCCGAATCACTATGGAAAACTTAAGGAGAGAGACAATGTTCAGTTCCAAGAGCAAAACCTCAGTGCTTTGTGTGACGGCAGCGTTAGCACTGTTTTTCCAGTTCGGCTGCGCCACCAAGAAGTACGTAAAACAGCAGGTGGATCCCGTCAGCGGTCGGGTTGACGAGCTGACTGAAATCGCCAAAAGAAATGAGAATTCCATTAAGGACGTTGATTCCCGGGCACAGACCGGAATTCAATCCGTCCAGGCTAAAGCCAATGAAGTCGACCAGAAGGCGATGACAGCCGACCAGAAGGCAGTCGACGCTCAACAAATGGCGAAGAACGCCGACACCAAGATTGCTGGAGTCGAAACCGAGCTAAACCAGAAGATCAGTAACATTGACAGCTACAAGCCGGTGGAATCTGCCGGCGTAACTTTTGGATCCAACCAATCCAATTTGACGGATGATGCCAAAGCCTCCCTCGATCAGCTGGCCGCAAAATTAACTGGGACGAAAGGGTACGTTCTTGAAATCCAGGGATTTACTGATGACCGGGGCGACAAAACATACAACCTGGCGCTCAGTCAGAAGCGTTCCGAAACGGTCGTTCGATACTTGGCCGAACAGCACCAGATTCCTCTTTATCGGATGTTCATTCTTGGTTTAGGGGAAGCGAAAGAAGTAGAGAGCAACAAGACGAAACAGGGAAGAGCTGCCAATCGGCGGGTTGAAATTACTCTCTTAAAGAGCGATGTGGAGAGCGGGACTGCAAAGTAATCGACATCCCACTCGAAATTCAGTTGTCTCTCACTTGAATGATTAGAAGGGGTTGAATTTAAAGCGGGTCGCCAGCGACCCGCTTTTTTTTTGCGATACGGTCCACCTCTGCTTTTGAGCAAGCAAAAATTAAAACCCCGGCCTTGGTTTATGCTGGGGGGGTCTTCTGAAACTTACCCCGCAATGGCCTCTTCTCCAAAGCTCCCTCTTCTTGAAATGAGGAAGCCTGTTTGGTCTCTTTAGCGTCAAATTTACAATCCCCCTCAAAACCAATATACTGAACTCGTTTTAGGATCTTGAGATTTGCCGAATTATGGGGAGGTCATTCATATGTCATCTTCAGGATTAGGCCCGATTGGAAAGGGAAGAGAAATGAAATTTGCAAGTCGCATTCAAAAGCTTTCTAGTTCCCCAACGATGGCGGTTGCCGCTGAAGCCGCCCGGCTTAAATCCGAAGGTAAGGAAATCATTGATTTCAGCGTGGGGGAACCGGATTTCAACACACCGGACAACATTAAGGATAAGGGGCATGAAGCCATCCTGCGCAATTTTACCCGCTACCCTCCGGCAGCCGGGATCTCAGACCTTCGAGAAGCAGTGGCTTTGAAATACCGTCAACAATACGGAGTGGACTATTCGGTATCGGAAGTCGCTATTTCATGCGGGGCCAAGCACACTCTTTTTAATTTGGCGTTTGTGCTGTTCGAGGAAGGAGATGAAGTCTTACTGCCGGTTCCCTATTGGGTCACCTTCCCTGAGCAGGTCAAAATGGTGGGGGGAACCCCTGTCGAAGTGGAAACGGAAGAAAAAGATAATTTCATCATCAGGGCCTCTGCTTTGGAGAAGAAGATCACTTCCAAGACGAAGGCGATCATCCTCAATTCTCCCAACAACCCCACCGGGGCTGTCATCCCTCCGGATGAAATGGAGCGCATTGTAGAGCTCGCTCTCCAGTACCACCTGTTGATCATTTTTGACGAGTGTTACGAATACTTTATCTTTGACGGTCATGTTCATTGGTCCCTGGCCCGATTTGCCTCCAAAGCCCGGCATTTGTCCATCGTGGTGAACACAGCCTCCAAGACCTATGCTATGACTGGATGGAGGATTGGTTACCTGGTCGCCCCCAAAGAAATTGTGAAGGCGGTCAATGATGTTCAGAGTCACAGTGCCAACCCGGCCACTATCTCGCAAAAAGCGGCGGTAGAATCCATCTTGGGAGGCCAGGACTCAGTCCAACAAATGATTGCCGAATACGAAAAGCGGCGGCATTTTGTCATAGCGGAGCTTAATTCGATGCCGGGACTGACCTGCTCGAATCCGGCCGGAGCCTTCTACGCGTTCCCGAACATCAGTCAGTTCTTAGGGAGTAAACTCAAGAACTCAGTGGAGTTTTCCAGCGCATTGCTGCGCCAGGCAGGCGTTGCTGTAGTGCCCGGCTCTGCGTTTGGTCAAGAAGGACACGTCCGCATCTCATTTGCGACCGGCATGGGAAACCTGGAAAAAGGACTGGGGAAAATGCGGAAAGCCCTGGAAGGTTTCTGATTGCGTCAGGGCATCGGCAGGACTTCGCGGATAGGTGTATTCGGGCGAAGTTCTCCCCACCGCTCTCCGAGGGTGCTGCCAGATTTTCATGACTTGGTTTAGAAATAAGTCAACCCTGCCCCCAGCTGCCAAGCAGCTCTTGGATGAAATTCTTCAGGTCATTCAGGAGCTTTTCAATACCCCCCATTGTGCCATTTTGCTGGCTGACCCAGCGGGTAAGAAACTGTATTTGGAAGCGGCCAGGGGTTACCGCCGGCGAAGCCGTAAAGACTTCAGCCTGACCATCGGAAAACAGGGGATTACCGGATGGGTTGCGGCTCGGAGGCGGTCTCTCTATGTCCCTGAGGTTCGCAAGGATCCCCGTTATATCGAGGGGATTGTTGGCGGAGAGTCGGAGATTGCCGTTCCCTTATTGATGGGCCGTCAACTGATCGGGGTCCTGGATATCGAGAGCGAAAAGCCGCGTGCCTTTACAAAGCATGACTTGAAGATCCTCGGCCTTTTTGCGACTCAATCTGCGGTTGCCATTCAAAACGCCCGACTGTACCAGGAATCCAAACGCGCCAACGACTATTTGCAGAAGCTGATGGAGAGTTCAAGTGACGCCATTACAACGGCAGACAACCGGGGCCGCCTCATCTTCTGGAGTAAGGGGGCGGAAGAAATTTTTGGCTACAAAGCCTCTGAAGTTCTGGGGAAGTCAGCCGCGGAATTTTATGCCGCCGGGAAAGAAGATGCCCGTCGGGTGATGTCCCAGCTGGGCCGAAAGGGCAGGTTGAAGAATGTCGAAGTGGAGTATGTGGGGAAGCAGGGGCGCAAGATTTATGCCAGCCTTTCGGCCTCTCTCTTGAAAGATGAGCGAGGTCGAATGATCGGGTCCTTGGGCATCATTCGTGATATTACGCCCTTCCATGTTCTAAGCCAGCAGTTGGTACAGTCAGAGCGATTGGCCACCATTGGCAGACTTTCCACACAAATTGCGCATGAAATCATGAATCCGCTTTCTTCGATCAAGATGAATATTCGGATTCTCTCCAAACGTGAGGGGTTGTCTCCCAATGATCAACGCCGGCTCCAAATCGCCAATTTCGAAATTGACCATCTGGAAAAAATTCTCCAGGACATTTTCGACTACTCAAAATCACTGCAGTTGGATTTCTCAAAAGAGAATCTCAATGAGGTTTTGGAAAAATGTTTCGTGATGGTCCAGGACCATTTGGAGAGCGGAAAAATTCAGGTCGTCAAGCGCTACCAAAAGGACCTCCCCCCGGCAAAGATCGACTTGGTTCGCATGATGCAGGTATTTACAAATCTGCTGATGAACTCCATTCAAGCCGTGACCCGAGGGGGTAAAATCCGAATCATCACGGGATTGACGCGGCACCAGGGAGCCCGCTGGTTCAGCGTCAAGATCACGGACAATGGGAAGGGGATCCCACCGGCGCTGCTGGGTTCTGTCTTTGAGCCGTTCTATACGACGAAAAGTCATGGAACAGGGCTGGGTCTGACGATCGTGAGAAAAATCATGGACCAGCACGACGGGAGAATTTCCATTCGCAGCCTCCCCGGAAAGTTCACGACATTTACCCTGTTGCTTCCATTCCATCCGTCGGGTGCGGCTCGCCAATGACGAAAATCCTGGTTATTGATGATGACAGATCGATTTGCGAATCACTGAGCTTGTACCTTTCCGAAGAAGGGTACGAGGTTCTGACCGCACTGTCCGGAGAAGAGGGGCTCAAGAAATTCCAATCCCAGCCGTGGGATCTGGTGATCCTGGATATTTTTCTCTCGGATGCCGATGGCCTCGATATTTTGAGGCGACTCAAAAGCAAATCGCCGGAGACTGCTGTCATTATGATCACGGCCTTTCACGATATGCCGACGACGGTTCGGGCCATGAAACTTGGGGCAGTCGAATACATTCATAAACCTTTGGAGATCGATGAACTGCAGGCCGCCATCGACCGTGCAGTCCATCGGAAGACCCTATCCCGGCAGCGGGGGAAGGATGTCAAAACGCTCTCCTCCAAGTACCGGGAGTTCGACATTGCCGGCAAGAGTAAAGCGCTCAAGGAGATTTTTAAGACCATCGGAGTGGTTTCGGAGAGTAATACGACTGTTTTGATCGAAGGGGAAAGCGGGACGGGAAAAGAACTTATCGCGCGGGCCATACATGATCACACGGACCCCCACAAGCCCTTTGTCTCTCTGAACTGTTCTGCCATTGTGGAAAGCCTTCTCGAGAGTGAGCTCTTTGGTCATGAACAGGGAGCCTTTACCGGGGCAACTTACCAGAAAAAAGGAAAATTTGAACTGGCGGGCTCCGGTACGCTTTTCCTGGATGAAATTGGGGACATGTCCCTCAATATGCAAGTGAAGTTATTACGGGTTATCCAAGAGCGCGAGTTCGAGCGAGTGGGCGGGCAGAAACGCATTCGGGCGGAGGCCCGCATTATTGGAGCGACAAACAAGCCACTAAAGGAGCTCGTCGAACGCGGCCTCTTCAGGGAAGACTTGTATTACCGCTTGAACGTCATCCGGATTCACGTTCCTCCATTGCGCGAGCGCCGGGAAGACATCCCATTGATGGTGGAGCATCTGCTTTTGAGGCTGAATCGCGAACTCCATAAGAATATCAACGGAGTTCAATCCCGTGCAGTTCAATGGCTGGCAAGCCTGGACTGGCCTGGCAATGTTCGGCAACTTGAGAATACGCTGCGGCGGGCGGTGGTTTATACCCACGGGGATGTTTTGACCGAAGAAGCGCTGGAAAATGCTTTGCAGGAGATTGCAGGAGCAGGCTCCCAGTCCGAGTCTTCAGCGATGAAAAGTCTTGACGACATGGAAAAAGAGCATATCCTGAACGCGCTAAAATTTGCCGGGGGCAAACGTGGACGAGCGTGTGAGCTACTCGGCATCTCCCGCCCCACGCTGCAGCGGAAGATTCGGAAATACCGCCTCGAGACAAAGAAAGCCATGAAGGGCGAATGATATAACCCAACGGCATCCAGAGGGATTTTCAAGTGAAGACATTGAAAATTGGAATTTTGGGAGCCGGCACCGCCGGGGGCGGACTCATTCGCCTCATCCAAGAACGCTTGTCCCAGGAGCATCTCCCTCTAGAGATCAAACGGGTCGGTGTCCGCGATTTGGCGAAACCCAGAAGTCTTGCGCTCCATGAAGGGATCCTCACGAGTGATTTGACCGGCATCGCGGAAGACCCCGAGATTGATATTCTGGTGGAAGCCATGGGAGGGCTGGAGCCGGCGCGGACTTGTATCGCCAAGGCCTTTGAAGCGGGGAAACACGTCGTGACCTCCAACAAGCACGTCGTTTCCGAATGGGGGGAACACCTGCATGAGTTGGCCCGACGTCAGGGCCGTCATTTCTTATACGAGGCCAGTGTGGCCGGGTCCATCCCCATTGTGGAAATCCTACGGGAAGAAGTCATCCCTGATCGGATCCGTTCTTTATATGGCATTCTCAACGGGACCACAAATTTTATCCTTACACGCATGACAGAGGCTGGAGAATCATACCGGGCCGCCCTCGCCAAGGCGCAGGAATTAGGATTCTCCGAGCCCGATCCCAGTTTTGATATCTCGGGAAAGGATGCATCCCAAAAGCTCTCCATCCTGATCAGCCTTCTCAAGGGAGAACACTGTCATCCGGCCCAAATCGATGTTCGGGGAATCGAATCTATTACCCCGTGGGACATCCAGTTTGCCATGGCGCATCACTGGGTCATCAAACCGCTCGCAACCTATGAAGAGGTCAACGGGATGCACTTCGCCTCCGTGGAACCTGTCTTCCTGGCTCGAAACTCGGTCCTGGCCAGTGCCAGGAATGAATATAATGCCTTGTGTTTTGGCTGTGAATCCATCGGGAATCAGATCCTGATTGGAAAAGGGGCCGGGGAGAAGCCGACGGCCAGCGCTTTGTTGAGCGATTTGAAAAAAATTCTGGAAGACCCACACCCCACGGCAGAGACGGTCTGGCCAAAATCCGGGAAGGGAGCGACCACTCGATTCCGTTCCTGCATCGAAAATCCCAATGCCTATCGCTTCTATATTAATTCCAGCCATCAGCGCAATCCGGAACAGCGGAAAAGGATCTATGAAATCCTTTGTACGGATTGCGAGTTGATTCAGGAGCATGATGCGGGGGGCGGGCGGCCGTTTGCCCTTGCGGTTGTGACCCAAAAAATTCCGTTCGCAGAGTTGTTTCGACTGCTAGATTTGATCCTGAGTCTTGATCCCGAATCGGAGGTTTCTTGGATACGCATTCTCGAAGATCTTTGAAATCGATTGCGAAGGACGAATGCGGAAGGTCAATTTAACCCGTTGAGAGAGGTCCATGAATATTGTTGTACAGAAATACGGCGGGACATCTGTCGGCACCATTGAAAAAATAAAAAACGTTGCCGAAAGAATTCTGAAGGCTCAGCGGATGGGCAACCAAATGGTGGTCGTCGTTTCTGCCATGGGGCATACGACCGATCAGCTCGTCAGCCTGGCCCGCTCCGTCACGCAGAAGCCTTCACGCCGGGAAATGGACATGCTGCTTTCCACCGGTGAGCAAATCTCCATTGCCCTCCTTTCCATGGCCATTCAGGAACGCGGTGCACACGCGGTGTCCATGACCGGCCTGCAAAGCGGTATTCGCACAGACCGAAACTACTCCATGGCGAAAATTCAAGGCGTCAACACCAGCCGGATTATTTCCAGACTACGTGCAGGCGAAGTGGTGATTGTGGCCGGATTCCAAGGAGTGAGCGACGGGTTTGAAATCACCACGCTGGGGCGAGGCGGGTCCGACACAACCGCCGCGGCGCTTGCCGTCGCCCTCAAAGCAAAATGCCAGAATTTATACCGATGTGGATGGAGTGTACACAACCGATCCCCACCTTTGTGCCGGAAGCCAGAAAGCTGAATTACATTTCGTATGAGGAAATGGTTGAACTCGCCGTGGCGCAGGAGCTCAAGTCCTTCATCCTCGATCTGTGGAAATAGGAATGAAATTTCGAGTGCCTATTGCGGTGCGCCCAAGTTATTCTGACGCTCCGGGCACCATTGTTACGGAGGCAGCCAAATTGGAAAACGTCGTCATAACCGGTGTGACCAGCAATAAAAATATCGCCAAGGTGGCGATTCGCGGGATCCCTGACCGCCCTGGCATGGCGGCCCAGATCTTTACCGCTCTGGGGAGTAAAGGGATCAATATCCGCCTGATTATTCAGAGTGTCGGTGAAAATGGCTTGAACGACATCTCTCTGGTCGTCGCCAAGGAATTTGTCCGGCAGGCCATTGAAGTCCTCGAGAAACAGAAAAAAAATTTGAAGGCGCGGGACATTGTCCACCACGAGAAATTGGCGGAGATATCCATCGTCGGATCCGGAATTGCCAGCACACCAGGAGTTGCCGCCCGAATGTTTCGCACCTTGGCCGCCAAAAACATCAACATCGACCTCATCAGCTCCTCCGAAGTGCGCATCACTTGCGTCATTGATGAAAGACACACGACGACTGCGATTCAGGCTCTCCATCAGGAATTTCGATTGGAAAAACTCCGCCGGGGAATCCGGAAATAGCAGGCTCGGCGTCACTGCATGAGATTAGACCGCCTCCCAGGTTGAACAGCCCTCTCCCCTCACTCTGCCAAATTGCTCCAGAGCGGTCGATCATGGCCTTTTTCTCGAGGCAAGTTTCGCCGTCGCCTGTCTTTGGAAGACATCTTCAACATGCTCGCTTAGAAAACTGAACCGTGTCCGAGAGTCGGTAATTGCTGCAGTGCCAAGGCGGGCTCTGAAGCCAATGATCGCTACCAAAACCGTCACCCTCTTCAGTTGAACATTTCGTTTCATCATCCAAGATCATTGCAATGTATTGAACAATCACCAAGCGGGAAGCGATCCTTGAATGCTACGTAAGTCGGTGATTGCGGAGCAGATCCTTGCCGGGCGTATAATGTGCCTTTTTGGTAGCTCAATTGCTGTGGTATATTTCGTGATTGTCTCCGTTCGGGACATCATCTTATCGAGAAAAGAGGAAGCATTTATGGCCAGAGTTTATCACGAGGAAGACGCAGATCTAGTCCATCTGCAAGGAAAGAAGATTGCCATTATCGGCTACGGGAGCCAGGGGCACGCCCATGCACTGAACCTGCAAGACAGCGGGCAGGATGTGGTGGTTGGACTCTATAAGGGAAGCAAGTCATGGGAAAAGGCAACAG
This sequence comes from Terriglobia bacterium, assembly GCA_046331665.1. GTDB lineage: Bacteria > Acidobacteriota > Terriglobia > Versatilivoradales > Versatilivoraceae > CAWBAT01. The sequence goes on along the minus strand of JAXLQK010000073.1, from coordinate 14,881 downwards.
CGGCTGGTTTGAAAGTGGCTTCGGTTGAGGAAGCCTCGGCACAGGCGCAGGTCATCATGATCCTGGTCCCGGACCAGACCCAGCGATCCGTGTTTGAAAATTCCATCAAACAGGGACTGACTCCAGGCAAGACCCTCATGTTCGGTCATGGATTCAATATCCATTTCAATCAAGTGGTGCCTCCACCGGATGTCGATGTCTCAATGATTGCCCCGAAGGGTCCCGGCCATATGGTGAGAAATGTGTTTGTTGAGGGGACGGGAGTTCCCGCCCTGCTGGCCATCCATCAAGATTATACCGGGCATGCTCGAGATCTGGCCTTGGCCTATGCCAAAGGGATCGGGGCAGCGCGAGCAGGAGTCATCGAAACCACTTTCCAGGAAGAAACCGAAACCGACCTTTTCGGGGAACAGGCCGTGCTCTGCGGCGGTACTTCCGCCTTGGTAAAGGCAGGTTTCGAGACTCTGGTCAATGCAGGCTACCAACCGGAAGTGGCTTACTTCGAATGTCTGCATGAACTCAAATTGATCGTTGACCTGATGTACCAGGGCGGCCTTGCGTATATGCGCTATTCCATCAGTGATACGGCGGAATATGGAGATTACACTCGCGGTCCCATGATTGTGAATGACGCCGTTCGCAAGACGATGTTAGAGATTCTGGAAAAAGTCCGAAACGGCGAGTTCGCCAAAGAGTTTATTTTGGAAAACCAATCGGGCCGGGCTTCCATGAATGCCTACCGACGGCGGGAAGCGGAACACTCCATTGAAGAGGTCGGGAAAAAATTGCGTGACATGATGAGCTGGGTCCGGGCCAAGAAGGCCGCTCATTAACTGAAGGAATGTCTGAATCGATCGTTGGGATGACGGCTCTCTTCGGTGTCCGCAGGGAGAGGTTAGGTCAGCGAGACGGAAGGTCGGGAATGAAGAAGATTCAAATCTATGACACGACACTGAGAGATGGATCTCAGGGAGAAAATATCTCCTTCTCCGTTGACGACAAGCTTCATATCGCCCGGAAACTGGATGAATTGGGAGTCGACTATATTGAAGGGGGATGGCCGGGCTCCAATTTGAAAGACATGGCGTTTTTTCAGAAGTTGAGAGAACTGCCACTCAAGAAAGCCAAAGCCGCAGCTTTTGGAAGCACTTGCCATCCCAAGAATCGCGTGACTGCGGACAGTAATCTTCAAGCCTTGGTTGAAGCCAATACCCCGGTTGTCACCATCTTTGGAAAGACCTGGGACTTGCACGTCAAAGTGGCTCTCGCTATCAGCTTGGAAAAAAACCTTGAACTGATTCGCGACACAGTTTCGTATTTGAAGTCGTTAGGGAAAGAAGTGATTTACGATGCCGAACATTTCTTCGACGGATTCCAAGCCAACCCGGAATATGCACTCGCCACATTAAAGGCTGCTGAACTGGCTGGCGCAGACACGCTTGTTTTGTGCGATACCAATGGCGGTACTCTGACGGAGGCGGTCCGTGATCGGGTGAGAGCTGTTGCCCACCAGGTCCGCGCACCTTTGGGGATCCATACGCATAATGACTCAGATTTGGCGGTGGCCAATTCCATTATTGCCATCCAGCAGGGAGCCGTTCATGTTCAGGGAACCATAAACGGATACGGGGAGCGATGCGGAAACGCGAATTTGTGCTCAGTCATCCCCAATCTTGAGCTGAAACTCGGCCTTGAGACGGTGGGGAAGGAAAAACTGAAGCAATTGACGGAGCTCTCTCATTACATCAGTGAAATTGCAAACCTCAGCCATCGGCAGGATTTCCCTTTTGTGGGGAAGAGCGCTTTTGCCCACAAGGGTGGAATCCACGTGAGCGCGGTGATGAAAGAAACTTCCGCTTACGAACACATTCCTCCGGAAACCGTGGGAAACGAACGCCGAGTCCTCATCTCGGAACTGTCAGGCAAAAGCAATGTGCTGTACAAAGCGGAACGCATGGGACTCGTCATTGACAAAGCTTCGCCGGGAGCTCAGACGGCCGTCAATAAAGTGAAGGAAATGGAACACTACGGGTATCAGTTCGAAGGCGCGGAAGCGTCTTTTGAGATCCTCTTCAACAAGCTCCTTGGAAAGCAGGAGGATTTTTTTGCTTTGGATGGGTTTCGCGTGATTACCGAAAAAAGGGGAAATCATGAGTCCGCTTCAGAAGCAGTCATTAAGCTGAGGGTAGGTGGCGTCCCGGAGCATACGGCGGCTGAGGGGGTCGGACCGGTCAGCGCCTTGGATTCCGCGCTGAGAAAGTCGCTAACCAGGTTCTTTCCGTGCCTTAAGGAAATTCGACTGACCGATTACAAGGTCAGAGTCTTAAACGCCAAGGGTGGAACGGATGCCAAGGTGCGGGTTCTCATTGAAACCAGTGATGGTCAGGAAAGCTGGGGAACAGTGGGTGTCTCTGAGAATTTGATCGAGGCGAGCTGGCTGGCTCTGGTCGATAGCATCAGTTACAAGCTCAACAAAGAGTATAAGATCGGAAAGCAGGAAGGACAGGTCAAATTGACCCGAGAGGGAAAGTAAAAAGATGAAGGCAAATTTCCAAGAGCCTGTAGAAATCGAAGGCCACCTCATTGATTCTGGAATTCTAAAATATGCCTTCGACAAAATCGTGGAGCACGAGGGGGAGTTTGAAATTCTGGATTTCCGGATTGGTCGGCATAATCAGGAAACCTCTAAAGTGCGGATGATGGTCAAGGCCGACAGCCAGGAGCAGCTCACTAAAATTCTGGCTGTCCTCGAGGATTTCGGAGGGGTTGTTGATTGGGAAGACTGCAATTTCGTCGGAGCGACCAATGATCATCTTTTGCCCGAGGACTTCTATTCCACCACGAATTTCGACACCTTTGTGAAGGTCAAAGGTGAATGGTATCCAGTCACGAATCAGAAGATGGACTCTGTTATCGTTTGGGAAGAGGGTTGCGCGGCCACGAAAAAGATCAGTGAAGTCAAAAAAGGGGATCGGATCGCCACCGGACGAAAAGGGATTCGCGTGAAGCCGTTGGAGCGGAGCAGGGAATACTCCGTCTTTGATTTTATGTCCAACGACCTGACCGCGGAGATCAACAAGAGCCTGCTGATCTCGGAGATTGCCAAGGAAATTGTTCATGTCAAAGAGATGGGGAAAAAAGTCGCCCTCGTTCCGGGCCCGGCCATTATTCACTCCGGAGCCGATGTCTATTTGAGGGAAATCCTTCAGATGGGTTATGTGGATGTGGTCCTGACGGGGAATGCGTTTGCCGTGCACGATATTGAAAAAGCCCTGTTAAATACTTCACTGGGAGTGAATCAGACAACAGGAAAGCCCGAAGAGGGTGGCCATCGGAACCACCTTTGGGCCATCAACCAGATCAATCGGGCCGGCGGCATCCGGAAAGCCGTTGAAACCGGCGTGTTGAAGAGCGGGCTGATGTTTGAGTGCCTCCGGCAGGGGATCCACTGGGTCCTGGCCGGATCTATTCGTGATGATGGCCCTCTCGTGGACGTGGTGACCGACTGTGTGAAAGCCCAAAAGGAATACATCGCCGCGCTGGAAGATGTGGCAGTCGTGCTCATGTTGGCATCCACGTTGCACAGCATCGCTGTTGGGAATTTGCTGAAGGGAAGCGTCAAGACCGTCTGTGTCGACATTAATGAATCCACGCCGATGAAGTTGGGGAACCGCGGAAGTAAACAAGCGATCGGCATTGTGACCGATGTGTGCTTCTTCCTGAACATTCTGTCGCGAGACTTGCGGAAGCATTATGATGCTGTGGCCAGTGTCCAGGCGAAGCGGGAAGGACAGGCGATTTGATTGGCAAAGGAGGATTCAATGGAAGAGAAAATCTACATTTTTGACACAACGTTGAGAGACGGCGAACAGTCGCCCGGCGCCAGCATGAATTTGGAGGAGAAATTAAAAATGGCCCGGCAACTGGAAGCATTGCGTGTCAATGTCATTGAAGCCGGCTTTCCGATTGCTTCCGACGGAGATTTTGAAGCGGTCCGCCAGGTTGCCAAGGAGATTCGCGGCGTGACCATTGCGGGTCTGGCCAGAGCCGTGGAAGGGGATATCCGACGGGCTTGGGAGGCGCTGGAAGTCGCCGAACGCCCGCGGATCCACACGTTTATTGCGACTTCCGATATCCATCTCAAATACAAATTGAAACGAGACCGGGAACAAGTGCTGGAGCAGGCCGCCAAAGCCGTTCGTTTGGCCCGTTCCCTCTGTGATGATGTGGAATTTTCTGCCGAAGACGCCGGGCGCAGTGATTTGGATTACCTTTGCCAAATTGTCGAACTGGCCATCCAGGAAGGGGCGACCACGATCAATATTCCCGATACGGTCGGATACTGCGTGCCGGATGAATTTGGAAACATCTTCAAAACCCTTCGAGAAAGAGTCCCCAATATCCACAAGGCAAGGTTGAGCAGTCATTGCCACGACGACTTAGGCCTGGCCGTCGCCAACTCGATTGCCGCCATCCAAAATGGAGCAAGGCAGATTGAATGTACGATCAATGGAATTGGAGAACGTGCTGGCAACGCGTCGCTGGAAGAAATCGTGATGGCCTTGAAGGTGCGAAAAGACCGGCTTGGCTTCGCGACGGACGTCCTCTCCGAAGAGATCTACAAAGCCAGCCATCTTCTCTCCAACTTGACGGGTATCATGGTTCAGCCGAACAAGGCCATCGTCGGGAAGAATGCCTTTGCCCATGAGGCGGGTATTCACCAGGACGGAGTCCTCAAGGAGGCATTAACCTATGAGATCATGACGCCACAATCGGTCGGGATCCCTACCAACCATATTGTTCTCGGAAAACATTCCGGGCGGCATGGACTTTCCAAGCGGTACGAAGCGCTGGGTTACAACCTGACTCAGGAAGAGCTCGATCGCGCTTACATGCTTTTTACCAAATTGGCGGATAAAAAGAAGAGCATTTACGATGAGGATTTGCTGGCCATCATCCATGACGGGATTCGCATCATTCCCGAGCGATTTCACTTGAAATACGTCCATGCGACCGGTGGGAACCAGGTTCTGGCTTCGGCGACGGTCCGCCTGGAACGGGAGAATGAAACTCAGGTGGAAGCCGCCCTGGGAGACGGCCCAATTGAGGCCATTTACCGGGCGATTGATCGCATCACAGGAATTCAGGGCAAGCTCATTGATTATTCCGTGCATGCGGTGAGCAAGGGGAAAGATGCAGTTGGTGAAGTGTTCGTTCATGTCACCTTCGATGGAAAGAGCTTCAGTGGCAAGGCTGCAAGTTCTGATGTCATCGATGCCAGCGCTCGTGCCTACTTGAATGCGGTCAACAAGGCCATCTATGAACGAGAGGCCAGCCCGGCACACCGCCTTCCTTCGCAAAGCGTCTCAGCTCCTCACCTTTAAGGAGATCCTGCGTGTCCACGAACATCACGGTCATTCCCGGGGATGGAATCGGCCCGGAAGTGATCGCTCAAGCCCTGTTGGTTTTGAAGCAAATCGAAAATTCTTTTGGACATTCCTTCGCCATTCAGGAAGCACTGGCTGGCGGCGCCGCCTTGGACAAGACAGGCGTCCTGCCCCGAAGAGACACTGCGGCGCTGCAAGCAAAGTGACGCCGTGCTGCTCGGGAGCTCTCGGAGGACCGGCCGGATGGTAATCCGCCGGGACTCAAACCCGAAAGTGGACTTTTTAGGGCTCCGCGCCGGGCTCGGATTGTTGCCAACTTGAGACCCGCGAAAATTTATCCTGCTCTTACCGCAACGCCTCCACGTTGAGACCAGAGTTTTACTGGACGTCGATCTCTTGATTGTCCGGGAAGCTGACGGGGGAATCTGCTTCGGCAAACCGCGGGATCTCGCAAAGAGGGGAAAAGAGGAGATCAGGATTAATACCGAGATTTTACCGAACTTCCGAGATCCGAAGGATTGCGGAAGTCGCCTTCGAGGCCGCCAGAAAAAGACGATTCAAGCTAACCTCGGTAGATAAAGCCAATGTTCTGGAAGTCTCACAGCTGTGGCGCAAAGTAGTGACGGAGGTGGCGGCAGGGTTTCCGGACGTGGACCTACAGCACCTCTATGTAGACAATTGCGCCATGCAGTTAATTGCCAATCCTCGACAGTTTGACGTCATTGTCACCTCCAATCTATTTGGCGATATTTTGAGCGACGAAGCCGCCATGTTGACAGGCTCGATTGGGATGCTTCCCTCGGCCAGCCTGGGAGGCGCCATTGGCATGTACGAACCGGTGCACGGAAGCGCCCCAGACATTGCAGGAAAAGACCTGGCTTAACCCCCATCGCCACCATTGCTTCTTTGGCCATGATGCTGCGCTATTCTTTTGGAGTTAAGCGAAGAGGCTGAAGTGATCGAAAGGCGATTGTTTCAGTTCTCGATGACGGGTACAAGGACCGCCGACGAAGAGGATGCTTTTAAAGTTGTCGGAACCCGCCGTATGGGCGAGCTCATCATTGAACGACTACACTAAGCCTCTCCTCAGCCATAAGGATGCTCCACAGAGACACCACAGGGTCCCAGTGAGACTTTCGAAACGGGAACCCCTGAGGGTCATGAGGAATGACGCCGACTCGGCTTGTCGAGACCGAGGCTGTCACTGCTCTGATGAACTAGCGCACATAGGCCCGTCGCAGGTGTCAATGTTAATCTTCTTCATTTTCAGCATGGCGCGCGTCACCCGTTAAGGATTTCTTCCGGATCTGGATCGTTGAGGTATTGAGCAACGTTTCAGGAGCGACCTGCCAGAACACCCCGAACTTGTCCAGCAAGCCAGCCACACTGCTGCGCCTTCTTGTCTCCTCCCTGCGACAGCCGTTCCAAAGAAATCAGCTTCTGCCTGCGTACGGCGGTGGACTTGAAATGAAATAGCCTCGGTGAACTTGAAAAGCGGCCCCCGTTCAACGCCGTGAATGATTGGCCTTCAAGCTCAAATACCACGGTCGCGCTGACAAATCCATCCGGTCTCCATGAATCTCCTGTCCGGCCTTCCCGAACCGGGTCACCTTGACGATCCTGGAGTTTCGGAAGATGGCGGTAAAGCCGCGCTTGTTCGGCTTGGTCGTCAAACCACAAACAAGGTGTAATCTTGCGAAGGACTGGCATTGTCGATATTCCGTTTGAACCGTTAACTCGGGCCAGGCGATAGATCTCGCGACAGTTGCATGTGCAGGATGGAAATGGATTCGGAAGCATCAGCGCTGATCGGCCAATCGGCGAAACCCCAGGTGTTTGTAGAGCCTCCTGTCTCATTCTGCTCATTCACATCCACTCGGTCTGCACCAAGCTGCTGGATGGCGTAGGCTAATGTCCTTCCGGCTCCTGCCCCTCGATAATCGGCGTGCACAAGAGCATTTCAATCTTGGATTCGGTGACATGACAATCACCTTTCCTGCATTTCGCAGACAATAGATGGAGTGAAAAACCGGCCAGCACTTGTTTGACCAAGGGAACCAGCATCTGAATATCGGTCTGCGTCAAGAAGGAATGGGTCGCGCGGACCGAGGACTCCCATGCTTCAAAAGAGTCGCGGCAAATCTAACTCCTCGCCTGGCTGATGGGCTGAAAGAATTCGGTCACTAGTCTTAACCGCCTCCTTTCCCGGTATCTCGGAGTGGGGCCTGTCTCTCGACGAGTTGAAGTTGTTAACCTCTCTCGCGTCATCCCGAATGGCCCCGGCAACCGCCCCATGACTTATTTCATGGAATGAATGCCAAACATATTTCCCTCGGTATCATGAGCCGAGGCGATAAATCCATATTGACCAATCGACATTTTCTCACGGTGGATTCGACGCCGAAGTTCACGACGCGAGACGCTTCGACCGAACAATCGTCGCTGTAGAAATAATAGACCAGAATGCTATTGCCTCCCGAGGGGACGCCTTCCATTTTTAAGAATTGCGCCGGAAGCTCGAATTGGTCCTGCTCATCGGGAATGTCCACATTTCGAAGTCTGGGAATCAGTCTTTCCAATTTTACCTCAAACACCGATTCATAGAATTTCCTGGCGCGAGGCAGATCTTGTACATAAGATTTCGAACCAATTGACGGGATTTCCTTGCATGGCGATCTCCTTATTGAAGGAATGTGTGAATGCTGGAGAGATCCACTGGCAATGGCATGAGTTCCTTACGTTATCAGAAGGCAGCTCTGCCTGATTTTATCTGGTGACTGGCTAATTTTCGGTGACCGAACTGGGACAGATCCCCGAATCTTTTCATCTTTCGCTTGCCTGTGCACTCAACTCCCCTAGCATTCAATTAAAAGCCAAGCAACCATGGGGTTACCACTTGGAGCAACTTTCGCCCTCGTGTCAAATGTGAAACTGGGTGGAGCGATGATGGAAACACTACTGAGTGTGGCAATTGGATTGGGGCTGAGTGCCGCCTGCGGCTTTCAGTATTCGTCCCTCTCCTCATGACGGGCGTTACCTCTGCCACAGGCCATCTCAGGTCAGCCCAAGATTTTCAGTGGATGGCTTCGACTCCGGCGCTGGTGACCTTTTCCACGGCTACCGCCTGATTTTAGCCTATTACATCCGTGGCTGGACCACTTCCTGGACCTATTGGCAACGCCGACCGCAATCTTGGCCGGAGTGATCGCCAGTGCGTCCGTGATCACGGAACTTCCCCCACTGGTCAAATGGTCCGTCGCTTTGATTGCGGGGGGAGTATTGCGGAATTGTCAGGGAACTGACGGTTGACCGGAGTCAAAATCCTCCTTCGCAGGGGGCCTTGGAAACTTCCTGGTCTCGCTGGAATTGGCTGGTTCCATTGTGACTGCCTTTCTCGCGATTTTTGTGCCGCTCGCCTGCCTGGCCATTCTCGCGGCGACGCTCTGGTACGTATTGCGCAAAGCGGCAGGCTTATTGACCGGAAGAAGAAAAGTGAACCGATCGGTGTGACTGGGGCAACCGCGCTCGGTCTAGCGCAATTTTAGAGGGAGGCAAGAGAAATGGGTGACCTTTGAGCCAAATAATTTTATCTTTCTTAACGAAGGCGGGCTGAAGCTGAAGGAACTGGCTGGGCGGTAGGGATCGGTCATTACGCCAGTCTCGGGAGTGCAATTAAACTGCTGGAAAGACGCAGCATCCGGGATGCTCGTCTAGCCAAATTCATGAGCAAGGCCAAGCGATTGATTTCTGAGATGTGACCCTTCATGCCCGCCAACTCTTCATGCCCTAACTGCTGCATTGCCCCGATGAAGGAGAGGAAAGAAGCTTACGTTGTTCTGCCTTTGCAGGCCTTTGCGCAAAGATTTTCTTATTTGGGTAATGGCCGTTTTCTTTGCGCCACTGCTCTACCCACAGGAGATCAATATCAGGGTTCTGAACGGGCGCAACGGAAAGCCGGTTACAAACGAATGCCTCAACGTATCACTAGGTTCCTGGCATGGTGGGGACTTGGTCGCACCGACAAACAGAGATGGAATCGTTGTCCTTCGTGAAAACAATCCAATTGCTGGACACTGCTTTGCCCCACGCCTGCAACGGGACGGCTGTTCTCGGACAGAGCTATCCCGAACGGGATGGACACCAATTACGTTGTCAGGTGACTACTACGTCGCATGCCAGGAACACGGGAAGATCATTCCAGGAGAACCGGCGACTCCCACTTTGAGAAAGGAGCTCATACCGTCTTATCCAATCAAAAGTTGCCCGAGTCGGGTCTCCAGTTCCTCCAATACATGTGGAAAGTTCAGAGCAGAGCCGAAGCCGGGTAGACGATCTTTTACGTTCGGCCACGGGGCTTTTCCCGGAAATGGAGACGGTAGTCGAGTGATCGGCGTCGGCGATCCCTGGCCGCCGAGGCGGAGTACCTCTTGTTGGCGTTCCAGGGCGGCCGGGGCGAGCGATCCGGGAGCGGGTGGGGGTCAGGAGATACTCAGGTTTGCCGGGCAGGTCTGAGGCCCTAGGAATTTTTCTTTAGCTGCGCTTTTGGTTGCAGGAGAAATTAGGGTCAGATCTTTGCAATTAACAGATCAAGCAAGGGGAGGGATAGAGTCGGGACCGAGTTCTATTGAGGAGGGGCGGCAAGTATGGCGAGACCATTGCGAGTGAATTGGGCCGGTGCCTGGTACCATGTCACCTCGCGGGGCAATGAGCGGAAGCCCATCTTCCGGGACGATGCGGAGCGTGAACATATTCTGGAACTATTAGCCCGGATGACCGGGATCTACCGCTTGCAGCTGCATGTCCTATGTGTTGATGGAGAACCACTATCATCTAGGTGGTGGAGACCCCGAAGCGAACTTGAGCCGGGCAATGCGGTAGGTGGCTCAACACCAGCTACAGCCAGTGGTTTAATCGCCGGCACCGACGGAAGGGCCATTTGTTGGAAGGGCGGTTTAAGGCGGTGGTGGTGGATGAGAACGATGAGGATTGGAACTGAGCCGCTATGTGCACCTGAACCCGGTTCGGGTGAAAGGGTTAAGTTGGGCAAGATTGACCGTCAACGACACCGGGCAAGTGGGAAAAGTGTCACAAATTGGGGTCAGCCCTTAAATATTAAATAACGATTTCCAATCGTGGCTGGTGTGAATGAGAGTGGGAGCCATGGCTCGGCCGCTTCGCATACAGTCTGGGGGGAAAAAGGGTCACCCATTATGCCCCACTTGTTGCAACGCTTTGGTTCTTGTTCCACAAGGCAGGCAAGCTTGTATTCGGAAGAAGAAAAAGCAAATCGACCAGCGTAACCAAGGGAATCCGTATTCGGTCCTAGCGCAATTTTACAGCCTGGGCTTCCTGCTTGGAGAGGCCTCCCGGCAGTGGAGCAAAGATGAAGTAATAGACCAAATCCTCCTGACCGGTGAATGACTGATGGGGGACGTTGGCCGGGATAAACACCGTCATCCCCTTTCGCACCGTGTATGTTTCCCCACCCAGTACACAAGTTCCCTCGCCGCTGACGACGTAGTAAATCTCATCTGCATCGGGATGGATATCTGGATCCGATTCATGGCCGGGGATAAAGCCGCCACAATCCACTCACCATGCGTTTCGTGCGCACGATGCCGGGGTAATAGGCAGGGTGACGCAGCGCGACGCATCCTGGGCTTCCACAAGGGAAACATATCGAGCTCAATAATGCGGTTGGCATACTTAGACATTTAGATCTCCTTGAATGCTTTCGAACAGGCCTGCAAAAACTTTTTCGTTCTCGACCACCAGACCGTTCTTGGCGCCGTGGCCGGCATAAGTGACGGTGAATTTCATGTGGTGTGAGATTGAAGGGAGGTTAGACCAATAACGAACCGCCATTGACATGCGATGTCGCCCCGGTGATATAGGTGGATCGATCTGACACCAGATACCAAACAGCATCGGCAACTTCATGCGGGCTACCTTGGCGCTTGAGCGGGAAATACAACAAAGAAATGCCTCCACCTGGGCTGGACAAAGCTTTCAGCCATGGGTGTATCGATACTACCCGGGGCGATGGCATTCACCGGGATACTGTCCTTGGCAAATTCCTTGGCGGCGGACTTGGTGAAGGCAATCAGGCCCGCTTTGGCGACGCCATGAGCGGGATGCGCACAGATACTGCCCAGGAACGCCCCGGCCGAAGAGATGTTGACGATGCGGCCCGGCTTTTGTTGCATGGTCAGCGGTGCAGACAACGCACACAGCATGGCGCCGTTTAAGTTGATGTCAAAGACCTGACGCCAGTTGCTTCCGTCACCGCTGACCAGGATACAACCGGGGCAATCCCGGCATTGTTGACAAGAATATCGATCCGGTGGAAATACGAAAGTGTCTGGGCGCATGGCCTCGACCTGGGCGGCGACCGCGACATCCCGTGGCCACGCCGAGGGCTTTTATTTTGTATCGGCGACTGATGTCAACCCGCAACCTCTTTGGCTAGATCTCCATTTATGTCAGCAATGGTCAGCCCCGCTAGATCAGCCTCGGCCAAAACTTCACTACGGCCTTGCCGATACCTGACGCCCGCCCGTCACAATGGCCACTTTCCCGGTGAGTTTTGTTCATGCCCGTTGCTTTCTGGACCTATCCTCTGGACTTAAGTAGATCACAAGGGGAGCAAATTTCGGCGATCGAAAAGAATAATTCCCAGATCAATTTCGTACACAGCATTTCCTGCTTCGAAGCGCAGAAATTGTATTCCTGCCGCGCGTTCTGCAGGAATCTTTCCCTCAGTGATGCCGTGAGCATCCTGCGAGGGGACAAAAACGGTTGCCGTTGTATTCGGAGGGATGGAGATCTGCCAGTCAAAATTTCCGGCGTCGATGCGCCACTCGCTGTTTATCGGGCCATAGAGGGAATGATATGAGGCCTTGACGAAGCTCAGGTCTCCGACCGGGTGAGGCTTTAGAATGATGTGATGAAATCCCGGCCGCTCCGGATCATAGTTGATGCCTCCCAGCGTTTCATAGAACCAAGCTTCCAGATTTCCCGAAAGTATCTTTTGGCTCTCCCCGTTCATGCCGCTTCCCTGGGTGTCTCTATCCCATCGTTCCCAGACGCTGGTGGCTCCCTTGGAAATCATATAGCCCCAACTAGGTCGAGTAGTCTGGGTGGCTACGGTATAGCCGACTTCGGGATGGCCAATCTTTGTCAATACCTGCATAAACCACTGCATCCCGATCAACCCTACAGAAGTATGCCCCTGCTGGGTAACGAGAATATCCCGAACAAGGTTTTCAATGACAGCTTGCCGATTGGCCTCTGGGACCATGTCAAAGGCCAATGGCAAGATGTATGAGCACTGGGTCCCGCTCTCATATTGGCTCTTCTGGAAGTCAAAAAAGCGCTGATTGAACCCGTTCTTGACATTCTCCGCCAGCTCGCCGAATTGCTTTTCATCTTCCTGGATTCCGAGTAGTCCGGCGGCACGAGATAGTAGCTTGCAATTGTAATAATGGTACGCCGTGGAGATGAGAGGAACCGACGTACTTCCATGGCCTGAACTCGCATGGTCCATCCCAATAGTACTGGTGTCGACCCAGTCTCCATAGGCTCGATGATCGATGGTGAAATCGGCTTTCTGATGGGTCTTTACGTGAAAGAGGACCCACTTTTTCATGGCTTCGTAATTTTCCTCGAGAATTCGTTTGTCTCCATAGAAGTCGTAGTACCAATTGGGAAGAATGGTGATGATGGCCGGCCAGATCGTTCCCTTCGAATTAAAGTTCCAATATCCCGGCGAAACTTCCTGCAAAGAGCCGTCGGGATGCTGATCGAGACGCACGGTTCGCAGCCAGCTGGCATAGAAGGGAGCGACGTTGAATTCATAGGCCTCGCTTTCTGAAGTTTTGGCGGGATGCCCTGACCAGCCCTGTCGCTCGTCACGTTCCGACTCCATCGGAATGCTTCGATCCTGCATCCGGGTTCCCCACAATCCATTGGAATAAATCTGGTTGATCAATTCATTGGAACAGTGAAAAGTTCCGGCTGGCTCCAAGTCCGAATTGACCACCAAAGCTTCCACACTGTCCAGATTTGGTTTGCCGGGAAACCCTGATATCTGGACAAAACGATAACCATTCCCGCGGAACCGTGGTGACCAGGTTTCGACTCCCTGTCCTTTGAGTACATACACATCCTTATTCCGTGCGCTCCGGTCATCTGCAGTTTTCAGGAGGCCATCTGCCCCAACATGGAAAGACGTCCGCATCTCGACCCGCGTTCCGGGCGGTCCGGAGAGCTTCAGCCGAACAACGCCATAGGAAGATTGTCCCATGTCCGCCATATAAACCCCGGGCTTGGGATTGGCAATGGATCTTGGGCGAAGGATTTGGGTCACGCGGACCGGCTCCATCATTTGAGCCACGAGCTGGCCGCCCGGCGCCTGAACCTCTTGGGCCGAAAGCCATCGGGAATCGTCAAAACCGGGTTCAGCCCATCCCGTCTGCTCGCGACGAGCATCATACTCTTCTCCATCATATTCGTTGTTGGACAGGATGGGGCCCTCGGTGGTCAGCTTCCAACTGGTGTCGCTGATGAATCGGCCGGTAGAGCCATCCTCATATTCGATGCGCATCTGGAAGAGGAGCTTGGGATAACCAAAGGTCTTGGTTTCTACCGGGATTCGAATTCTAGGGGCGAAGAATCGGCCATTTCCCAGGATCACACCAACGGTATTGGGGCCTGATCTCAGGAGAGGAGCTACTTCATAGGCGTTGTAGAAAATGCGTTTGCTATATTCGGTGAGCCCCGGCTCCATGATTTGATTCCCTACCCGTTGCCCATTGAGATAAAGCTCATAAAATCCAAGCCCCGAGATATAGGTCGTTGCCCGCTTGATTTTCTTTTCCAGCGAAAAATCCCGGCGGAGCATTCGGGCGGGGAGACGTCGGAATTCTGATCGCATTTCTCCCCAGGGGGCCGCTCCATAGGGTCCTAAGGTTCTTGCCAGAGTCCAGTTCGAGTCGTCAAAAGTCGGGTTCTGCCAGCCGGAAGCCCCATGCGGTGAAGACTTCCAATGGCGGTCTGTACCGACCACCATCGACTTTCCATTGGAGAATTCGATCCGCATGGCTCCAATGAAGCCTGAGGAGGCGGGACTTGAGGTTTTGGACTTTCGAAGTACGACCGCCAATGTGTTCAGCCCCGGTTGCAATTCAGTGATCTCGATCACCGGGCCCCAATTACCATTGAAGGCCAATAAGTCGACAATCTTCGGCCATCGGCTAAATTCAACCATTTTCTGGTCGAAGCCAAAATCGGTCTCCTTGCCATTAATATAGAGAGACAAGCTTTCAACTGCGGCCATGGCGCAAATAGCGCGAGTTATTGTTTGGTCTTTTGGAATGACAAAAACGTATCTAAAGAAGTTCTCGTCTTCTGGCACGATTGTGGTCGAAGGGGGGACGGTGGAACCAATCCACGAGGCATGGCTGAGCTCTTCAACCCCCTGGGATTTCTCACCG
>JAXLQK010000072.1:0-28271 GCA_046331665.1 Terriglobia bacterium | reverse complement strand
CGAAGCGTCGAGTATTCATTCCTGTTCGGGCATCCAGACGGTCAGCAACTTGCCGAGATCGGTGAGCTGCTCAAAACTAACCGCATCCGGCCAGTGATCGACAGAGTGTTTCCGTTCGATCAAGCGAAGGATGGGCTTGCGTATCTGGAGACGGGCCGGGCAAAAGGCAAGGTCGTCGTTAAGATAAGATAGCAATGGCTGTTTCGTGCGGTCGCTAGCGCGGACGAGCACAAGGGAAAAAACGCATGAGGCACCTCCCCCCGCGGCAGCGCTTCTCCTTCCGTTGACAGAAGAATTCAGCAGGCGCTTTAGATTATCGATCTTGCGAACGGAGAGTACTGCCGCCGCAAGGCAATTCACTCTCTTGCTCCCCTACCCCCATCATCCGTGCCATCTGAAAATTACTTCCGTTCCGCAACAGCTGGCAGGAGGACAAATCTGCCACGTGGACGTCTCGAAAAAATTATCTAGGGAGGTTGGTTGCGGGGGCGGGATTTGAAGAAGCGATCCGCCGTACGGCGGATTATGAGCCCAACTTCATCCGAATTTGGCTCTGAATAAATTCCCGTCCTCTACCGCTTTTCAACTGCCTCTCCCGCTTCATGGCTTCGCTTCTGGTAAAACATTCCTCCTGATAGATGAGTTCCCATTGTTTGGAACGTTTCGTGTACAGCGACTTCCCGGAGTTGTGTTCGGCCAGGCGCCTTTCAATGTCCTCTGTCTGGCCGATGTAAACTACTCCGCTATCGCTGCGGATGACATAGACATAATACATTTTAGGGGAGAAAGAAATAGGTTGGTTGCGGGGGCGGGATTTGAACCCGCGACCTTTGGGTTATGAGTCCCATCTTCAACATGTCTCTCTTGATGTTCTTCTTTCCTGGTTAATCACTTAGATTTTATTGGTCATCTTTCCTTTCGGATGTTTCTTACTAGATTTCACACCGTTTGTTAGCAAATCTGTTAGCAAACTGATCCCATCCTGATTTCCCAAGACACCCGGCAGTTATCGATTTGGTTGCTTCCAATCACGCCAACTCCGGTCGATGCGAGTTCCCTTCCCTGTTTGGGATTCTGACCCAAAGCACCCTCAAGGATGAATAGCGATTCAATTAACTGATTTTTGCTTTACTCCACTCGTCAACAGGCCAGGACCAATGAAAGGCAGACCAGAAGCCAGAACCAGGAGTTCTCAAGACTCAGACGGTAACAGACTGCAGAAGAGAGAAGGTCTCGTTCGGCAGTCCATGACCGAGTTCGTCAAGGTAGAAAAAAGCATCATATCTCTCGGCTTCTTCACTCCCTCCCACAAGCGGATCAGTGGAGTCAAGAAGAAGACTATCGTCTGGAATAGACAGAGTGAAGGGCAACGAATCGAAGTGCGCGCTGTCATTCTTCCGTCCTCCACCTATGGGCTACCCGTCACGAGCGATCAGGACAAGTATCTCGCCTTTCAAAAGATTCTTGCCGACATTCGCCGTCAGCAGGGAGAGGTAAGAAATCCCGTTGGTTTTACCACGGCTGACCTGCTACGGGTCCTTGGTCTCAATTTAAATGCAGGCAAAAACTACGACGACGTTGTCGAATGGGGTAAGAGGATGACATTAACCGGGATTTGCTCGGAAGGCAGTGTCTACTTTGCCGGACAGAAATGCTGGGCTACTGATACATTTCATGTCTTTGAACGGTTTGTCTCCGTCGGCAATCAAATGCCGGATGGCAAGGTCGCCGACCAAAACTATATCTGGCTCTCGGAATGGCAGTTGGAGAACATCAACCGCAATTACCTTCTCCCCATTGACCTGGAAACCTACAGGCAACTGAAGAATCATATTGCAAAGGCATTGGTGCCTTTGTTGCAAGTCTGGCTCTACGCATCGCTGCAGGTTGGTTTTTTTGAAAAGCGCTACCGCGATCTGTGCCAGATCCTCAATGTCACCGAATACAAACATTTCTCCAAGATTTCAGAAAAACTCGGGCCCTCACTCAACGAACTCAAAAAGTATCGTTATCTTTCAGATTGGCGGATCCAGCCTACCTCAGACGGTACAGATTTCAAGATCGTATTAGTTCACGGTGAGAAGTTTAAAGCAGAGTCTGCGAGGGCAAGACAACTCATGGCAAGAGAAAGCTCAGCTCAGAGTCAAACCGACAAGCCGGAACCACCGGATAAAAAGGTTGATCGCGAGCTACTCCACCAACTCATGAAACGAGGGATTTCGGAGACAGTTTCCATCTCACTCCTGAAAGATCTAAAGCCGGACCAACATGTCATGGACCAGCTGGAATGGGGAGATCATTTGGTCCTTCATTCACCCAACAAACATAAGTTCTTTAACCCGGCGGGGCTCTATGTCTACCTCATAAAGGACAACGCTGTCCCTCCCGAGACCTTCGAATCCAACCGAAGGCGGAGCCTGAGAGAAGCCGCCCGGCAAACCCACGAAAAGGAAGAAGAGCAGTTTGCCGCCCTCCAGTTGGCCTACATGCAGTACCAGGAGCAACAGGTTGACCGTTTCGTACAAGCCAATCCCGAAGAGTTCTTAATCCTTGTCGAAGCCAAGAAGGCGAAGCTCTCTCAGGAAACCCATTGGAAGAGGATCTTCGCCGGCAAGCAAGATATTCTGCAGAGTGCGGCTGAACGACAAGTCCGAGCGGATTTGTTAGGGCGATTGGGAATCATGAACCTTGATGCATTCTGCCGGGAGAAATCGACGAAGGAGGAACAACAGAATGAGAGTTCCACCCATAAGAGTGAATCTCTGCCCATTCAAGATTCTCAAACACCTCCAAGTCACATTTCTGAAAGTGTAAATCGGTGAGCATCCATGGACAAATTTTTAAGTGGGAAATTCGGCGCTAATCTGACCAAGCAACTTCCATGACCGACGAGGATTTAAGCATCCAGGACCTTAAAACATTCGGCTATAACGAACCGGAAGCCCGATTTATTCGGCTTGTCGCTTTGCATTCAGGGGTCTTTCTGGCCAGACAGTTTAATCAATTTGCCCAGACCAAGAGCGGGAAACGGATCGATTCATACATCAAGAAGTTGAAATCGAACCGCCATTGTCAGACCTACCGGTTGGCCAAGAATGCTTCCATCTTTCACCTCACTTCCAAAGCTATTTATCGTGCGATTGGGCATGAAAATCTTCGTCATCGTCGCTTTCATCAGATCGATTACGTCAAAGCGAAACTGCTGGGCCTGGATTTCATTCTTCAAAATCCGACCTTGAAGTATTTTCCGACCGAAGAGGAAAAGATTCATTTGTTTACCAGGATCCTGGATGTGCCGCTCTCCAATCTTCCGGTGAAGGGTTATAAAACACCCCATTCGAAGAAGGAAACGTACAGGTACTTTGTGGACAAATATCCCCTTTTTACATCCGATCTTTCACTCCCCCGGCCTGTGGTTCACTTCACCTATGTAGATCCCGGTCCCTACACCAGCAATACGGATTTTCTGAATCACCTTCGAAGCTACGCCCAGCTTTTCGCCTGCATGGAAGCCATTCGGCTGCTTTACATCTACCAGGGTTCGAACAAATGGAAGCAGGCCAAGGAGCTTCTTTGACGCCTTTGTGCAATCTGGATTCAGGCTGAAAAATCGACGACAATGATCTACTAAAGTACTTCGCGGTACGCCAGGCATGGGAAACGAGGCAGCATGAGAAGGTGGGATCCAAAGAGTTGTTGCTTCTGAATCATGCCAGGAAGAAGTATGCAGGATCACGATATGAAGAGCTGCATTGCGATTGGAAAAAGGAAATCGCAAAGCCCCTCCTTTGGAGAAAAGAAGGTGCCAGCTCGCTTCGTTTGAAGCCTACAAGACTGGTGAACTGCGGTATGCTCTCTCTTTGGCGATCTGGATCGAGGTTCCAGGTGAAAACAAGTCTAAATTCTGTTTTCACCTATTATTTCACCCACGAGTTCAACTGACCCCATTTGCCAAACACCGCCACAGCCGAAAGATAGCCTGCGGCAGCGCAGCACTTGAGGACGGCCGAGAGGAGGAAAAGCGGGCGGTGGCGACCCCACTTTCCCACGGTAAACCCGTTCCCAGTGCCCTTCGGGTTCCGCGCGGCTTTGCCTCGCTCCAGAGTCGCCACCGCCCCAGTTCTTGCCCCGCTCATACCTCAATCCGACTATATGCGAGACTATATCCCTGGGCAGACAGAGCACATTGGAGGTTCTCCTATAGATTGAAGTCCGAAAGAGATTCAATCCTATTGCGCCGGACATGGGTGAACTCTCAATCATCGCCAATGGGTCAGTTTTACATGATTGTTTGCACTCCCGCCCTAAACGCGCCGCAAAAACTGCGGCGCAGGGCTCCGCTTCGACAGGGCCACGAAAACGATGGTTATGACGGTACCGAGAAACAGCAACTTAGGGTGGGCCAAATGAGAGTATCAAAGGTGGGCCAAATCTAGTTGTCAAACGCGAATGTCGAGATTCGATCATATTTTGGCCTATTTTGTCTCCTTCTTACGAATTGATTAGCTCATTCAATCGGGAGCTGCCAAAGAGTAGCACCTGGAAGTCTACTCCTTCTCCGCGCCAGAAAAGAGCGGTATCAGAAAGTACGTTCGTGAGAGCGGAAACATCACGGAGGTCAAGATCGAGAAGCCTATCAGCGGTTACAAATATGAGGAAGACTACTTCACCTTCCTTCCAAGATTGGTCACAGAGACATTCCTCAAGAGCATCCCAGTTACCGCCAAAGTATGGTGGAAAAGAGAAAGCCTCAGAGATGGCACTCAACAAAGACTCCTTCGAGTCAATTACTTCAACATCAACTCTAAAAACTCTGCAAGAATTCTTCCGAGCTAGCTTTTCAGCCTCCTCCTGTGCATTGGGCTCACTAATTACACGTATAACTGAACCATCCGATGGATTTAACGAATTGTATGAATCACTCGCAGTCATAGATTGTTGCCTATTGAATTCTCACAAAGCTTCCATAATGATTTGGCGTGTAGTACACTTCGCCTTCTTGACCCACCACAAGCCGATCCGCCCCCCTGCCAGTAACTCTCGGACCAGGTTGGACTGTGAATTCACGATAGTAACCCTCTGGCTTTGTTGGCAAAAGCCCTTCCCTATTCTTGAATGTGAGTCCATCCCTACTATACTTGGTTACTCCTGCCGCAATATCGTCCAACGCTTTATTGATTCGCTGGATGAGTTTGGAATCTTTGAAAGGCAGAAGCCGTCGAGCCACCGGAAGCGCATCCTCGCCAATTTGAATAACTGTTCCCAATGCACCTCCTGTGATGCCGGTGTAAATCGCCTCTTTGATTAGTCGCTTGATTTCTGCATCCGCGTAGCGGGCAGCGGCTCCTACTGCACCTGCAACCTCGGGGCGGACATCCTCCTCCGTCTGTTCGTACGTTCCAATTTTCTCAAGACTTCCATTTTTGTTCATTTTCCATATTTCGCTGCCTCCACGTAATCTTATGTTTTTGTCCCTCTGAAAATAGTCGTCGAATTCTATGTCAGAAAGATTCTCCTCACAGTGACCTAAGTTGTCGCAAATCCTATATTTCTCGCCGTTGGGATCGGTGTAAACTAATGGATTATTCCGACCGTAGGCATAGCCATTCCAGCTCTGAGGGTCTGGCACGATGCCCCCTGCGTTTTCTGGATCGGGAATTAGGAAACGACCTTGTACTCCAGAATAATATCTAACAAGAAAGTAATCCAAGTTTGATTCAGTATCTCGCTCTTTGCCGGTGAACTTCTGGGTGGGGCCGTCGAGAAGCGTTGACGTATAACAAGGAAACCCAGACCGTCCGCCATACGATGGATCGATTTCCTCTCCATAAGGCAAATAGTCATGACAGGTCTTGAACGCCTTTGCAGCATCCGTCGTCACACGCGTGCTCCCCAGATGATCCGAGGTTAGATAAGTGATTCCTCCTCCGGCAGGTCCTTGGCTCGAATACTCTGCCGCCAATTGTCCAAAAGCGTTATAGACATAATAGGTCGTTGCCCCGCTCGACAATTGCTTTGAGATCCTTCGGCCGTCTCCATCGTAAGTATAATTGGTGATTCCGACGCCACTATTAAAGCTCGTCATCCTGTTCTCGGCATCATAGGTTGCCGTTTGGCTGACTTTATTATTTGTCAGATTCCCCACTGCATCATAAGAGCTTGGACTCACCATCCGATTGGTTGCTGCGTTGAACTCTGCAGAGGAAACAGGCGTCAAGGTCGGGAATAGTTTGTATCCAGTCGATACCCAGCGATTCCCATACCTGTCCAATCCATAGGTGATGGCAGACCAGGCTGTCCCTGTTCCCGGAGTTTCACTGGCATTGGTTATCCGGTTGAGTACGTCATAACTGTAACTTTGCGTTAGATCAAGACTTGGAGTTCCTTGTTTGCGAATTCGCTGTTGCAGCAGATTCCCATTATTCGTCGTTACCCCATTTGAGCAGTTCGTATCCGTCCCGGAAAAACACTGGTCCAGAAGCAGCTTATCCGCCACTGTTGAGCTGGGCGTAATCGTGGATTCCAAGTTCGTGAGTCGAGTTTGCCCGAGGCCTATTTGGATCGCTTGCAACCGGCTGTTGAATCGAGTGTCATTCCACAACCCATTCCCCAATCTCATCTGCACCATGGCTCCTGCCGGGCTGTATTGAATGCGATTGGTTAAATCACTATAGCTGGCTCCCGCATAATAGAGACTACCATCACCGTTAGAGACTCCGGCAATCCGCCCAGCTTCATCCCGAAAGATATCCTGACGGTCGTTCCCGCGGGCCGTCACGTGATAACAACCCTCGGCCTGATCAATTCGCAAGGGTCAGCTCATGAGCTACAACCTTAGCCCAGGACAAAATGCTTCGTCCACAGTTTTAGAAATAAGAAAGATGTGACAAAGCCTTTTAATGGGTGACCCCCTATTCAACTCTCGGCATCGTTGAGGACCTCATCGCCGCTCAGCGCGTCCAGAGATAAGTCTCGGCTTCATTGAAGATCGCGAATTCCGAAGTGGCAACGCGTTGCCACTCTGTTGCCTCTTCGGCCGGGCACTACAAAAAAAGCGGCAACACAGCGGCAACATGTTGCCGCTGTGTTGCCGCTCGAAAATCACCCGAAGATTTGGTTCGAGGTATTGCGTCTCGGCTCGGGAGACCCTTGGTCGGCCGAACCGAGAACTTCCATCACGCCCCTCGTGGCTGCACGGATCAATCTCTCATTCGGAGTGACTACGGCGGATTGGCACCATAGGTTGAGCGATAGGCTTAATAACGACAGGAATCCCTGCACAAAACTGCATGTGTGTGCATCAACGACGCGGCATTTGCCACGTCTTGACGTCTGACATCCTCTTTAGCACCAGGCGTGCGTCAGCCGAATGCTTCCTGCCAAAGCCAGAGCCTTCCGCAACCCTGATGCGCTTGCGGTCCTTCCAAACATAAGCGAGGTCAAAGCGGCCCTCTAGGGTCGCTTCGATCCGGGTCGGTTTCTGGAGAGCCTCCCGATACTTTTGGTAGGAGGAATCTTTCTCCAACTCGAAAGACGGCCTGGGCTCTATATTTTCCGGACGCTCCAGCGCGATGTTTAAGTATGCGGAGCACAGCTCCTGCGGCAAGAACGCTGGCATTTCGATGGAGGGAGCCTTGTAACCAACTATGGTCGCGCGGACCTCGATCATCTTGCCGGCGAAGTGCTCGGGGTTCGTGACGAGATCGCAATAGCTAACTTTCACTGGTCCCGTAGTGGGCTGTCCCCAACACAAACTGGCGAGAGGCAACACAATCAGCCAGCAGCACGCATGGATCGAAAGATTCATTGTTAATTCTCCTTCGCTGGTGGCTGTGGCTTGGGGGGATGAATCGCATCCTGGATGGCTTTCTCCCGCTTCTGCTCCAAAAGCTGTCGATCTACCTTGAGCCAACTCTCATTCCAAAGATTGAAGGGCCGGTCGGTGTTGTGCAGGCCCTGATACGTTAAGGATTCCGTGTAGTAGGCTGTGTGCTCGCCATGCATCGTTAAGAACTCGGTAAAAATCCCTCCTGTTCCAAGATGCGCGCCTTCATGACCTACCACACCCGCATCGAGAGCCTGGGTCTCGGTGGGGTTGAGTTGAAAATCCTTCTTGGTCTGGTCAATGGCCGAAAGGTTGATGGTCATTTTGTTGCCCACAGTTAGGCCATAGTTCGGAAGTCCGTCGGTGCTTCCTGCATCACCGAAAGCAACGCGTGTACTCCCCTTGCCTTCCTCGCCAATGCGTTTAATGACTTTCTCTAGCTGCTTTCTCTCACTCCCGTCCAAGTCGGATGCCGCTTTCTTCAACTCCGCGTAGGCTGCCCTAAACCGATCTCGGTCAGCTTTGCACGAGCTGTCGTTCGCTTCGTCGCAGTTCGTGGCCCATTTATACATCCCGAGAGGATCTCGATATCGAAGCGGGTTGTTATTCACATAGGCGTAACGATTCCACGACTGAGGGTCATCGGGTCTTCCGCTATTCAGAAGAGGGTCCGGGCTGGTGAAGCGTCCCTGTGGCGAAGAGAAGTATCTTGCTCCGAAGTAATCCAGCCCCGATTCGGCGTCCCGTTCTTTGCCGGTGAATTTCTGATTCGGCCCATCCAACAACGTCGACGTATAACAAGGAAACCCAGACCGCCCGCCATACGCTGGATCGATTTCTTCTCCATAAGGCAAATAGTCATGACACGTCTTGAACGCCTTCGCAGCATCCGTCGTCACTCGCGTACTGCCCAGATGATCCGAGGTCAGATAAGTAATTCCTCCGCCTGATGGCCCTTGGCTGGAATACTCCGCTGCTAATTGTCCTGATACATTATAGACATAATACGTCGTCGCACCGCCCGATACCTGTTTCGAGATCCTTCGGCCTTCTCCATCGTAAGAATAATTAGTAATCCCTGCTCCTCCATTATAGCTAATCATCCGGTTCTCGGCATCATAGGTGGCGGTTTGGCTGACTTTGTTGGTTGTCTGGTTTCCAACGGCATCATAACCACTCGGACTCACCATCCGATTGGTTGCTGCGTTGAACTCTGCAGAGGAAACAGGCGTCAAGGTCGGGAATGGTTTGTATCCAGCCGATACCCAGCGATTCCCATACCGGTCGAGTCCATAGGTGATGGCGGACCAGGCTGACCCGCTGCCAGGAGTTTCACTGGCATTGGTTATCCGGTTGAGTGAATCATAGCCATAGCTTTGGGTTAAATCTAAGCCCGGCGTTCCTTGTTTTCTGATTCGCTGTTGCAACAGGTTTCCGTTGTTGCTGGTCACGGCATTTGCACTAACAAGGGGCCCACACTAACAAGGGGGTCACATCTTTCTTTTTCTAAATATTTCAGAGCCTGCTCCACGATGTGTTTAAGCTTAGGGTCTTCGTTCTTCGCAGTTTCAAATCGCCGCACCGAATTACTGACCGTGGCGTAATCAATCCCACCCGCCAGGTTGCCCAACTCTGCCAGCTTCAGCCCGCATCTCTTCCGGCCCAAGTATAGCACCAAGGCCGTTCCTCATACCGCTCGCTCTGTTGGCCCAGCAATTCGAGAAACTTCATCCGGTCAGCCTCATCCCGAAAAACATCCCGAGGCTCGTTCGCACGGGCCGTCACATGGTAACAGCCCCCGGCCTGATCAATTCGCAATGGTCGGCTCATGGGCTACAACCTTAACCTAGGACGAAATGCATCGTCAGACAGTTTTAGAAAGAAGAAAGATGTGACCCCTTTTTTCCTTTTTCCATTTTTCATTGGGCCAAAACGGGCAGCTGGTGTAATGGAATGTGCGTACCTGGCCGTTTTCCCAAGGGGTAAAGCCTTCATTTTCAAATGGAAAAATGCCGCATTCGCATCTGCATCGTATGTGACACCGACCTCAGCAGCTTCCAGTGTGCGTTTGCGGCTGAATGGTTCTACTGCGTTTGACAACTAGATTTGGCCCACCTTTGATACTCTCATTTGGCCCACCCTAAGTTGTTGTTTCTCCGTACCGTCAGAGCTAAGTCGAAGCCAACACTTTCAAGTATTTCAATGCCCCTAAGCCAATGCCCATCGCGATCTACATCCAATATGACTTCGTCGTCGATTTCAGACGCAACCTCAACCGCACGGAGGAGCACTTTGACTACTCTACCAGGTTCAATTCTGATGGTTATTGGCATGACTGGATGTCTCCGTTGAAATGACGAGCATCGCCTAGCTTGATCCACTCGATCCTGGGCTGAAAGGAAAACGATCACTTAATTGGAAACCGGCGAGGGCGAAAAGGATTTTTATTTACCATCAACGTTGCTACCCGAAGAGCTTGCTCGAGAAAACACTTCAGTTTTCAAGGAAAAGTGTTTCTTCGGTAGACAAAGCCTTTTAATTGCTGGCCCTCTTTGTTCCCTTGTTCCTTCTCTGAGGGTTCTGAATCATGCGGCTGTTCTGGAGGGGACAAACATTACTCGGAACGTCTTAAATTGAAACCCAAGTCGTTCAGCCAATCTGCGATAAGGTCGTGGTCTGCGTTCTCTTCAATATCGTATGCAAGGCACATAAGAATCACCGAGGCCCATTCTTCAAGCTCACGCTCGCTGATCAAGCCCAGACGTTTCTTGTCGAGAGCATTCTCGATATGCCATTTTTCTACTCGGATTCCAGGTTCTGGAGTGATGAAGTGTCCGTTGAGCCACGGTTTATCGCCCTCAAAATCGAACTCCAAGACGTCGACTAGTTTATCGCGTAAATCCTTGAGCGAAATCTCCAGGCACAGGAACTGATTCAATACCTTAAGTTCCTCCCTAAGAAGGTTTCGAGGCTTACTTCGGGTCATAGTGGGTCAATTTCCCTGCTGCAGTAACGCCCATCTGAACGGTTGAGGAGCCCCCGTCGGGACGCACGATAGTCTGAATTACTTGATAGCCATCACCCCCTGGCCGCTGTTTCATTATTCGTAGTGAACCATCTGCTAGTCGATCAACTGAAATAGTTTCTCTCGTCGTGGCTCTGGCGACGGCACGTTTTGCTGCTGCCTTCTGGGCTTGGCTCATCGCTGTCCTTTCGATGACTTCCCGTGCCCCAGCCTTTGTGCCATTTGCAATCAATGCCCTACCGATGCTTGTAGCCAACTGGGGCATACTGTAGCTATCGGCGAGAATGCCTGGCCCAGCATTAAAGAGGAACGCCATTGTCAACGTGTAGAAAAAATTCACCGCTGGCCCAGCATGTTCTACGACTTGACTTGCAACCTGAGCCGTGCCTTGAGGTAGGGCATAATCGTAGGTCGCGTAAAGTGATCCCTTGGTTCCGTCTTCATTGACTGTATAAATATTGGTCCCTTCGAAGATCAGCTTACCCTTATTGTCTTCTTGAAACTTCTTGAAATCCTCGTCAGCCACTTCATAGCAACTGTCACTCTCAGAGGGACAGTAGTTATATGCCTCGCCAGTTGGATCAATGTAATAGAGGGGATTATTCCGAGCATAGGCGTATGCATTCCAGCTTTGAGGATCGTCAGGAACCGCGCCTGAATTCTCCGGATCAACTGAAGTGAATCGCCCCTGGGCCCCAGAGTAGTACCTAGCCAGAAAGTAATCGAGCTTGGATTCGGTATCTCTTTCCTTCGCGGTGAACTTTTGGTTCGGCCCATCCAATAACGTCGACGTATAACAAGGAAACCCAGCCCGCCCGCCGTACGATGGATCGATCTCTTCTCCATAGGGCAAATAGTCATGACAGGTCTTGAAAGCCTTCGCAGCATCCGTCGTCACTCGCGTGCTGCCCAAATGATCCCAGGTGAGGTAGGTAATCCCTCCTCCCACAGGTCCTGTAGTCAAATACTCTGCCGACAATTGTCCTAAAGTGTTATAGACATAATAAGTCGTTGCCCCGCTCGACAATTGCTTTGAGACTCTTCTGCCTTCACCATCATAGGCATAGTTCGTGATCCCAGCACCGCTGTTGAAACTCGTCATCCGGCTTTCGGCATCATAGGTGGCGGTTTGGCTGACCTTGTTGGTTGTCTGATTCCCCACCGCATCATAACCACTCGGACTCACCATCCGATTGTTCGCGGCATTGAATTCGGATTGAGAGATTGGCGTTAGAGTACCGCCGGGATTGTAGCCAGCAGAAACCCAACGATTCCCATATCGATCTAGCCCATAGGTGATCGCTGGCCAAACCGTCCCGGTTACTGGTGTCTCACCGGCACTGGTGATCCGGTTCAATGCGTCGTAGGTATAACTTTGCGAGAGATCCAACCCTGGTGTACTTTGTTTCCGCAGCCGTTGACGTGACAAATTTCCGTTGTTCGTCGTCACCCCATTTGAGCAGTTCGTATCAGTCCCCGAAAAACACAGGTCCAGAAGCAACTTATCCGCCACAGTTGAACTAGGAGTTATCGTGGATTCTAAATTTGTCAACCGAGTTTGCCCGAGACCTATTTGGATCGCTTGCAACCGGCTATTGAATCGCGTGTCGTTCCATAACCCATTCCCCAATCTCATCTGCACCATGGCTCCTGCCGGGCTGTATTGAATCCGATTGGTTAAATCGCTATAGCTGGCTCCTGCATAATAGAGACTGCCATCACCATTAGAAACCCCGGCAATCCTTCCAGCTTCATCTTCCACCGTGTTCACTACTGTAACCGTTGAGGGATAAGTTTGTGAAGTCATCCGACCCGACAAACCATATGTGTAGCTGAATGGATAGGTCGTTGTAATGGCGTTAATCGTCTGCGAGCTTTGGGTAGCCTGTCCTTTGGAATTGTAGTTGCTGAAGTTGGTAGCCGCAACTGAAGTGCTGACCGAACACACTTTCCCGACGGAGAAGGTCCCGCAACTCGTTCCAGGGGATGGGGCACCGTAGCCATAAGTTACGGCAGGAGTCGAATCTGAATAGCTTTTTGTGCTGAGACGATCTAAGGGGTCATAAGTGTAAGTGATTGTCTTCGGACGGGCGTCTGCCTTCGTCAAAAGGTTGCCATTGGGATCATAGGTATAGCTGATCGTGCCACTCTCAGGATTGGTGGCGGATGTCAACTGAGACAGTGAATTATAAAGAAATGTCCGCGTCTGGGTCGCCGGAGGCGTCTGGCTCACTTGGGTGACGCTGGTCAGATTGTCGAGGACGTCGTAACTATACAGCGTGTCGAGAGGGGTCCCGGAAGGGTCTTCGGTAACTTTGATCAATCGACCGAGCCCGTCTTTCGTACTGCTTCGCTTCTTGTTGGCTTGATCCGTGACCGTCGTGACATCAGCATTATAGTTCGTTACTACCTTGCCCGTGGTGTTCGTATTACTTCCCCAAGGTGCAGGATAAGCCGCGCCGGAGAAGGTTTCGACCTCAAGCACGCGGCCAGACTGGTCCATCTTTGATCGTGTCCATCCCGCGGTGAGATCTGAAGTCGTTCGATAAGGATTGGATACGACTCTATAGCTGTTGGTCCCTGAGAATATGCTCCTTGAATCAGTTTTGATTCCCGAGGAGTCACTGGGCGACTCGAGTCGCCGTGCCAAATATACCCTCCCCAAGGGATCGTAAGAGGTTTCCGTTACCAAAGAACCATCTTGGTAGGTCTTGAGATCTGAACGAATGGTAATCTTCCGGTTCTGGTCATCGTAGGTCGTGGTTGTCTGCCGCTGCTCACCACTGATTCCTTGGGCCTCTACAACGAGCGTCGGTCTTCCAAAAACGTCATAACTTGTGGAAGCGATGATACCGTTGTCCACATCCGTTTCTGTAGTAACTAATCCAAAATTGCAATCATAATCCAGATGGGACTTCCTCTGCAAATCTGTCGTTGCATTGGAAGCAAGAGTAATATCAGTGACATAGAGCCCAGTAATTCCACAGACATTCCCGTAGCCAAATGTGGTTTGGTAGCCGCGTGCATTTGTAGTAAGAGTTCGATTCCCGTAAGAATCATAGCTGTGGTTGACCGTCGTGGCCCACGTGAGTGTTTGGGGATCCCAACGCCTCTCCTGCGTTAGGTTTCCAGCCGTCGAGTAGTTGTCATAGGAGTATTCGGTCTTGGCAACCGTGGAGGAGTTAAACTTAATATCCTTGAGATTAATGGCATTCTTGAGTTGAGGGATAGGGGATTGAAGTGCTGGCAGAAGCGCTATCGGAATTGGTCGGTGCGTCCAGCGTAGGATTGCAAACGTATTGACGGCCTCACGTTTCAAGACGGCACCTGCCGGGATTGCCCTCGTCGGCTTCATTTCCGTCTCTTGGTACAGAGCTATAGGCGACCCAATCGTATTCAGCAATTCGGGTCACATTTCCATTCCTGTCGTAGTTATAGTCTCTAATTCCTGTTTTCATCAGAGTGCCGGTTTGATTCGAGGGAAATAAACTCTGTCTTGACGTAAGGGTTATTCGTCGTTCAGACTTTTGGAATTCCATTGTAATTGCATTATTTCTTTCAGCTAAAGCCGCTCAATGATTCGATCAGATCTAACGGATTTATAAAACTAGCCCCTGACCAATCGTTTTGCATGTTCGTGAAATATAGTAATCAGTCACAACTCCTCCGTCAGGTGCCGTAATCGCAGTCGATGTTCCTGAAAAGCATATTGCCATGACTCTTTTACTTCTGGGGAAGTGTATCTGGAACATATTTCATGTCCTTTTGCAAAACAGCATTATCCAAAACATTATGATAAAAATAAGGTTGTGTCTAACCTGACTTGTCATAGGTGAATTGTTTTTATTCGAAGGTGTCGTGATTCGAGAGCTGCTAAACCTAATACGAGTAGTAACTCTGCAACTCCTGGTCTGTTAAAGGCTTTGGACCTGCATTGTAATTGAAGGTATATGTCTGCGAATTTGGAAGAGGATTTTAGTATAAACATTGAAGCCCTGCAATTACAGTACCGTTAACGTTGATCATCAGTTCCATTTGTCTTTCACGAGGCTTCTTCGACACAAACGGAGCTTCGTCAAGTATCCACGTTTGCACCGCATCTTGGCTGCTCGCTGACTGCTTTAAACTGACAAACTCAGAACCTGATTCGCTGTCACCATTATTCGCCGACTGACCGGAATCAGTGATCGTAGTTAAAACTCTCCCCCGAGGGTCGTTTTGGTTGATTGTAGTCATATTCCCTTGTTACGGTCATAGATTTCTTGTTGAGTCGGTTTGTTTCACCACTAATCATAATAATTCGGAAAATAGAGCGTCCACGGGGTTATCTTTCATATTGTTCGCTCTCTACTGTCTTGTTCAAAATCAAGACGCGTATAAGTCCCATCAATGCTGTAATAGCAAAGTGTTGGAGGGTGCGATCGAGGCGCCGTTCTTTTAATCCTCCACAGTTTTCCAGTCAGCCATCTGCCCGCACATTGTAAACCGGCAACTTGACCATCGACATACCCATAAGGACGGAATTATGGCGGCTTCCATCAGATAGTCATCATAACTTTGTTTCGGTGATTGCGCTGGTCAGCGTAATACGAGTGAAATCGAATCCTTGATCAGCGTACCAATCAATGAAATCGGGTTCATATTGATAAGACAAACTTCCAGTTCCTTGCTTACTTGGGCTTAACGTTGTCACATATGCGCTGTATGGAGAAACCTAAAAATTCTCTTTGCTAAAACACGTTCCAAAGCTTGCCGTTGTAAAACCGTTGACACTGTATCCGGTTCACCGGCTCGCCTTCGGGCGCTAACTGTGCAAGAGGAATCCTTAGAAAGAGGTTCCATTCGGTTGTATCAATTGTCTCGATATTCCCACGGCGTAAGACTTACTCCGATGATGCCTCGTTTCGGAGAAAGATCTTTCTGTGCAGCCTTCGTCAGAACCTGCCGCTGAGGAGCACGAATTACCAGAAGTCACAACGAGTATCCGAGTTGATGGACAAAGTTTTCGTTGAAGGCGGGAACCCGAGAGCGTTAATCTTGATCAACAACCTCGTAGATGTCATAGAAACAGGTGGCGGGGGCATCCGGCGCTTCCCAACTGGCGCCATGAGATAAAATGCTCATCCTTCAGCTGGATCATTGATAAAGAATCGCTCGGCGGAATCAGCACAAGGGTCTCCAACATATCGTTATCCCTGGAGGTTAATGCTCGGTCTCATTTCTGGAAAAGCTCCTGTTGATATCGGAACTTCCGGCTCCCTCCTGCCACTCAACGCGAATCTTTCCTGAAGTTCCTTAATCGTAGAACATTGACATTCTGTGAGCTCCAAGCCCGGTATAAACTTCCGTTGAGCACTATCCGCTCTTTCCTGACGCTGCAGATGTTGTCCGAGTTTTGAAATGCTGTCCCGCAGTTCCGGCCATAGCGAAGCCTGTTGAACATATTGAGAGTGCATGAGCCAGCTTCTGCTCTGCGCGGAAGGCAGGTTTGCGTCGCCGTCAGTGGGAGTGTAAGGAAGAACGGAATGACAGTGATGGCGTTATTAACCAATCAATTGATCTGCTTCACGGAAAATTCTTTTTAGTCTTCATATTCTCTTCCTCGCCGATTCAACTGGTTGATCTTCTCAAGATCTCAGTCTCGAACAGAAATGACATCTTCAATTGATTTCACAGTCGATTGGAACGTGGTACCAGCCAATGGTTGGCTGAGTTGGACATTGCTCAATCTCAAAACAAAATCTACTTTGCTCATTGGTGGACAACCGTGAACGGCCATTGAATGCCGTTAACCGCCTGCCAATCTGAAAAGTCAATCCGGGAATCAACCCAAGCCTGGTTTAGATCGCCGGGATCTTTGCTCGGCCTTTCGCTCCAGCCAGCGTGATGATCAATGAGCCGTTCTCGTCGACAAAATAGCTGATTCTACGAGAGTCCATGAGGCCTGGCGGGCTGCTCGGAAGTTGATACTGTCAATGACTTAACCTGCTTGTACCGGGGCGGGTCGCAGTTATCTACAAATCCTTTGTTCCTGGCTGGCGGTTTCGTAATCCTCAATGGCAGAGCCAACCTCTCGATAAGTGCCCCACCATCTCGACTGAAAAGCTGCTCTGGCCAAAACCGGGCAGCCAAGCCAAGATATTTCGTTGAGGGTTTTGTTGTTCAGATTCCAGACCTTTGTGCCGTCGAATCCGTAAACATTGAGGCCGGAATCATCGACATCACGATCAGTTTGGGTATTGCCGGTATAAGGTCAACTTCGCTCAAGCTCGTTGAATTCCCGTCAGCGTCATATCGCAATAGATCTGCTGCAACGACACTATTAATGACTGAGGCTTCGGATCACCTCATTGCCGTTTCAGTCGTCTGTGCCGTCCTGGCTAATAGGCTTTGCATGGAGACCAGTAAACGAATCCAGATGAAAGTGAGAACCTCAACGAAGAAACGTTCAGTGATTTCCCAACGAAATCCTCTCCAGATGATTTTCTTAATCGTGAATTTATTTCAGGTATCACAGTCCTTCAACTTTTCAAAATGGCAATTTCAGGCATATGATTAACGGTGATCGTGATCGGAGTAGAGATTGTTGAACCCCCTTGATTGTCCGCGACCACGACGGTCAACACATAGGTCCCAGCACTGACTCCGGTCCAGTTATAGCTGTAGGGCGCGATTGAATCCTCCCCGAGCTTTGTGCCACCCTGAAAAAATTCCACTTTGGAAATGGTCCCATCTGCGTCCGTGGCGCTGGCCGAAATGGTGATGCTTGCTGGAGCAGTGAAAATTGCCCCCTGACTTGGGCCGGTTATATTGCCGGAGGGAGCTTGGTTTCCACTAACCGTAATTGTTACGACGGCAGAGGTCGTTGTGGCAGCTCGATTATCCGTGGCCTTGGCTGTGAGGGAATAGCTGCCCGCCCAAACGTTGTTCCAAATTAAAGTGTAGGGACTATTATTCGCTTGACCTATCTTTGTGCTCCCGTTGAAAAACTCAACCATGTTGATTGAGCCGTCAGAATCAAACGCATTAGCTGTCAAGGTGATGTTTGCCGGTGCATTTAGAGAAGCTCCGTTCAGTGGGTTCGTCAGAGTGACCGAAGGAACGAAGTTAACAATCACATTGATGCTGGTATTGGACATGACCCCTTGATTATCAGTTGCCCTTGCGCCAAGGGTGTAATTCCCAGACGGCACATTACTCCATGTCCAGTTATAGGGGCTGTTCGTCAGCGTTGCCAGCAATTGGCCCCCGTTGGTGATCTCAACTTTACTGACCGTGCCGTCTGAATCGGATGCCGTAACGTTAATTGGGATAGTGGCCTGATCAGAATAGACGGAGCCATTAGCCGGGGCAGTGATACTTACCGTTGGAGGGTTGGATATCGGTGTCGTAGCGGAAACAATTGAAGAAGTCGCTGTGTTCCCCATTGAGTTATAAGCATAGATCCGGTAGCTGTAGGTCGTATTTGGCGTTAACCCGGTATCTGGGTAACTATTGACGTTAGCGCCCAAGGTTGCACGGAGGCTGTAATTGACACCGTCCGTTGACCTTTCGAGCTTGAATCCTTGTTCATTGATCAACCCATCTTGCCAGGTTAGATCAATCTCTGTTTTTGAGACCGCTGTTGCTGATAGTCCTGTGGGAGCAGGTGAAGAGAGATCGACTTTTCGAATTCGTGAATTGGAAGTGTCAGCAACATACAATTCCCCTGATGGCCCTACAGTCACCCCGGACGGAGCATTCAGCCAGGCGGTGTCATTACACCCATCCATGTAGCCGCCGACAAAGATTCCGGCAGGTGTCGTGACTTGGTTATTTGAAATCAGCAATTGGCGGATTCGATTATTCGCGTTATCAGCGATGTAGAGGGTTTCGCCTTGGCTTGGATTTGCCCAACTGAGGTGATAGGGCCAGAAGAACCTGGCCGCAGTGCCCGTCCCATCAGCAAAGGAGCCCGATCCCGCTGTGCCAGCAATCAGAGTTGGTGAACCTCCCGTCGTAATCTTCCAGATCGTGTTCACGGTGTTTGAGGCTGTGTAAACGAGATTTGAAGTTGCGCTGACGGTTATTCCAGCAGGATTGGCAATGGTGCCAGAAGCCACAAATGTCGTTGAGGCACCCGCAGAGTCTAGTTTGCGGATGGCGCTGTTGGAGGTGTCCGCAACATAGA
Source organism: Terriglobia bacterium (assembly GCA_046331665.1). GTDB lineage: Bacteria > Acidobacteriota > Terriglobia > Versatilivoradales > Versatilivoraceae > CAWBAT01. The sequence goes on along the minus strand of JAXLQK010000072.1, from coordinate 9,251 downwards.
ACAGGCTGCTGGAAGAAGCAAAAATCCCTTTCGGGTAGTAGAATTTGCTGGACGTGGCTGATCCGTTTACCAAGCCACTGACGCCTGGTGTCCCCGAGTATAGAGAGGTTCGCCAATAGGTTTGCCCGGATGCCGGCGGGAGGATTTTGCGGATTACATGGTTGTCGGTATCGGCAATGAATAATGCGGTGACGGTACCCGTTCCGTCTTTCAGTGCAGTGATCCCACGAGGATGATTAAAGTAGGCCGATAGCCCATTTCCTCCCCCTTCTGAATATCCTGCAGTTCCCGTACCTGCAATAAGCGCCGATTGGCCGGGGGCCCCTTCGAGATAAATAACTCGAATTCGATTATTTTGCGTATCTGCTACGAATACGGACTGCCTGGACGTTACGGGATCTTTTGCGACCACGTTGTCTTCGGGGAAATTCCACACCGCGCTGGCTCCAGTTCCTTCAGCATAGCCTGTATTTCCAGAGCCAGAATAGCTCGTACAACTTCCCGCGACACAAGCGCCAGGAGGATTGCTTACCGTGATGGTAACAGGAGCGGAAGTCGTCGTGATGTTTTGGGAGTCGATCGCCTTTGCCGTCAGGCTATAGACGCCAGTCCCAACGTTATTCCAGGAATACGTGTAGGGTGCTGTGGTGTCATAACCAATCATCAGTTGAGAGCCTGCCCAAAATTCCACCCGTGTGATTGTTCCATTGCTATCCGAGGCAGTCGCCGCAAGGCTAATGTTAGAAGGCGCCGGGAAAGTGGTCCCACCGGTAGGAGTAGTAAGGGTCACGGTCGCACCGGTTCCAACGGTAATCGAAACATTCGTTGAAATGGTGGAAAAACCTGTCGTGTCGGTCGCCCGTGCACTCAGAACATAGGTCCCTACCGGCACATTATTCCAAGTAAAGTTATACGGACTTGAAGTTGCCGTGCCAATTAGCTGATTGCCCTGAAAGAAATCAACTTTGATGAGATTGCCATCGCTGTCTGAGGCGCTTGCTGTCAACAGAATGCTTGCCGGTGCTCCAAAAGCAGAGCCGGAGGTGGGGCTGGTCAGGGACACGGCAGGCGCGTAACCCACACTGACATTCACGACATTGGATGTGGTCGCTAGGCTTGTGTTGTCGGTAGCAACTGCGGTCAAAGAATATGTGCCCGATGTCATTCCGTTCCAGGTGAAAGTGTAAGGTGGCGATGTTACCGTTCCAATGAGCGTTGGGCCTTTGTAAAAATCCACCTTGGTGATTGAACCTCCTGGATCACTTGCCGATGCCTCAAGAACAATGACGGCTGGAGCAGCATACAAAGCTCCGTTCGCAGGGCTGGTGAGAGTCACCGTTGGAGCAGAATTCATCGTAAACGTCATTCCGTTACTTATTACGCCCGCAACGGTTACGGTTACCGGCCCGGTCGTGCTCCCAGCGGGCACAGGAGCTGTAATCGATGTCGAACCCCAACTTGTCGGGGTTGCGGTCACTCCATTGAACTTCAATATGCTTGTGCCCTGACTCGCCCCAAAGTTTGTTCCTGTAACAGTTACTGGAGTTCCAACGGACCCCGCTGATGGCGAAAGGTTGGTAATCGAAGGTCCCGCCGTCATGGTAAAGGAGACGCCGTTGCTGTCGACTCCCCCAACTGTCACAATGACAGGGCCGGTCGTGGCTCCTGACGGGACAGGAAACCGATATCGACGATGCACCCCAGCTTGTCGGGCTGGCAATAACTCCATTGAATCTTACGGTGCTGTTTACTTGCGCTGCTCCTGTAAGTTTGACTATGACAAGTTATTGGTGTCCCTTATCATCTCCTGAACTTGAGACATTCGTTATAGAAGGTTTACTAGCCGAAGGTTCAATCGTGGCCAGCAGCTTGTCGCCAACGTAGATGACTCTTGGAAGGTGCCAGGCGAATAACTACAGCAAGAACAATCCTGACGACATGAAAATCCAAATTCCCAATTGTAGAGCGAGCGCAGGAGGTAAAAAGCCAATGGGGCTGGGTGATGGAGGAGGCAAGACGGCGGAGTGTGTGCGCCGTTATTGACAACTCCTTCAGGGTACGGAGGATCTTACGATTTAAAGGTGGCACCTGATCCGGGTTAGATGAAAAAGATTGAAATCCGTCTCGTTTCTGCTGACAAGGGAGATTCCGATGGCTGCTTCAGCGGGTTCGGGATCGTGGTTGGGATTACTTCCAGGCAATGAGCTCGGCCGGGCAACCTCAATCGGCTCAGCAAGTAGCTCGCCAACCACGACTGGGCCTTGATTAAAGGAGACGGTACTGTGCTGCAATATTCACACTGGTGTTGTGCGTCACATTCACCAACTTTTTCGGGGGAAATCATTCACGAGGGCATTCGTGCAGCAATTCGAATTACATTCCAGATTTAAGACTGGGGATAAGATGACGATGACGGGAGGCGACAGACAGTGAGGTGCGCGGATCAAATGGCGGGGAAACCCTAATGACGAAAAGGAAATCGGTGTGAGTTCCTTTTTCTAAGCTAAGAGGAAGAGTTTTTTTTAGGAAAGACCCAGCACCAAATAAGTCATTGGAATGATGTATTAACACTGAGCTTCTCATGAAGATCCATTAGTCGGTCACCAACTCCTTCGGCCTCGAAAATGAGTGAAATGTCGAGCGGGGCAAATCGTGTTGTGCTTTTTCCACCATTGTCTGATTGACGAGCTCCCTGTAACTGGTGCCATGGAGAATCGTCAACAATGATGTAAAACTGACCCAATAACAGGCACGAAACATTGACCATCTTTCACCACCAGATTGACAAACCTCCCTCCACCTAATTTCTGCTCGCCGTAGGTTAAATTCACGATTCCAAGGAAAAATTCTGTTAAGGTTTTGCCTCCAAAATGACTCTTATAGATATAGGGGTAAGAAGGATTGTCTCCTGTTTCTACCCATCAATGAGGGCACGCCATTGGAGCAAAGATATTATTTCAGGACCCACTAGCCAGAAGGTGAGCCGCAAATGATCCTCGCCAGTATTTGAAATAGGGGGAGTGAAGATTCGGCTCGGATCTTGGAAAACTTAAACGGCAGAGCTGATGGCTCGTCATTCAGTCCCAAGCTACACAATGTACGTGAGTTACACCTTGACTACCACCAGTTGAAAAGGAAAGAACACGGGGAATCAGCGAGAGCCAAGAAAAATATTTTGTTAAGGTTTTGCCTTTTCAAAGCCTCTATGTAAGTAGAGGGAGGAAATTGCTGGAGGAGAAAACGGAAGGAGAAGAGACTCTAGCACAGAAGCTCATTGGATCAAATAACAATGACAAACTTTCGACTCAAACATGACAAGAAAAAGGCGGCGGCATTTACCCATGGACTCGGGACTGGACTCTCTGCCCCGAAGGCGAGCTGGCGAAACGTAATTCAATCGGACCACTTTGGGCCGAACAGAGAGAGACAATTCAATGGCGACAGCAGACCGATTCATCTCCGCGGAACCTGGACTTCTTGGAAAACGGATACTGTACCTCGAGGGAAATCCGACTGTACTCCGAGGGAAATGTACTGTACTTCGAGGGAAGACAAACCGTACTTGGAGGGAAAAAACACTGTACCTCGAGGGAAGAATCATTGTACCCCGAGGGAAAAGAATCCTACTCAACTCCTATAACCTCAATGAGTCGTTAAATCTCTGATAGTTTCAAACTACATTTAAATACTTCTTACACAACAACATGCTGTTGCTCAAACCAATCACCATTCTATTCAATTGCTCTGCGCGAATCTTTTGTGTTAATGCTCGGTTCAGCGGAATTGCCAACATGTTTTTGCGCTTGGGCGACTGAAGACTCCTTAGGAGGAGCCCAAACAATGAACAACGATAGCCCTGCCCTGCTTGAGGCCCATGATGCCCCATCAACGAATGGACGACTTTACACAATCTCCGAAATAGCAGAATTGCTGAACCTGTCAACCACCTGGTTCTACGAGCGAACGAGAAAAGATGCCATTCCATTTCACAAACTCGGGAAGTACATTCGGTTTACGGAATCTGACCTTGCGGCGATTCTGCAGATGTGTTCGCGAGGGCCGGGCAAGGCGAATGGACCCAATTCCAACCTGGAAAGGCCCCATGCGTAAACAGAGCCCTCCATTCATTCAAAAATACTATGGGTTCTAAATTCCATTTCCGATGCCAAGAGCCGAACGAAATCAGATCGATGAATTCCCCCATCGAGCTCTTGCAAGACCGTAAGCCGGGTTTTGTACCGGGCCAGTTCCTCGGTCATCCCAAAACGAGGGTTTGGCAACGAGGGCGCTTTAGTCTCGGCCCAGCGGCTGAGCAAGAAGGCAGTGCGGAAAAGTAAATGAGAGTTTCAAATACTTTGGAGTAAGCATGCGGCGACAAGGTGGATCCATCCTCAAGCGTGGCTCGGTCTATTACGTCATTTACCGGAGCCCCGAGGGCAAGCAGAAATGGGAGAGCGGTTTCCCCAACAAGGTATCTGCCCGAACCCACCTCAACGAAGTCTTGACTGAAATCAATAGAGGAACCTATCTTGAACCGAAGCCGATAACCTTTGCTGAATTCGCGGAAAACTATCTTTCGAGTCGACATGCCATCCGAGGCTCAACGTCTGCCGGCTATGCCTCCATCATTCGGAGACATCTGATTCCCTACTTTGGCAAGATGAAACTCCAAGATATCGGCCTAGAAAGCGTTCGCCTCATGGTGAAGGAGCTTATCCCCAAGGTTTCGACCAAAACATTGCGGAATTGTATTACCTTACTTAGAGTGATGCTGGCGAGCAAAAAGGACAGCAGCGCGATTAAACAAGGCTACATTCGGTTCGATCCACTTCAAGGGTTGGAACTCCCTTCAGTGATTTCCAAGGAGATCGTTGTCCCTACTGCCGAAAATGTTTGGAAGCTTATCGATACGGCAATGGAGATGAAGAGCATTGGCCATGGGATGATCTATTTGGGCGCCTTTGCCGGAGTACGCCGTGGCGAGTTGCTGGCATTGTGTTTCGAAAATATTGATTGGTTCCAAAAGGAATTGATTATCAATAGATCGCTTGCCAAATGCCGCGCCACCGACGGTGTTCACAAGTGGGCCTGGCGGGTCAGTGCACCGAAAACGAAGACGTCGAAGCGACGGGTCGCTCTTACTAACAACGTGCTTCAATTCCTTTCGAATCTTAAGCAATTCTCAGGGAAATCAGAGGGCCTTATCTTCTCTGATAACGAGGGGAAACCCATCGACCCAGACAAATTTGACGAAGACATCTTTGCGGCCATCCGAGGGAAAGCAGGGTTAACCAGTGTACGCTTCCACGATCTACGGCACTTCTTTGCCTCAATGCTTATTGCTCAAGGCGAAAGCCCGAAGTACGTTAGCGACCAACTGGGACATTCCAGCGTCCAGATCACCTTTGATATCTACGGCCACCTTTTCCCGCAAGCCAAAGCGGAAGCCTCAGAGAAGTTCGAAGAGCGCATGTTGAGGGCGCGGGAAGAGGCAAGTGTTAGCAAGTTGTTAGCAAGTGAGGAGGAAGGCAACTCGAAGGAGGAAAAACCAAAACGGGTCAATTAGGAGGTAAGCTGAGGATCAGTAAAGGATTATGACCGATGGAAGGAAATGAAGGTTGGTTGCGGGGGCGGGATTTGAACCCGCGACCTTTGGGTTATGAGCCCAACGAGCTACCAGGCTGCTCCACCCCGCGTCTGATCTACCGAGCATTATAGGGAGGCGTCATCCAACCCGTCAAGGCAAATGTGGGAACAAGGTCAAAAGTCCAAGGTCCAAGGTCAAAAGTCGAAGGTCTAAAGTCCAAGATTTAAAATCTATGGTCGAAGGGAAAAAGTCGAAGGTCGAAGGGAAAAAGTCTAAGGTCTAAGGTCTAAGGTCAAAAGTCCAAGGTCGAAAGTCAAAGGGCAAAGGTTAAAGGTCCAAGGTCTAAAGTCTAAGGTCTAAGGTCGAAGGTCAAAAAAATCGAAGTGCGAAAAGATTTATTATTGGCGGGAGTTAGGAGTAGAAGCCGATTTGGTGGGATCGTCCAATTGTTTGCCCGATGTCATTTTGATCTCCCCTTGCCTTACCAAACCCAGTTCTTCACGGGCAATTTTTTCGATCATCGCAGGATTTGTTTTCAAGGCACGAATCTCGCTGCGGATGTCCTGATTCTCTTTCTTGAGCCGCTCTATTCGCTCGTTGTACTCAGACGAACGCCGCTCCATTTTCCGCAGTGACAGGTATCCATGCTCGCCGAAGAGTGCGGAGTACCCAGCCAAAAGCAGTACGAAGCTGAAGCAGAGAATCAAGATTTGTTTGATCGAGAGATTTTTCATCATGGTGGACTCTAGACTCTGCCGTTTCGGTATTGACCAAAAACTTCACTCGCTGGAGTACTCTTTCTCCGAAGGCCTCAATTCCATTCCCGATTTGTGGCGGTAGTCTATCTCAAAAACATTATAATGAGAACCAATTATTCAAAACCGGATCTTCCGATGCCTCGAGATCCTGGCGGAGGCCTGCATGACTGACAAAATTGTGGTAATGGTTGCGGTAGGAGACTCTTCAGAGGCAGCCCAAATCGCCAAAGATCTCGTGGAGAAGAAACTGGCCGCCTGTGTGAATCTGGTTCCCTCCATCATGTCCTGGTACTGGTGGGAAGGGAAAGTGACGGAAGACCAGGAAGTTCTGCTCATCATGAAGACCTCCCGCGAGAAGTTCCCTGCCCTGCAAAAGGAAGTAGAGCGCCTGCATTCTTATGCGGTACCCGAGATCATCGCGCTTCCCATCGTCGCCGGCTCTGCCAACTATCTGAATTGGATTGAGGAGAGTTTAAAGACTGAAGGGGAGTAAAGTCGAAGGTTGAAAGTCTAAGGTCAAATGTCAAAAGTCTAAGGTCGTAAGTCACAAGTCGAGAGTCAAAGGTCAAAGGTTGAAAGTCTAAAGTCCAAGGTCTAAAGTCTAAGGTCAAAAGTCTAAAGTCAATTCGTTAACCAGAAGCCTTCCTCACCGTAACCGCAATTCCCTTTTCCAAATATTTCATTAGCCCGCCTATAAGTCGGCTTATGTAACTGACTTGGTCCAATAGAATTGCAAACTGCTCTTGGTCTAAGTAATGTTGATCAAAGGCGACGTAGAGCTGAGAACGCAATTCGCCCCCGGATGCTTTCGCCATTGATAAGAAATGATGAAATTCTTTATCTCCTCTTCTCTCAAATCCCTCGGCTATGTTGGACATGATTGAAACCGCTGCCCTTCGGACTTGATCCTTCAGCGCAAAATCCTTTGAAAAAATTCCTTCCGAGGTTAAAGCATAAATTTTCTTCGTCAAGTTTCTAGCCTCTTGCCACGCCTCAATATCTTCGAATTTTTCGATTCTTGCCATGGACCATTTCACTCAGCCGGACTTTAGACTTTAGACCCTAGATTTCGACCTTAGACTCTTGACTTTGGACCTTAGACTCTTGACTTTGGACCTTAGACCTTCAGACTTTTGACCTTCGACCGGAAACTTTATAATCACGTTTCACGTTCTTCGTCAATTTCAGTGAAATAATCTCGCCGCTTGAGAAAGAGGATTTCCCGAGTTTGCTTCCGTCGGCAGGACCCACAATCCCATCGCGCTCCATCATGTCGATCGGGCGAGCCGCACGCCCATAGCCCAAGCGCAGGCGCCGTTGCAGGATCGAGGTCGAAGCCTTCCCCATTTCTACCACAATGCGCACGGCTTCTTCATACATCTCGTCCACTTCCGCTTCGATATCGGCGGCTTGTTTGTCCTTTTCCCCGGTGTCCTCGAGCACCTGCTGGTTATAGACAGGCTGGCCCTGGGTCTTGAGGTGTTTGACAATGTCACTGGTCTCATCTTCGCTCACGAAGGGCGCATGGACACGCACCATTTTGGACGAGCCCGGAGGAATGAACAGCATGTCGCCTTTCCCCAAAAGTTGCTGTGCTCCCATTTGATCCAAAATGGTTCGTGAATCCACCTTTTGCGCCACTCGGAAGGAAATGCGGCAGGGGAAGTTGGCTTTAATGACTCCGGTCAGGATATCCACCGATGGGCGCTGGGTCGCGACGATCAAATGAATTCCCACGGCCCGGGCCATCTGTGCCAGGCGCATGACGGAATCCTCAACGTCTTTGGAAGCCACCATCATCAGGTCCGCCAATTCGTCGATGACAATGACAATGAAAGGTAAAGGCTTCCTCTCGATCTCCTCCATGGGAAATAGATCCATCGTCTTGGGCTTGTTCACGAGGGCGTTGTATTGCTCGATATTCCTGACACCGACCGCCGCGAGCAGTTTGTAGCGGTTCTCCATCTCATTGGTTGCCCACTTGAGCGCATTCGATGCCCGTTTGGGCTCGGTAACCACCGGAGTCAGCAAATGGGGAATGCCTTCGTAGAGCCCGAGTTCAAGCCGTTTAGGGTCGACGAGGATGAACTTCACATCATCGGGCGAAGCTTTGTATAGAATGGAGAGAATCATCGCATTGACGGCGACGCTCTTTCCCGAGCCCGTCTGGCCCGCAATCAACAAGTGCGGCATCTTGGCGAGATCCGCGACGGTGATCTTGCCTACAATATCCTTCCCCAGGGCCAGGGTGAGTTTGGAATGGGAATTTTGGAATTCCGCCGATTCAATAATCTCACGAAGGTAGATGGTTTCTCGAAAGGAGTTGGGGACCTCAACCCCGACGGTCGATTTCCCCGGAAGCCGATCGATGCGCACGGACTCCGCCTTTAAGGCGAGGCACAAATCATCGACCAGATTGGTGATTCGGCTGTATTTCACTCCGGGCTCAGGTTTGAATTCATACGTCGTGACCACGGGACCGGGATGAATCTGCATTACCTGGCCATGCACATCAAACTCATTGCATTTCTCGATGAGTTGCAATGCCCGATTCCGAAGTTCCTTTTCATTGACCGCCTGTTGCCCCTCAGCGGGATGCAACAAGGAGACATTCGGAAAGACAAAGTCCTTGGATCCCGTGGCAATGACGGCGGCCTTCTCGACGGCGACTCGCTTGGTGTGGATGAGCGGCTCCGCATCGGCAAAGTCCATGTTTCGCGGAGACGGTTCTTTGGGTACGCGCTTGGCGGACGATTCCCCCTGCTCTTTCAGCTCCGTCACCAATTGCTTGATCATGGTCTTGTTGCTTTCCCTTGCATTCGCCTCCAACTTCATCTTTCTTTCAAGCACAGCCCTCTCTTTTTCCTTCTTTCGTGCCTTGAGGTGCAGGACCCACCGGTCGCGCC
>JAXLQK010000071.1:0-28831 GCA_046331665.1 Terriglobia bacterium | reverse complement strand
TTAAATGATTATGTTGGAGAATTGAACAGTGTTAAGTCGGCGGATAGTACGCGTCGTGGACCTTTTGCCACTCCTTAAAAGGCTGGATGGGCAGAGTCGCAGCTTCGATGACGTCTATTTGAGCGGGTCACTGCGGAGATTGAATTTTTAGACTACTACATGACAGCTGAAAGTCGAACAACGCTTAGTTGTATATGCGTTTGTTCATCACCAGAATCGACAGCTGATCATTTCCCGAAGTTTTATTTTTCGAATCGACTCGAAAAATAATGGCGTTTTTTTCAGGTAATCAATTTTCCGCTAAAGGAGGGAAGAATTGATTCTTAGGCCGTGGCCGTGCGAATGGTTTTGCGGCGGCGCGACCGTTTGATCCCATACTTCGTCATCTTATTGTAAAGAGTCCGACGAGGAATTTCCATGAGCTGGGAAGTTCGTGTGACATTCCAATGATTCTTTTCGAGAATTGCCGTAAGCTGCTGGCGCTCGATTTCATCGATAGTCCGCTCAGCCAGGAAATCACCGACCGACACCGTCGGGACTTTGAGATCCATCTCGGGGAATTTCTGTCCGTGCAACAAAGCCTTGGTCACCAGCTTCCCGAATCGCAATAACCTTTCGCGATCGAGGGACGAAAACATTCGGGCCTGGGTTGTGCTGTCGAGATAGAGAATTCCACAAAAAGTCCCTTCCAGTCGCAGTGGCACACAGGCAAACGATAGCGTGTCGATTCCTTTGAACACGGAAGATTTACGAAACTTTTCTTCTTTGCGCGTATCCGGAACGTAGGTCACCGACGAACTGGTGCTCAAGTCGGTCATGTAATGAGAGCATACGCCTTCGATCGTCTTGATAGATTCAAGGTCGGTTCCTATAGCGGCTCTTGCGTCGAGTTTCCCAGATTCGGTCAAGAGGAAAATCGCACCTCGCTCAGAATTAGACATCTTCACGACTACGGACAAAAGCTTGTGAAGCAGTTTTCCCGGCACCAAAATGCTCTCTACCAAATCCGATATTTGATCAATCAGCTCAACTTTTGCTTCCCGCATTGACAGATTTCCCCCTTTTCTTCGTCGAATTTGTGACTATCATATCCCTGTGCAAGATCTTACACGCACTTGCATTCTTTGATAAATTGCTTTCGAATAGAAGCGACTTCGAAGCATCCCTTCATCGTTCAATTAAACAAATAATTATTCAAGGCAAAGAGGAGAACGCCACCATGACCCGTGCCCCTTAAGTCACATTTGCACAAAGTCGTTGACTTCCTATTTTACACCTAATCAACTTTCTACAATCAACAACAAAAAGGAGAAAAAATGAGATCGAGAACCGTATTTCTCATGTTGGGATTAGTGTTTCTTTCAATATGTGCTTTAAATAGCTCGACAGAAAATTACAGTATAGGCACAAAAAAGGCTCAACCGGTTGATGGGATTGAACAAGCGCTTAGCTCACAGCATGAAATAATCAGTGGGCCTGAATCTACACGTTTAGAGCCCAAAGGTGGGTTGCTGGCACAAACATCTCGGACCCCGTTTCAGAATGATGGCGTGGATCGCATTCCCCCCAGTGGCGTGACGATTGCCGATGGTGTGGACAGAATCCCACCCCGGACGTTGTTTCGGAATGATGGCGTAGATCGCATCCCCCCCAATATGCTGGGCTGAACAAAAGGAAATGATGGGTTAACAAAAGATAACTAGCAGGTAAATCGTCTTCATGCCCGATATTAGTATCGCGTGCTAACGGTGGGTTCTCAATAAAGCCAGGGAGGATCTTCGAAACATCACTGGCTTTGTAGAGGATTTTCGCGATAATCGGGTCATGAATGAGGTGCTGCAAGCTGTCACAACACTTGGCTTGGGGATTCACTTCACACTGATCCTAATAGGAGCGCGTCGAAAGAGGTTTCGAATCTGCCTGGCCTTTTACATTTACCTATTGGTCTCTTTCGTTTCAACCATCGTAATTTCTTATGTTATCAGCGAAAAGGAACTGAGGAGGCAGATCTATTACCTGAAAGAATTTTTGTTGGACCTAATTAAACTTGTGATGCTTTTTGAATTGAATCGCAAGATATTCGGTCTATTCCCAAGGGTAAGGCGTTCAAATAGAGCCTTATTTGGCATAACAGGCATGGTATTCGTCACCTACGCATTTGCATTGCCTGTGGAGTCAAAGGTATGGTGGGGGTCTATCCCCTTCGATTTGCACTCTAAGGTGTTACAAACAACTTGTTTAGCCTATTTGATTCTGGTGTTTTCAGCTCTGTACTATCGAATTGAGGTTCCCTTGGCTTATAAATACCTAGTAATGGGATATCTTATCTCACAACTGCCTGTGGCTCTTGGATTTGCGTATGTTGCCATGGCAGGCGAAGCGGCCAGAGATCGAGTGAGCCTGGTAAACTCCCTCTTCTTTGTTCTTGCAATGCTTGTCTGGACAAGAGTATATTTGGACCATGGTCAGAATCGTAATCCCATTGATACTACTGGCGGCGGGCTGGGGAATCCTCTATCTGCTCGGACGGAGGAACGAAATGAAAGTGCGCTCTGAATGGCACGCATTACTAAGTCCCCGGGGTCAATCCGTGTTTGAAACCGCCCGCAACGAAATTGAATCGCACTCGTTGATGCTTGATGTGGCGATGAACGAGGCTCTCAGTATCAAACAGTTGGGTGATATTGATGAGGCGATCCGATTCTTGAACATTGGAGGAGAGATCATTGAAAAGTTCACTCCCAATCTTCTGTCTTTGCTTGCGGTGATGACAAAGTTTTCAAGAATGGTGAGTGCTATTGCGCCCGTCGATCCGCTCATCCCCAAAGACTTTCATCTAGGCGAGCTCGTGAGTCTAGCCCATCTCCATCGACTAATGCATCAGGTTGTGGTTTCTACCAAACAGAGATTTCGCCTTCGGATTTACGTACTCGCTAAAGGAATCTCCATTGCCAGTCATTACCTGATTAACAAGATAACCGACTTGGTAACACATCGCAGCCAGGACCAGAAGGAGTGGCGCGAAATAGTTGAGATCGAACAAGACTTCAATACGCTTTCTCGCGAGTCCTTGCGAAGTTTTCGCGCGTTGCTCGAAGTACTTTCGAGCGAGGATGCTCGACGATTGTCGCAGGACCTGCGCACCAGAACCACTCCCTCCCACAGGGTAAATCACATCACCTAACCCGATTCCCCTTCGGCAAGATTTCTGCCGCCGAAGGGGAATCATCAATCCTTCCTCTCACGCTACTTTTCGCCGCGTTTCTCTTGCTTTAGCAAATCTTCTACTCCGCGGCTCGAAGTCAATTTGCGTCGATCTGTTTGATCCCCAAAAATTCAATTAATGATTTCTTGATGTAAGTCGATACGTGAGATGAGTTTAGGGTGAGCCAATTATTGCGTAATTTTATGAGCATCCAAGTTCACTAAAGGCAAAGCCCTCAAATTCACATTCAATACACGCGGCAATGGGACGAGCCCGGCTCCCTTCCTTTACGCGTCACTCAAGGAAAAAGTCCGCAGTAGAAATTTTGTTCTTGAACCCATTGACGTAACGGAGTGACTTCAACCGTTCCTGAATATCGCGAGACGCAGAGCAACGATGAATCCCATGGAATTTGCTGAAATAGATCGCTCTCGAAGTGGCCTGCTTCCCGTTATTGTACTGGCGACGGAACGGGACCTAGGCGCGATCGCCCAGTCGCTTCGGGAACGATTTGTGGGTTTCGTCCCTAGAGAACAACTTACAGAGCACTTCGTACCGGCCATCGAACAAATCTGCACGCTGCCGCCACCTGCTTCGGGACCCGACCGAATTTACCAATGGTTAACTCACATCGATGGTGTTTTCTGTTTGGAGAACGATCCCGCCTTGATTCCCGCTCTGGTCAGTCACTTACAGCAACAGCTGGTGTCTATGAATTGTCAGGACGAGGTTAGTTCGCTCCAGATCGGTGTCGCTTTGAGTGAGGCACTGTCCAACGCACTTTACCACGGGAACCTTGAAGTCAGCTCTGCCTTGCGCCAACACGGGGATAAGGAGTTTCAGCGAATGGCGGAGCAGAGGAGATCCAAAGCCCCTTACAAAGACAGGAAAATCCACCTGCGCTATAGCATCACCCCTCAACAAAGCGTTTGGGTTGTTCGTGACGAAGGACCAGGTTTCACGCTGGCCTCGTTACCGGATGCCACCGATCCTCAGGGCCGGGAGAGACTGCACGGTCGAGGAATCTTGTTGATGCAAGGCCTGATGGATGAAGTGACCTTTAACCCCGTTGGGAATGAGGTCACGTTGCTCAAACGAAAAACGTCCTAAGAATGCAGTCAACCAAACTAAAGGAGAATTCTGAATGGGGATTGTTAGTCTTGAAAATATTAAACCGGGGATGGTCTTGGCGGCGGACGTCAAGGAGCGGAGCGGGAGAGTATTAATCTCAGCGAAGACCGAGCTCACGGAAAAAAATCTTCATATTCTTCGTACCTGGGGAGTTACAGAGGCGGATATTCAGGGTGTTAGTCAAGAGGAGGTCGAAGCTCAAATTCTGGCTCAGATTGATCCCAAGTTGGTCCAAGAGGTAGAAGAATTCACCAAAAAGGTTTTTCGGCATACCGATCCCCAGAATCCGGTCATTCGAGAGCTTCATCATCTATTCAGGATGAACAAGCTAAAGAGCTCAAAGAATTGGGAGGAAAATGGCAATGGCTTGTGATCCAAGTACGCTCATCAAGGGTGGTTTTGAAGTTCCGTCCCTTCCGATCATTTTTACTCGACTGAACGCGGCGGTCAATGACCCGCGAGCATCGTTTACTGATATCAGTCGAATTATCAGTGAAGACCCCAGTTTGACAGCCCGTCTACTGCGAATTGTGAACAGTGCTTTGTATAGTCTGCCGACCAAGATTGAGACCATTTTGCGGGCAGTGACCATTGTGGGAACCCAGCAAGTTCGGGACCTGGCGTTGGCGACTTCAGTGGTGCAATTATTCAAGGGAATTCCTGAAGATTTGATCAGTATGGAATCGTTTTGGAGGCATAGTCTGGCGTGCGGGGTTACCTCCCGTATCCTTGCGACCTTTCGCCGCGAAGCAAACGTCGAACGGTACTTCGTTGGAGGGATGCTTCACGACATCGGCAGATTGGTAATTTGCATGGTTCAACCAGACGCTGCAAGGGCGGTATTGACGCGGTGTCGGCAGCACGGCGAATTGTTAAACCTCGTTGAAATGGAACTTCTGGGATTTGACCATGCCGCCGTGGGAGGGTTTCTACTGCGAACATGGAAACTTCCCGACAGCATTCAAGAGATGGTGGCGTTTCATCATCGGCCCCAGCAGTCCTCTCGATTCCCAGCAGAGACGGCCATTATCCACGTGGCAGACATTCTCACCCATGTTATGGAACTCGAGAGCAGCGAAGAGCAGTTAATTCCTCCGCTTGTTCCCGAAGCTTGGGAGCGAATCGGTCTTCCTGTCAGTGTTTTGTCAGGTGCAATGGATCAAATCCGGATTCAATTCGGGACAGCGGTGCAAACCATACTTCCTAAACCTACGCCATGAAGACAACACTCAGCCAGCAAAAGGTAACCACACTTGAAGCCCGGGTTCAGTACCTTGAAGAACTGAATAGCTGGCTGCTGAATTCGTGTTTTGACATTGTCGCCTCCTTCGCACACGCACAAAGTACCGGGAGTGGAGCTCAGGATCCCACCACCATCCTTCATTCTACCTGGCCGCACATCAAACGGCTGATGCCGTTTCGATACATGGGATTCTCGGTGATCAATGAAGTGGATTCAAGCTTTGACCTGACTGTCTTTCAGCCCGAATCGGCAAGGACCCAGCTTCAGAAAGAAGTCGACGCTCAGATTGGCGAGGGAAATTTCGGATGGGCGTTGAACCAGAATTGTCCAGTGATAGTTCCTGCCAAACAGATGGAAGGTACCCTCGTCCTGCACGCGCTGGGAACTCGATCTTCTGTCTTGGGGATGTTTGTCGGGGTCCTTGCCGGAGAAGAGTTGGATGTCAGTGAGGAGTCTAAGGGGTTGCTCTCTCTACTCCTATTTAATACTGCTTACGCTCTCGAAAGCACGGCGCTTTACCGGCGAATCAGCAACCAAAACCGAGACCTGGAAAAGTTGGTGGAAAGCCGGACCCATGAATTGCAGGCGGCCAACACGCGAATGCGGAAAGATCTTGAATCTGCCGCCAAGATTCAGTTGTCCCTGCTTCCCAAGTCGGCTCCCATTATTGAAGGCGTTCGTTTTGCCTGGCAATTTAAACCCTGCGATGAATTAGCCGGGGATATTCTCAATATAGTTCGTCTGGATGAGAGGCATATGGGGCTTTATGTGCTGGATGTCAGCAATCATGGCGTGCCGGCGGCACTGTTGGCAGTCACTCTGAGCCGGTTGCTTTCACCGCTGAGTATCCAATCCTCCTTGCTTAAACAGCCGTGCGAAGGGCTCCCGGGCTATCGAATTGTTTCGCCCGTGGAGGTTGCAATTCAACTCAACCAATTGTTTCCGATGGATCCCGCGACGGGGCAATATTTTACCCTTCTCTATGGCGTACTCGACCTGGAAACAAATCAGTTCTGCTACGTGCAGGCTGGGCATCCCGGCCCAATCCACCTGAAGGCAGAAACGAAGACCGCTTCCATCTTGGAAGGGCAGGGACTCCCCATCGGCTTTGCCCCGAAACCCACTTACCAGTTATATACGATTCAGCTCAACCGCGGAGACCGACTCTACCTTTACTCTGATGGGCTTCCTGAGATGTCCGAGGCGGGAGGGGAACACTGGGGGGAGAAACGCATGATGGGGACCTTGGAACAAACAACGGACCGGTCTCTTCAGGAGAGCCTTTGCGATTTGATTTCCGAGGCCCAGAGGTGGCAAGGAAAGGCATTGACGACGGACGACCTCTCCCTATTGGCAGTGGAAGTTGAGACAGGTTGACAAGGTAGATTGCCTTGGACCTGAATGACTGAAAGGAGGCATATGCTGAAAATTGTCTGCGAGAAAACAAACAACATTCGGATCGCCCACCTGAGTGGAAGTATTGACTCGAGTGCTCAAGCACAGTTTGAAGAGGCTTCGAGTCTTCAATTGCCAACTTCAAGCTTAATTGTCAATCTTGAAGGCGTCAACTTCATGGATAGTGCGGGTTTGGCAGGCTTGGTTGGAGTTATCCGGGGCTTCAAGCAGGCGGGGCAGGAATGTGTCCTTGCCGCCGCTTCCCCAGTGATCACAAAAATTCTGAAGATCACCGCCATCGATCAACTGACCTGTGTGGAGTCAACGTTGGAAAAGGCATTTGAGAAGCTGAGTGAAAACTCATGAGCGTGGGAACTGACAACCTGGCAAAAATTCTGGTGGAACGGCAGCTCTTGGCCCCGGCTACTGTTCAGCAGTGCCTTTCCGCCGCGGAGGCAGAAGGAGCATTTTTGGAGCAGATTCTTTTGCACCAACAGGTTTTCAATTCGAATCAATTGCTCCAGATCCTTGAGAATCACCATTTCTGTTCATCTGTCAACCTCCAGGACTGGCCGTTCGACTCCAAACTCCTTTCTTTGTTACCTCATAAAATGGCCTCTCGATATCTCGCGCTTCCTATCGGTGAGGATGGAGAAGCCGTCAAAGTGGCCTTTGCGAGCCCTGACGATACACATGCCCTGAACATTGTTTCCTATTTCATGCACCGCAAAGTGATCCCTTTGGTCGCTCTTCGTCCTGAACTGAAGAGGACAATTGAACATCACTATACAAGGCTAAGCCGGGAAATAAATACGGCGGATCAGAAAAAAGGCGCCGGAGCGGCTGTGACGGCACAGAAAGTTGCCTCCGAAGAAATAGCAGTTTCGGCGAAATCCATAAAACTCAATCTTGCCGGGAAGCAGGCTGTCGCGATTGTCGAGGAACTGTTTGAGGTCGCGACCAGACTAAAGGCTTCTGATATTCATGTGCAACCCGAAGAAAGCGGATTGGTAATCCGTTTTCGCATGGACGGCATCCTGTACACCGTGGCCGAGCTTCCCAAAGAGTTAATCCCATCGGTCACGTCTCGGATCAAGATCCTCGGGAACATGGATGTGGCTGAACGACGCATCCCACAAGATGGGCGCCATACGATCCAGAAAAATAACCTCGTTGTAGACCTGCGGTTGTCGTGTCTTCCTTCACAATTCGGAGAAAAAATAGTCATCCGCCTCCTGAGCAAGAGCATTTCTCTCTTAAACTTGGAAAATCTCAGGATGCCGCCGGCGCTGCGTGAAATGTATCAGTCGGTCATTGACGCCCCCCAGGGATTTTATTTGGTGGCAGGGCCTACCGGAAGCGGCAAGACCACCACACTCTACGCGACCTTGAACGCGATGGATCGAGAATCGATGAATGTGATCACGCTTGAAAATCCGATTGAATATTGTCTGCCAAAGGTGACGCAGGTCCAAATCCACGAGGAAGTCGGCTTGACGTTTGCATCGGGGTTGCGTTCCGTCCTGCGCCAGGACCCGGACGTTGTTTTAGTCGGGGAAATTCGTGATATCGAAACCGTTGAAATCGCTTGTCGGGCAGCCCTGACCGGGCACAAAGTCCTAAGCACGATTCACACCAACGATGCGTCACAAGCTATCACACGCCTTTTGGATATGGGAACTCCGCCCTTCCTGATCACCGCTACCGTCCGAGGTGTTCTTTCACAACGATTGGTCCGGGTTGTGTGTGACCAATGCAAAGAAGCGTATCCGGCGTCCGAAACCGAGCTTGCTCTTCTGGGTTATCCGAAAAATAAAGAGCTGCACCGTGGCCGTGGGTGTCAAGAATGCGGGGAGACCGGGTATAGGGGGCGAATGGCATTGTTTGAGCTGCTCAAGATTGATGACAATCTCCATCGTCTCATCCTGGAGCGCGCCTCGCCTTACACGATTCGTCACGCTGCCCAACGCAACGGAATGGTTCTGATGGCGGAATTCGCAAAAAAGGCTGTTTTGGACGGAAGCACCACGCTGGCAGAGGTCCAGCGTGTTGTATTGGGTGATGAAGGGAAAGAACAACTCTGCCGGAACTGTCAAAGGGTTGTGAGCCTCGAGTTTGCCGTCTGTCCTTTCTGCCAAAATGTATTGAAAGAGAAATGTTCCGGGTGTGGTAATCCCATTGAACTGGGTTGGGAAGCGTGTCCTAACTGCGGCCATGAAGTTGACCGGGAATGGCAGAAGAATCACTGCCGCCATTGCCTGGCAGTCATTGACCCGCAGCTGGAGATCTGTGTTTATTGTGGAGGGGACGTTCGGTGAATATCACGTTGGAAAAAATGCCCACTGGGATTGCGGGGTTTGATCATCTGTTGGAAGGCGGCTTGGTCCGAGGCAACAGCCTGCTAATCGAAGGCCCGCCGGGAAGCGGAAAAAGCACCTTGGCGGTTAGGATCCTCTATGAAGGAGCTCTTCAATTTCAAGAGCCTGGCCTTCTCATCACTTTTGACGAATTCCCGAAGCAAATCTACCAGGAAGCGCTGGCTTATGGCGTCGACTTAAGACCATTGGAGGAGCAGGGCTTATTGCGAGTCATTTGGACACCACCAGGCAAGGTGTTTGAAGGATTCAACGGCAGGAATGACTTGGTAGATAAAATTATTGGTCAAATCGGTGTGCGACGTTTGGTGATCGACAGCATTACTCACTTCAAGAGAGTAGCTCCTTCCGAAGTCGATTTACGCGAACTGCTGACCAAGGTCCTGAACCATCTCAAATTGAAGGAAGTCAACGCCATTTTGATCAAGGAATTGGATACTACCGATCCGGAATCGGTTGCGTTTGAAGAGTACCTTGTGGATGCTTCCATGAGAGTCTACAATCGGCCGGCCGCTACCGGGGGCGAGAATTTACGTTTGCTTGAAATTCGCAAGACTCGAGGCCAAGGCCACATTTCTGGGCGCCATCCCTTTCGTCTTGGGGGCGAAGGGCTTCGTGTATTCCCGCAACTCCGCCCGACGGATGTTTCCACTGTTCTGGGCAAGGTGGAAATCCCTCGACGACACCGGGTATCGGTGGGAATCTCCGGGCTGGACACCATGTTGGAAGGGGGATTCTGGAGTGGCACTCTGAATCTCGCAGTGGGGTATCCGGGAACTGGCAAATCAGTGATTGCCCAACACTTCATTGATGCTGGACTCAGGCGTTCCGAACCGGCACTTTTGTTGAGCATCAAAAATACCCCGGAACAAATTCTCGATCAAGCCTCGTCGCTAAGTATGAACTGGAGTGATGCGTACATTTCAGGTTTGCTTCGAATCTTGCATTTCCATCCATCAGGATTGTGTGTCGAGGAAATGTTTCAAGTCTTGGTCGAAAACATGCGTGAGGGAAAGCCGAAGCGCTTGGTTTTCGATAGCGTCAATGATCTTTGGAGTGCGGTCAAGGACGAAGACCGAATTCGGGACTATGTCCTGGTGCTAAAGAGTCTCTTCGAAGCTTTTGGAACGACGACTATCATGATGAACGAAACCTCACAGATGGGAGGAAGTCCTTCCAGTGATGCTCAGGATTATGCGCACTTGGCGAGTTGCGTGATTCAACTGTCGATGGCGGAAAGTGAAGGGGAATTGCGCCGGTTCATTGGTATTCGAAAACACACCGGCAGCAATCATGCCAAAGAACTTCGGGAATTCCACATTGATTCTCGTGGATTGAGAGTGGAACGAAAAGCAACGGGCTTGTCAGGAATCTTAACCGGGCAAACACAAGGGGCTTTGCGGCAGGTTGCCGATGAAGTTCTGCCTTCGTTGGATCAAGTGGCCGACCTCCTGCGTGCCGTCTCAGATTCAGAAGAGCCTTCGAATGATACCCAGCAAAAAATTCAAGCGGCACGGTCTAACCTGGGACTGCTCGACGTGATTTTGCGCGAGCATTTTGGGGTAACCCAGTTCCACAAGCTCAGCGAAGAAGAACTCCCGGCCGCTTCTGAAAACCACCCAATCCGGGTTTGATCACAGTTCCTTTATTCGGGACCAGGGGTTGATGTCCCGCCATCGGTTCTGCTTTCCAAAGAAATAGGTTTAACGGCTTAAAAATGTTGGAAGGGGACGACCTTGGTGATTTCGATTTCGACATTTCCCGCCTGCCAGTTTTCAGGACATTTGGGAGATTTGAAAGCAAAGCGGGTCTTCTGACCCGGACCGAGAGGCTGTTCGGTGTCTGAATGAGAATAATTGGAAACGAAGACAGGGTAGGCATGGTCTTCGAAAATGGTTTCGTTGGTGCTGTCCTTAAACTTTAGCGTGAGTTCGACGACTATCAACGATTCACTTCCAAGATTGGTCAAGGTCCCGCGAACGAGAACATAGCGTTGTTTGGACTCGGGCTCCGTGTAGTAATAAGACTGTACCTGGCTGATCGGCAATATCTTTCGGTAGTGGTCGAGTTCCGGGGAACTCGTTGCATGGGTCGACGATGGCCCACAGGCAGTCTGAAAAATGCTGAAAGCAGCAAAAACTAGCATGATCGTCGCCCGAAGCCATTTTGGGCCGGCACAGGGCGGTTGGTTTTTCATGTCATCCTTCATGAGATCGTCGTGGAGCGATGCAATGTGAATGGCTCGCTGCGATGTGCGGATCATGAGGCCAACCAGGTTCTCGCCAAACACATCAAAGACCTTCAATTTCCTTTTCGTCAAAATCTCCTGTTGGAGTTACATAAATATGCAGTTTATTGCGCATATCGATGTGCTGAAATAAAGTTTTTGATTCACGCTAACGATAACTTTTGAAGGAGTTCCGGCCACCTTCATTTGCCT
Organism: Terriglobia bacterium; assembly: GCA_046331665.1. GTDB lineage: Bacteria > Acidobacteriota > Terriglobia > Versatilivoradales > Versatilivoraceae > CAWBAT01. The sequence goes on along the minus strand of JAXLQK010000071.1, from coordinate 17,042 downwards.
CTGGCTACCGACTCTAGAGGGAATTCGGATCGGAATGTGGGAAGTGGATCATGGCCGGCTTCGTATCCTGTCCCATGCAAAAGGTGGACTCGTTGCGATGGAAAAGGTTAGTCAACTGAGAATTCTCGTTGTTGAAGACGAAGACCCTCTGAGGGTTGGCCTGGAAGAGTTCCTTCGCGGACTGGGAATGGAGGTCCGCTCTGGTCGCGACGGAGAGGAAGCCCAGCGCATGATTGCTCAAGAGAAACAAGCTTTCCAGGTTGTCTTGACCGATCTCTTCCTGCCCCAATCAAGCGGATTACAAGTTCTAGTGGCTGCCCGGCGGCGTGATCCGGATACCCAGGTTGTCCTAATGACGGGATTCGGGTCATTGGAATCTGCTATTGACGCAATGAACCATGGAGCCTTCGATTACATCACGAAGCCCTTTCAATTTGTAGAATTTGAAATGATCTTAAATCGTATCGTCGAACGGCGGCGCCTTATCGAGGAAAACCGATTGCTTTCCGAAAAGGTTCAGGCCCTCTACACCCGGCTTATTCGCGAAGAACCGCACAAAGCTAGATCGATTCATCGCTGACACCACTGGGTAGTTTCGGACGAGCAAGGGCGCCGTATCGAAGATTGTTTTGAGCTTATCAAACAACTCCAAACTCGCACGGACCCCGCTTCCTTTCTCTCAAAAAACCGATAGTCTTCCGTTACTTCACATGTAGCTTTACCATTACCGGCCACACTTCCCAACTGAAGCGCATCTTTGACAACCCTCGTCATGGTTTTGACTAGGTCTTGGTCAGTGACCCCTACCCCGTGCCTCAAACGGATGCGTATTGAATTGACAAAAAAGAAGTTAGTTGAAGTTTGAATCTTTTCCAATTTCCCGAAGGTTTGGTAGATGGAATGCCATATCTGCCATTGTCATAGCACTCAGGTGAAAGGCAGGCCAACTTACATAGGAATGGTTTACAGGAAAAGATCTGGCCGAAGTCCTGTACATATTCTCTGGATTTGAGCCGTGCGGCAGCGAATTGAACGTCACCTTTGACCATTTCATTATTCCAACAATCATGAACTCTCTGTCTTCAAATTCTCATCCCCTGCCTCCACTTACAGAGTATCAAGAGCTCGTACAAGCATTTGAAAATTTCAATACGGCATCCGCCAACCTTCAACGTTCCTATCAGGAGCTTCAGGCGGAATGTCGGCGTTTATCCTTCGAATTGGCGCAAAAGAATATTGAGTTGGGGAAGAGCCTTGCTGAGAACGAAAGTGTCAAGAAATACCTGCAAAATATTTTAGAAAGCCTGAGTAATGGTGTTCTGGTGGTTGACAGGAATCATCGTGTCACGATCTGTAATCCGATGGCTTGTGAATTCCTAGGTCTCACTCGGGAAGGCGCAGAATCGGCCGCTGACTATCAAGAGCTGCCGATTCCCTCTGAAATCAAAAATAGTTTCTCAGGGGTTGCTTTCACCGCTCCCATTGATTGATGAGCATGAGGTGAAGTCAAGGGGCAATTCATCACAGTTGAGGTCCTTAACCATTTCAGGGTCATCCATCATCGGTTCGGATCGGAGTTGTTTGGGTGTTACCTTGATTCTTAAGGATATTACCCGTTTGAAAGAATTAGAAGCGCAAGCGCATCGCGCCCAAAAAACCAGGCCATGGGCGAAATGGCCATTCAGCTTGCGCATGAGATCCGCAATCCTCTGGGGAGCATTGAACTCTTTGCCTCGCTTCTGGGAAGTGAGCTTGAAGGCAATTCGGAACAAAGAAACTGGGCTGGTCAGATTGTGACCGGAGTCAAGTTTCTCAACACGATAGTGACCAATATGCTGACTTTTACCCGGTCATCGAAGCCCCAACTCCGGCAGTTCGACCTCATCAGGCTGATTGATGAGACAGTGCATTTTATTGAACCGGTCTTGGTCAAGCGCGGCATCCAATTGAGCTGCCCGAGCCCGAATACCAGGCTGCGAGTCGAAGCGGATATCGACTTATTGCGCCAGATGCTTGTTAACCTGGTCATGAACGCGCTGCAAGCGATGCCTGAAAAAGCGCCCTGTCGTTACGTGCCTTTTCCGATTCAAACGGCGAAGTCGTCATTGAAGTGGAAGATACTGGAATCGGAATCCCCTCTGAAAACCTGAGACATATTTTCGATCCTTTCTTCACAACGAGTGAAAAGGGAACGGGGCTGGGCCTGGCGCTTGTACATCAAATTGTCGAGAAACATCATGGCCGCGTCGCGGTTCAAAGTGAATTTGGAAAAGGGACGCTCTTCACCCTCTGCTTACCGATCAAAGTAGTGGGAAGCTCGATATGCTCAATAAGGATGTGCTGATAGTAGACGATGAGCCGCAAATGCTTATCGCGATGAACGATACGATCAAACGGGATGGCCTTTCGATTGTGACAGCCAGTAGCGGAGTAGACGCCCTGGACAGACTCAAGAATGAACAGTTCAGGCTCGTCATCACCGATTTGCGCATGCCCGTCATCACTGGACTCGACTTACTCCGGGAAGTGAAGTCCAGCTCTCCGCGAACTCAAGTCGTATTGGTGACCGCGCATGGCTCGGTAAGCAATGCTGTGGAAGCGATGAAGCTGGGAGCCTTCGACTATTTGTTGAAGCCCTTCTCAACGACCGATCTCAAAGGGGTGGTTCAACGCGCCATCAAAAAAAACGAAAGCTATTTGACCATCCGGAAGCCCTGCGAGTGTGCCGTTTGTAACGGTGGATCCCGATCTTTTGGCAATGTTTGAATTGTGTGAACAGGCGGCCAAAGGAAAATCTACGGTCCTTATCCAGGCCGAAAGTGGAACAGGGAAAGAGTTGGTCGCGCGTTGGATTCATCAATCCAGTCCGCGTCACAATGGTGCCTTTGTCGCGGTCAATTGCGCAGCCTTGCCCGAAAACCTATTGGAGGCAGAGTTGTTCGGCCATGAAAAAGGGGCCTTTACCGGTGCCATTAATCAAAAACCAGGGAAGTTCGAGCTGGCTCATAATGGGACCCTGCTGCTCGATGAGATTAGTGAAATGGTTCCATTGCTTCAAGCCAAGTTGTTAAGGGTCATTCAAGAGCAGGAAGTGGATCGCGTGGGAGGCCAAAAACCGATTCCCATTGACGTTCGAATCATTGCAACGACAAATCGTGACCTTAAGACTCTCGTCAAGAAAGGCGACTTTCGAGATGACCTGTACTATCGGTTGAATGTGATCCCCTTGACAATTCCCCCACTTCGAAAACGCCAAGGGGATGTCGAATTGCTGGCCAGGTACTTTTGCGAAAAATATGGGCGAGACCATTTCGGCAAACCAGTGGAGTTGGCGCTTGAAACTCTTCAATTGCTCCAGCAATACGATTGGCCAGGAAACGTTCGGGAGTTAGAGAACGTTATTCAGAGGGCTACGGCGTTGGCGTCAAATGCAATTATCTATCCGAAAGATCTCTTCCTGGGGGAAGATGAACAAAGCGCGACAACCAACTCAACCTTGCTCCACCAAACCTCCCATCAAGACATGACTTCCTTCTCTTCCTGCAAGGAAGAACAAGTCCCAGCTTCAGAAAAGCTCAACCTGAAAGCTGGGTATTCGGTCAGTGAGATGGAGCGAAAGTTAATTGACCTGACTCTTGCCGAAACGGGAGGGAACCGCACCCAGGCTGCCAGGTTGTTAGGGATCTCACTTCGCACGTTGCGAAACAAACTCCGGGAGTACCGCATGAGCGCGTCCGGCCATTGACTAGGCGAATTTTGCCTACCTTTGGGGACGATGCTGGAGCGCGGCTTGTCTTAAATGAGGAGATGTTTACGGGAAGGGCTCTATGAATGAAGGGGAAGGACCAAGGCCTTTGGCCCTTGGCGATGGGAGAATCAGGGGGCTGGAGTTTGGCAAAGGTCTTGCCTGCGAAGGGAATAGTCGAAGTGCCTACCGAAGAGGAGTTCAGCATGAGTAAGGTATTTTGCGAAGATGGCAGTATGCAACTCATGGAACGTTATTTGGACCTCTCCGTCAAGCGCCAGTCCTTGATTGCAAGCAATTTAGCCAATGTAGATACCCCTGGATACAAGACGGTGGATTTGGACTTTAAGCAAGAACTCGAGGCCGCGCATCAGGTGCTGATGGACAAGCCACAGACGACAAATCGCCGACACATCGATCTGAAAATTGACAAAGAGGGCAGCAGTTCGGTGGCTCCGCAAGAGGTCGATGGACTGACATCGCGCAACGATCTCAATAACGTGAATGTCGATCGCGAGATGACGCAACTCTCCACGAATGCCTTGAAATTTTCGATGGTCGCGCAACTGCTGGCCGGAAAGTTTCGGGTGATTAAGAATGCAATAAACGAAGGGAGATAAATAGATGAGCCTTTTCTCAGCACTGGATATAAGCGCATCAGGACTAACCGCGCAGCGGAGGCGCATTGAGGTGATTTCAAGCAACCTGGCCAATTCGAATACCACCAAAACGGCCGAAGGCGGTCCTTATCGGAAGAAGGATCTTGTATTCGAAGCGTCATCGGGGACGGATTCGTTTTCGTCGGCGCTCGAGACGGAAATGGGGACGGAGGCTGAACCTGGAGTATCGATAGTCGGCGTCTATGAGGACAGTACCCCGTTTGTCAAGCGCTATGATCCCGGGCATCCGGACGCCGACGCGGAAGGTTTCGTCCTTTTTCCCAACGTGAGTCCTGTGGAGGAAATGGTAAATATGCTTTCGGCGACTCGTTCCTTTGAGGCGAATGTTCAATCGATCAGTGCCATCAAAGAGATCGCCCAAAAGTCATTGGAGATCGGACGATGAGTCAACTGCCTATTGATTTGATCAATTCAACCTCCCCTGTCATTAAGAACCGGCTGGATGAGGTCAAAGTCGTCGAGAAAGGGCCCGGATTCGGAGAATTTCTCCAGAACGCGCTTCAAGAGGTCAATACCCTTCAGAGCCAAGCTGGACAAGCAACCCATGATGTCATGACTGGCGAGATTAAGGACATTCATTCCGCGATGATTGCCGTTCAGAAAGCTGACATTTCATTTCAAATGATGATGCAGATTCGAAACAAACTCGTATCGGCCTACCAGGAAGTTATGAAAATGCAAGTATAAGACCTCGTGGGGCCTGCTATCTCCGGAGCCTTGCAAGGAGCCGGAGAGAAACGCTCTGAGGCTTTTCCTCAACGGTCGGCCAAACGGTACCCTCGTTGATTCTTGAAAATGGAAGAAGCATGGCTACTGAAACAAATCCAGTGATTCACCAACTCAAACTTCTGAATGACAAACTCAGCATTAATCAGAAGCTTAGTATCTTCGTGCTGGCGGCAGTGGTCTTTGCGGGGATGAGCGTGCTGATCTATTTCATGAACCAGGAGGATTATCAGACCCTTTACTCGAATTTGAGCGCAGAAGAAGCCAGCACCGTGGTGAATAAGCTGAAGGAGTTGAAGGTCACGTATCAATTGGCAGATGCCGGCCGGAGTGTGCGCGTGCCGGCCGCTCGCGTCGATGAATTGCGCATTCAATTGGCCAGCGAAGGACTTCCCCAAAGCGGGAAGATCGGCTTCGAGATTTTTGATAAGACGAATCTAGGGATGACCGAATTTCTCGAAAAAGTCAGTTACAAGAGAGCCCTCGAAGGCGAGCTCTCGCGAACGATTCTTTCCTTAAAGGAAATTGCTGAAGCAAGAGTCCATCTCGTCCTTCCTAAGGAATCCCTGTTTCAGGAAAAAGCCGAACCGACTAAAGCCTCAGTGGTGGTGAAGCTCAATTCCGGGAAGCAGCTCAACGAAGGCGTGGTTTCAGGTATTGTTCACTTGGTGGCAAGTGCCGTAGAAGGACTAAGCCCCGAGAATGTCACGGTCCTTGATTCCTCAGGTCGGCTGCTCTCCTCCCGTCATGCCTCCTCGGAGGAAGCATTGAGTAGTACCCAAATGGAGCTTAAGACCCGAGCCGAAAAGGAGTTGACTGCTAAGATTATTAATATCTTGGAACCTGTCGTTGGGGAGGGCAGAGTCAAGGCGGATACCTCCGTCGTACTCGACTTCAACCGAAGCGAGCAAACCGAAGAAAAATATGACCCCCAGCAAAACGCGATTCGCAGTCAGCAAAAAAATCAAGAACAGAGCCAACCGATAGCATCAGGGACAGCGGCAGGGGTTCCGGGAACAACCTCCAATCAAGCCAACCCGGCCCCAAATTTCATACCGCTCTCCGGAAGGTTGGGGTCCTCCTTTTCGAAACAAAGTGAAACCACCAATTATGAAGTATCCAAGGTCATTCGACACACCATCGAGCCCGTGGGGGATGTGAAGAGACTCTCCGTAGCTGTCATCGTCGATGATGCCGTTAAGACAGAACCAGGCTCAGACGGTAATCCGGTCAAGAAAACAGTTCCGAGAAGTGCTGATGATCTTAAGAAGATAAAAGACTTAGTCAGTGCGGCTATTGGGATCGATACAGGCCGTGGAGATATGTTGACTGTGGAGAACGTTTCCTTCGATGTCCAGTCCACTTCGTTGGATACCAGGCAGCCGTCGTTCAACGAAAAATGGAAGGACTTGATACGACCGGCCTTGAGGTATGGTTCCTTTCTCTTGCTCTTCTTGATGGCCTACTTGTTCCTGGTAAGACCCGTCAGTAAGAAGATTCTTTCGCCGGTCGAAGGAATCCTTTCAGTCGAGAGTGGAAATCAACCGAAGCTTGCGGAATCTCCTGCCGGAGGGACTCACTCTCTCGAAACACCCAAAACGATCCGTGAGCTGGAGGCCGCCCTCAATGCGGAAGACGGGAACATGTTGGAACCCAAACTGAATATTCGAAAAAGTGACATCTTAAAGACCCGCATCGTTGATTTCATTCGTCGAGAGCCCGAACATGGAGCTCAATTGATACGAGCCTGGCTGACTGAGGATGGGAAATAGCCCGATGGATCCAGAAAACATCAAAGGTCCACAAAAGGCGGCTGCCCTCTTTGTACTCCTGGGGGAGGATACCTCCAGCCACTTGCTCAAGTATTTGTGGGACGAAGAGGTTGAGAAGATCAGCCGGGAGATCACTTTGCTGCAACATGTTCCCTCCGATCTGGCCGAGACAGTGCTTGAGGAATTCCACAATATGTCACTGGCCCGCCAGTATATGTCCAGCGGTGGGCTTGACTATGCCAAGAAAGTACTTCACAAAGCCTTGGGACCCGAGGGATCCAAGCGCGTTGTTGATCGCGTCTTGAAATCTGTGGAAACCTCGGTGAGCTTCAGTGCTCTCGAGAAGGCGGATCCCCAGCAATTATCTAGATTCATTCAGAACGAGCACCCGCAAACCATCGCGCTCATACTGGCCCATTTGGACCCAGATCATGGGGCCCAGTTGCTAAGCTCACTGCCGGAACAACTGCGGGGCGATATTGTCGTGCGAATGGCAAATCTAGGTGAGATCTCCCCCGAAGTCATCAAACGGATTTCAAGCATTCTGAGCCAGAAACTGTCTACCTTGGGAACCGGCAGCCGTGAAGTGGTCGGTGGTGCCAGGACGGTGGCGGAAATGGTCAATCGGATGGACCGGACGGTGGGGCGGGATATTTTAGACCGGGTAGAGAATCATAATCCGGAACTGGCTGTAACGATTCGTAGTCTCATGCTCGTGTTTGAAGATATTCACCTCATTGACAATGCGGGTCTTCGGGAAATTCTACAGCGCGTCGACAAGAAAACGCTGACCATGGCCCTCAAAGGGACCAGCGAGGAGTTGCAAGCCCATCTGTTTAAGAACATGTCCCAACGCGCAGTGGAGATGATGAAAGAGGATATGGAGGCTTTAGGTCCCGTCAGGATTCGCGAAGTCGAAAAAGCACAACACGAGATTGTCGAAATCATTCAAAAGCTCGAGGAGGAAGGAATCATTAGCATTCGCGGGGGTGGCGGGGATGAGTATGTCGTCTAAGATCATTCGACCCGAAAGCGCCGTTTCCCGGAATGTGGCCACGTTCTCTTTCCATACCCTTCCCAAGAAAGAAAACGCCGCTACCCGCCCTCTGGTCGTTCCCGGTGCTCCTCCTTCATCTGACTTAAAGGTCGAATTAGGGTCTCCCGTCGAAGACGCCACGGGGCAAGACACGGAAGCCCTGATCCGACAGGCCCAATTGAAAGCCAGTGAAATCGAAAAAGAGGCTTATGAAAAAGGATTTGCTGAAGGTCAAAAGGCCGGGCAGTTGGTGGGGGAAAACAGCATTGAGGCTCTTTTGAGACAATATGCCAAGAGCCTCGAGGAGCTTCGACGACTGAGAAAGGATGTTTTCGTCCTATCAGAACGGGAAGTCATCCGCCTTGCTCTCGAAGTGGCCAAGAAACTCATTAAGCGGGAAGTGGTCATTGATGAAGAACTGATTGTGACGCTAGTGAAAGTGGCGCTGAGTCGTGCGGCGGATCAGACGATTCTGTTGATCAAGGTAAATCCCAAGGATTTCCTGACCCTCCAGCGGTGCCAGTCGATGCCCTCGAATGGGATAGGGGAGGGGATCAGGATCGTGGAGGATCCCATGATGAGCCGGGGAAGTTTAGTCATCGAGACCGAAAGTGGGCTCATCGATGCCCGGATTGAAGAACAGTTGAAAGAAATTGAGAAGGGATTCCTCGAGTAAGTTGCCAGCCTTAAACCAAGAAGAAAATATGAGCCTTCCAGAGCCCATTTCTGGGATTACTGCCCCAAAGTCTAGCTTCGAAGGAGAGAGAACCATCGATTTCAGGCGCTATCATAACCGGCTTGAGAAAATTGATCCGATCACTATGGTGGGCACGATTAATAAAGTCGTGGGCCTGGTAATCGAGTCTCAGGGCCCCCCCGTCAGAATTGGGGACCTTTGTGACGTCTTGGGAGAGTCTCCCTCAGACGTGTCAACCGTCGAAGTAGTTGGTTTCAAGGCAAAAACGGTCTTGTCCATGCCTTTGGGCAAACTACAGGGCGTCAGACTGGGAAACAAGATTGTTGCCCGTAATCGGCCGGCCAGCGTGAGAGTGGGTCCGAACCTGTTGGGGAGAATTCTGGATGGGTTGGGGAATCCGATAGACCACTTGGGGCCCATTCACAGTGAACAGGAATACCCTCTTCATAAGGAACCTGAAAATCCTTTGTCCCGCGAAAATATCGCAGAGCCTTTATCGACCGGGGTACGTGCCGTTGATGCTGTCCTTACCTGCGGGAAAGGACAACGAGTCGGCATTTTCGGTGGCAGTGGTGTTGGAAAAAGCACGCTGTTGGGGATGATGGCCAAGTATACGAGCGCCGACGTCAACGTGATTTCCCTGGTGGGAGAGCGAGGGCGGGAATTGCGCAGTTTCATTGAAAAGGATTTGGGGGAAGAAGGATTGCGCCGGTCGGTTGTCGTTGTCTCCACGTCGGACAATCCCCCGTTAGTGAGAATCCGTGCGGCTTTGACGGCGACTGCCATTGCCGAATACTTCATGGACCAGGGGAAAAATGTGCTCTTGGTGATGGACTCGGTTACCCGATTCGCCATGGCGCAAAGAGAAGTGGGGTTGGCCGCAGGAGAACCGCCTGCGTCGAAAGGATATACTCCTTCGGTCTTTGCCATGCTGCCAAAGCTTCTGGAACGGGCCGGGAATTTCCACAATCGCGGCTCCATTACCGGTTTTTATACGATTCTCGTTGAAGGTGACGATATGAACGACCCGATTGCCGATTCAGTTCGAGCCATTCTGGATGGGCACATAGTCCTGAATCGGGAGTTGGCGGCGAGGAATCACTACCCTTGTATTGACCTTCTTGACAGCGTCAGCCGATTATTTTCAGAACTTGTCAGCCCCGAACATCGCGCCGTGGCAGGCAAGCTCCGTGAATTGCTGGCTACCTACAAAAAAGCTGAAGATCTCATCAACATCGGTGCCTACGTGAAAGGTAATAATCCGCTAATCGATAGGTCGATCGAGAAAATAGATGCCATCAACACTTTTCTCCGTCAAAAGTTTGATGAGCGAGTGACCTATCAAGCTGCTCTCGGGGCATTGACCGACCTGTTCTCCTAATGAAGAAATTTACTTTTGGCTTGGAATCGGTTCTCGATCATCGAAAGTTGCTCGAAGATAACGAGCGACAACGGATGTTGAAAATTCAGGGGGCAATTGCAAAGGCCAAAGAAGTGAAAGAGAAGCTGCAGGGGGAAAGCGCCGAGTGCCAGAAAATGTTAAGTCAACAAGGTCTGGGCCCGGTGGACATTGATCATGTGCGTCATCTCTCGCATTACCTGGACAAACTGGAGAAAGACATCATCCAATTAACCCATCTGATTTCGAAACTTGAGGAAGATAAGAGAATTCAGGTGGAAAAACTCCTGCAAGCTAAAAAGAATCGAGAGATTATACAAAAACTTAGAGAGAAAAAATATTCTGCTTACCAAAAGGAAGCCGGGGAAATGGAGCAGAAGTTGCTTGATGAATTATCAGTAGCGCAATATGAGCTCCCACAGGAGCAAAATTTGCCTGCTGAAGCGTCAATGCCAGCTCCCGAGGCTCCCAAATGTCGCAAGTAATCAGCCTTCCGGCCATCGAAGACAAATCTTCTCCCTTGGGTACGAAGCCTACTCTGGCACCTTCAGAGTCAACCTCGGTGGACTTCAACCAAGCACTCCAAGATGAAGGACTTAAACTCGACTCGGGACATTCCACAGATAAGTCACAGAAGCTAGTTGCCAGTAGCCTTTCCACCTTAGCCTTCATTGTAGCCGCAGATCCATCGGTCCCATTGGTGGTTGGCGAGAAGATTGACATGGTAGAAGATTTGTCTCAGAAGGATCTTCAAACCATTGCCAGCGCCCTGTCGATCCAGCGGTTGCGTCAAACGAGCCTTCCGGATCAAGCCAATCGATACAAAAACCAGGGTTGAAAGAACCATTCCAAAAGCTCCGAGTTCGAAGGAAGATTTCCATGGACTCCCCTCTCATTCAGTAGAACATTCCCTGCAGGACCAGATTGGATGCCTGCTGGTTGGTTTCTTCTCCGCCGGGCAAAATCTGCCCACTCACGAGGCGAAGGCAACCAAACAAAATGAATCGACTGGCCCAACAGGTTTGAATGTTGAGAGCAACGTCGTTGGCCCGCTAAGCCCCATTCCCAGCATGACAAAGGATGTGGGTTCTTCAGAGGTTCATCCTGATGAACTCGGCTTTAGAGATTTTGTCGGAGAAAAGGGAGGGCGGGAGAGTATTGCCATTCAGGAAGATTTTCCCATTCCAGAAGATCCGACAAAGCGTGGCCTTCCAATAAAGGGGTTCCGGCTCACTGGAAGTGTTGAAGGATGGGACCCTGCGAAGAGCCAGTTGCAGTCAAAAACGAAACTCAACCCTGCGCTTTCAGAGATGCCTAAAGCGAGATCAGAAATAATTCAAACACAACCTGCCGATTCTCCTAGAACGGCTGTCCCTTCTGTTTCAAGCAACAGCCACTCACCTGATCTGATCTCTCTTCACCTTGTTGGTGCTGACTTGATGAACAGTGCGACGATCTCTTCAGATAGATCTGCATCTATGCCTCGCATTGTGATGAACTCACCCGCATTGGTGGGCACTCCCATTAGAACTCAATCTCCCCCAGGCTCATTGCTGAACGAAGAGAGTCGGGTCCTAGGAGAGGCTCAGCCAGATCTCTTGCAGAACAACGCATTCAAGAAGGAGGAGATCGTCCAACGGGGTGAAGTTGTGGAAACAGAAGACCTAATCACCAAGGCTGCAGAAAAGCGGGGTGAAATTCTTCAGCAAGAAGCAAACTCGCACCAAGGGCCTCATGATCCTCAGTCTGGACGAGATTCTCTTCCCTTCAGCGATGCGCCTGTTGCAAAGCAGAACACTCGACTGCAGGCACAGGAGACCGCTGAAAGTCTTCCGACCGCCATTAAGCCTGGAATGGCCGTCAATGGGGGAAGTCATGGAATTCCCGACGTGGAATTTCGCCGGATCTCTGAGAATACCGATAGAGTCCCGGCTTCACGCCTGGCAAAAACTCAGAATCTTCCCGTGGAGGGGTTGGGTGCATTTGTGAACGGAGATGGAAACCACGGCCAGACCAACTCTATCCACTCGGGAACAGTCGGCCCGAATACTTATGGCGCGTCCGCTTTAGATCAATTTGACCGTACCAACTTGATTTCTCAACTCGTGGAGAAAATTCAGGTTCTATCACGGGAACGAGACAGTGAGATCGTTGTTTCACTCAAGCCAGAATTTCTGGGCCGGATCAGTCTTAAGGCGTCCATGGAGAATGATTCCCTTGTCACGACGCTTGTAGCCGAATCCACTCATGCCAAGTCCATTCTTGAATCCCAACTACCAGCACTGCAGCAAGTCCTTCAGGATCACGGTTTGCCCTCAGCCAAAGTAGTAGTGCTCCATGGGAATGATTTCAGTTTCTTAGGCTCAGGATTTGGTCAGCCGCAACCTCAACAGCAGTCCGGATCTCGAACGTGGAATCCTTCCTACCAGCCAGATTCAACCGTCAATGAAATTAACGAATCCAAAGAAGCTTCAGTTCCTCTACTCCCATCCTTGATGGGTTTTCAGCCTCGCGCTTTGAATGTTGTGGTCTAAGCCTATCCCATCGTAAATGTCCCATGTGGTATTTCCAAAGGAGATCCAACTTCAGGTCTCGCAATGCGGATGCATGGGTGGATTTGAAAGTCCCCATGGACCCGTTTGCGAACATCGATCAAAGTAATCATCCAGGTAGAAAATGCCTAGGCAGAACTTGACAAGGGCGTATGGCTCGTGTGGCCAAGCCGCCACTAGACATCGATAAGCCATTGATCTGTCAGGATTATTTTTTTCCAAGAATAAAAGAGGTTTGGTAACCCTGGTGCTTTAATGGAACTGACAACAAGATGCAACTTGGAGAAACCAATGAGTACAATTTCAGGAATTGGATTTCTAGATAATTCGAACCCGACCCAACAGAACGCCGCCGCCGGGGGTATTTCCACCACCAATCCAAACAGCCAACTAGGAGAAGAGCAGTTTCTGAACCTTCTCGTAGCGCAGCTAAAGAATCAGGATCCTTTACAGCCGCTGAGCAACACGGATTTCATTGCTCAACTTGCAACGTTCAGTTCGCTTGAGAAGCTGACATCGATTGATAGCATTCTAAAGCAGCATTTTGGCAGCGATCAAAGCACAACGGCAAGTCAGGGGATCCCTGGAGTGAGCACCAAGTGAAATGACGAAAACAAGGGAGTCTTAAATTCATCAGCCCCTTTAAGAAAGGATTAAAACCATGGCATTAACATCTCTCTATTCAGGACTGTCAGGCCTAAACGCCAACGCCCTCCAACTCAGTCTCATTGGAAATAATCTGGCCAATGTCAACACACCGGGATTTAAGAGCAGCACCGCTTCATTTCAGGATCTGCTCAGCCAAACATTAACCGGAGGGAGTTCAGCAGGCAATATCAACTTCCTCCAGGTAGGACTTGGCGTCACAGCCGCGGCGACGAATCAGAACTTCTCTCAAGGGAGTTTGCAATCTACAGGGATCAGTACCAACGTGGCTATTCAGGGAGAAGGATTTTTCATCGTCAAAGGGGACCAGGGAGTTAATTACACTCGAGCGGGAGATTTTCACATTGATGCCTCTGGGAATCTGGTCACTTCGGACGGTGCCCTTGTTCAAGGCTATACTCAGAAGGATCCCCTCACAAACAAAATCATCACCAGTGGAACCTTGGATAATATCAATATCCCGCCAGGCACGCTCTTCCCGCCGATCTCCACCACATTGGTCAGAGTCATTGCCAACCTGGATGCCAACGCAATCGATGGAACCAACTTCACAAGCAGCGTGCGCATTTATGATTCCTTGGGAGCCGGTCACCAGGTCAACTTCACTTGGACCAAAACAGGGGTTGGGACGTACAACTATGACGTGACAATTGATGGCGGAGAAGTCACCGGAGGAACTCCGGGGACTCCATTCAGTTTGCTCGCCGCTCCTGGGACCATGACGTTCGATAACACGGGAGCGTTAGTCCAGGTGGATGGTGCGGCTGCCGCAGACGCGGCAATCACAACCCCAATATTTTCGAATGGGGCGAGTGCTCTAACGTTTACTTGGGATTTGGTCAATCCGGATGGGACCACGAGCGTGACCAGCTATGCCGCTCCTTCTGCGACCTCTTCAAGCACTCAAAACGGATTCCCCCCGGGGACGCTATCTTCCGTGGTCATCGGCGGTGATGGAACTATTCAAGGAATCTTTAGCAGCGGGAAAACCGCCGAGCTCGCCCGGCTGGCTTTGGCTACATTCAATAATCCGGGAGGGTTATTGAAAATGGGAAGTAATCGTTACAATGTATCCATCTCCTCAGGAGAGCCCAGTGTCGGCGTGGCTGGTGAAGGAGGCCGTGGTTCCACAGCCGGAAGCACCCTGGAACTTTCCAATGTGGACATGGCTTCGGAATTTATCAATATGATAGTGGCTCAACGCGGTTACCAAGCCAACTCGAAGATGATTACGACAACTGATGAAATCCTTCAAGATGCGATTAATTTGAAGCGGTAGCCGATTAGCCTGTCTCGTTGAGTGCGGCCTCATGGAGTTGAATGGAACTCAGGGGCCGCGCTCTTTGTCTTGTCTGCAGGGCCCACCCTTCCGCCACTATCCCTTCTGGCGGCGACTCTCCTCCTCGATGACTATTTGCAGACGGTGCTTTCCCTTTTCCTAAGCTCCCTGGGCAGGGAGGAAATGAAGATAAATAGCCGAGGTAAGAAACCGCAGGCGGTCGCCGTTATTCTCTTAAGCCTTGATTTTCGATTGACAGAGGCTGGGGCCAAACTGGTGTGGAAATCGTCGATTGAAGGGCAGGGATGAGGACCTCAAGCGCATTCTCTAACTGATGCCATGCCTCTTCGGCCCCGGCGAGGTTGTTGGCCCGAGCCATTGTTTCCAGGCAAAGAGCCGCATCGCGCACGTTATTGCCACAAAGAATGGCCACGATCCCTTTTAATGTATGAGACGCCCGTTCCAGGGTGCGCGCATCGCCCGCAATCAGGGCGTTGTAGATATCCGTTTTCATTTGCGCTACATCGGTGAGGAATGACTCGATGAGCTCATTTAATAATTCGCGATCCCCCCCCAGATAGGTTAGTGCTTCTTCCGGATTGAAGACATCGGCCTCCGGGATAGCCTCAATATGAGTGGCGGAAAGGGGTGCAGAGCGTGAAATGATATTCTCCAAAGTCTGCATCAGTTTGTTGAAATCGACAGGCTTGGTCAAATAGCCGTCCATCCCTGCCTCAAGGCAACGTTCGCGATCCCCCACCATGGCCGTCGCCGTCAATGCAATGATAGGAATATGGCGCCCGCTTCCTTTTTCAAGTTCACGAATAGCCTGTGTCGCTTCAAAGCCGTCCATCTCGGGCATGTGACAGTCCATGAGGATCACCTCATAGGCGTTTGCCTTGCATACATCGAGAGCCTCGCGTCCATTCACGGCCACACTGACCTGATAACCCATTTTTTCCAGCAAGCACTTCGTCATTTTTTGATTGATCAGATTATCTTCGACGACCAATATCGCCCCACGATTGATTTTTTCTAAAGGGTGGATCGGAGCCGAGTCATGGTGTGACATCCCATTCCGATTGGCGGCAAGTTTGTCCTTGTCGAGGAGGATCTGACAGCTGTGAAGAAGTCTTGACCTCTTGACAGGCTTAGAGAGATAGGCGGCGAAGCCGTTTTGCATAGCGTCGGCCCCTTTGCTGCTCTCACCCAACGGCAATAACAAGATGCATTGGCTGGAGACGAGGGAGGGGGTCTTCTGGATCAGTTCTCCCAGGGCGAATCCGTGAATCCCCGGCAGTTTCATGTCGATGAGCGTCAGGTCGTAGGGGGCGTTTTGCTGACTCGCCATTTTCATCATACTAAATCCCGCTTCTCCATCTTCGGCCTCATCAACCTGTATTTTCCAAGGAGTGAGGAGATGTTTTAGAAAGTCACGTTGCGTAGCGTTGTCATCAATGACAAGGGCGCGACGATTCTTGAAGTGGAGGGGAGCCTCGAGTATGCCCTGGGAGTTTGAAGGGGATCGCAAAAAGCCAGCCGTAAACCAGAAAGTGCTTCCCGATCCATACATACTGTCCAGACCAATGTCCCCGCCCATGAGACTTGAAAGACGTCTGGAGATAGCGAGGCCGAGCCCGGTTCCCCCATACCTCCGGCTTGATGATCGGTCGCCTTGGGAAAAAGATTGGAAGAGCCGTAATTGTTCCTCGGCAGTGATCCCAATCCCCGTATCTTGGACCGAGAAATGGAGGAATTGTTTTTCGGAATTTTCCAGGAGTCCGGCCGTGCCGGTAGCCCCTGACGATTTCGCCGTTTGAAACGACGGTGACACTCGGATAGTAATCTCTCCTCGGTCAGTGAACTTGACGGCGTTGCCAATGAGATTTACCAAAATCTGTCTGAGACGACCCGGATCTCCCAGTAATTGACTCGAGACCGAATCATCGATGAAATAAGCAATTTCCAGTCCTTTGTCGCTGGCCTTGTCAGCCACGACCTCCACGGCCTGTTCGACCACGTCGCGAGGGTCAAACAATGTCGACTGGAGTTCCATCTTGCCAGCTTCAATTTTCGAAAAATCGAGGATGTCATTGATAATCGATAATAGACCCTGTCCAGAAGAACAAATCGCCTCCGTATATTCCCGTTGTTCTTCTGAGAGGTCGGTTTGTTGAAGCAGGTGGGACATCCCGATGATCCCATTCAACGGCGTACGAATCTCATGGCTCATGTTGGCCAGGAATTCGCTTTTGGCGGCATTGGCTGCTTCCGCCATCCGAAGCGCATCTTCAAGTTGATTGGTTCGTTTTTGAATGATCTGTTCCAAATCTTGGTTGTGCTCACTGATTTTGGTGTACAGGGCAGAGCATTCCAACGCAATGGCCGTATTGAGTAGAATGACAGACAGCAAACTCTTGGAGGCCTCGCTGATATGTTCTTCTTCGTCGGCGATGACCCCCACAAACATGCCCATGACGCTCGAGCGGG
>JAXLQK010000070.1:0-29238 GCA_046331665.1 Terriglobia bacterium | reverse complement strand
GGATGATCAGCCCCACGAATAATTCCGCGTTGAAGCCCGGGGATGTGATCTATGTTCGAGGAGGCAAATATGTTGAGGAGGACGATGAGGATATGTTGATCCATTTTCGCGGGGGCTCCGGTCTTTCTTCACAGCCCTTCGCGGTAGCGGGGTTTCCGGGAGAATCCGCCATTTTGGATTTAGGGCAAACTTCGCGTGGCGCCTTTTATCCCGAAACGAATTCCTTGGATCATTGGGTTATTTCCAAGCTTCATTTCGTGAATGGGGGAGCTGCCATTGGACTCAAGGGGACTGACTTAAGAGTCATCGGCTGTACTTTCTCAAAAATGAATCGAGAGGCATGGACTGGAATGATCATGGTTGATACCAGCCAAGACGTGAAAATTCTTGGCAATTTTTTTGATCATTGCGGCTATGACATGTATCTTCACCAGATCTATATCAAGACACACGACGCGGCTGGTTTTGGTACCCGGCAGCAAGCCGAACGAGTGGATGTAGGTTGGAACGAGTTTGACAGCTGGACATCAGATCTAAACCCCGCCGCGCAAACCAAACCGAGCCGGGGAGGGGCTATAGAAATCCAGACAGAATCCACGGCCTATCGGAAAGGGAAGCTCACCAATCAAATCCAAATCCATGATAACTACTTTCACGATGGGGACTCTCATGCGCTCTATATTGCGGAAAGCAAGGACCTGGTAGTCTTCAATAATATTTTCTCCAAGATCCAGAGTCGCAACGGCGGCGTCCATCTTGCCATGGGAGACGAGCGCCGTGAGATTTTATTCCTCAATAATACCTTTTACCTGAGTGCAGCCTCATCCGGGCCTTTGTTTTATGTGATGAGCCAAAGTGCTGCCCGTCTGGAAAACAACATCCTTGTTGGTGCTCAGGGGCAACCATTTGTCAGGTTGGATGGCCAGGTTGGATTTCGCTCCGACCATGATTTGTACACGGGTGGTCAAATGCCTGGAGGAGAGCGTGTTGATGTCAGAAATCCCGTTCAAGGAGATCCTCAATTCCGTCGTCCCGGCAGGGATTATCGACTGCTGCCTTCAAGCCCGGCGATCGACTCAGGGACAGCTGAGGTCGAACGCTGGGTAAAAAGCGATGTGGATGGAGTGAGGCGACCGCTCGGAAAAGGGTTTGACATCGGCGCCTACGAATCCCAGTAAATCATTCATGAACGTCCTCCAGTTAATCAGCAGCGCCGGTTTTTACGGTGCCGAAAATGTTGTGCTTGAGCTGGCATCCGAACTTAAAACGCTGGGGATCAATTGTACCCTCGGCGTTTTTAATAACCTGCGAAACCCTCATCTCGAGTTAACTCAGTTCGGCAAAGCGAGGGAGATCCAGACACACCTATTTGATTGTAGGGGTCAGGCAGATTGGAGAACCTTGGTTCAATTGGGGCGCTACCTGCGATCAGAACGCATCGATCTTGTGCATACACACGGGTACAAGTCGAATTTATATGGGCTGGCTGTGAGCCGATTCATGGGAAAACCATCCATCTCTACTTGCCATAATTGGATTTCTAATGATCTTAAGACGCAAGCTTATTATCTGATCGACAAAACCATTCTCCCCCGATTCAGCCACGTGGTTGGAGTCTCCAGCAAAATCGTCGATGAACTCCTTCGAATTCATGTTCCTGCCAAAAAAGTCAGTATGATTTCCAATGGTATTAACCTGTCCCGGTTCGCCGCCGAGGGAAGTAACCTTAGAGCCGAGTTTAAGATCGGTCCTTTTGAGTCTGTAGTGGGTGTAGTTGCGAGAATGACGCCAGAAAAGGGATTGATTCATCTTATCGAAGCCGCCAAGAGCGTCCTCCAGGAAATGCCGGGCACTCGCTTTCTCCTGGTTGGCGATGGCCCTCTCCGAAATGAGCTTGAAAAGAAAGTCGCACAGCTCGAAATATCTTCTCAGGTGCTTTTTGTCGGACCGCGTCAAGACATGCCTGAAGTCTACCGAACGTTGGATTTTTTTGTATTGCCTTCATTAAATGAAGGTCTGCCGATGGCTCTTCTCGAAGCGATGGCTTCTTCCCGTGCTGTAGTCGTGACTGGGGTCGGGGAGATCCCCCAATTAATCCGTCCGTCGCAGGAAGGATTGCTGATCCCTCCCGGAGATTCCAGGGCAATTTCCACGGCTTTGACTCAACTTATGCACAACCGAAACCTGTCTTCAACCCTGGCCCGGAATGCTCTGGCACGGGTGACGGAACTTTGTTCTTCTAGACGAATGTGCGAACAGTACTTGAAATTGTACACAGAACTTCATCGTAGGAGTCGGAACACTCCCGGTTCGTTGAAGGCAGAGAGGGGCGGAAAATGAATGCGAAACTCCGACGCTCTCTCCGGAATCAACTTTACATAGGGTTAAGGCAGTTAACCAACTTCTCCCGTTTGGTCCCTCCCAGAACAAAGAAAATTCCCATCCTTGTGTATCATCGGGTCTGCCCTCTTTTCTTCGACAAGCAGATTCCCTACGCGAATGTTTACCCTGAAGAATTTGAAAAGCAAATCGCCTTTATTGCCGAAAAACATGAAGGGGTTACAGTCACGGAGTTCTTGCGGAGAAGAAGTGCCGGTGAGCTCACAGGAAATGAAATTTGTATAACCTTTGATGATGGTTTTAGAGATAACTATTTGTTCGCTTTTCCAATCCTTAGAAAGTATGGAGTTCCAGCCAATTTTTTCTTGGTAACCAAGTATATTGGGTCAGACGAGCTTTTTCCTTGGGTTCCATTGGACGAGGGGGGGAAGTCAGACTTTAGCCGCCACCGGGAGAATTGGATTCCGATGAATTGGGAGAATGTTAAAGAGATGATGGAAAGCGGGATGGAATTTGGCACTCATACACACACACATTCCCACTCCCTCTCCGAGTTGAGCTTAGATGTAGCGACTCAAGAACTGAAGGATTGTACTGCACTTTTTAAGGCAAGAACCGGGTTAGATCCTAAGGTCTTTTGCTTTCCACATGGGACTACCTTGGACTACAACCGAGAACACATAGAGATGATCAAATCCTTGGGATACCAAGCAGCTCTTACTACAAACATAGGAAGGAACTCCTCAAGTCAAGATCCCTTTGAACTTAAGAGACTCATTGTCTATGAGGAGGACTCGCTCCAGGAAGTTAAGAAAAAGGCGCAAGGAGCCTATGATTTTGTAGGAACACTTCAAAAAGGGTGGCTGTGGATTGCTGGAGCAAAGAAATACAGCGACTATGAATAATATCCTGCCAGGCGTCACCGTCGTGATCCCCATTCGAAACGAGGAGCGTCGCATTGCCGAGTGCCTGGAATCCTTGATAGATCAGAGCTATCCCCACGATCGCATGGAGATTCTGCTAATGGATGGCCATTCGGTCGATCAGACTCGTCTCGTGGCCAAGAAATTCTGTGAGCGGTATCCGTTTATCAGGCTCATGGACAACCCCAAGAAGATAGTCCCAGTTGCTCTAAACTTGGGGATTCATGCGGCAAGCGGAGAAATCATTATTAGGATGGATGCCCACACGTATTACGACCGGGATTACGTTGCAAAATGCGTCGAAACTTTGATGCGGTTCGATGCCCAAAATGTGGGCGGTCCAATCCAAACATTGCCGGGGAATGAGACGCCGATCGCCAAGGCAATTGCTCTTGCAACGTCACACCCTTTTGGAGTTGGTAATTCAAAGTTTCGCACCGAGAGCAAGGCACAATATGTGGATACAGTTCCTTTTGGGGCCTTCAGGCGCAGTCTTTTCGAGGAAATTGGATATTTCAATGAGAAGTTGGAGAGAAATCAAGACATAGAATTCAATTCCCGGATTATCCAAGCCGGGGGAAGGATTTTTCTCAACCCGGAAATCAAGTCCTTTTACTATAACCAATCGACTCTTCGCGGTCTTTGGCGGCACAATTTCAAGAACGGGCTTTGGAACATCTTTACTTTTTCTCTTAATAGAGGATCTTTATCTTGGCGTCATTTCGTTCCGCTTGTTTTTATTCTAAGCTTGCTGACGATGCTCATCCTTTCTTTGGGAAGCCGTTGGGGCATCGCGGGGTTTGTGCTTATTCTGCTTAGTTACTTGTTTGCAAGCAGTTATTTCTCATTTCGCATTGCAACCAGTTGGACCCTGAGCATGATTCTCCTCCTCCCCTTGGTATTCGCAACGCTTCACTTTAGCTATGGATTCGGATCATTGGTAGGACTGGTGCGGCTTAACCGTTGGAAGAAGGGTTTACGAAAAGAATCAAACGGTGGATTGGGAACAAATTGATGATTGGACTGCTTCCGTTCTTATCTTTGGGCCTTTCCTTTATTCTGATTCCCCTGTCCATCAGGTTTTGTCGTTGGCTTGGCGTCCATGACCATCCTGGAGAAGACTTACTAAAGGTTCATCGTCAACCGGTCCCCAATCTGGGGGGAACCGGGATTTTTGTTGCCTCTGCTGTTAGTTGGATCTCGTATATGTATTATCAGGGGGGAGAGAACAATATCCTGAAGGGAATACTTTGCGGAGGGTTGATGGTAGTCGGCCTGGGAGTTTGGGACGATCTCCGGGACTTGAATCCTCTTGTCCGAGTCGCCGGCCAATCCATTGCGGGATTGGTGGCTGTTTCTTGGGGAGTATCCTTGAATATTTTTTCTCATGAATGGATTAATTTTCTGATGACAATCTTTTATGTTTTGGGTGCGATCAACTCGGTAAACATGCTGGATGGCTTGGATGGGCTGGCAGGTGGAGCCATGTCACTCTCACTTGTGGCATTTTCCATAACTTTTGCACTTCAATCCTCCACAATTCATCCGGTGCTACCGTTGATCCCTTTGGGAGCGCTGGTGGGTTTCTTATTCTTTAACTTTAATCCGGCTCGAGTTTTCATGGGCAATAATGGGAGTGCTTTTTTGGGATTCGTAATCGCGATCTTTGGGATTCTCGCTTCGAATGGCTCCTATCACGTTCTTGGTTTAATCGGACCTATTCTCATTATTGGTCTCCCGGTATTGGACACAGCCGTCGCGATCATCCGCCGCCTAAGAAAAGGGGCACCGGTCTATCTTGGGGACCGGAGTCATATTTACGATCAATTGGTCGATAAGGGATTGACGGTACGAAAGACAGTTTTAGTCTGCTATGCCGTTCAAGCTATCCTTACATCAGCGGGACTTTGGGTTCAATTGAGCCTGGCTCGTTGAGATTGGCACCTGCTCACAAAGGAACTCCATGCAAATTCCATTGTCAAACCCTGACATCACAAGTCGCGAACGAGAATACGTGCTGGCCGTTCTGAATACCCCACACTTGAGCCTTGGCCCGCTGCTTCCAAAATTTGAAGACGAATTTGCAAAACGCTTGGGTGTCAAACATGCCATTGCAGTCAATAGCGGGACCAGCGGGCTTCATTTGGCGGTCAGGGCACTCGAACTCGGAGAAGGGGATTCAGTTATTACGACTCCATTCAGTTTTGTGGCCTCCTCCAACTGCCTGCTTTTTGAAAGGGTACGTCCTGTATTTGTGGACATCGACCCTGTCACCTTCAATCTGGATCCGACCCAGGTTGAGGCGGCGTTTGAATCTGAAGAGCGTTTTGGAAAAAAGGTTAAGGGGATCTTGCCGGTCCATGTTTTTGGACGACCATGCCAAATGGAGCGCGTCCTCAAGTTGTCCTCAAAGCACAGAGTGCCAATTATTGAGGACGCCTGTGAAGCTTTGGGAGCAGTCTACCGCGGAAAATTGGCCGGAACTTTTGGAACTTTGGCAGTTTTTGCATTTTATCCCAACAAGCAAATGACGACAGGAGAAGGAGGCATGATCGTCACAGATGATCCCATGCTCGCTGCTCTTTGCCGGAGCATGCGAAATCAGGGCCGTGGCGAGGGAGGTGGCTGGCTTGCCCACGAGCGCCTTGGCTATAACTACCGGCTTAGCGACATCAACTGCGCGTTGGGAATTGCCCAGTTGGAGAGACTTGACGAGATCCTCTCGAAGAGGGCTCGGGTCGCGGATTTGTACGCCGCCAAGCTTGCTGGGATCGAAGAGGTCACGGTTCCATGCTTGGAGGAGGGAGTTGAAGTCAGCTGGTTTGTCTATGTAATCAAGCTTGCTGACCAGTATCGTCGTACGGATCGGGATCGGATCCTGGAAGGCCTGCGCGCCAAGGGAATTGGCTGCAATAACTATTTCACGCCAATCCATCTGCAGCCTTTTTATCAACAAATGTTCGGGTACAAGGCAGGCGATTTCCCGATTACGGAGTCCGTTGCGGAACGGACCATTGCCCTTCCGTTCTTTAATAATTTGGATGAAATTCAGATTTCCTACGTTGTGGAGGAGTTGAAGCAACTCCTCTAGGTGACGGAATCATCCAGGCGTTTGAGACGCATTTGGTTGAACCTTGATCTAGATGGAAAATGCCTTACTGGCTGCGATGAGAAATCATCCCGCGCTCGACTTTGCGGTAGTTGAGTAAGGGTACTTGTTCTCATTCTGATGAATTTGATGAATCTGTCCGACCGATGAAAAATGAGAATTCCCGAAACCAAGGTCGAGTTCGGGAAGGCCTTCTAAATGATTTTCTTGGAGATGATCTTCCTCTCAACCATTTCGCTCCAAGGTTACCAAAGAAAATCCCTTCCTTAGACGGGCTTAGAGCTATTTCCATTTCCTTTGTTCTCATAGCCCATATGAGTGGTACCCGCCATTTCTTCAAGTTGGAATGGTTGGAAAGACTTGGTCTTTTTGGTGTCCGGGTTTTTTTCGTGATATCCGGCTTTCTGATTACCACACTCCTCCTTAAGGAGTTTGTAGCTACAGGCCGAATTTCAATAAAAGATTTTTATCTGCGGAGGGTCTTCCGCATCTTCCCGGCATTCTATTTTTTCGCCATCGTGATGACGATGCTAAACCTTTCCCGGCTCATTGTGTTGCTTCCGGGAGACATACTGCATGCTTTCACCTACACGATGAATTATCATCATCCCCATTCCTGGTATCTCGCCCATATCTGGTCGCTCTCTGTTGAAGAACAATTTTATCTACTATGGCCGGCTGCCCTGCTCATCGCCAGACCACAGCGTGGAATTAAGATTGCGTTCGCCGTGGTCCTCTTGGCCCCACTCATTCGTTTTGGGAGTTACTATTTTCTACCCGAACATGGAGGGGTCGGTTTGGGGCAACAGTTTCAAACCGTTGCTGACTCTCTGGCTATTGGATGTTTTATGGCAGGAATTCACAATTGGTTGGGAACCCAGAAGTGGTATTTGGATTTTCTATCATCAACTGTTTTCCTCATCATTCCCCTGATCCTGATTGGAACGATTGCCATACAGGACCGCCCTAGAGTTTTCTTTTTTGCGGGTATGTCTATCATGAACATCGCTGTCGCCATTTGCATCGATCGATACGTTCGCTTTCCAGATGGCCCAATCGGGAAGATCTTAAATTCCAGACCCTTGGCGTTCGTTGGAGTTTTGAGTTATTCACTTTATCTCTGGCAACAACCGTTTCTTAATAGGCACTCATCTTCAATGCACGCATTATTCCCGCTCAATTTGTTTCTGACGTTCATCGTGGCAATTGGTTCATACTATTTTGTCGAAAGGCCGTTCTTGCGCATCAAAGAACGCTTAAGCCGCCTCTGACTTGGCAAGTAATTCTGAAAAGAGGATTCTGTGGGACTTCGCCTATTGATGATTCCTAAGAACCACCAGTACATCAAACTGCTAAAGACAAGCCTCGAAAAGAAAGATCTTCAGGTAGTCCTGCTAAAGCCTTTCCATTACTCCTCTCTGATGAATCTAGTCAAGATGGTCATAGCCAGGGTGCGGGGTTGTCAGATTATTCATGTCCATTGGCTCTACATCTTCCCTTTCAATTTTGTCATGAAAAGCTTCGTCCATTTTTGCCGCTTGTTGGGAATTAAGATTCTTTGGGAGATGCACAATATTATCCCCCACGCTCGAAAGAAAAATGATCTACTACAATCGAAGTGGTTTTTCGAGCATGCAGATTGTGTTGTCTTCCATAGCAAGGAGGATATTGAGAGAGTTCATAACTTATATGCTACGGACATAGTAAAAACGAGTTTTGTTATCCCGCATGGTACGTTTAATGGATCTTATCCCAATCAAGTCTCTAAGTCTGAAGCGAGAAAGGCTCTCGACATTCCTACTGGCAAACGTGTAATCCTCTGTTTCGGCTTCATCCGAAAGAATAGAGGGTACGAATACTTGGTAGATGCTATCCGCGGTCTTAAGGATACGGTCGTGATTGTGGCTGGGACGATTCTGGAAAAGGATGTTTATCAACAACTTCTCCAGTGGCAGGAGGAGATTCCGAATCTGCGTGTCATTGGAAAATGGATCCCCGATGAGGACTTGCAGTTGTATTTTAATTCCTGCGACTTTGTGGTCTTACCCTATACAGAAATCACAACCTCTGGTGTCATTCCATTGGCTTATGCCTTTTCCAGACCGGTCATTAGTACAAGAATCGGGGGAATCGCGGAAGTTGTAAATGACCAGACAGGAATTCTAGTTCCCCCGAGAGATTCTATTTCGTTGCGAGGAGCGATTGAAGATCTTTTGGAAAGAGATCATATTGCGATGGGGAGGCATGCATACGAGTTTTCAGAGAGGGCATTTGACTGGGATCGTATTGCCACCGACCTTAGCGATGTCTACCAGCGCCTCCTAAAAGGCTAGAGGTAACGCGGGACCATTCAATGTTTATGCTCGATGTAGCAGTTACAAAATTTGGACTGAAATCGTAATCGTGTGACCCTCTCCGTACTTTCTATGGTTTCGGGAGCGTAGAAGTTGCCTATTCCAATGATTCTGGATAAGATACCCTTGTTCTGATGACATGCCCTTACGGGCATCGGCCAAAAATTGGAAGCAGACTCAATTCTTCTGGTAAGGAAAATGCTTTAGCTTTAAGAGAGTCAAGTGGGGCCTATCTGCAATATTTTGCAATTTCATAGCGAGGCTTGCGATGAATAGAGTTTGGTTGCGACTGAGTTCATTTTTACTCATCTTCCTATTAAAGATGTCCAGTGCTGCGTACGCGGCTGCTCCAGTCTTGTTCTTTTCAGATCTCATCAGCGGCCCCAACACAGGCTGGGAAGGTTCTG
This sequence comes from Terriglobia bacterium, assembly GCA_046331665.1. Taxonomy (GTDB): domain Bacteria; phylum Acidobacteriota; class Terriglobia; order Versatilivoradales; family Versatilivoraceae; genus CAWBAT01. Next base: position 20,105 of record JAXLQK010000070.1, on the reverse strand, counting down.
CAACGAAGGGTGCTGCAGTCACAATCTGGGGAAGGAATTTCGGCTCGGTTCGCAGTGGGAGCTTCGTGACGGTCAATGGAGCCTCCTTAACCAATGATTCTGATTATGCTGAATGGGGTGTAAGCGGGTCTTCACTTGGCATTCCAAGGGCGTTACAAAGGATTACGTTTTGGCTCAACAGCTCATGCACTGCAGGGGCTGGAACCATCTCAGTTACAGTGGGAGGAGTTACTTCCAAGACACTTCCATTTACAGTGAGGGCCGGGAATATCTATTTTATTTCAATTACAGATGGGAATGATTCTTACAACGGAACCCGATCGACAAACCAAGGCTCAAACAATGGGCCATGGAGAAACGCCCTGAAGTCATCACCCAGCAATAACAGTGCTCTCCGCCCAGGTGATTGTATCTATGTGAGAGGGGGCACTTATACTCAGCTTGACGATCAGCAGATGTTTGTTCACATCCGCTCCTCGACTTACAGCAATGGGACCGCCTCTCAGCCTTATGCTGTTTCCGCTTATCCGGGTGAGATACCGACATTTGACGGCACTAATGCGACCCGTGGGTTCAATTATCCGGAAGGTACGACAGCTAACTACTACACCTATAGCAAGCTAAAGTTTCTCAATGGTTATACGGCTTACGGCCCCGACGGTACTGGCAATCGCATGATAGGAAGTTGGTTCGAAGGTCTGACAGCTAATGCTTGGTCGGGAGTCATTTGGGTCAGTGACTGCCAACAAACCAAGATTCTTGGAAACTATTGGAACAATTCTGGTCACGACAAGTACAAGCATAACATCTATGCCAAGTCCCAGCCGGGAGGGGCTGGCATGCCCGTCCAGGATTTGGAGATAGGATGGAATGAGTTTTCTAATCCCGTCAGCTCGGAAGGCTACGGGGGAACTGTCTTCTTAAGCAAGTCTTCTGATTTTACCAATGGCAATACTGACAGGATCCAGCTTCATGACAACTATTTTCATGGAGGCAACTGCGGAGACTGGATCTATGTAGGGGACGGCACTACCTACATTGACCACGTGGACATTTACAATAACATCTTCAGTGGTGGGACTGTAACGAATCACGGGTCGATCTTTTGGGCTTCCGGAGCTGGCAACGGCAGAATCTTCAATAACACCTTTTACCTTACAGCCCCCAATATGCCGGTAATCTACTATTCAAGTTCAGGCACGGGTGGCGGGACTGTCCAATTCAAGAACAACATTTACTATGTTAATAATCAGGCTTTTTTTGCAACCGAGAACGGCAACACCTTTGTCGTCACCTCAGACTACGACCTCTACTACAACTCTGGCGGCTCGACGACGGTCCCTTCTGGAGTTGCCAACCTTACCGTAACCAACTCAAGGACCGGAAATCCGCTGTTCACCAATGCTGCCGGAGCTGATTGGAGTATCGCTTCCGGCAGTGCGGCAAAGGATCAGGGAACGTCAGCTGTAAACACCGTATTAACAACTGATTTCATTGGAACACCACGACCTCAGGGGTCTGTATTTGACATTGGAGCTTATGAGTTTGTTTCATCTGGAACTGCAGACACGACCCCACCAGCTAATCCCACAGGACTGCGAATTGGGCCATGATCTCGCGCGGCCGAATTGCCGAGGTGAGATTCATTGTAATGGGCTCACCACGGCAAGAGTGTTCGCGGGTCATTTGTTACATTGTCAATGACAGTTGCATATGCTGTGAATGCTCCGCCAGGAGTAGGCGTCGATAGTTCGAGTCGGGCATGACGCAGGTTGCCATTCAAACCAAGGTCGAGCACCACGCGGGTTTGGGTCATCCCCAACGGATACAGCGAAAAACTCCCTCGCGCCAATTCACTCCCTGAATCCGATATAATGGCCACATCGATATCTATAGGAATTTCAGCGCCATTACACAGGACCAGGTTAGTGCGGAAGCTGGTGTCCTCCCTGATCCCAGGGATGGAACGTGAAACTCCCGAGCCAATCAACTGTGACGCAGAAATAGCCGGAACGCTCAATCCAAAAGTTCCCCCGCCCTCTGCGGGCGTCGAGGTTTGAGTCACGATACTGAAAGCGGAACTGGAAGATTTGAGGAGGACGGCACCGAAATCGTTGTTTGAGTTTAGTCCGAATACACTGGAAAGAACATCATAATAAGTGATCGCTTTCCCTCCTCCTAATTGAATCCCGACCTCTGTTCCTGTTCTTCCATCACGGTTATTCCCCAAAAATTTCAAGCTCGATTGGGCTAGGCTGTTTCCTACATTGGAAATCGCAACATCCGTAGTGAAGAATGCCCCCGCTATTCCTCCTGCATGCGCGGCTGACGGAAGGATCCATGTCGATGGAATACCATCCCCTTCGATGATCGCGGATAATAAGGTACGCGGATCATTGGTGAGATTGTCTATAGCGGATGCATATGCCGCAAAGTCTCCGTCGGCTGTGGAGGTCGAAAGCAAAAGATAGGCCCCACGAACCTCCCCACTGACTCCGAGCGAAGGGACTACCCGGACCTGGGTCATCCCGAGTGGGAAAAGGTTATAACGATGATACCCAAGCAGGACGCCGTTCTCAGAGATTAAAGAAACGTCCACACCCAGCGATCCGTTCGTCGCATTTGCCAAGATCAAGTTGGTACGAAACGCCGGGTCTTCCCTGATCCCGGAAATCGCAGCTAATTTCCCGGCGGCAATGCGATTGGCTGTCCGTAAGGCGGGGACACTTTGACCAAAAGTCCCTCCCCGGCCGGCTGTATAGGTTTGAGATAGGATGGCAAGGTCAGGAGATGCCGACTTTATCTGAACCGCCCCCCAACCCGACGCCACGCCAAAGACTGAGGAAAGTAGATCGTCAAAGGTGACACTTTGCTTACTCAATATTGAGTAAGTTTTCTCTGGTCCAGAACTCCCATCCACATTGTTTCCGAGGAACTTTAGGGTGACCGTGCTGTCTGAATTCCCAGGATTCGCAATGGTTAAGTCTGTGATATAGAACGCCCCACCATACCCCGGGAAATGAGCGCTTGAAGGAAGAATCCAAGTTTGGTCGCTCACCGTCAAGGAGACCTCATTCGAGAAGCCACCTTCGTTTCCGGAGAAGTCATAGGCGGTCACAGCAAAGAAATAAGTCCCTGCAACCAGGCCGGAGACTATGAAATTAGGGCGGTCTGCTACTCCTGCCAAATGTGTGTAGCGACGAGGCGAACTCCCGTAATATACCTTGTAACCTGCCAAGTCAGATTCGGTATTGGGATTCCATGAAAGCTGGATATCCGCGGCGAGTAGGGAAGATGCACACAGCCGAGCAAACAGGAATACCCAAAGGCAGCGCTTACTCGTTGACTTCCAGGCTGCCAAAAAAAGCCTGCAGGAGGAAGGTGGGTTTAATTTCATTGGATATGATTTCGGGAGGTCCCCAACTTCTTACCTTCAATCAAAATTTGAAAATGCCCCGCTCCCCATGTTGGCATTGAAGCCTCAAATTGTCTAGACGAGCACTGAATACCAATGCGCTAATTCCAAGCCAAGAGATTCCCTTTGAGATTATTTACCCCTGTGCATAAGTTAAGAATTCGGAATCAAACCACTATTCCATCCTGCTTCGACTTGCCACCGTTTAAACCCATCTCCAATTGTGAAAAATGTTCTCAGGCGATTCGCAACAGCCTTCATTAACTCTGACGTGATTACCACAAAAGGCAAAGGTCCATTTGATCCATGGATGTTGCGGTATCTTGATTCTTAACTTAAAGCCATACATATGGTGGATGATCAACGAAGAGTATAGGCAAACAGAGATGAACATTGGGGAGATACAGTTCTTCCCCAGGACTTGGTTATAAATGGGTATTTAAATGCCACTAAAGGGAATATTTTTCTCCAATGAAATTCATGGGTTACTGCCGTCAAGGTTCCTGATATAAGTAGATTGTTTGGATGTTTTTTCGTAGCAGGAAGTTAGCCAAAGCTAGGTGGATTTTGGAAGGGTGGTTGCAACCATCTAGTATGCAAAGGAGTTTCTTTGGTAAACATGTGGTATCATGCCGAACTGAATTCCCCCTTATTATTTGATTTGGCAAGAGTTGGTGTGGAAATCCATTTTGACCATGAAGAAGATCCCTTCGTTGCATGTCCTAAGTTTGATTTGAGTGATCTTGTTTCGTTAATCTCGTACCTAAAGCTAATCCCCTCTCAAACTGAGGAATCGAATTTGCCCAATCGAATCAATGCCTCGGGGGTGGAGTGTCGCAGTTTTGATTGGGAAACAGATAGTTTTAACTTCAATTTGCATTTGTAAGGAATCAGAGCAAAAAGCCGATCAATTTGTTTGAGATGATCGAAATGAGGAAGGCGAATCCATAAAAACAGATCTCCTTTCTTCCTAAACACTTATATCCAAAATAGCAATTGAATGCATTCTTGACAAACATTGGGAAGTATGGAGACTCAAACGAAGCAAATTGCTCTTGAATTATTGCGAGTCATGATTACGTCTCGCGAAGTGGACCAACGCGAAGGCATTTTACTTCGCCAAGGAAGGGGATGGTTCCAGGTTTCCGCTACCGGGCATGAAGCCTTAGCAGCTCTGGCCTTCCATCTTCACCCTGACGACTATATTTTCTCGCATTATCGGGACCGGTCTTTGATGATTGCCAAAGGCTTATCGGTAAGCCAATTGGCCCGTGACTATTTTGCAAGGACTGATTCGAGCTCAGGTGGCCGAAACTTGCCGGCCCACTATTCCTCCCGGGAGTTGAACATCTTCTCGGCTGTATCTCCAGCAGGTTCACACTGTCTTCCCGCAGTTGGATGTGCGTGGGGATTCAGACTGAACGAAGAGGGAGTCCTTGAGAATAGCCAACTAAAACGAAACTCTATCGTAGTTTGTTGTATAGGAGATGCCTCGGTTCGTCAGGGAGAGTTCTTTGAGGCCTATACATTTGCTATTCAGGAGCAGTTACCCGTTGTCTTTGTCATCGAAGACAACGGATATGGCATCAGTACCCCGACCAAGCGAATGTTGCCATTCCGGCTCGAAATCTTCGATAGGTCCCGCCTGGTTCTCATTAACGCACGTGATCCTCATGAGGTCCATACAGTCGGGGGGCAAATTATTGAGCGAGTGCGGTCGGGAAATGGGCCCATTCTCCTTTGGTGTGAACTGGACCGTCTCTGTTCACATACTTCCTCTGATGATCAACGAGTCTATCGGTCTAGCGAAGAGATCGATGCGATGAATACCTCAGACCCGATTAAGAGCTATTCTTCTCGACTGATTCAGTGCGGAGAGCTCACAGAGCGTCAGCGGGATCGAATTCTGGAAGAAACGAGAGAATCAGTCGAAACAGCCTATTCTGAGGTTGAAAAGGAGCCTCTTCCTGATCCGGGTAGGGTTATGGAAAATCTCTTTGGGCCCCAATCGATGCATGGCGAAATACCCTTCGGGCCACGAGATTGTATTGGCGGCGCTGCGGACTCCAGTGGTTTGACAATGGTCGCCGCTATAAACAAGACCTTTCACTCAGCCCTCGAGCGGTTCCCGAATATGCTAATTTTTGGGGAGGATATCGAAGACCCCAAGGGTGGTGTATTTCGCCTTACAGCTGGACTTAGCAGCAGTTTCCCAGGCCGAGTCATCAATTCCCCGTTAGCTGAAGCCACCATCATCGGTCTCGGTGCCGGATTGGCAGCCACTGGGTTTCGCCCAGTCCTGGAGGTCCAATTCATTGACTTTATGACAACAGGCTTTAATCAGCTAGTCTCCCAAGTGACTACGATGCGCTGGAGGTCTAATGGCCAATGGAAATGTCCATTAGTCATTTATGCCCCTTATGGTGCCTATCTTCCAGCCGGGGGGATGTGGCACAGCCAGAGCAATGATGGCTGGTGGGCTCACACTCCAGGCCTGCGTATCGCAATCCCCAGTACGCCGGCTGACGCGGTTGGACTTTTTTGGGCAGCATTTCAGGATGAGGATCCTTCACTAATCCTAATCCCGAAACACCTTTTTAGGGCTCGTGTTAAGACAAATCAGTTTGAGGCTTTCCCTTTTGGCAAGGCTGTAGTTCGCCGGGTAGGTTCGGATGTCACCTTGGTCTCTTGGGGGTCGTGCATGGATTTGGTTTACCAAGCTGCCGAAGCGATGGCAGAAGAAGGTGTCTCCGTTGAAGTGATCGATCTCAGAACATTGGTTCCCTGTGATTGGGAAACGATCGAGCTTTCCTTGCGAAAAACCGGCAGATTGGTGGTCGTCCACGAGGATAATCGTACATGTGGATTTGGCCAGGCAATCATCACCGAAATGACCGCTCAACCGGAACGATTTCAACTGTTGCTCTCCTCGCCGCAGTTGGTAGCTAGACTGGATGTCTACATCCCGTTTTGTCCTGCCTTGGAATATGCCGCATTGCCAGATATGCATCGAGTGGTGACGGCAATACACAACGTTATGGAGTGAGAAAGATGCTCATTGCGGATGCCATCGTTCCCCAAATAGGAGAAGGGTTGCGGGAGGCTTTAATTACGAAACTCCTCAAGGAACCCGGAGATCCTGTTGCCAAGGACGAACCCCTATTTGAGATGGAAACAGATAAGGCCACGCTCGCCGTGGAGTCAGCCCATCATGGGCGCCTGCAAGAATGGCTTGTTAAGGAAGGCGATGTTGTTGCTATCGGGGCCGCAGTGGCTCGGATATCGACCGACGACACGCCGGAGCATGAGGGAGAACCATTCCCTCCTGAGGTGGAGCCACGGATTCCCTCCCGCGAGAAAAAAAACGATATTCGAAATGGCAATGCAATCATTCCTCCGCGCACGCGTGCTCATTGTCGCTCGCTCGGAATGAGTGAGGAAGAGATGCTTCGAATTCCTGCGCCAACCGGTAAATTAATGCCGTCTGATGTAGATCGTTACTTGACGGAAAACCGACAAACGGCGGAAGGCATTTTCACCGAACATCGCCTACCTGCCCAACAACGGGCCCTCGGTTATCGGCTCAGGAGGAGCGCCGAATTAGTCATTCCCGGAACGATCACCTGCGTTCTTCCGGGGGACCTGATCGGTCGGGTCGAGTCTTTTCTGCAACAAACCTATCCGCAATCGCCGCTCACGAAGTTCGAGATCCTCGCCTATTGCGTCATTCGCTCGATTCAACGCCATCCCAGTTTTCGTTCTGTGCTCACCGATCAGGAAACTGTTCGTGAATACAAGCACACGAATCTTGGAATTGCTGTTCATTCCTTAAACGACGCTCTGATCACTGCTGTGGTTCGCGACGCAGATACCCTATCCATCACGGAATTGGCAAGATCTCTCCAAGAACAGATCGCCCAGGCCTTGAAAGGTGGCGACCAGTCGGATGCGTCGACACAATTTATCTTTACGTATCTCGCAGACAGTGGAATTACCCAGGCGATTCCAGTTCTCGTGGCTCCGGCGATCGGAATCCTCTTTGTGGGTTCGCCTCATCCTGAAACTCATCAAGGACAAAAGCCAGACCTGAATTTGACATTAACCTTTGACCACCGCCTGATCAACGGCATTGGTGCCGCCCGTTTCCTGAAGGATGTCGTTGCCGAGGTCGATGCTCTCGGGATTGCCCGTGGACCTTATTCTGGTTCTACTCAGAATTCGGCCGAGGGTATGCAGCCTAAGCCTATTTTGGCTTCCCTAGGCTCGGCAACAGAAAAAGACAAGCGGACGTTATTAGAATCTCATCTTCGCACCCGCGTGTCAGAGATGATGTGCGTTCCTGCATCCGCTGTGAATGCGAAAACGCCATTACGTACGCAGGGATTTAAGTCGTTGATGTCAGTTCAGCTTAGCCAGAGACTGGCACAGGATCTATCACTGGCACTTCCGGCATCGTTGGTTTTTGACTATCCGTCAGTGAGTGAGATGGCATCTTTTATAATGGGAGAACTCCGTGGCAGACCTCTCAGCTACCCAGCGCCCTCTGTTTCAGGCGATGATCAAAAAGAGGCTCAAATGAGAATGCGATTAGCTGAGATATCAGACATGGAAGCCGCGGATCTGCTGGAGCAGAGGCTGAGTGAGCTGGAGGAAAACTCCTGAGATGAGCCAGATATCGAATGTAGAGGAAAATCTCACACCCCTCAAGCGCTCGTTACTTGCTCTGGATAAGCTACAGCGAAAGCTGAATAACTTGGAAGAACAGAAACGAGAACCGATTGCGGTCATTGGAATCGGTTGTCGTGCCCCTGGAGGGGTTACAGGCCCGGACTCTTTCTGGAGACTGCTTTGTAATGGCGTAGACGCCATCCGGGAATATCCGCGAACTCGGGGAAATTGGGACGACGTCTATGATTTAGATCGGAACGCTCCTGGAAAGCTGTACGTACGTCAAGGGGGGTACCTCGAAGAGGTCGACCGATTTGATGCCGAATTCTTTGGGATCTCTCCACGAGAAGCTCTCAGTATGGATCCGCAACAGAGAATCCTTCTGGAAACGAGCTGGGAGGCATTGGAACGGGCGGGACAATGCCATGAAAAGTTATCTGGCAGTCGTACCGGGGTCTTCATGGGCGTGTGCTTTGATGAATATTCTCAACTGCATCTCTATTCCGGTGACCGAACACGCATCGATAGCTTTTGCTTTACCGGTACAGCTGCCAGCGTCTTGGCAGGCCGGCTTTCGTATTTTCTCGGAACTCAGGGACCCAGCATTACGCTAGACACCGCTTGTTCCTCTTCCTTGGTAGCGGTTCATCTGGCTTGCCAGAGCTTGCGAGCGGGAGAATGCGACCTCGCCTTGGCGGGAGGCGTCAGCCTGATCCTATCTCCTGAAAATACCATCTACTTTTGCAAGGTAGGAGCCCTTTCCGCAGATGGCCGGTGCAAAACCTTCGATGCTTCCGCGGATGGGTATGCGCGCGGTGAGGGTTGCGGGGTTGTAGTACTCAAACGTCTATCGGCGGCCCTCGGGGATGGCGATCCCGTGTTGGCCGTGATTCGAGGATCGGCCGTGAACCAGGATGGTCAAAGCAATGGATTGACGGCTCCCAACGGTCCCTCCCAAGTCCGTGTCATTCGGGATGCTCTCAGCAATGCCGGAATCCGGCCTTCACAAGTAAGCTATGTGGAGGCCCATGGCACCGGTACTCCCCTTGGAGATCCCATTGAAGCGAGAGCCTTGGGGGAAGTCTATCGCGAAGGGCGCCTTCCCACTCGACCGCTTTATATTGGCTCGGTGAAAACTAATCTTGGGCATCTGGAAGCCGCAGCCGGCGTGACCGGTTTGATTAAGGTGGTCCTGTCGCTGCAGCACAAGGAGATTGTGCCACACCTTCATTTCAAAAAGCTCAATCCGCTCATCACGCTGGACGACATTCCGGCGGAAATCCCCGTAAAGCTGATTCCTTGGGAGGAAGAAGTAGGTGATCGATATGCGGGGCTTAGTGCATTTGGCATTTCTGGGACTAATGCCCATTTGGTCTTGCAAGAGGCGCCAGAAACCAAGCGTCGAGTAGCTCCTGGTGGGGAAGGAACAGAAGCTACTTCCGTCTATATGCTTCCTATATCGGCTAGAACGGACAAAGCTCTATGCGAGCTGGCACAATCCTACCGCGAGCTCTTGGTAGACAACTCCAAGTCTAATTCTTCCACTCTTGCCGACATTTGCTATACCTCCAGCCTGCGTCGCACGCATCATGATTATCGTTTGGCACTTACCGGTCGCACGCATCACGACTTGATTGAACAGATCGATGCCTTCCGATTAGGTGAGTCCCGATTGGGGATGTCTGTCGGGAAAGCGAATTCAGACCGTCCACTGAAGATTGTGTTTGTTTTTCCCGGGCAAGGATCCCAATGGTTTGGAATGGGTCGCCAATTAATGGCACAGGAGCCTGTTTTTAGACAAGCGCTGGAAAGTTGCGAGGAGGCCATGAAGCGGCATGTCGACTGGTCTCTTATGGAGCAACTACTGGCTGAAGAAGACTCTCATAATTACCGGTTGCGGGATATTGATGTCATCCAGCCGACGCTGCTCTCCATTGAGATTGGACTTGCGGCACTCTGGCGCCACTGGGGGGTCGAACCCGATGCAGTGATTGGTCACAGCGTTGGCGAGATGGGTGCCGCTCATGTTGCCGGCGCATTAACCCTTTCAGACGTTATGCAAATTGTCTGTCGCCGTGGTCGCCTGCTCCGCCGCCTGAGTGGCAAGGGGGCAATGGCGGCGGTCGAATTAACCCCGGATGAGGCTGAGATTGCAATTCGTGGATTGGAAGATAAGTTGTCGATTGGAGTTTACAACAGTCCCCGCTCCCTCGGGTTGTCGGGGGATCCCGTCGCTTTGAATAAAGTCCTTGCTCTACTTGAGGCACAAGACGTCTTTTGCCGTTTGATCAAAATTGACACGGCGTCTCACAGCCCGCAAATGGAGTCGATCAAAGAGGATATGTTTAAAGAGTTTGCGAATATCTCGCCACAACGGGCTGAGGTCCCAATTTACTCAACGGTTCAAGCGACAGTCATCAATGGGAGTACATGCGATCCCAATTACTGGGTGAATAACCTCATTAAACCTGTTTTGTTTTCCCAGATGACACAGAAGCTGTTGGCGGACGATCACAATGTCTTCATAGAAATGAGTCCACACCCTATTCTGCTGCCGGCGGTCCAACAAGGTATTGATCATGCGGGTCTCGAAGCAGTTACGATTCCCTCACTCGTGCGAGGCGAAGATGAGCCGGCGAGAATGATTTCCTCCCTCGGGCGATTGTATACTTTGGGATACCCGGTCAAGTGGTCTTGCGTTCTTCCTCCCGACGCCCGTACCGTTCCATTGCCTTCCTATCCTTGGCAGCGCGAACAATTCTGGCTGGAGATGCCCCCGAGGAGCACGGCAAGTCTTTCCACGACTCGACCTCGATTAGGACTCCGTGAAGGCAAGTCGCATGCGTTACTGGGAGAGCCTGTTTCTTTGGCGGCCTTCCCGAGCGCCTCCGTATGGGAACTTGAACTTAGTGAGCGTATTCTGCCTGCTCTTTACGCTCACCGCTTGGGAGGGGTGCCAGTGCTGGCAGCCTCCGCTTTCTTGGAATTGGCTGGAGCTGCCGGATTGGCCATCACGCAGAGGTCGAATTTTTCTCTGAACGCAATAGCATTCGAACATCCTTTGGATTTGCTCGAAAACAGGATGGGGACTCCGATTCAATTGACCGCGCTCCCCGCCCCGAAGAATCGCTTTTCAATTCGGCTGGATAGTCGAGGAGAGCAAAGTTGGAGATGTCATGTTTCAGGGGAAATCAGAATAGGAAGTCAACAGAACACTAACTTCGACATCGCCGCTGCAATCCACCGTTGTAAAGTGGCTTTCGAAACGACGGAATTCTATGAGGGGCTGCGGAAAATTGGCGTAGAGATCCGTGAGCCTCTTCAGAACCTGACCAAAATATGGTGGGGAGACCAACAGATATTGGGGCAGATTCAAATTGCTCCCGAACTGGACAGATCGAAGAGGCAACTCAAAATGGAAGCCTTGGATTCATGCTTCCAGCTGGCAGCGACATTAGCCTCCAGAAGGAGTCCCACACCAGACGGTTCATCCATTTTCATTCCCCATCTAATCGAGAACGTCCGGATGAATGAGACTTCGTCAACCCTGCTCTGGGTTCATGTTCAGAATCGATCAACTGGCAATGAAGATGCGTTGATTCAAGATATTCGGATGTGTGATGAAGAGGGAACTCTGATCGGCGAAATGATTGGCCTGCAGCAAAAACGATTGGGCTCAAGTACCCCGGACCAGAGTCCTTGGTTGGATTGGCTCTACGAAATGAGTTGGGAGCCTGTATCCCTTCCAGGACAGATTCCACAACCCAACGGCAAGTCCGTTCCTTGGATTATCTTTTCAGATCGGGTGGGGTGTGGCGAAGCGCTCGCCCGTCTATTGCGCTCAAAGGGGCAGCACCCCATTTTGGTATTCCCAAGTGACTCATTCTCTTCTGATGGTGAAGACCGGTACCTGCTAAATCCGAAAAGAGACGAAGATTTTTCTCAACTGCTCAAAGTCCTTGGAGGCAGGGAAGGATCAACATTCCACTCAATCGTACACCTATGGAATCTCGGCTTGCCGGCTGGTCCTGAACTGAGGATGCGAGACCTGGAAGCTGCACAGCTCCTGGGGTGCGGGACTCTTCTGAACCTTGTTCAGTCATTACATTCCCAAACCTGGCAGACGGTACCGAAAATTTGGATAGTTACGCAGGGATCTCAGCCGGTAAACGCTCCGCTAAGTTCTACTGCAGGGCTCGCACAGACCCCTGTCTGCGGGCTGAGCCGTGTGCTTGCGGAAGAGCACCCCGAACTTTGGGGGGGGTTGATTGACATTGATGAGCATGATTCGGCTGACAGTCAAGCCATCAACTTGTGGAGTGAAATCAGCGCCTCTCAAGGCAGATACCAAGTGGCTTACCGTGAAGGAAAGCGCTATCAGGCGCGACTTACAAGGGTGGCAAGAGATCTTATCGCGGCACCCACCCCCTCCCTTGGTTTCCGGGAAGATAGCAGTTATCTCCTGACTGGTGGATTAGGCGGGATTGGTTGTGAGATTGCCAAGTGGATGGTGGCACAAGGCGCAAGACATTTAATCTTGTTGGGTCGCTCTCATCTACCCTCGCGGGCAGAATGGAATCATCTGTCGCCAGAAAGTGCGGCGACCAGAAAAATCAAAGAGCTGCGGGAGATGGAGGAACTCGGTGCCAGTGTCCATTATGTCGCCGTTGATGTGGCGGATGAAAATCAACTGACTGGTTTTATTGACTCTTGCTCCAAGAAGGGTTGGCCACCGATTCGGGGAGTGATTCATGCGGCAGCCATCGCGGAAGACTCATTCCTAGTTCAAATGGGGCAGGAATCCCTTCACAGGGTATTGCGGCCGAAGGTGTTTGGCGGATGGTTACTTCACCGTTTACTCGGCGAGCTCGATTTCTTTGTACTTTTCTCCTCCATCGGTTCGTTCATGGGGTTGCCGGGTCAAGGAAGCTACGCTGCGGCTAACGCCTTCCTTGATGGTTTGGCGCATTTTCGCAACGGAAAAGGCCAATCCGCCATGAGTGTCAACTGGGGGGCATGGAGGGACGCCGGATTTGCAGCGACTGCCGGTGGAAGTCACACGGTTGAGTTTCTTAAAGAAATGGGGATTGAGAGCTTTTCCGTTGAACAGGGATTGAAGGTGTTGGACACGCTTCTCCATTCGAAATTTCCTCAAGTAGTAGTCCTCCCGATTCGCTCGAATGGAGATGGGCGCTCGGCATTGGCGCTTGAAAATCGTTCCTTGGGGATATTTGAGCGCATAACCCCTCAGAAAGTAGAAAACGATGGGGAAAGCGGGAAAACCTTTCCACTCGAACGCGGGCAGGGGAGATTTTCAATTCGAGAGAGACTACTTCAATTGGAGCCGGACGATCGCCTGACCAAGTTCCAGTCTTTTCTGCAAGAACAACTGTCTCATGTCCTCAAACTAACTGCTTCCAGAATTGATCTGCACAAGCCGGTAAATTCGATGGGAATGACTTCTTTACTTGCGTTGGAATTTCGCAATAGGTTGGAGAATGAGCTGGGAGTGAAGCTGTCTGCAACGATGACGTTTAATTACCCGACCTTGGCCCGGCTGGCGCCATTCCTCGCAAACAAGTTGGATATACCGCTCCACAAATCCGCTTCCGAGTCGCCACCAACGTCACAGCACTTTCGAATCAAACAGGGCAGCAATCTTCCCGGTTTAAGCGGAGTGGATGAAATTTCAGATGAGGAGGCTCTTAAAGCGCTGACTCGCAAGGACCAATTATCGTGAGCCAACAGCCACTCTCTTCGATCAAGCTTGCGTTGCTGGCAAGGCAACTGCGCAGCGAAAAGGAGACTATCCAGCATCTCTTATTGGAGCCCATCGCTGTGATTGGGATGGGTTGTCGGTTTCCGGGCGGTAGTAATAGCCCGGATGCGTTCTGGGAGTTACTCGCCAATGGGAGGGATGGTATCTGTCAGGTGCCATCCGCGAGGTGGGACATTGATGCATTTTATGACCCTGCTCAAAACTCCCCCGGAAAAATGAATACACGCTGGGGGGGATTCCTCCTTGAACCCGTGGATCTTTTTGACGCGGAATACTTCGGTATTTCGCCGCGTGAAGCTCGTTGCATGGATCCGCAGCAGCGACTCATGCTTGAGGTGGCGATAGAGGCATTCGACGCTGCTGGTCAATCGCGCGATTCCCTCAACGACAGCCAGACTGGCATTTTCGTCGCGAGTTACCATAATGATTACTCGCTACGGCAATTTGCCGACAAATCTCAAATCGAGGCCTATACGATTATCGGCAGCCAGCATAGTGTCAGTTCCAACCGGCTGTCATTCTTGTTGAATTTGCATGGCCCCAGCCTAACCTTGGATACAGCCTGTTCTTCTTCTCTTGTGGCGGTCCATTTAGCTTGCCAAAGCTTGCGCTTGGGAGAATGCCAAATGGCCTTAGCGGCCGGTGTAAGCTTGATGCTGGCACCTGAAGTGACCATTGCGCTCTCGAAAGGCGGATTCATGGCCCCGGACGGGCACTGCAAGACATTTGATGCACGTGCTGACGGTTTTGTCCGTGGTGAAGGCTGCGGTGCTGTAGTGCTTAAGAGGTTGGCGGATGCTCTGGCAGATGACGATCCCATCCTGGCCGTCATTCGCGGTTCTTCCGTCAACCAGGATGGACGTTCCAATGGCTTCACTGCGCCCAATGGTCTGGCTCAGGAGGAACTCATCCGGCAGGCATTACAAAACAGCGGGGTTACGGCGACGCAGATCAGCTATGTAGAAACACATGGCACTGGAACTCCTTTGGGGGATCCAATCGAAGTTGAGGCCCTCAGCCAGGTATTGGGGCCCCACGACGATACAAATCCATGCTACTTGGGAGCACTGAAATCGAACGTGGGGCACTTAGAAGCAGCGGCTGGGATCGCAGGATTGATCAAAGTTCTATTGTGTTTGCAATATAAGGCCATTCCTCCTAACTTGCACTTCAGCGAGCTGAATCCGCACATTTCGCTCAAAGATACCCGTTTTCAAATACCCACAAGGAAGACGCCGTGGACTGATGACATTAACCGCCGTTTTGCGGCTGTCAGCTCCTTTGGTGTTGGTGGAACGAATGCCCATGTAGTATTGGAGGAAGCACCCCATTTGCCAGATAAAACGGGTGGTAGCCATCCCCCCTACCTTTTATTGATCTCCGCTCACAATGAGAATGCGCTGCAAGACCGAGCACGTGAGATGAAGCGAGTTCTGCAAAATGAATCCACGCAGACTTCCCTTTGGGATTTCTGTTGGACTTCTGCAGCCAGGACTACTACCTATGATCATCGACTGGCTGTGGTCGAGGGGAGCCGCGACGGTCTGGCGGAACAGTTGGACGCTTATTTAAATGGAGAAACTCGGCAAGGGCTTTTCTATGGAAGACGGCGGCAGCCAGACCGACCAAAGTTAGCCTTTGTTTTCTCCGGCCAGGGACCCCAGTGGTGGGGCATGGGGCGTGAACTCTTGTCGGAAGAGCCTGTCTTCAGGAAAAAACTGGAGGAGTGCGACCGCGAGCTGAAGAAATACGTCACCTGGTCACTATTGGGGGAACTTACCGCCGGTGAGCAAAACTCACGCTTGGATCAGACCGAGATTGCACAGCCGGCCCTTTATGCAATCCATGTGGCTCTTGCAGCCCTTTGGCAGTCGTGGGGAATTGAACCTCACGCCGTCGTGGGCCATAGCGTCGGTGAGTTGGCGGCGGCTCATATCGCGGGTGCCTTGAGTTTTGAAGATGCTTTGCGGATCGTATATCACCGTGGTCGGCTGATGCAACAAGCCACTGGCAGCGGGAAGATGGCTGAAGTGGAATTACCGCATTCCGAACTCAAGTCACTCTTGAGTACTTACGAAAAGAGACTCTCGATAGCGGCGATCAACAGTCCTACAACGACAGTATTGTCGGGGGAAACAGCGGCGATAGATTCGGTTCTGAAACAATTAACCGAGCGCAATGTCGCGTATCGTCGCTTGCCGGTGGATTATGCATTCCATAGCCACCAGATGGAGCCATTTGAGGCGGCGCTTGCAAAAAGTTTGGAAGGCATTTCGCCTCGGCAAAATTTGCGGCCGATGGTATCCACGGTAAGCGGAGCTTTCATCCAAGGTGAGAATCTAACGGCAGAGTATTGGGGGTGGAATGTTCGACAACCTGTCCGATTCTCGGACGCCGTCGGAACGCTGGCAGAGCAAGGGTACGAAATCTTTGTAGAGATTGGCCCACATCCAGTGCTGTCAAGGCAAATGGAGGAAACCCTGTCACTGCGGAACTGCAAGCCGGTTTTATTGCCGTCGTTGCGGCGCCAGCGGCCCGAACGGGCGACGCTCTTAGGTTCACTTGGAACCCTTTGGATTTGCGGGATAATGGGGAACTGGGAAGCCCTTTTCCCGGACCACGGTCGACCTGTGCGCCTCCCTTCTTATTCTTGGCAGCGACAATCCTACTGGATTGAGCAGACCGCTCAGCCGATGACTCGATCTCAACACTCGAGGGGTTCGGAGACGCGACTCGTCCATCCATTGTTAGGATCTCGCCTGCAGTCACCTGCGATTCAAGACGTCGTATTTGAGGCACGAGTGGGCCCGGAGCAGCCGTCCTTCCTCAAGGATCATCTCATTTTCGGCTCGGTAATACTTCCAGGTACTGCGATCTTGGAGATGGCCGTAGCGGCGGGTGGTCTGTTGCCGGGGCATGCACCAAAGGATCCCATCATAATCAAGGATCTCCTCATTCAAAAAGCACTGTTGCTGCCAACAGGCGAGATGAGTCAGGTTCAAATGATCCTCAATGCGAAGGGCGACCAGGCCGATTTTCGGCTGTTTGGTCGACGCGAGGACGAGGAATGGACGCTCCATGCTTCTGGAATAATAGCCTCGGACAAAGCAACAATTTCCCTCCCGGCGAACCTTCAAGAAATGCGTGTCAAATGCAACCGAGAAATCTCACGCGAAGACTTCTATTTGCACCAGCGATCACAGTCGATTGAATTCGGCCCCGCCTTTCAAGGACTCGAGCGTTTATGGAGATCCATAGATGGGGATGAAGCCCTGGCGAGGGTCAGCCTGCCTGACCATCTTAGTCAGGAACTCCAAACCTACCACTTTCATCCAGCATTGTTGGATGCCTGTCTCCAACCGTGCAGTGCCCTGCTCAGTAATGATGGCAAAACTTATCTACCCATAGGCTTGGAGAATTTTCATTTCTACAGCCGGCCTTTCCGTTCTCTATGGAGTCATGTGAGGTTAAGTCATGACACGAAATTGGGTTCAGCAACTGTTCACGCACAGATTCAGGTGATGGATGATGAAGGGCGCCCGGTGGCAGAAGTACGGGGGTTGCACCTAAAGCAAACAGATCGCGCAAACCTTCTGAAGACAGGTCACAGGACGAACTCCGAAATACTGTATGAAATTCGGTGGGAGGAAACCAATAGGCCAGAGACTACCCGTGTCGGAGCTGGCAACTGGCTCATCTTGGCAGACCAGCAAGGGATAGCCGAAAAGTTGGCTGAAAAGATGCAAAAACAAGGGGAACGCTGCACGCTTGTTTTTGCCAACGATCTTTTGGAGAAAACAGGCTTGGAGTCGGCTTCCGCTTTTGACCTGGACGTCTTTCGCCGCTTTCTGTGCGAGGCAACGCAAGATTTTCAGGTGACCTATGAAGGGGTGATTCACCTTTGGAGCTTGGATATTCACACCTCGGAATCTATGACTGCGGGCGAATGGATTCAGGCTCAGAGGCTAAGCTGCTCTCCTCTCTTGCATTTAATCCAAGTTCTCAATGAAAAGAAACTAACACTTGCCACGTGCTGCATCGTCACCCGTGGCTCACAACCTGTGGGCGTCGACACAGTAGTCTTTGGGCAATGGCCAACCTGGGGGTTGGGCCGAACATTGCGCCTCGAGTTGCCGGAGATGCGTTGCGTTCAGGTAGACCTGGATTCGGCTCCCGATTCTCAAGAGATCGATTTGCTCTGGCAAGAACTCCATTCCGTTGACGGCGAAGATCAAGTTGCATTCCGCAGGGGTATACGATTGTCGGCTCGACTCGAGGGCTATAAACATCGAACGAAATCCGTACGTGCAGGTTTGGAGATACCGGAAGGGCTCCCTTATCGACTCGATATCGCAAAGCGTGGCGTTCTTGATGATCTCGAATTACGCCCTGTCCCTCGGAGGGGACCCGGAGTCGGTGAAGTGGAGATCCGGGTACACGCCACCGGATTGAATTTTCGCGATGTGCTGAATGTCCTTGGTATGTACCCGGGCGCCATTGGTGCTCCTGGAAGCGAATGTTCGGGTACAGTTGTGGAAGTTGGAGATGGAGTCACAAATTTTCACCCGGGTCAAGCCGTCCTGGCTTTGGCCGAGGAGAGTTTCAGCAGCCATGTACTCGCTAAAAGTGCCTTAACCTTCCCGAAGCCGGCAACCCTTAGTTTCGAGGATGGTGCAGGAGTTCTTATCCCATTTCTTACCGCCTATTATTCCCTCGACCGCTTAGCCAAAATGAAGCCCGGGGAACGGGTGCTGATTCATGCCGCAGCTGGAGGTGTTGGTCTCGCAGCGGTACAGCTTGCGTGTTGGGCTGGGGCGGAAGTCTTTGCGACGGCGGGAAGCCAGGAAAAACGTGACTTTCTGAGATCAACGGGCGTTCATCATGTAATGAACTCCCGGACGTTGGAATTTGCCACCGAAATTCTTGAAAAGACCGGAGGACGAGGTGTCGACATCGTCCTCAATTCGTTGAATGGAGAATTTGTTGAAAAAAGCGTGTCAGTACTTGCGCCCCAGGGACGATTTCTAGAAATCGGCAAATTGGGCATTTGGACCAAAGAGCAGATGACTCAAGTGCGGCCTGATGTGGACTACCACGTCGTCTATCTAGGGGAGGTCTATGAAACTGTTCCTGATCAAGTTCAATCCATGGTCCGCGAGTTGCTGGCTGCGATGGAGAAAGGGGAACTCAAGCCGCTACCCAAACGTGTTTTTCCCATAGGACAGACGGTTGATGCCTTCCGATTCATGGCTCAAGCGAAGCACATTGGAAAAATTCTGGTGACTCAGGAGGCACAAATTGCCCATGGCAGTGTCAAGTTTCATGCCGACGCAAGTTATCTGATCACTGGGGGGTGGGGTGGATTGGGGATCGAAACAGCCCGTTGGATGGCGCAGCGGGGCGCTAAACAGATTGCCTTATTGGGTCGAAGCGCACCAGGTGTGTCGGCCACGGAGGCCATTCGCGAATTGGAAGAATCTGGAGTCAACATCCTCGTTATCCGTGCCGATGTGTCACGGAGGGAAGACATCGAAAGGGCGCTCAATGAGATCCGAAGCACCAAGCTCCCGTTGAAAGGGATCGTTCATGCCGCTGGAATATTGGATGACGGCATCCTATTGCGGCAGAATTGGTCGCGTTTCGAGAACGTCATGGCTCCAAAAATTGCCGGGTCTTGGAACCTGCACTGGTTGACCCGGCATGAAAATCTGGATTTTTTCATCATGTTCTCGTCAATGGCTTCAATCGTAGGCTCCCGAGGCCAGGGGAACTACGCTGCCGCCAACGCATTTCTGGACGGACTGGCCAATTTTCGTCGCGGACAGGGACTGGAAGCCCTGTCCGTAAATTGGGGAGCCTGGTCAGAAATCGGAATGGCCTCAGCCTTGGGTGACCACGATCAGAAGCGATGGAGTCAGTTGGGAATGACAGCTCTCACGACAGATATCGGGTTTCAGGCGCTGGAATCGGCGCTCTCGAATCGACTGTCACAGGTTGGCGTCATGGCTATTGAATGGTCTCGCTATCTTGACCAATTCGGAACTAAGGTGCCGCGCTTTCTGTCGCACTTAGTGCCTCAATTAGCGAGAGAACCCAATGCGCCTTCAACAATGGCTGCACTCCCCGATTTAGTACAACGCTTGGAAGCCGTCCCTCTATCCAAACGCAAGACCTTATTGGAATCGCATGTCCGTGAGCAGGTTTTGAGAGTCTTGGGATTACCACTTTCCCATATGCTGGATC
>JAXLQK010000069.1:0-29299 GCA_046331665.1 Terriglobia bacterium | reverse complement strand
AACGCATGACCCGTCTTACTTATTGCGCATCAATAAGAAGACAGGCAAAACGGTATGGCGAGTGGAACGTCCGACACAGGCGATACGGGAGTCGCCTGACTCTTATACGACGCCCACCTTGGTGAAGGATGGGAACCACGCTGAAATTGTGGTGACCGGAGGCGATTGTATGACGGGACACGATCCAACGACAGGTCAGGAGATCTGGCGCGCCAACGGCTTTAATCCCGACAACGACCCTTTCCATCGTATCATTGCCTCGGCCGTGGTAGCTGACGGCGTCATCTATGCTCCAACCAAGGTACGCCCCTTATTGGCCTTTCGCACCGGAGGAAAAGGCGACATTAGCCAATCGCATTTGTTGTGGTCTTTTCACAACGGACCGGACGTGCCCTCTCCCCTGAGTGATGGAAAATACTTTTTCAGCATCAATGACAAAGGGATCGCGTGGTGTTTGGATGCCAAGACCGGAAAGGAAATCTGGGGCCCTGAACGTTTGAAACCTGCGATCTATAGCGCTTCTCCGGTCCTCGCTGATGGAAAGATTTATGTGATTAATGAGGACGGGCTAACCACCGTGCTGAGGGCAGGGCCCAAATTTGAAGTACTGGCGGAAAACCCTTTCAATGAATACACGTTGAGTTCTCCAGCCATTTCTGATGGGCAAATTTTCATTCGTACTGCGAAATTTCTTTACTGCATTGGGAAGCGCGGCAATCAATGAAACTTCATCTTCCATGGTAGAGCAGGCGCGTGAGACTCTCCGTCCCCCGCCGCCGCTTTCTGTTTGCACAATCCTTCGGTTGCCCACTTCTTAAACGCGCACGGAGTGTGCGTGCCACCCTTCAATTCTGCGAAAAGTTTCTCACGCGAAACATTTACGCCGGTTTAAAATAGAGCACCATTCCGGCGCCCACGGAGACTAGGGCGAACCCCAGATAGAGCAACGGGTTTGGCGCCATTTTCGGCGGATGCAGCCACATGGAGTACAAGACATTCACTAAAGGCGCCCCACCGAAAACAAGCGGCATCACGTAAGTAGGCACACCTCCGAATTTGAATGCCCAGATGATACAAATCGCTCCCAGGGCACCCAAAGCACCAGCGACGGTGGCCCCCAGCGACCCCGACCAACTGAAGTTATTCAACCCTCCTTGTGAAGAGAGGGTCACTGTCGGGACAAGCACCCCCATCAAGAAATAGGCAAATCCGACACAAAGCAGGGCTTTCATCGGACTGCCCAGTTGGACCTGACCCCGATGGAGCGAGGGTCCATAAAGTCCCCATGAAATAATTGCTCCAAATACAAAGACCAGCCATGTCATTTCTCTCGGCTCCTTTCACCGCTTTCCAAAACAGTAGATCGCCTTCCTCGTTCGAATATAAAGTCTACCTTCGTCAAATGCTGGCGTCGCGAAGCATTCTTCCAGCAAATCATTCGTGGTCAGCACCTCCCAGTCCTTCCCTGGCCGGATGACGCTTACTTTCCCTTCCTGGCTGACGGCAAAGATCTTTCCATCCGCGGCCACCGGTGATGCAAAGTAATCTCCGGGAGCGTTCGTTAATCTTGCCTGCTTGTACACCGCTCCCGTGGCGGCGTCTAGCGCGGTCATGATTCCACCTTCTTTCACGAGGTAGAGAACGTTCATGTACAGCAAGGGCGAAGGGACATTGGGCAAGGATTTCCGGTATCGCCAAACCAGATGAGTGTCCGTTTCGTCCCCATGTTCCCCCAAGCGATAAGCCGAGACTGAATTGACCACGGACCGGCGCAATCGGTAAAAACGCCAGTCCCGTTCAGTCAAATAGCCATCTCGATCAAGATCCATTGAATTCCAATCTTGCTTTAATTTTTCATTGGAGACTTCCTCCTTAGACAGCTTCCCGTCGTGATTGGTGTCTTCCTTTTTCAAGATTTCTTCAAAAGAAGGGACATTTTCCTGCTGCCCTTCGTCAGCCCCGCCGGCCCAGCCATTGATGAAGATCATTTCATTTCCCATGACCGGGGTGCCCTTCATTTGCCAGCTCATGCCGCCAACCCACCACAATTCCTTTCCAGTCTCTGCCGAATATGCCGTCAACTGAAACGAACCAGCCACCAGGATCTGCCGGGGGCCACCCCGCGGTTCATAAACGATCGGTGTCGCAAAGCCACGGGTAAATTCCGGACGTTCCACCCGCCAGCGGATCTTTCCGGTTTCCTTATCCACGGCGAGAAGAAACGAGCCACTTTCCTGGTCGCAATTGAGGATCAGCATGTCATCCACAAGAATGGGAGAACTCCCCATTCCCATGGGATTATTGAATGGCCCCAGCGGGAGCTGCCACAACTCTTTGCCCTGAGTTGTGAAAGCAATTAATCCGAAGTCCGTAAAGAAGGCATAGACGTTCTTTGCGTCTGTTACTGGGCTCGGCGACGCCGGACTGTTCGCTTTATGCAATTCCTCGCTCCGAGTCTTTGGCACTTCGCGTTGCCAGAGGATCTTCCCGGTGGTTCGGGAAAGCCCCATCACGTAAAGCTTCCTTTCTTGATGGCCTGTCAGAAACAGATATTCCTTCGTAAGCACCGGTGATGAATGTCCAGGCGGCAATTCTGTCTTCCAGATCTGATTCTTTTCCGGACCGAATTCCGAGGGGAGTCCAACGCAATCTTCAGCGAGACCCGAGCTGTTCGGTCCGCGAAATTGAGACCAATCAACCGCGTAGGCATTGGCTTGGAGCATTCCAATAAAGATCAAAAAGATCATCCATGACGATGCGAATGCACTGAGATTTTGCAAAGCAGCCTTTTTCATCGAAGACTTTTCCGGAGAACACTCCGGCTTACCCGCCCCTTGCCCTCGCGGCCGCTCATTCCCGATTGGATAGAGAGAAGAGCAGCACGGACAAGCTGACCTGGTCTATCGGTGTGTCCAACCTTTCCTTTATGGGCCATCCGCGCGAATCGAGTGGATTCTAGCAGTGGATTCAGCCTATTGCAAATCATCCCCCGACTATGGGATAGTGACCAGACTTTTCAGATTAGGAATACCGATGCCAAACCACCGGAAGAATTCCACCAGCTTATCTTTGAGCCCTTCACAATGGGCAATCTGTTTGATTGCCATTCTCGGCTTTGCCTTCGACACCTATGAGCTGTTAATGCTCCCTTTGATTATCCGTCCGGCTCTTATGGAACTATTGCAGGCCAAGCCTGGCACACCGCTTTTCAACGATTGGGTCGGTCGGCTTTTCTATATTCCGGCACTTGCGGGAGGCATATTTGGATTATTAGGGGGATATCTGACCGATCTGGTGGGGCGTCGTCGCGTTTTGGTGTGGAGTATTTTGCTCTATGCATTTTCCGCAGCTGCTGCCGGATACGCTACCTCAGTCCAGATGCTTCTTTTCTTCCGCTGTACAACCTTTATCGGCGTATGCGTCGAATTCGTGGCGGCCGTCGCCTGGCTCGCTGAGCTCTTTCCCGATGCAACGCAACGAGAGAAGGTTCTCGGATATACCCAGGCATTTTCGTCTATTGGAGGGCTCATGGTGACTGCGGCCTATTATCTTGCCGTTACCAACGCCGCCCATCTCCCCAGCATCCATGGCGCACACGAGCCCTGGCGCTACACCTTGATCTCCGGCTTGATTCCTGCCATTCCACTGATCCTGGTCCGCCCCTTTCTCCCCGAATCTCCAGTTTGGCAAACTAAGAAATTGGCAGGCACCCTAAGAAGACCCAGTCTGGCAGAACTCTTTGCTCCCGCTTACCGCCAGACAACCTTGGTAACGACGCTCCTTTTCGCCTGCAGTTTCGGGGCAGCTTTTGGGGCCATTCAACATACTCCGCGAATCGTGCCTGGGCTGGAAGAAGTGCGTACGTTACCGAAGCCTGCCCAGGAGCAGGCGGTAAGCAGTGTACAACTCTTTCAGGAATTGGGAGGTCTGGCGGGCCGATTTCTCCTGGCTTTCCTGGCTGTCCGCATCCTGAGCCGCGGCAAGTTACTTCGCTTTTTCCAATGGCCGGGCCTGGTCATTCTTCCCTTGGTTTTCCTTTATGCCGCGTTGCACAGCCTGACTCTTTTGAAATGGGGAATTTTCGCCGCGGGACTTTTGACCATTGGGCAGTTCAGTTTCTGGGGGAATTATTTGCCACGCGTCTATCCTACCTATCTGCGGGGAACCGGCGAAAGTTTCGCGGCCAATGTAGGGGGCCGCATGATCGGGACTTCGGCCGCCTTATTAACCACTTCCATCACCAACTTTATGGGCGGTGGAAGCCCTTCTGTCCAGCTTGCTTATGCAGCGGGTCTGGTGGCCTTCGGAACCTATGCTTTGGGACTTGTTGCCAGCTACTGGTTACCTGAACCCTCACAGGCCGAACTTCCAGAGTAAGATGCATTCTATGCGAATCTGCTTCTGTAACGGCGGTCTATGACCTCCGATTTCATGTCGGTTCTCGGCGCTCAACGAGCGCCGCTACAACTTTCGAAAAACTCCGCAGGTTCAGTGGCTCCCCTTACAAAACTCATCCAAAGCAATACAGCCGACCGTCTTGACTACCGATAATGACTCGATTTTCCGCAATGGCGGGAGAAGCTGAAATCGCTGCCCCCGCTTCAAAGTCCCAGATCAATTGTCCAGACTCAAGATCCAGCACATAGAATCTCCCATCATTGGAACCCACATAAACCCTGCGATCGCTGATGGCCGGCGAGCTGTCGACCCGCGCCTTGGTCGCAAAAGTCCATATCTTCCGTCCGGAGCGGGCATCGATACAGTGCACCATCTTATCTCTGCCGCCTAAGGTGACCTTGTTGTTCATGACCGCTGCCGAAGAATAGAACGGGAAGGGGTGGTCCGGGTTCTCATACTGCCAAACGATTTTGCGTTGTGCCCGATCCACTCCGAGGACATGATCATTAAACGTCCCGTAGTAAGCCCACTTGCCTGCCAGGGCAGGCGACGCGCCGGTATATCCCCCCGATGACAGCTGAAAGGCTTCTTTGCCATCCTGAATACGTATCGCGCGAAACACTTCGTCACATCCGGAAATGAAGATCAAATCTTCTGCGATACTTGGTGTGCAATGAACAGGACCACTAATGCGGAACTTCCAGAGTAATTGACCTTTAACGGACGAAAGGCAGTAGAGAGTTTCATCATACGACCCAATGAAAACCCGCTCCTTATAGACGACGGGCGAAGACTTGATTTCAGCCCCCGTCTTAAAGGTCCAGAGCTTCTTGCCGTCCTTGCGCTGGACAGCGTGAAGCACGCCCGCCAAATCCCCGACGTAGACAATTCCAGTATTTACACAGGGCGACGACTCGCCAATGCCCTGCTCGGTTTTATATCTCCAGCGCAAGGCTCCGCTGATTAAATCGAGGGCAATGAGCTCACCCGCTTGTGTCCCAACGTAGGTGACGCCATCGACAATGGCGGCAGAAGATTCAATGCTCTCGCCAGCCTCAAAAGTCCAAACCACCTTCAAGGCGGCTGGCACGCTGGAGCCTGCCACTCCTGTCAATTGAATGTTTCCACGAAATTGCGGCCAGTCTTTCTCCTTTACAAATTCTGCCGCCCGGCTTGAAAGCGGAGCAAGGAACAAGGCGCCTGCGGTATGAAGGAAACAGCGGCGCGAATGGCGCTTCAAAAGATATCCCCTAGGATCCATGGTGGTTCTCGGAAGACACAGCGTTTCGAGTGATTTCCTTGGGCTAGACAGACGAGGCTGGCATTGCTTAGTAGGCGGCCTGGTAGATTTCCAGCGCCCCTTGGGCGTCAAATGTTCTGGGGTTAAAGCGCCCCGTCCACTGTTTGGCCGCTTCTTCGGCCAGGCGGCTGAGTCCCATGGAGCTTACCCCCAACTCCCGCAATTTCCTGGGAAACCCAGCAACTCGGGCAAGATTTTCCAGGAGAACGGCAAACCCTTCAACCCCGTCTCCCCGACGTGCAGAGGGTGAACTCATTTTCAATAATTCGGCATATTGATCTCCGGCGGCCGCTCCATTCCATCGCACCACGGAGGGCAGCAATAAAGCAATCGCCACGCCATGGGTCATCCCATACTGAGCCGTAAGAGGATTGGCACACGCGTGTGTCGCACCTAACATGGAATTTTCAATCGCCATTCCAGCAAAGTGCGCCCCCAACTGCATGGCCGCGCGCGCCTCCAAATCGGCCCCATCCTCCAGGACCCGCGCGAGGTTGCCTTCCAGGAGCCGCCAAGCCTCCAGGGTGAACATCCGAGAAATGGGATTCTGTTTTGTAGAGACTGAGGTTTCAACGGCATGAGCCAGAGCATCATAACCTGCAGCTGCGGTGACCTGTTTCGGTTGGGTCACGGTCAGCAGAAAGTCGAGGATGACAACGCGAAAAGAGGCCTGTGGATCGCCGCAAGCCATTTTGGCATGCGTCTTTTCATCCGAAATCAAGGCGTAACTTTGGACTTCGCTCCCCGTCCCGGCAGTGGTTGGAATTCCGATCATGGGAAACATCGGGTGCTGTGCTTTCCCGTATCCCCAATAATCCCGAATTCCTCCGCCGTTACTGAGGAGAAAGTTGATGCCTTTGGCGCAATCCATGGAACTTCCCCCGCCCAGGCCAATCAGAGAGTCAATTCCAAGGGAACGGGCCCAGTCAGATCCTTGCTCCACCATCTGGCTGTCAGGATTCTCTCCAAACTCATGAAACGGGAAGACGCGGACTCCCTGCTCCTGCAGAAAGCCGACCGCCTGATCGACGAAACCCTGGGCACGAATTCCAGGATCAGCCACCAGAAGCGCCCGATGAAAATCCAGTTCCCGAGCCAGTTTACCCAGCCGGTGAAAAGAATTCGTTCCAAAAACAGTCCGCGTGCGCGGTTGGTACTCAAACCCGGAAATCATAGAAATATTTTGTGATGGGTATGTGATTGATGGAATCAGGTCGAATGGATAGGCCTTATTTCTTGAGATCAGCCAAGGCAAATAGTTGGTTGCGATTCATGACGAATAACGCCCCATTTGCCGGCACTGGAGTCGAATAGATGGAACTTCCCATATTCATTTCTGCCAACACCTTCTTCTCTTTCCCCGCTTGAAGCACCACAATATCCCCATCCTCATCCCCTAAGTAGATCTTGCCATCGACGAGCATGGGAGAGCCCCACATGGCCGCCAGCATATCATGCACCCAATATGGCTTCCCGGTCTTGGCGTCCAGGCAATGCAAGAATCCGCTAAAGTCGGCATAATAGAGCAGTCCGTCTTGTACGGCGGCCGTGGAGATTGACCGGCGTATCTTGTCATAATGCCAAACCCGTCCGCTCTCGGTAATGTCTCCTCGCTTCGTGGGATCGATGCAATACAGGTGTCCCACGCCTTCTCCGTGTTCCGGATCTTGTCCATTGGCAATGTAAACATGATCATCAAAGATCACGGGTGTTGCAATCAACTCGTTTCGCGTCTTTGGCCATACTGAATCTTTGGGATTCGCATCAAATTCCCAGAGCTTCTTTCCTGTCATCGCCTCATAGCCACGCACCCATCCGTCCCCCTGAGCGCTCACTACCTGGACAACATCACCGATCTTTCCGACCGCGGGAGAAGACCATTGTCCATGAAGAATCCGATCCCCGACCGAATTGTCTTCCCAGACGAGCTTGGCGGTTGTTTTGTTCACCGCAATCAAGCTGGGAGCCTTCGGCGACGGAATGTTCACGTGACTTTCGTCCTGCCCATTGGACGTGCTTACGAAGATCAGATCCCCGTAAGAAACCGGAGAAGAATTGGACATGTTATGCGGTTGAGAGCCGACTTCCTCCATCATGTCGAATTTCCAAATGATGTCCGCATCGGTAGGCCCCGTGGCTTTCTCTTCGGTAAAAGGCCCATTGTTGGCTCCGTCACGAAAGCCCTCAACGTCCAGGCAAATCAATTCGCAGCGGTTGCTGACGTAATAAAGCCGCTTCCCTTCCACCAGCGGCGAGGAACAAACCCCCTGGTAGGGCCAGTCATTCACCCGGCCGGCCGGCAATTTTTCATGAGTCGATTGCCACAGGAATTCCCCGTCGGATTCGCGAAAGGCCATCAATACGCCGCGGTCGCCTCCGAGCTTCGGGTTGCGAAGACTTTCGTTGTTGGTGCCAACGAAGACCTTGCCGCCAGCGACGACAGGATTCCCATAGCTTTGAGATCCCAGGGCTGCCACCCATTTTACATTTTTCTTGCTCGCCACATCCCACTGACTGGGAAGTCCTTTCATCGGAGACACCATGTTCCGATCGGGAGTCCCCCCCCACATGGGCCAGTCCCCCGTCCCGGGATCCGAAGCCGAGACAGGTCTTAGAATCACCAAACTCGCCGCCAGAAGCAGTACCAATAAAGCAGTAGTGAATTTCATGGCCTCTCTTTTCCTAATTGCTCGTCACTTTTAAATTATCGAAAAATACTTCAAACGGAGCATCCGCATAGATTCCCGGACTTCCTTTCCGGTTGGGCAGCTTGTCAAGTTTCTCGATACTCCAGGCGCTCGGTTCGGACTCCTCAACGGGCCATACTTTGCCCTGGGCTTTGACCGTACCGTCAGGAAGATTTTCCACTCGCAATTTCATCCGGTACCAGGCATCGGGCTTCCAAGAGAACGGTATCGACACGGTGCGAGAAGTTTCGGGTTGCCAGGACTGGAGTTCCAACTTTTGACTATTTCCAAAAAGCACCAGTTCGTAGCGCTGGGCCACAATGCCGGCGTCTCCCATTTGGCGCCTTTTCTCCGTAGCCTTGATGTCGCATTCAATCGTGTAGTCATGCCAATCGACAGGACCCATATAAGGACGGGCACGCTTCGTAAAAGCATTGTCTGCCAGTTTGACCAGGACTTTATTTCCGCCAACATCCCGGACCTCAAATTTTCCAGTGGCATTGATCCATTGGGGGGGGGGATTCTTTCCGGGTATTCCGTCAAAGCTTTCCACCCAGGGGAGCGGCGTGATGACCCTGACGCGCGCCACGCCGGAGAGCTGATCGATTGTCGCTTTCACGGACCCTGCCTGACTGAGATTTCCGGCCGCGATGAAAGTTCCATCGGGCTTCAGTTCTCCCTTTAATTGATCCAGCATCCAGGAAGCATCCGCTTCTTTGATAAAAAGTCCATGGTCATCAAACAAACGGGCGTGAAATTTTGCGGTGCCTCCCGGAGACAATACCAATTCCGTGGGAATCACCTGAAGATGAGCTGCCACAGCATTGGCGGGAGCCGCCAGAGGGATTTCCTGGCGTGTTTGCTTTGACTTGGCACCCTTGGCCGCCCCTGATTTCTTTGTCTTATTACCAATACAATAGAGGCCGCCGCTGGACACGACGTAAATTCGTCCGTTGGCGATGGCCGCCGATCCGATAATCGCTTCAGGAGAAGCTTCAGTGCCGAGCAGGTCGGCATCCAGGACCTTACAGCCGCTGGCCTTCGGCTTTAAAATAAAAAACTTTCCGTTTTCAGTACCGACGTAGAGTTTGCCATCCGCGAAGACGGGAGAGGATTTCTGAATGGTCCCCAAATTTTGGATCCACAGTTGCTTTCCGGTCGCAACATCGAAGGCATATAAATTGGCTCCATTATCGACCTGGTAAATACGGTCCCCGTCGAGCACCGGAGAAGAGTACCCCCCTTGAAACCCTTTGTCGGCCCATTTGATTTGATCTTTTCCAACACTTCCTTTGGCCGTGGCGTCAATGGCCGCCAGCAAGCCCATTTCGATGCTGTCGTAATTTTCCTCACTGTGCGACACAATTGCCCAATTGTCTTTCAAGACGACGCCCGTATTAATCCCACGTTTACTCATATCATACTTCCAGACGGATTGGCCTGTTTGCGGCTTGAGCGCGTGAACGGCCCCGTCGCTCCCCCCTGCGATCAACAGGCGCGTTCCATTAATCTCCGTGGCAATGGGCGGAGCATAGGTCGTATCAAACGGTCTTCCCCCGGGAGAGCTCACCCAGACGGTTTGTCCTGTCTTCTTGTCAAAAGCGAGGAAGCGATGTGTGGCCTTCGCCTGGTTTCCCCAGCCGGTCGTAATACCGCTGACAATGACCCATTCACCTTCGATAACGGGTGATACGGTACGCCCCCCATGGGTGGTCACAAGCCCAAATTCCTCAGCCAGAGAACGTTCCCAAACCAGCTTCCCAGCAGGACTCAGACATAGAAATACGCCCCCTACCCCGAGCGCATAAATATTTCCTGTCGCCGGGTCTACCACGGGCGATGACCATCCCACGCGATGTGGAGGCACATCGCTTAGAAACACATTAAATCGATATTCCCAATTCAGTTTACCGGTTTCGGTATCGAGACAAACAATGCGCTCCTGCAATTCAGCCCCTTGCCCGGCAGCATCCTGCAGGTAAACGTGATTGCCGAACACGATGGGAGCCGAGCGTCCGCCAACGGGGGATTTCCATAAAAGATTTTCGCCTGAGGGCGACCACTGGCTCGGAAGGCTTGTTTCGGCGGATTTTCCATCCCGGTTTGGTCCCCTCCATTCGGGCCAGTCTTCCGCGGAGGCCACCTTCGGAAGGAGTAAACAGAGACCAAAAAGAACAAGACTAGGGCTTGCTAATCGATGCTTCCGCATAATTCCTCTTTGCTGGATTCTTTGGCTTCTTTTCGTCCGCCAACCTCGGCGCTGTGGCACGTGGCAGAAAAATTTTGCTCCTCCCATGGGAAGAGACCGTCATGAATCAGACGCGCACTCGCGAAGGAGGGATCGAAAGGGGACAACACTAAACTCCCTGAAATTTTCCCAAAAAAAGCGCACCATGAAAGTATAATCTGAAATGGGCGGCAACGGCATCCCAATCGTCTAAAATTACATGAAGGTACTCAATTTTAATTTGCCATGGAAATTCGCCAACTACTGAGGAATTGGGTCTTCATCAGTATTGTCTCTCTCCTTTTACCTCCGCTCGGACTCGTTTTGCTTTGGGCCCGTCCCAAAACTCCAATCGGGCGAAAGATTCTTTACTCCTTGCCGATTTTAATCCTTGGCTTCTTCTCGCTTCACTTCATCTTCGGCTTGCGGGTTGAAACCGATGGAACCGGAATTTCCCCGCGATTTGTCTCTTACGAACCCGAACGCCATTATGCCCAACTGGAAGAGAACCGGTCGCATCAACCCCAGACTCCTCCCCCAGCTGAACCTTCCGAATCGTCAACTTCGGACTCAACGCTCGCTTTAAGCTCTCCAGTTTTGAAGGCTAATGAATCACCCCAGAACCATGTGGCACCCTCCCAGCTAGAATCGAAGATTCCAGGGCAACCAGGCAATACCCCCTACTGGACTGACTTTCGGGGACCACACCGCGACGGGAGGTACGATGAGACTCCGGTACTCGCGGAATGGCCGAAGCAAGGTCCCCCTCTCGTCTGGCGGCAACCCATCGGAGGAGGCTATGCAAGCTTTGTGATCGCCAATGGGCGGGCATACACCATCGAGCAACGGCGCACCCAGGAAGTCGTAGCCGCTTATGATCTTCGCTCGGGGAAAGAACTCTGGACCAATGCTTGGGGAGCCGAATTTAAGGAATCCATGGGAGGGGATGGCCCCCGGGCCACGCCGACGTGGGAAGCCGGCCGCATTTATGCCTTGGGCGCTCTGGGTGAACTTCGTTGTCTGGACTCCAAAACCGGAATGCTGCTTTGGAACAAAAATATTTTAGCTGACAATCAAGCCCAGAATTTGACCTGGGGCATGTCTGCTTCCCCCTTGATTGTCGATGATAAGCTGATTGTCCTCCCCGGAGGCCCCTCGGGGCATTCCGTGGTTGCC
This sequence comes from Terriglobia bacterium, assembly GCA_046331665.1. GTDB lineage: Bacteria > Acidobacteriota > Terriglobia > Versatilivoradales > Versatilivoraceae > CAWBAT01. The sequence continues at coordinate 17,511 of JAXLQK010000069.1, read as the reverse complement.
TATGACAAATTGACTGGTCAGCGTCTCTGGAATGTCTTGGATGACAAACAAGCTTATACGTCTCCGATGCTTGTTACTCTGAATGGTCGCCGCCAAATCCTGGTAGTGAGCGCGCAACGCATCATGGGACTGGACCCGGTTCAAGGCAGACTGCTCTGGGAATTTCCCTGGACCACAGAATATGGCATTAACAGTTCTCAACCTCTCATGGTGAATGAAAAGAGTTTTGTTATTTCCGCGGGATACGGTCATGGTGCCGCCCTGGTGGAAATTGGTCCAACGGATTCTGGATTCAGTGCGCGCGCCATCTGGCAGAACACTTCACTGAAAAATAAATTCAGCAGTTCCGTGTTCTATCAAGGTCATATCTATGGAATGGATGAGGCCATCTTGACCTGCCTGGTAGCGGCTACCGGGGAGCGCAGTTGGAAGGAAGGCAGGTATGGATACGGACAACTGTTGTTAGCGGGAGGATCGCTCATCGTGCTTTCGGAGTATGGCGAACTGGCCCAGGTAAAGGCGACACCGGAGGCCTATCGACAGGTTACCGCTTTCCCTGCCTTGGAAGGTAAAACCTGGAACCATCCCGCCATCGGAGAAGGATATTTGCTGGTCCGCAATACGACGGAAATGGCCTGCTACCGAATTGCGCCTTAATTGGGTTAAACCGCGGGAAGCACGGGGCGAATCAAATATTGATAACGCTGACCGCTAATTAACGCAAATCAACGCGTAGTTTTTCTGGAAAAGCACCAAAACTCCTTCTAAAAAACAATCTTGGTTAGTCATTATCCCTCTCGAAATCCCGTTGGCTTAAGCTTTCGTAGGGCGTTAATTCGCGTTAATTTGCGGCTAGCTCTTCCTTATTGACCCTTCCCCGTGTTCCCCGTGGTTAAAAAACTCATTGGCGCTAAAAAAGAAACTTAACCCCGAACTGGATGTGACGAGGACTTTGGGCAGATAAGATACTTCCAAAGGTTGGCGATCCCAGAAAGATATCGGGCAGGTCAAAGTTCGGATGATTCAGGAAATTGAAGAACTCGAACCGAAATTGCAGCGATTTCGATTCGCTAAATTGGATGTTTTTCATTAAGGACAAATTCACGTTTTGATACCCCGGTCCGGTAAGGATATTTCGCCCCGAATTTCCAAAACTACCGTAGGGCGGAAATGCAAAGGCAGACGTGTTAAACCACTGATTGATCGTCTGGCCACCCGATTTGGGGTCTCCTACGACATTGGGACGATCATTGGCCCCAAAGCCGAGGCTCGACCGACCCGTATTGCTGTTATCGATCTCCGGGAGGAGCGCCACCGTAAAAGGCCTTCCGGTTTGCAAGCTAACGATGCCGAGGGTTTGCCATCCTGATACCACATGGGTCCACCATCCCCGGTCCGCCCACAACGTGTGGCCCTTACCGACGGGAAAATAGTAAGAAAAGCCACAAGAGAATCGTTGGGCTAAGTCGAAATTAGATCGTGCTCGTTCGGCTCTTAAGTCGTAGCTGTTTTGGGGATAGTTGGCGTCCCCTGTGCTGGTAAAGAAATCAGAAGCATCGTCAATGGATTTCGAGAAGGTGTAGGCCGCCAAGACCGACAATCCATATTCCAGGTGTTGCTGAAACCGCACCTGCGGCTAGCTTGGTAAATGGAACTGGCCCGCGATTCCCGCTCATTGATGTCGGCGAATGACGCGACTGGCCGGGGATTGAACAGGCCGTGCTAGGCGTGGCCGATTAATATCCCGGCCGCGTACACAACTTCGTGCCTTTAGATCCCACATACGCCACTTCGAACACGTCGATTTCCCATGCCGCCTGGACATTCAAATTCCATTGCTGGACATAGGGCGTCTGCAGATTGCGCTGAATGGCTTGCGCCGAGGAAGGTGATTGGTAGGGAAAGGACTCCGGGAAAGGATCATTCAAAGTAAGTGGAAGCCCGGGAAGCGGAAAATAAAAATTCAGATTGTAATAAGGAGGATTGAAATAGATCCCTTCCCCCGGGGCCAAGGCAAACTGATCATAGTAGATCCCATAGCCAGCCCGAACAACCAGCGTCCCATTCCCTCTGGGCGTCCAAGCTATGCCAACGCGCGGCGCCCAATCGTTCCAGTCCGCGTATCGCCCCGCACGGGGCATGCTTCCGGAACCCAGGTTGAGGATACTTTGGGTCGCGGGGTCGTAGAGACCTGCCCGGTTAAAGGCATCGTACGGAGGCGCGTTGTGTTCGTAACGGATTCCCATCAGCAGCGTAAGATTCGGTCGCAACTGGTAAGTATCCTGAAAGTACAGGCTGAACCCATTGGTCCGCAAATGCTGGGCGTTATTGATTTCGGCCCCGCCCGAAAATATCGGGTAACCCAGAAGCATGTCAGCCAAGGCATTTCCCGTGATTGGGACAGAACTCGAAAAAGTGATCAAGCCCCGGGCTTGAATGTCGCGATAGGCATTTTGTTGAATGACATGGAAATCGCCGCCCATCTTGAATAGATGCCTGTTGCGGGCCCAGGTCAGGTTATCCGACGCAGTGTAGGTGTTGGTCACGCTATGCTGAGGATTGTTGTACTCATCTCCCAGCGGCGAGTAGCCCGTGACGGTGATAAAGCTCAACCCCCAATCGCGGGGGTTGTCAGACAATTCAGGCAGGCCAACGGCACGGTTCAGACTTGTCCCCATATTTTCTTGAAACGACCCCAACGCTGTCCTTCCAAAACCAAAGCGCGCTTCATTGAGGATTGTCGGGGAGAAGGTATGCGTTTCCGTAATAACCAGATTTTGCGCTCTCTTCGGGATGCTGGTTCCAAATCCGGGGACAGTAGCAAATCCGGATCCCGAGAACGGCTCATATAAATACCCGTCGCCGAAGCTGTAGCGAAACGTCAATGAAGATTGCTTTCCAAGTTCCTGGTCGATGCGCGCATCGAACTGGTCGACGCGATTTGTAGATTCGGGTGAAGAGACAAAATTCTGGCCGCGTGTCGCTCGATTGGGAAGCGGATACAAAGCGGCCATCGCCTGACCAATCGGAGATTGGTACGCCGTTGGGACAATGTCACCCGGAAAGGGTTGCTGCGTATACGGATTGATTGGCTTTGGAAACAAGCTCTGAGAAAAATCTCCTGACCTCTCGGCAAGCGTGGGAACATTCGAGATTCGGGTCAGCCCTTCCAAAGATCTCGTTCCTTCGTAATCGACAAAGAAGAACGTTTTGTTGGTCTTGATTGGCCCTCCAAGGGAGAAACCAAACTGATTTCTCTCGTACGCCGGCGCCGGCTCATTTTGTGGAGCAAAATAATTCCGCGCATCTAAGGCTCCGTTACGCACAAATTCATAAACGGTTCCATGGAAGGCATTCGTTCCCGATTTTAGTACCACATTGACCTGACTGCCGCTGTTTCGGCCAAAGGAAGCATCAGGTGTACTCGTCAACATTTCAAATTCACGGATCGCATCGACGGGGGGTTGAATTCCCAAGGTATTCAACTTGGGGTCGACATTGCTCATGCCGTCCAGGAGAAAGGTATTTGTTCCTTCGCGCGAACCGCTCACACTAAATGAAAAATCCCCACGCACGGAACTGGCCGAACCCGGCGCCGCAGGAACGGCTCCAGGCAAAAGCAGGCTCAGTTCCAGGAAATTCCTGCCGTCCAAGGGCAAATTGGATACTTGCGCGTTTTGGACCACCGATCCCAAAGAAATGGAATCCTGGTGGAGAGGGGCGTTGGGAGCGCTGACGGCGACCGATTCCTGCAATGAACCTACTTCAAGGGCGACCGTGAGCCGCAAGTCCTGATTGACGGAGAGATCGAACCGATGAACATATTTCTTATAGCCAGTCTGCTCGACCTCAAGCCTATAAGCGCCGATCCCCAGAGTGGGTAAGATAAATTCTCCGGCAGCGTTCGTCTGCGTCGTGCGGCTATCGCTGGTCTCTTCGTTGACACACAGAATTTTCGCACCGGGAACCGGCAACTTTGAAGGATCGACAACAACCCCACGTAGGGTGGCACGCTGTCCTTGCGCCATGTAGAGTGGCGCAATCCCCATTGCAACAATCAAGAAATTTGTTATCAACCTGACTTTCAAAATGATCCCTCCCTGGCGGCATCGATAAGGGCTGCGATCACAACTGGGGACCCAGTGAACAAAAGTAGTGTATTACTTTTAAAAGGGACACGCGCAGGTTAACCCTTTTCAATAAGCGAATAGCTTAACAGTGTTCATTAAGATGGCAAGCAAGATGTTGAGAGGAGAGATTTTATCTTGTTGGATTCCCCTCAGCGTGACCCATTGCAAGTGAACGACAAGTGAGAAAGACAGGTTCGTAGAGCCTTTCCAGGCATGGGGTAGATTATATTGATGGCGAATTTTCTATTTGGGCGGGGAGAAGCTCAGCAGGTAGAAAGGGCTGTAGCGGCGCTCAATGCGCCGCTACAGCAACAAATCAGGGAGTCCCAATCGCGAGGAGAAGAAGAAAGCGCAATGAAGGTTTTCAAAAGAGTACCTGGCTTGGTTGAGGAGTGACCCCTCGCTTAAACCAAGTAAAGCTCAGTGTCTCAGCAACCCAAAGCGGTGATACAAAACTTGGCCGCGAATCTCGCCGTCTGCAAACTTGTCCGTATGTATCGTGACGTAGGTGTTGGTACTGCCAATGGCCTTCAACACCTCATCAAAGACGGTTGATTCGGTGGGATCAATTCCCTGAGCTTTCGGCCCAAGGATGTCGGTGGCGGCAATCGAACCTGTAATAGACCCCGAAGCAGGATCTCCACAGGTGACATTGGCTGAACCCGTGCCGCAGAGTAGAGCAATGACATCTCCGTTCACGTTAAATTGACCAAAACGCAGATCGGCCTTTGTCACTGAAGTGCCTTCAAGATTTTTCCACTTGAGGGTAAAGTTCAGTTTTGTCTTGTCGTCACTCAATTGCGCATCAAACTGTCCGACGCCAGTTGTAGAAACCGCCGGAACTTCTTGATACCCCGTGAGCAAGGCGCGTACGGTTACCCCTTTTCCCTGCCCGTCCTGGCTATTGCTGTTATCGTCAGCTTTGTAATGCCTCGGAAACGAGAGGGTCAATAACGTCATCATTGTCATGCAAGCCATGAGCTTTCGCATGCAACTCCTCCTGTCAGTCCATCATGGGTATGGGTTAATTCAAACGGAAAAACAACGGATAATTCTTTGCATGTCATTAACCAAAAACACCAGTTAATTTCCTTAACACCGTATGTAATTCATAACTAAGCTATTCAAGATTTAAGTGTCACCAGCATCAATTCCCTTTTCCCGGACTTGTAATGAAAAAATTACAGTAACATACCGGTAATTTCCATTCTGTACCATGAGAGATCACGAAGTCGGAGTGTGGCGAAAATGCGCGAAAGCCGCACTGCCATGGGCATTTGCAGGAACTACCCGCCCAGGTGCAGAGGAAATTTATTAAGCTTTTCGAACCGTCAGGCAGACCGAAGTCAGAGGAGGTCAGAGAAGGAAGTTTGAACCTGATCGTCAAAAAGACAAGAAACCCGACAATGGAGCAAATCTCCAGAAATTAGGGGATGGCTGATAAGCCCTTTATTATGTGGTGCCCGGGGCCGGAATCGAACCGGCACGGGGGGTGACCCCCAACGGATTTTAAGTCCGTTGCGTCTACCAATTCCGCCACCCGGGCAAAACCCTAGATCGAACCTTTTGAGAGGGGGATAAAGCAACCTTGAAATTGTCTCGTGGCAGCTCTGGAGGCACTTGAGATCGAATTCAGGGAGATTAGCCGAGATCTTCAGAGATGCCTTTCATTGCCGTGAACAACTCGCAATAACCTCAATACTTCAAATTTCTCGCGCGCTCAGTTCCTACGCACCCTTTCCCTTCCCAGAACCACAAAAGCCATGAGAATTATCAATCATTCTCGGCAAACTTTTCAAGGTTTCAATCGAAATTGGACAGATCGGTGCCACTCTCGCCCCCTCTGGACTTCGACATTTTTCAGAGGATCGATCCTGCCAGAATCTGAGAGCATCATCCAATCTCGTAGGTGGGGAGCGCCGGGTCGTCTTTCAAACAATCGTAAACTGCTTTGGCAACCAGCAAATCTTCGATCGCCATTCCGAGCGGGTTGACCATGACATTGCCTTTGATGCGCACATCCTTAGCCTTGCCGTACAGCACATCAGATAGCTCATAGACTGAGGACGGATTGATGAGTCCTTGTTCGATTCCGCGATTAAAGATTTTTTTGGTCTTGGAACATTGTTCGATGTCATCCACGATCAGCCAGTCGGCTTTCAGAAAAACCTCCAAATGAAAATCCATGAGTGACAAGTTCACCATGAGCCTGTCTCCAATGACGTCCGCGGCAGTGATGTAGGGCTCGGGCGCCACTGTCACTGCTATCACCGTGTCTGCACCCTCGAGAGCCTCACGGTAGCTGCTGCATTTTCGAAGGATGGGGGACGCCGGCACATCATCGTAGTCTCCCAGGCTGAAGTAAGCAATTTTGTCGATGCTCGGGTAGAGCCTTGGGAGGAACTTGGCATGCAGTTTCCCCAACATTCCCATTCCTAGGATGGCAACCACTTTTGGTGCAGGGTTAATGCGCTCAATCGTGATCAAGGTGATGGCCAACGTACGCATGCCACTGATGAGAGTGCCATCGATGATGGCAAATGGGGCATTGGTTCTCGTATCATTCAAGATCACGACTGCGTTGGCCCGGTCCATGCCCACCTTGTAGTTCTCCGGGTGACTGCCAATCCATTTGATGCCTGCAAATTGATACGGCTCTGTCAAGTATGCCGACAAAGCAATGATTCGGTCAGCGGTGTGCGCCTTTGGGCTCCGTTGCAGGTATTGTTTAACCGGTTGAACCAAACTTTTTTCGTTGTGGACCTTTAAGGCATCCAGCACCAACCTCTTAACGTACTGTGGATTCTCCCCAATTACGCGAGCCACTGTCGGCCGATCTATCAATGCCACCCTGTGCATAACAGTCTCCTCAGGTTTATGATTCAAGACACGATAGGAGGTGGTTGATCGAGGGATTACTGAATGCCCAAAGTCTTAAACCCCTTTCCAGCAAGGCTACAGAATCTATACTCCCCAAGTCTCTTCAAGAAGTCTTTCTAACTTCACCAAGCCATTACCAGGCAGATAACAAGTATATCGGATGACCCACGGCATCGGGTCCTTGATGCTGAGAAAAGCAAATTCCTGCAGCCCCTGGAAAGACTTTCCCCATCCCCATGGGGATAGTCGCCCTTGCCAAATATACTTCGCGGAAGAAATCACATCGACATCTTCAATGATCCAGCGTCGTCCCTCTCGAGGAATAATTTCAGGAAGGCTTTTTCCAATCTGGTCCCAATAGGCCGCCATTGCGAGGTCTACTCCATGTTCTTGCGTAATAAATGTCACAAGTTCTGCCCGATGCGCGGGTTGATGTCTAGCAGTTTGTACTGGTCATCCCGCGAATCATACTTCAACCCGATGTCTAGCAAACCCTTGTAGTGAATAGCCTTGCAGAAGCGAGAAACGAGGCTCTCGAGCCGAGCGTAGGTTCTGCATTCACATATCATTTTAGCACCAAAATTTATTAGGTATTGTCGCAGCTTTCGTCCCGTGAAGATTAACACAGGTTCCGATTATGGTGTAGTAAGCATTATAAAGATACATTTGGGAGTCCTCCCCCGGGATGTACTCTTGAATCACTTTGATCTCAGGTCAACTTTGGCCATCATCTGATAAGTGACCTTCCAGTTTCACCTGCCGTGAAGAGACCTTCACCATGGGGACATGCAGCCATACAGCGGACTATAGTTGAGGGGCACTTATTAAGCAGGCGAGGGTACATCACCGATTCAGAAAAGGATTCTACTTCGGACAGATTCTGTGGAAACAATGCCATTGGGGTCGGGAATCCATGCTCGGTAACATGAAAGGTCCTTTCTTGCTAACGACGCGCTCAGAGGGTGTGATCGAATGAGTAAAAGCAAAGTAGGGAGCCAATTCATCTCTGTAACGTGACACAATAAGTAGAATCTGATCAGAGGTAGGAAACAAGACGTAACGGGCAGGTAATGACTGGCCCAGTCGAACCAGACTCTCGACGATTACTTCATCAGGGGCCGATTCATATGACAATATGACTCTTTGGGAACAGAATCTTGAGGCAAGGCCAAATCCCCACCGGTTCGAGTCAATCCCTACTGTGGGGATTCCCTGTTGCCCGAGTGTCCTCAAAATAGCCAAACCACCAATCTTGCAAGGAAAGACCACTGCACCGGTAAGATCTCGATTCCATTTCATAAAAGTCTCATATCCTGCTTTTCCAAAGACCACGCCTAGGAAAATGGCCCTCCGCCTATCCCCTTCCGGGAGAAGGCCTGGAAAGCTTCAATTTGGAATTTCCTCCTTCTCAAGGAAGGGGACAATCATGAAATGGCAGTGAGACGTATACTTTCACCTCTTCAAGGAATCCATAGTAGGTCAGAAAGATCATTTTCATTGGCGTAGCTCTGGCAGACGTACCGCGTATAGCAGAAGATGCCCACCCGGACTCAATCGATGTGGAATGGTAATTGCCAAGTGAAGCAATCGATGCAGCAATGAATGGTCACGAGCCAATTTCCCCGTCAGCAGGGCAAGAATGGTCTGTTCCAGACCGGCTTCTCCGAGCGGGTAAAGGAATTTTTCTACCAGGAAACCACTTCTTTGCAGCATGGCTTTGAGGGGTTCCTTCGCATAGAGATAATAATGTAATGGAGCAGCAACGTTGAACCAACGGTCTTTGAAGACCTTTCGATAAAGGCTATTGAAATTAGGGGTATTCAGGATCAGCAATCCCCCCGGCGTCAATATTCTTTGAGCATCCTCAAGCACCTCAATCGGATTCGGCATGTGTTCAAAAGTATCGAACATGGTTACCACGTCGAAAAAACCCCCTTCCATTTTTGAATTGGGCAGAGAGCCCTGAGACACTTTCAAATTCATTTGGTCTCTGGCATATCGAGCCGCACCATGATTCAATTCAAGGCCATACGCTTCCCATCCCAATTGTTCCATTTCCCTAACGAAGTTCCCACTCCCGCATCCCACATCTAGAATTCTGTGCCGAGGGCAATAAGGAGGGACTCCTCTAAGTTCCAAGCGTCTTTTCGCCATCCACATCAAAATGCGCCCGGCCCAGGTCTTTCGCATGGAGTCCAACGCAGAAGGACTATCAGGGGGGGAAGCCGGATAACCAAAGCGGTCGACCAATGCAGCTTCTTTCAATTGAAGACGGAGCTTTCGGAATCGAGAGCGGGCAGGTGTTGGCGGCTGATAGGGTTGATAAGCAAAGTACCGCGGAGGATAGAATTTCCAGGCTTCTTCTGGAACCGGTCGTGGATTTAGATAAACAAGCGAGCATCCCTTGCATCGAACTAGATAAAAAACGCCTTCATTCCCATAAAACCAATCTCTTGTCTCGTAGATAAGTTCAGTCCAGTCCTTTTTGCAGTTAGGGCACGGGACTGACTCTGTTCGAAACCATTCTTCCCCAGAAGCCGTTTTCAAGCATTCCCCTTCTGAAATGAGTTGCAGAGGGACTCTATCCTTCGACTCATACTTTCAATTCTTGAAATCGATTGATCCGTGCCATTCCTTTCCTTCAAAACCCAAAAAGCGCGGTCTTGTCTACCACTGCTTGGAGTTCGTCGAGGGTTTCAAAACAGCGGCAGGCACTCCCCACGTTTAGAAGCCGTCGCCATGGATGCATCATTGCTCCCCGGCTCGACAAAAAGCTCTTCGTCCAAGCCGGAATTTAAGTGCCAGGTTTTCGTCTGAGGAGTTATACCACAACCTAACTTGACGGAATTAGAAAGAATCTAATAGGCAGTGCGAAAGTACCAGTCCCATTGGCTCAGGCGGGACGAGAACCTCATTTATTCGCGAAATGGCATTTAAACTTACGAGATTGGCTGACCGAAAGATCAATTTTCTGAATGGAATTCCATTAAGCTGGAAATCTCGCGAAAACGGATGACGGCTTTTGGCCGGTCCGCGCGACCATGCTAAGATAAATTCATTAAGAGCCATGAACCTTAACACATGTGCAAAAACCTTTCGCGGTCAAGCCTTGCAGCCCTTTTGATGTCGTTTCTTGCCGTTACTCTTCCCCCTGAAATAAAGTCTTACGACCCGCTCTTGGTCCCCGATCCCAATAACGTGGTGACATTGGATCTTACGGTCCATGACGAGGAACGGCAACGAGAGATCCCGCTACGTATTTGTCTTCCCTCGCAGAAGTCGCCATCCCCAGTCATCCTTTTCAGTCACGGATTAGGAGGCTCGCGGGAAGGTTATGCTTACTTAGCTAAACATTGGGCAAGTCGGGGCTATGTGGTCGTTTTCCTCCAACATCCTGGGAGCAACGACTCCGTCTGGAAAGATGTGCCCAAAGAAGATCGCCTGCGCGCCTTGACCGGAGCAGCCAGCCTTCAAAATTTCCTGTTGCGCGTTAAAGACGTTTTGGTGGTGCTCGATCAGCTCGACGAGTGGAACAAGTCGGAGGATCATGCCCTGTACGAAAGATGTGACCTTCGTCGCGTAGGAATGGCGGGACATTCGTTTGGGGCAATTACAACCCAGGCAGTCAGTGGCCAGGCGACCGCATTGCGTAACCTCGCATTCAATGATTCACGCATCAAAGCTGCCATAGCCATGAGCCCCAGCAGTCCGCGTCGTGGTTTGGACCCGCAGCAAGCCTTTGCCAAGGTGAAGATTCCATGGATGCTGATGACCGGGACCAAAGACCTCGCTGTAATCGGTGAAGCAGACCTGGCTTCCCGACTGGCCGTATTCCCCGCACTCCCCCCAGGCGGCAAATATGAAGTCGTCTTCTTTGGCGCGGAACACTCCGCCTTCAGCGATCGGCCACTGCCCGGCGATACGGAGAAGAGAAATCCGAATCATCATCGCGCCATTCTCGCCTTGAGCACGGCCTTTTGGGATGCCTGGCTGAGCGAAGATCCTTTAGCCAGAGCCTGGCTCGACGGCGCGCGGCCGCAGTCCGTTCTGGAAAAAGGCGACCGCTGGCAACGAAAGTAACCAGCAGGGCTTCTCTCGCCCAGAGCTTCACGCCCGCTTGAGCTAACGCCCCCGGAATTCCACTGTCATCTTGCTTTCCAAGGGAATCTTAATCCCCGGAACGTCCGCCAAAAGCGATTTAGCTTCATCCAGTGTCTTGGGTTTGAGAAGTTTCAGCTCTTGTAATTTTTCCGCATTGCCGAGGAGCTGTCCAAAATCGAGCTCAAGAAGGGTGAGACGGTTTCCCGCCTGGTAAGGGATGGTGGTGCGGACTACTGTACCTTGAATTTCGATCGCGTTGAGAACTCGAAATCCGGCCAGCATTTTCTTGAGTCCCTCAGTCTCTGTCGAGGATTCAGTCGGGGAAGGTTTACTTTCAGGCGTCGATGATTCCGTTCTCGTCGCGCTTTCCTTCTTCTCAACGGGGGATGTCATCACGGTGAGCAGGACATCTCCATTGGCAAGTTTTTCAAATCCAAAGGTGCTGGGCGTTGAACGCGCGGAAGTAACGTTTTCGGGATCCATGCCGGTGAGAGACTCAGGTGTTCCCGAGAGGCGAATCGTGCGGATATCTTTAAAGGCGAAAACGGATTCGAGGCCCTCCCAATCCGCTGTGCTGATTTTTTTGCTCGAAACGAAGCTCACGCCCTCTCCAAAACGGGTTACCCGTTTGCGAGCTGATTCTTCGGTAAACAAATCGGGGGCCTTGGTTCCTTTCCGGTCGGAATTTTTGGAATCGGATGGCCCCGCAAATCCTTGAAACATCGCGGTTAGCTGGTCGACGAAAACCTTGCTTAAAAGAGTCCTTTCGATGACCTGGCCGCTGCCATCAGGGCTGACCTGAATGACTGTCTCGGAGTTGATACATCCGATCATAGTAAAGCAAACAACCGCCAATTCGAGGAATCGGCGACCGATTGACCAGCGTCTTCTCATGTCCGCGCCACCCACCTGCGCCATGCCGGACTGAATTCCGGAATGGAAAACCGCGAGGAATTTTCCGGGGACCCCTTTACATCCAATTTTTTCTCTTGAACCACAACATCATGCCCAGGGGAACCAACAGAAGCGACAGCAACAAAAGGGTGAAGGCAAAGGGGCTGTCGAATGGCATATGCCTGAAGTTTATGCCGCCGAGTCCGGTGATGACGGAGAGAGGCATGAAAATTGTGGCAATGAGCGTCAGCCGCTTCATGACTTCATTCAGTCGAGTGGATAAGGAAGAGTAATACGCATCAAGGATGTTTCCCAACAAGTCGCGATCTGTTTCGAGCATTTCATAAATCCGGACCACATGGTCATAAACATCCTGAAAGTAAAAGCTCAACCGCCGGTCGATCAAATCGTAATGTCGGGTCGACAACAGGCTAAAGACTTCGCGCTGCGGACCTGCCGCCTTTCGCAAATGAATGAGTTGCTGTTTCAAGCTAAAAATCGCACGCATCACATTTCGGTTCGGATCCCTCTGGGTCTGCTCCTCAAGGTTATCCATCTTTTCCTCAATTTGTTCCAGCAGGGGGAAGTAGCTGTCAATCAATTCGTCACCGATCAAATATAGGAAGAAATCGGGTCCCTTCCTCAGGGGTTCGCTCTCCAACTCGTAACGTTCTTTGGCCTTCGTCAAGGCGGGAAGAGGCGTCCGGTGTACTGTCACCATATAGTTGCTGCCAAGGAAGACGTGCAACTCATCACCTACAATTTCGTCGGTTTTCGGCTCATAGCGATGCGAATATAGAGTGATGAAGAGGTAGCCTTCATATTGATCGATCTTGGCTCGTTGGCGGAAGTGACTGCTGTCTTCGATGCTGAGCGGATGAAATTCGAAGGCTTTCTGGAGTTTGGCGAGTTCAGACTCGGAAGGATTGATCAGGTCGATCCAGAGCAGGCCGCGTTTTTGCGCCACCAGCCGTTCCACGTCGGCATGGGCTTTTTCGGAAGTCGAAACCGGCTCGAGCTGAATGCGAGTGGTTGGCATCCATTCACTCCTTTTAGAACTCCAAGTCCCCTTTGCCCGCCTTCATCAAGGCCACATTCACCCGGGCCACAAGTTCCCGCGGGGAAAAAGGCTTCACCATATAATCATCGGCACCACAACCCAATCCTTCAACCACATCGGATTCCTGACCCTTGGCGGTGAGCAGAATGACGATGGGGGAATTTTCCCCCATCTCTTTCTTAATCTGAGTGCAGGCTGCCAAACCGTCCAGTTTGGGCATCATGACATCCATGATTACCACGTCGGGCTTTTCCAACAACGTTTTTTCGACGGCTTCTTGTCCATTACTCGCCGTACTGACCTGGAACCCGGCCTTTTGGAGCTTGGTCTCCACCAGCCCCAAAACGTCCGGCTCGTCATCCACGGCTAAGATTCGAGTGACCATATTTCCTCCGTGAGTGATGCACAAGGGGCAGTCGCCGCCAGATGGGATTTTCTTGGCTTGCCCGCCCAAGCTCTCTGCGATTATCGTTTTTCCTTAACATCTTCCATGAACCGTTCGATTTCCACAACCAAAGCCTCCATGTCCAGAGGTTTATAGACCAGATCATTTCCGCCTACGGCCAATACATGGGAAACCGTTTCTGTGGGATTGTCGGTAATTGCAATCACCGGAATGTCTACTGTTTCCGGCCGGCGATTCAACCGGCGCAAGACTTCGTAACCATCCATATCAGAGAATTGCAGATCCATCAAAATCAGATCGGGTTGTTCACGGCGCGCCTCCATCAGCAAATCTACTCCATCCTGAATCAAGGACAGATGATATCCCATTCCGGGAAGTACGTCCTCCAAGCGTTGCCTTGTCTGGGAGTCTGATTCATACAACAGAATCCGCCGTCCCTTCCAAAGGACACGTTCGACCGTCCTGAGAAAGACATCTTCGTCGATGGGTTTGTCCAGTTTTGCAGCCACGTCAAGTTTGGTGATTTTTTCCTCATTCATCCCAACGGACACCACGATGATGGGGACATCGCCAGTGAGGGGATTCTCCTTGAGAGTCTCAATCACCTCATAGCCGTTCTTCCCCGGAATCTGCAGATCCATGGTAATGAGGTTGGGCAATTCGCGAAGGGCCAGGGCGACGGCTTTTTCTCCAGTCTGTGCCAGGACAACTTGATACCCCACTCTTTCCAACTGACGCTGAATCATTCGCCCAATGTCTTTATCGCCGTCAACCACCAGAATTTTCTTTCTTTCGTGGCGGGAGGTAATACGTGATTTTTCTGTAGGCGGCATCGGCTCGGCCAAAGGCAGTGTGAAATGAAACGAAGACCCCTTCCCGGCTTCGCTTTCCACCCAAATTTCTCCCTGGTGTTTCTCGACAATGGACTTCACAATCGCCAGCCCGAGGCCCGTGCCGGAAACTTCCTTGGTGGCGGGATTCTTGGCCCTGAAAAACTTTGTAAACAGCTTTTTTAAATCTTTCTTGGCAATGCCAACTCCCGTATCGGCCACGACGATTTCGAGGAAGTCGCCTTCCGGCACCGCTGACACAGTGATGGTCCCGCCCCCGGCGTGTATTTATACGCATTGCTGATGAGATTGTTCAAAACCTGGGTGATGCGCGATCGGTCGGCCTTTACCCATGGCAGTCCCACTGGAATGGCGACGTGTAGAATGATCCCCCGGCTCTCAATTTGTTTTCGGTGAAATTCAATCACATCTCTGAGAGCTTCAGACATATTCATGGGTTTAGGTTCGAGGTCGATCCTACCAGCCTCAATCCTCGAGATGTCAAGCAGGTCATTGACCAGGGCCACGAGGCGCCCCGTGTTTGTTTCCACAATCTGCAGATAGTCTTTCTGCTCCTCCGTAAGTTCTCCTGCATCTCCTTCCAGTAAGAGATCGATATACCCCTTGATCGGGGTGAGTGGCGTCCGCAATTCATGGGAAACGACTGAAATGAATTCTGTCTTCATCTCTTCGATGGCCGCCTGCTGTGTAATGTCACGCAGCAAACTGACAGCTCCGAAAGGCTGCCCCGACTCATCGCGAATATGGCTCACCAAGATGTTCAGCACTTTGTCGCGATGTTTCCGGACAATAGGCGTAATGGGTTTCGCTTCGCTACCCTCGGCCAGGATCTTCTCGATCTCCACCCTGCTGACTGGCAGAATAAGATCTCCATTCTTCCCAATATGATCTTGTCGATGAATATCGAGCAGCAGTTCTGCCGCGGAATTGACGAGCTGCACACGATACTTGGGGTCCGTCACCACAACCCCTTCGCCCATGCTTGCCAAAATGGTCTCCAGCCGATTCTTCTCGTAATTCAAGTCGTTCATCTGGCGCGCCACCTGAAGGCGGCTTTCGTGGAGCCGTTCTGCCATTTCATTCACATCCTCGGTCAAGTCGCCAACTTCCTCCTTCAAGGCCTGGTACAACTTTGCATTTTCTATGGCAATGGCTCCCAGATTTGCAATGGCGTTGATAAATCCAATCTCATCTTGGCTGAACTCATGCACCTCCCCGGTATACAGTCGCATGACACCCACGGCAGAATCCCTCAGGATCAATGGGACCACCAGGATGGATCGAATCGCTTCGGATTTGGCTTCTTCCGGATACTGAAACCTTGGGTCGTTTGTGGCATCTGGAATGATGGCCGTTTTTCCCGACAAGACTTCCTGATCGATCAGGCTCTTTTCAACTTCGACGTCCCCTTTTCGCAGATACCCTTGGCTGAGCCCATAGGCCCCTCCGACCACCAGAACTTGCTTGTCAGGCGACAGCAGGCGAATAGAGCAGGCTTTGGAATGGGTCGCCAGCGCCGTGCTCTTCGTAATCGCATAGAGCACTTGGGAGAGCTCGAGGCTCGAATTGATGGTGCGCGCTACGTCATAGAGCGCGGAAGAGTAGTAGGCACCTGATTTCATTGATGGTTAACTCGCCGTCTGCCCGAAGTTGAGGATCCTCTGGAACATTGGGGAAAGGAGCCATACTCAAGAATAACGCGAAGAAACGGTCAGGCTTCTTCGCCCCAGTATAACGATGGCCTTCGGCACGGTCAATCCAAACGGCAAGAGAGCTGCAGACTGCCGGGGGGATCAATTCTGGCTGTTGTTCCGGACAGAAAACACAAAGTCGGTTGGGCTCAAACCTCGGGTGTCAGCTTGGTTTTGTGGCCAGTTGTGGTGTTTTTTGGTGCTGACCCATTCCCGCTCGTTCAATCTTACCCCAAGCATGGTTGCCTCGCATAAATTGCCAGAGGCCGCGAAGGCGCCAGATGGTGTGACATTGCCGATAGGGAAAATGTTCAAGGAAACAGAAGCAGATGAGCCGGCCCAAGTCGCGCCAATTGTTGTATCGACGGTATGTCATTTCTTCGATCAAAATGGATCCGATGGAAATGAACGTCGAGAAAAAATACCCAAAGAGCAAGAAACGCACGAAAAAATGATGGCTCAGAATTCCGAGGAATTCCGCGGCCACCATGCTGATCCACCCAACCACTTCCAAAACGGGAGCCAGCAGTTCGAAAATCCAATGGTATGGGATGGAGACCATGCCAATTTTGCCATAGCGTGGATTAAACAGCATTCGCCTGTTGTACCAAAGCGTATCCAGCAACCCCTTATTCCAACGCGCCCGTTGGTTTCGCAGGGACTTCCATTTCGACGGAACTTCCGTCCAGCAGACCGGGTCGGCAACAAAGCTGATTCGATAGTCAGTTTTCTGCTCTCGCATATAGCGATGGATTCGTACTACCAGATCGAAATCTTCTCCTGGGGAGCCACGACGAAATCCGCCAATTTTCTTGCAGATATCGAGCCGAAAAACGCCGAAGGCTCCTGAGATGATGAGCAACATGTCATAAGCGTTCCATCCTTCTCGCCCTATCAAGAAGGCACGGAGGTACTCTTCGACTTGAATCATTTCCAGGAAGCCCCAAGGGAGTCGCACGTCTCCCACTGCGCCATTCTCTACTTTGGACCCGTTTACCACACGGACAATTCCGCCTGCGGCCACCACCCGCTCAACGTCGTTAAAGACGGGGGCCATGATGCGCAATAACGAGTCGCTCTCCAACAGCGCGTCTGCGTCGACCACGCAAACGTACAGTTTTGAGGCCAAATTGATCCCGCAATTGATGGCGTCGGCTTTGCTTCCTGCGGCTTCCTTGTCTACCACCAGCAATTGCGGATTGATGCGGCTGAAATACACGCCCCGAACGGGCTTCGTGTCAATTTCCGGGATGTATTTATAATCACTCAGGCTTAATTGGAAGTATTCGATGAGGCGATCAAGCGTCGAATCAGATGATCCGTCGCTGACGACAATGACTTCAAATTCCGGATAGTCCAGGCTCAAGAGGGATCGGACAGACTCGACGATCGAACCTTCCTCATTGTGCGCCGGGACGAGGATCGAAATGGGTGGGGTCAGCGGCGATTTCCTCATTTGATCGTAAGAGGCAATCGCTTGCTGGCGGTTTCGCTTGAT
>JAXLQK010000068.1:0-29846 GCA_046331665.1 Terriglobia bacterium | reverse complement strand
CTGCGATGTCCTCGTATTTCGGCTTCGTCATGAACGCCGCCAAGGCTGAGCCGGGCAAATTTTCTCTCCAAGGTTCGGGCGATCGACTTTCCGAGGGAGGTCTTCCCGACTCCTGGAGGGCCGACGAAGCACAGGATCGGTCCCTTGATGTCACCTTTGATTTTTCGTACCGCGAGATATTCAAGGATTCTTTCTTTCACCTTCTGCAATCCCGTGTGGTCTTCATCCAGGATCCGCCGGGCTCTTTTAATATCGAGATTGTCCGTGGTCATGACCGACCAGGGCAGGGTAACCATCCAATCCAAATAATTCCGGACAGTTGCGGTTTCCGCTGAATCCGGGTGCATCCGTTCCAATTTCTTAATCTGGCGTTCGCACTCTTCGGCGACTTCCTTGCTCATATTGGCCTTGGCGATTTTTTCCCGCAATTGTTGGATCTCTTCGGAAAATTCACTGCTTTCCCCAAGCTCCTGTTGGATCGCTTTCAGTTGCTGGCGAAGGAAAAATTCTCTTTGTGACTTGTCAATTTCGCCTTTGGCCTGGGTATTAATTTCCTGCTGGACCGTCAGCAACTCGATCTCTTTGGTCAGAAACTCATGAATTTTCCGAAGTCGTGCCAACGGATCGATCAATTCCAGGGCCAGTTGGGCGTCAGGGGCCTTAAGTTCCAAATTTGAACCAACCAGGTCAGCCAGCCGCCCAGGATCCTCAAGGTTGGCGACCAGCACCATGACCTCGGGCGAGATGTTTTTGCCCAGGTTGACGGCCTTTTCCAAAGAACTTCTCACAGTGCGGACGAGGGCAGTGACCTCCAAGGGTGGATTTTCGACGGTAGATTCCGAAATCGGTGTGAGCTTCGCCTGAATATAGGGTTTGCTTTCATCGTCAAAGGTTTCAACTTTGGCGCGAGAAAGACCCTGGGCCAGAATGCGCACCCGTCCGTCCGGGAGTTTGAGCATCCTCATGATAATCGCCACCGTCCCCACCTGATAGAGGTCCTTTGAAACAGGCTCTTCAAGGTCGAGATCTTTCTGCGTGACAAGGAGGATAAGACGGTTCTCTGACAAAGATTGATCGACTGCTTTGATGGATCGATCGCGACTCACAAAAAGCGGAACGATCATAAAAGGGAAGACCACAATATCCCTTAACGCCAGTACCGGAAGCTGATCGGGAATTTTTATTTGAGTATCTTCAGTTCTTTCTTCTTCGGCCATAGTCCATTCGTAGATCAGGATTCAATTGGAATGATTCGCTCGAGCTGTCTCCGATTGGGCAGTTTCGGCAACCAAATCGTAACTAACCCGTCCTGTAATCGTGCCCGGACGCCCTTGATATCAATCGCAGCGCTGAGATAAAGGTTGCGAGAGAATTTCCCGTAAGACCTCTCTAGGCAAATATAGCGGACCTGATTGCGATGGATGGGTTGTTTCTTCTCTCCGCTAATGCGCAAGAAGCCTTCCCTTATCAAAATCTCAAGATCCTTGGCATGAACCCCGGGGACTTCCGCTTTGACCACGATCTTTTCCGCATCCTCGCTCAGATCAATATTGGGAGCCCACTGGCTATTTGAACTTAAGAGCCCTTCAGAGATTCGTTCTGAAAGATGGCTGATCAGCTGGCTTACATCCTCTTGAAGCCGGATCAACTCGACAAATGACGGGCTAGACCGAAACATGATCGTGCTCCGCACGCTGATGTCAATTCCAAACAACAAGGAGCGGTTGAAGATCCCTCTTCACGCCCCCTGAAAGTGCCACACGCTGTTAAACCCGACTGCCTGCTCCCTTTTCCCCGAGATACCAGGTATCCCGACTCTCGACGTCTTATTTTACCTTGAGAAGTTCGCGCAGCTCCGACATGAATTCCTTGATGTCTTTAAAATCAAGATAGACCGAGGCAAACCGAACATATGCCACTTTGTCGAGCTTCCGCAATCTCTCCATGAGCAACTCGCCAATCTCGCTGGTGGCTCGTTCTCTCTCGCTGGACTCCTGAACGTAAGACTCGATTTCATTAACGATGGATTCCAGTTGCCCGATGCTTACCGGACGCTTTTCGCAAGCCTTGAGTAACCCGCCCAAGACTTTCTGCCGTTCGAATCGTTCGCGACTCCCATCCTTCTTTACGACCATGTAGGGAATTTCGTCGATTCGTTCATAGCTCGTGAACCGCCGCTCGCACTTGATGCATTCTCGGCGGCGACGAATGACGTCCCCTTCACGGCTCTCCCGGGAATCCACCACTTTGTCTTCAAGGTGTCCACAAAACGGGCACTTCATTGGAGTGTCCCTGATCTCTACTGAATTAGTGTCACATTCAGGCTATTCACGACTCCCGTTTCCAACAAGAGTCCGAGTGCATCTCGCCCAATCTCGAATCGCTATAACCCTAACTAAATTGGATTACCAAGTCAAGTCGGATCCCGACTTAAATTATTATTTATCAATGGATAACAAAGGTTGAAGAGGTACCGGAGGAGAGCGAATAATTCTCTCTCCCTGAGCGATCTATCTGTTTATAATCAGCACGGGGATGAATCTCCAGCCTAATTTTGATTGAACCTTCCTCTCCTTTCTTACGTTTCAACAATTGAGGTTTAGTCCGGAGCCCGACCTTGAAGGATGTGGATGCAGACATCGTTGAACTGGCCCGCAAGGGTGACCCGGAAGCCTGGGAACGAATTGTCAGCAGCCATACGAAGAGGGTTTTTAATCTGTGTTATCGATTTCTAGGGAGGGCGGACCAAGCCGAGGACATGACCCAGGAGATCTTTCTCAAGGTATTTCGCAATCTCGGAAGTTACAGGCCGGAATCAGGCCAGTTCTTCACATGGATGGTTAGCGTGGGGCGCAACCTGCTGATCGATCACTATCGTCAGTCTAAAGATGACCGGGTCACTTTCTCGATGGAGGAAGAAGAGGGAACGACCCTACTCGATACCATTCCCTCTCCTCGAATCAGCGTACAAGGTGAACTGGAAATGGAAGAGAGGGCTCTGATCCTGAAGAGAGCGCTGGACGCTTTACCTCCTCAACTGCGTGAAGCAGTCGTTCTCAGGGATCTTGAAGAACTGAGTTATGAAGAAATCGGGGATATCCTAAAGGTGCCTGAGGGGACGGTAAAATCACGGATCAACCGGGCACGGATCGAGCTGACAAAGCACGTGCTCAAACTCAAGAGCAGATCAAAGGGGGCTTCGCCAAGCGTTCAAGAGCACTAAAGTGGAGTCCCGGCAAAACTACCCTTGCCAACGGAATTCAGGTGTATCGGCCAAAACTGACCGCTTTGAGATGAGAGTAACGCATGAAACCTGAGTGCTTCGAAATACAAGATTACCTGCCCGATTATTTGGACCATCGTCTTGCAGAGACGACCCTCCAAACGGTGCGTACCCATCTGGATGAGTGTGAGGAATGCGCCTCCTTTCTGCTCGGGCTGGAATATACTCTCAGTCTTTGCCAGGAATATGTTGAACTCGATCCACCGCCCAAACTGGTTGGGAGAATCTTAAAACAGACTTCGCGCGGGTATGAGTTCCTTTCGTGGAAGGATTACGTACGTGAACTCTTTCGGCCTTTGTACACTACGCCCCGTTTTGCCACTGGGCTGCTCATGGTTGTCATATCGATGTCTTTTGTTATGAATGCTTTGGGAGTTAATCTGAACAGTTTGACGCTGGCTGATTTGGCGCCAAAGACTCTGGTGGAGAAGTTTGACAGGATGATTAATGTCGCCTATGACACGGGATTGCGTCGACTCAATGATCTCAAGATCTTGTACCAGATCCAGTCGAAACTGGAGGAGTTTGAAACCCCAGGGACGGAAGAAAGTAGAAAGCCGACGAAACAGGACAAACTCCCGGCAGGAAGCAGTCTCCAGGAAAACCCAACCAGCCATTCGCTGGCTTCGAAGCAAGGGAATTCCGTTAGGGGGCTGAATCTCTCACAGGACAACCTCTTATGAATTGCCTCCTTCATGCAGAAACGACCGCCGTAACCCAATGCGAATCATGCCAAAAGCCCTTTTGTCAGCTGTGCTTGGTCAAAATCGGAGATCACACCTATTGCCATGCCTGCTCCAGACAGAAGGCGGATGAAAAACCAAAATTGGAGGGACAGGGCCTGCCAGTGCCTGCGGCTGCGTTTTGGCTTGGACTCATCCCCGGTGTCGGAGCCATTTACAATGGAGAGTATTACAAGGCCTTCGTCAATGTGATGATCTTCGGGTTTCTCATTACGCTTGGGAAGCGGGATAGTAGCGAAGGCTTGGACACCCTCATTCATTTGTTGACTGCGGCATTTTATTTTTACATGCCGCTGGAGGCCTACCACACAGCCAAACGGAGACGGCTCGAAGCCAGCGGACTTTTGGTAGAAACAGGTAAAGAAACAGAAGAGAGGTTTTTTGGCTGGTCTGGCACTTATCGCCATGGGGCTCCTGCTTTTCATCGATCGGTTTGTTTCCGGTTTCCTGGAAGCAGCATTGAAGTTTTGGCCCCTGTGCCTGGTCGGATTCGGGGATACAAAATCTGGGAGCATTTTCAAAGGCGCGGTGCTGCGGAGAGATCTCAGTGAATACCAAAGAAAGGTTCCATCGTCTGGTCAATACTCCTCATTGTGCTTGGACTGGTCATCCTCCTGCGAAATTTTGTACCGCAATTTAGACCCTTTCGCTGGATTCTCAGACATTGGCAATCCTTTTGGTTTTATTTTGCCGAGTACTGGCCGGTCATCCTTATTTTGTGGGGCCTGTACAAAACTCTATTGCTATTGGGATCCCTCAGGCGATCCTTCCGAAGGCGCAAGAGTCTGCTTTCGACAGGCGAAATTGTCTTATTTCTTTTTCTTGTCATCTTTGGAACTGCGGTGAGCACCGTGGCAAAGGTCTTGAGTCACGGGAACTGGCCTTGGACCGGGGAGGGGATTCAAGTCTCGGTCGAAGATGACGACGGTGATCTCTCGGATGATGAGAGCAAATTTGAGTTTGAAGAGGAGTCTTCCCGGCCGGTTCAGATAGAGAAGAACACGCCCTTATCCCTCACCATCAACAACAGGAATGGCGGTGTGGAAGTCTATCCTCATGATCAACCCGAGATCAAGGTTAGACTGAAGAAGATCATTGCCGCCGGTGAAGAGGCTGACGCAAAGCGAATCGCATCCGAGCTTAAGATGGTTTGGGAACAGAGCCCTTCGGAATTCGTGCTCTCCTCTTCACGTGACAGCATGGGGCAGGGTTCTCGAAAAGGGCTAAGAACAAATTTCACGGTTTGGGTTCCCAAATCGCTTCATCTGACGATCAATAATAGTCACGGACCCGTGACGGTTCAGGGATTTTCCGGAACGCTTCAAGCCACGACTTCTTATGGTCCTGTCGTCATCAAAGAGGTTGAGGGGGACCTTCAACTAGAAAACAAATTTGCCCCTGTGACCGTTACCAATCTATCGGGTAGTTGCCAGGTCAGCGGCAAATACGGATCGATTGAACTAAGCCAGATTGGCGGCAAGGTCGAGGTGGAAAATGCTTACGGAGCCATTACCTTGAGCAAAATCAAGGGGCCGGTTTCAGTCTCTAATCGCTACAACGATATTGTGTGCGGGGAATTGGATAGTTCGCTTTCGATCGAGGCAAGACACGCAGGTGTGGAAGTCAACAATGTCAAAGGAGAAATGAGAATCACCACTTCCTACAAGAATATTAAGGTGGTGGACGGATCTGGATCCATTCAGATTCAAAATAAGCATGGGGACATTGAGATTAGGAATCACCAACCCCTGATTCAACCCGTCATGGTGGAGGCCGAATATAGTGGCGTGGAATTAGTTCTGCCGAAAGAAAGCGGATTTGAAGTCGACGCCACTGCAAAATATGGAAAAGTAGTATCGGATTTTGCGGGTACGCCAATTCAAGTCAAGGAATCGAAAGACGGGCCAGTCAGTCGATATCGGGCCTCTTATGGTGCAGGCGGTCCGACTCTGACGATTATGACTTCCTACCATGATATCCATTTAAGCCCATCCTAAAACTGAACAGCCGTATCCATGCATTGAAGACTTCCCCAAGTCGCCGGCATGAAGGGGAGAGACCGTTCAGCTCTACAGTTGACAGGCTCCTCTCAACCGCCAGGCGCTTCTCATATTGACAGGCAAGTAAGCATTTGCTAACTTCAGGGAAGTTTCTGGCAGGTTTTTTCTCTGTATCCTGCTCATGCTTCAGTAGTTTTTGGTAACTTCAACGTTGCGCCAGGCAGCCAGCGGTAAGAAACGGCGCCGTTCTTGTCCATGACCGAAACAGATGCCATTCGCGGTTGCATCCAAGGGGATCCCGAGGCCTTTGATTCCCTTTATAGCCTCCACAAGCGGCGGATCTATTCGTTGTGCATGCGGATGGTGAACAATGCGGCCGAGGCCGAAGATCTAACCCAAGAAGCCTTTATGCAGCTTTTTCGTAAGATTTCGACCTTCCGGGGAGAGGCGGCGTTTTCCACCTGGTTTCACCGTCTTGCAATGAATATTGTCCTTATGCATAAGGAAAAAGGGGCTGGACGAAATATCCCTGGATCAAGATCCGCCGAGGACGATCAGGATCTACCTAAGAAAGAATATGGCGAGGATGACCTGCACCTGAAGGGGGCTGTCGATCGTATTGCTCTTGATAAGGCGATTGCCGATTTACCACGCATCATTGCGATTCTGGTCTTGCGCATGATGTAGAAGGATATGAGCATAATGAGAATACTTGAGAATGATAGGCTGTTCCATAGGCAACTCCAAGTCTCAGCTTTTCAAGGCAAGACTGAAGTTAAGGGCACTGCTCGCCGAGAAAGTAAAAAAACAAGAAAATAACTTCACTTAAGGCAGCTTTTTATAACACTTTAGAATCTAAGTGAGTGTAGAAAACCTGAACGGTTTCGCTTTTAGGGCTAAGTAAAGGGCGTAATTGAAAATGAATTGCAAGGATGCGCGCTTCAAGATTTCCGAGTGGATCGATGGAAGTCTGGAAGCGACTGAGATTTCGAAGTTGAAAGCCATACGACAGCGTGCCAACACTGTAAAGCAAGTCTATGATGATCTTAAGGAGGTCTGAGAGTCGCTTCTTTAGCTTGCCCGTGCTGGAGCCGTCGGAAAACGTCTGGACGAATATACAAAGCCAGTTGCTCCTCGAAGGTATCTCACGACAAGGGAAGCCATCATTCTGGGAGAAATATCTGTCGCCTATGGGCTTCCCCAGGCTGAAACCTGCCTTTGGGTTGTCCATTTTCTTGCTGACGTTAATCCTTTTTGGCTCTAGTATTTATCTCTATAGAACTCGAGATTCAGGTTCGCTGGCCGTCTCCCACGAAATGGAGCAAATCCATCGACTTCAGGATGCTGAACACGGTATCAAAAGGCAATCCAGGCTTTGGATGAGGTTTGCAAGCACCGGATTCAGTCCATGGAACCCCGGATGGCCCGAATCCTTAATGATAATTTGGCGACCATTGATTATTATGTAAAGGAATGTCAGGATGCAGCACACCACAATCCGGGCAATCCTCTCATTCAGCAATACTTGCTTGCGGCTTACCAAAAAAAGGTTGAACTCCTGCAGTCCATCGTGAATGCTGATGTTTTATAGGCTCCCTTCAGAGTTGTCGTTTCCTTGTTCCGGCAGTCCATCCGTTTTGAAGGTCTTTCTTCGAAGCGGCATCCTCCTGATTTTTTTACATCCCACGTGATAATCGCTGCGGACAGGATTGAAAAGGTTTCCCAGTGCCGCAGAAATCATTGTGTGATCACCAATTACACGGGGATCGTGGCCGTCAGAGGGTGGACAAGGCAGGAAGTGAAAGTGACAGCTTCAAACTTCACGCGAAACGTCGAAATTGACACGGAACAGATCGGAAGCAAGGTTAGGATTGCAACGCATGTGCTCGACAAATTGGCGACAGCGGAAAAAGCAAGAGTGGATTACCAAATTCTAGTCCCTGAAGAAACCAATCTGGATATCCGAACCAACATGGGGACCCTGGACGTCGAGAATATCCGCGGTGAAGTCGGCATTGATGTGGTGGAAGCGACCGTGAGAGTCCGTGGAGTGGCAGGATATATCCAAGCCAAGTCTTTGGGGAGCAAGTTGACGATCTCCAATGCCAGCGGCATCATCCAGACGACAACGGTCAGCGGCGATATCATGTTCGATCATCTCCAGAGCAACAGTCTGAATGCGAGTTCAACTTTGGGAAATATTTCCTACGACGGAGACTTTGTCAGCCGCGGGAAATACACCTTTACCACCAATGAAGGTGCTATCATGATCCAGTGCGCCCCCAAGGCCTCAGTGGAGTGGGACGCGAAAACGGTCAAAGGGGTTATCGAAAGCGATCTTCCCATTACCTCCAAGAAACACTCTTCATCACCCCGCATGAATGAACGTCAATCGCTACTTGGCACGCTCAATGAAGGGGACGCCACGGTGCAGCTCTCGACCTTCAGCGGGAAGATAAAGATCATTCGCAAGTAGAGATGTTGATTCCTTGAATAGGGAAAAGATCTGGAGCTGTTTTGAGCCCAAGGAAGCTTGGGCTTTTTTTTTGGCTTTAGAAAAAGGCTCATGATACATAAGACGAAGATTTTTCTGGTGGGATTCATGGGCTCGGGAAAATCGACCATTGGTCCATTGCTCTCCCGGCTTTTGAACTGGGAGTTTATCGATTTGGACCAGGAAATTGAGCGGGAAGAAGGCCGTTCCGTCCGTCAAATCTTTGCAGAGCAGGGTGAGGCATACTTCCGTGAGTGCGAAGCGCGCCTGCTCCAGTCCCTCAAAGCGAAGGGGCCATCGGTCATCGCCTTGGGAGGAGGAGCCTTTGTGCGGCCATCCAATCGCGATCTTATTCATGAACTTGGGTATTCCGTTTTTCTGGATTGCCCTTTAGAAATTCTCATCCAACGTTGTCCCCAGGATGGAAGCCGCCCACTCTGGCTCTCGTCGGAAAGTGTGGAATCGTTATATGCGGCCCGTGTGCCTGTCTATCAAAAAAGTGATTTTAGAATCGATGTGTCAACCCAGACACCTGAACAAATTGCCAGCGCCGTTTTGGCACATTGGAACACAAGGAGGTCCGATGGTGCGAGCGAACAGCCCCCATCCAATGACCCATAGATTTCGAAGCGCATCCCGTTTATGCATGAAGGGATTTGCCGTCTGTTTTGTCTTTGCGCTGCTTTTCAAGGCCAGTGCCGCCGGCCAGAAAAGCAAATCGAATGCCGGCCCCGCATCATCAGGAGATGAGAGTGGGTCGTTTCGAATCCTTTTCGGTGGCGAACCAATTGGCCAGGAGAAATTTCAAATCAGTGAAACCTCCTCTGGGATTCAAGCGACAGCAGAAGTGCGCTTGTCCATAGAACGGGAACGGGGAAAAGAGAGAGTGGTCTTCTTGCTAAGGCCGATTCTGAGCTGCACCAAGAACTTTGAGCCTACTGCCTACCAGGTGACTCAAGAGGACGGAGTCCAAAAACGATCAGTCCGCGTGGTTTTCAAGCCGGGAGGCAAGAGCGAGCGTATCTATGACGCAGGCAGCGAGCATGACTCCCGGGAAATCGAGTTGAAGAGAGATGTCTTGATTCTTGATGATAATGCTTTCCATCACTATATTCTGCTCTCCCGGCGGTTTGACTATGTCAAGGGCGGGGTTCAGGAATTTACAGCCTTTGTTCCTCAGCAGTTTCTTGCCGGTGCCGTCAGCATCTCGGACAAAGGGAAAGACACCATTAAAGTGGGGGACAGGACCATGGTCTTGCAGCAGCTGCTTGTCGATACCGGCGAATTACAAATCAGCCTCTGGCTGGATGATCGACATTCACTAAAAAGGCTTATCGTCCCGAAATCCAATGTCGAGGTCCTCAGGGAAGAATGAGACTTCGCCTTGGATGCGTTGGGGGAAGAGGGGTGTTGAAATCGAGTGGGAAAGCAATGCGTTCCTTTCTGAAAAAGTCTTTCGTCTTATTTGTATTCTGCTTGATTCCCTGTCTTCGTGGGCGCAAAGCCCAGGCAACCTGGTCGATGGGGCTGGCCTATCGTCACGTCGAAAAGCTGGTCTCATTGGGGCCGCGACCACCAGGATCGTGCGGAAGCCAGGCTGCCCAGGAATACATTGTAACCTCGCCTTCAGGAAACTCTCCCTCCACGTGGAAACCCAGCTTTACCGGGCCCACACGCCCGTGGGAGCCTTGGGGATGAAAAACATTATTGCCACTCTTCCCGGGGAAAAAGAATCGGTCATTATTTTGGGTTCCCACTACGATACGATGCCGTGTTGAGCAATGGAAAATTTGTGGGAGCCAACGATGGCGGGTCGAGTACTGCCCTGCTGGAGCTGGTCAGGGTGCTGTCACGCCGCAAGCCCAAAGAGACCCTCCAGTTTGTTTTCTTTGACGGAGAGGAAGCCCAAAGACACTGGAGTGAATCGGATTCCCTGTATGGCAGCCGCTATTTTGTGGAAGAACTGGTCCGATCCGGGCGCCGCGAAAAAATGAAGGCGATGATTCTTCTGGATATGGTGGGGGATAAGGATCTTGTTTTGGAGTTCGATTCGTCTTCCACTTCCGAATTAATGGAACTAGTTCGAAAGTCAGCCCAGGAACTCGGTTATTCAAAACACATCGCCCGGGTTTCCAAGGGCATTCTTGATGATCATGTCCCATTTATTCAGGCGGGAATTCCGGCGGTCGATTTGATTGACTACGAATATGGCTTGAACAACCTCTACTGGCACACCCCCAACGACACCTTGGACAAGATCAGCGCCCAGAGTCTGAAGATTGTTGGAGAGATTGTCTTGAAGACAATCGAGAAGCTGAGCCGAAACTAGTTCTCTTGATCCTCGTGCGGAACCAGAATTGCCAGAAGGGGAAATTCATGCCGTCATTTAATGAAGTCTAAGAATTCATTCCGGGTCTTACTGTCCGTTTTGAACCGCCCTAGCATACAACTCGTGATCGTCCGGCTGTTTTGCTTTTGAACCCCCCGCATCATCATGCAGAGATGGAAGGCCTCAATCACGACGCCCACCCCCTTGGGTTCCAAATGTCGTTCAATGGCGTAGGCGATTTGAGTGGTGAGCCGTTCCTGAACTTGTAACCGCCGACTAAAAACATCCACAATCCTGGGCATTTTGCTCAGTCCAATAATCTTGTTTTTGGGCAGGTAAGCGATATGGCATTTTCCATAAAAGGGCAGTAGATGATGTTCGCAGAGACTGTAAACTTCAATATCTTTGACGATGACCATCTCGTCGTACTCAGCCTCGTAAACAGCGCCGTTGATGATCTTGTCTATGTCCAGCTTATAGCCCCTTGTCAGAAATCTTAAGCTGGCATCCACTCGCTCCGGAGTACGTTTCAACCCCTCCCGATTCGGATCCTCGCCGAGCTCGGCTAAGAGGTTCTTGATCCAGCTTGCGACGGATTCATTGGTTTGAACCTCCCGGCTAGTCTTTCTTGCCATTTCGCTCCTTTGAATTTACACCTTCTAAGAGATCTTTATGGATCCGGGCTGAAAAAAGCCGGAAGTAAGCAGGCAGCCCGCGCCGAAAAGGAAGCAAATTTCGCTCGCAAGGAAGTGAGGGCTGCTCCGCCAGGCTGCTATAGCAAAGGGTCGTTCCAACTTTCCAAACGACTCTTGAGATCTGCCATAAATTGATCTGCCACGGCCCCGTCGACCAGCCGATGATCGAAGGTCAGGGTGAGATAGACCATCGACCGAATCGCGATGGCATCGTGAATGACCACCGGTCTCTTCGTAATCGCTCCGATACAAAGGATCGCGACCTGAGGTTGATTGATAATAGGGGTTCCCAACAAACTTCCGAACAGCCCGGGGTTTGTAATTGTGAAGGTCCCTTCCTGAACCTCTTCCGGCGACAATTTCTTTTGTCGAGCCCTCTCCGCAAGACTGATGGCGGTCCTGGCTATCCCCAAGAAATTTCGTTCGTCGGCATTCTTGATCACCGGAACAATCAGTCCCCAATCCAGAGCGACGGCAATTCCCAGATTAATATCTTTCTTGTAGTGGATCGAATGATCCACCAACGACGCATTCAAAGTGGGAAATTTCTTCAAGGATTCCGCCACCGCCTTGATGAAAAAGGGCATGTAGGAGAGCTTGATCCCCTCACGCTCCATGAACTCTTTGATGTGCTGTGATCGGATGTGAACGATTCGACTCATGTCGACTTCGAACACCGTCGTTACATGGGCAGAAATCCTGCGACTTGCCAGCATATGCTCGGCAATGCTTTTCCGCATGGCCGTCATTGGAACGATCTCCACCTTTTCGGAGGAAACCTGACGGGTGGGCTTCTCCGCGGGAGGTCGCTCGATGAAGGGTTTCTTGGGGAATTCCTCTGCCAACGGCCTTTGGGAAAGGTGAGAGAAGATGTCCTTCTTGGTGATCCGCCCACCCAGTCCCGTCCCTTCGATTTGTGACAGGTCGACCCTCTCTTCTTTGGCGATCCGCTTTACCAGTGGGGAGGAGCGGGTGGGCCGCTCTTTCGTTTCACTGGCCGCGCCCGCAGAGTCAGGAGCGTGCATCGAAGGAGCGCTCGGCGGCTGTTGTTCAGCCGCAGAAGCCGTGACCGCAGGCAAACTTGCGTCATCGCTGACAACGGCCACTACCGTGTTGATTTGGACGGTTTCCCCTTCCTGATAGCGAATTTCTGCAAGTATTCCGCTGGCAGGAGAGGGGATCTCTGAATCGACCTTGTCGGTTGAGATCTCAAAAAGAGGTTCATCCCGTCTGACGGGATCGCCGACCTTCTTAAGCCATTTGGTAATCGTTCCCTCGACAATACTCTCCCCCATTTGGGGCATGATAACGTTGATTGGCATGCAATTTCCCTCGGTAGGTGGAACTCCTCAATGCTCGTTTTGCCTCTGCCGTCCTGCCTCCGATCCTCGAGCGATCTTTGCTCAGGCCAAAGGCGACGCTGACAAAAAGCGTTCAATCGATTCGATGGCTTCGCTACTGACTGAGGTGGCGCAGGCTCTGGACCGCTACTTGCTGCGCCAAGTGATGCGGCTCTTACAGGTCAACCCTATGCTGCAATCACCCGGGTTGCGGTGGGAGCAGCGACCCCGACTTCATCCATCACCTCAAATTGGTGCATCATTGCACTAATATGCAGCCAATTGCCTGGCGACCCGGACTATATCACTGGTTTTCGGCAAGAAGAACTCCTCTAATGGGGGACTAAAGGGAATCGGCGTGTCGGGAGCGGTAATCCGCATGATCGGTCCGTCGAGGTGTTCAAAGGCCTCCTCAGCAATGACGGCGGCTAATTCCCCGCCAATTCCACCCGTCCGTGTATCTTCATGGAGGAGGATCACCTTATTGGTCCTTCTTACGGATTCAAGAATCGTCTCCTTATCGAAAGGCAACAACGTTCTCAGGTCAACGACCTCTAATTCGAGACCTTCTTTCTCCAGGGTCGACGCGGCTTCCAGGGCGAGATGAACCATGGCTCCATAGGTGATGACGGAAATGTCCTTGCCGGGTCTCTTGACATCCGCCTTGCCGATCGGGACCAGGATCTCCCCTTCGGGAAGGTCTTCTTTGATGCGGCGATAAAGGTACTTGTGCTCAAAATAAATGACGGGATCTTCATCGCGAATCGCTGACTTAATCAGACCTTTCGCATCATAAGCCGTTGAAGGCGCCACCACTTTGAGGCCCGGAGTATGCACATAGTACATCTCAGGATTCTGGGAGTGAAAGGGGCCCCCATGAATCCCGCCACCCGAAGGGCCGCGAACCACCAGCGGCACTCCCGCCCCCCAGCGATAACGGCATTTGGCTGCAAAGTTGGTGATTTGGTCAAAGGCACAGGAAATGAAATCTGCAAATTGCATTTCCGCAATGGGTCTCATCCCAACGAGTGCGGCCCCAATGGCCGCTCCCACAATTCCCGACTCAGAGATGGGCGTATCAACGACGCGATCGGGTCCAAAATGATCAAGCATGCCTTCAGTTACTTTAAACGCCCCCCCATAAACCGCTACGTCCTCGCCCAGGATGAAGACACTGGGGTCTCGTTCCATCTCTTCCCACATTCCTTGCCGAATGGCTTCCAGATAACTTGTCAGAGGCATGAGTCAGGCTCCTATCGATCCCGGGTAAAGAATGCATCCGCGAAGGACAGCGGAGATTCGACGGTTTGATCGGCGTATACCCCATTCAGGGTTTCCTCGGGCGACGGGAATGGGTCATTCTCCGCCCGTTCCACTGCCTCATCGGTTTCCCGGGTAATCCGGGTTGCCAGCTTGCGAATCTCTTCTTCCGACGCAATCTGGCTCTTGATCAGATGTGTCTCCAATCGCAAGATCGGATCTTTCTTCTCCCACTCCTCGACCAGCCCTTTGGGTACATACTTCATATCATCATGAGCCGAGTGGCCCGTCATCCGGAACGTGCGGCATTCGATCAGCGTTGGGCCTCCACCATTTCTCGCCTGCTCAATTGCGGTCTTCGTGGTCTTAAAGACTCCCATGACATCGTTCCCATCGATCGTGATCCCGGGAATGCCATAAGCAGCAGCCCGCGTCGAGATTTGTTCGATCCCCATTTGCTTGTCCAGCGGGGTGGAATAGGCGTATAGATTATTGTTACACAAATAAACCACAGGAACTTTATGAACCGAGGCCAGATTGATTCCTTCATGCCAATCGCCGCGGCTGGTCGCCCCGTCTCCAAAGTAGCAGAGCACCACGTTATTTTGTTTCCTCATTTTCAGCGCCATGCCAATACCAGCGGCCACCGGTACGGTATCGGCAAGCATGCTCACAAACGAGACAATCCCGCGGCGCATATCCCCCATATGCAAATTTCCGTCCTTCCCCTTGCAGATTCCGGTGCGGCGTCCCATGTACTGAGCAAAAATCTCATGAGGAGTAACCCCTCGAATGAGAAAAGCTCCCATATCACGATGCGATGGGCAAATACAATCTCCCTTCTCCAATTGTAGGCTTGAACCGACGGCGATGGCTTCCTGCCCGCGGCCGACATAAACCCCGCCCAAGATTTTCCCCTGGCGATAAAGCTTTCGCTCGATCCGGTTCTCTATCTCCCGGGTTAATTTCATGTAATAGAGCATGTCGAGAAGGGTTTTCTTGTTCAGTTCCATAAGCTCGAAGCTCCTTCCTCAGGATTACCGCAAAGAGACCTCTCAAACAACTCTTCGAAGTGGGCGCAAAACCTCTCCTTTACGCGAGGAGTGGGGGTCGAGGCCACCTGGAGTATCTTGGAGATCGACGTGACCCCCTTTTCCTGAATCCCGCACGGGATGATGGTGTTGAAATAAGTCAAATCCGTATTCACATTCAAAGCCACACCATGCGAAGTGACCCATTGACTCGTTCGCACGCCAATGGCGGCGATCTTTTCGTCGCCCACCCAGACCCCGGTCGCTCCCGGGACGGTTCTGGAGGAGATTCCAAAGTCCGCCAAGGTGGCCATCACACATTGCTCAAGTCGCCTCAAATACCAGTCAATATCACGGCGCAGAGACTTCAAATCCAAGACGGGGTAAGCGATCAATTGACCTGGCCCATGGTAGGTAATATCGCCTCCGCGATCGGTAAGACAAAACTGGATGTGCTTTTCTTCGAGATCCCGACGGCTGGCCAGAAGATGTTCCGGCTTTCCCGATCGCCCGAGCGTAATGGTATGTTCATAATCGACAAATAGCAGGCAATCTGGAATCTTAGCCTGTTTTCGTTTCTCAACGATGGCCGCCTGAATTCTCAAGCTTTCCAAATAATCGCGACAGCCCAGATTGACGACCAGACCTTCTGTTCGTTGCAGGATCTGACCTTCGTTATCGGTCAATGGGCGAAAGAGTTGATATTGGGTGGAGAACATTTTCCTTTAATGGAAAGTCAGGATTCAAGACTGCGAATGATCAAGACCGGCGGCCGCCGACGTTTTGCCCTGCTTCAAACCATCAATGACCTGGCACAAGTATCCCAGGACATCCCGAACGGAAATAATCCCCACGGGAATATGCTGGTTGACGACCGGTATATGGCGAAATCCTCCCACGGACATTTCATGGATAACATATCGAATTGAATCATCCGGATTGAAAATAATGGGTTTAGCGGTCATGACCTCTCTTACGAGCACCTGAAAGAGGTCACAATCCTTGGCGGTCAGCTTGTTAAGCACATCCCGCTCAGAAAAAATTCCCGTCACGTGCAGTCCTTCCGTCACCAGAAGGCAACCCATCTTGTGCGCTTTCATCAACCGGACCGCTTCTGCCACTGTGGTATTTCCGGGAATATGGACAGCTGGAGCCGGAGCCAGTCTGGAAATGGGGTCCTCCATCAGACGCCGCTGCATTTCTCCCCTCGGCTGTGGAACGTCTAGCTTCGCGAGGGGAGCCATGCAGAATTCACACCGGTCCACCCCCGCGATATTTTCATGGGCGCAAGCGGGACACAACATAAGGGCTCCCTCCTTCGGAACGGCAAAAAATCGGAATCGGTCTTTGCCCGGTGATGGGGGAAGGAATTTAGCAGCGTGTCTTGTTCGTCTGAACGAGCTGTGGAGCGAAACTTTTTCGGATTAAATCGAACGGGCGCCACCCCGAGGATTTTCCGTCATTCGATGGTCCAAGTATCCCCGCTATTCAGGAGTTTTTCCAAATCTCCTGGTCCCATGCGGCTCACCGCATCATGGACTTGAGCCTCGAGGAGCTCATCGTAACTCGGTTTTGCCACCGAACGGAAAATCCCAATTGGGACGGGGAAGTCCGGGTAGTCCATCCGGGCCAATAGGTAGGCCATGCTGGGTTCCGGGTCATGGGCGTCATGAACGAGCAAATCTTTCTCAGTGATCCCGTTCCCCAACTCCACCACTTCGAGTTTCATGTTTTCCATCCGGATCCCTTTGTTCCGGTCTTTTCCAAAAATCAACGGCTTCCCGTGTTCGAGAAGAATGGTTCGGTCTTCCCGCGCCTCTCTCTCTGTGAAATGCCGGAACGCTCCGTCATTAAAGATGTTGCAGTTCTGGAAGACTTCCACAAACGACACCCCTTTGTGCTGTGCTGCTTGTGTCAATATCCCCGACAAATGCTTGGGATCGATATCGATCGACCGGGCCACGAAGGTCGCTTCGTTGGCCAGGGCCACACAGACGGGGTTGACGGGATAGTCGATGGAGCCGAACGGGGTTGATTTTGTCTTCTTTCCAAATTCTGAAGTCGGAGAATACTGTCCCTTCGTCAAGCCATAGATTCGATTGTTGAACATGACGATGTTGATGTCCACATTTCGACGAATGGCGTGCATCAAATGGTTGCCGCCAATGCTGAGTCCATCCCCATCTCCTGTCATCACCCAAACCGAGAGCTCCGGATTGACGGCCTTGATTCCGGTCGCAATCGCGGGCGCCCGTCCATGAATGCTGTGGAACCCATACGTATTCACATAGTATGGAAAGCGGCTCGAACAGCCAATTCCCGAGACAAAAACAAAATTCTCCCGGGGAATTTTCAGCTCGGGAAGAATTTTTTGTGTTTGGGCCAGGATGGAATAATCACCACAGCCGGGGCACCAGCGCACTTCCTGATCCGAAACAAAATCCTGACGCTTGAGATCCAATACCGCCGTTCCAGGATTGGTTTGGTTTCCATTATTGCTCATTATCCCTATTCCCTCATTTCCGTGTGTTCATTGAAGACGAACTTGCAATTCTTTAGGCGAACTCTTCCATCTTTGCGACCAGCTCTTTGATCTTGAAGGGAAGACCTTTCACTTTGTTGAATCCAACCGCATCCACCAGAAATTGGGCCCGCAGAAGCAGCAAAAGCTGGCCCAGGTTCAGTTCCGGCACGAGAATATGGTCATACTGCGAAAGAATTTGTTTCAGGTTGCGCGGGAAAGGATTCAAATATCTTAAGTGAACGCTGGACACTGATTTCCCGCGGGCGCGCATGGTTTCAACGGCCGAAGTAATAGCGCCGTACGTGGAGCCCCATCCCACCACCAGAAGCTTTCCTTCCGGGGCCCCGAAAACATTGGCTTCCGGGATGAAGTTGGCCATGCGGGCGACTTTTTCGGCTCTGAGCCGTACCATGAAATCGTGGTTCTCGGGGTTGTAACTGACGTTGCCCGTGACATGTTCTTTTTCCAGCCCCCCGATGCGATGCTCAAGTCCAGGGGTCCCCGGGATGGCCCACGGACGCGACAGCGTCTTTTCATCTCTGGAGTAAGGATGAAAATCCTTGAGTTCCGTCCTGAACTTGACCTCAATGGCAGGGAGTTCATTCACCTTCGGTATTTTCCAGGGTTCGGATCCATTCCCCAGGTACCCATCCGAGAGATAAAAGACGGGAGTCATGAACATCACAGCCAGCCGGAAGGCTTCAAAAGCCATGGAAAAACAATCTGCTGGAGTCGCCGGCGCAACAATGGGGACGGGGCATTCTCCATTCCTTCCAAACATCGCCTGGAACAAGTCCGCCTGTTCGGTCTTGGTCGGCAATCCTGTGCTCGGACCTCCGCGCTGGATGTTGGCAATCACGAGCGGTATCTCCGTCATCACTGCCAGACCAATGGCTTCCGATTTCAAAGCCACTCCTGGACCACTGGTTCCAGTAAGCGCCAGATTGCCGGCAAATGCACCCCCGATGGCAGCGCCAATAGCCGCGATTTCATCTTCGGCCTGAAAAGTCTTAACCCCGAAGTTCTTGTGACGCGAAAGTTCATGCAGAATATCGCTGGCAGGGGTAATGGGATAACTTGCATAAAATAAGGGGAGTTTTGCCACCTGGGAGGCGGCAATGAACCCCAGTGCCGTGGCTTCGTTCCCGGTAATATTCCGATAATGCCCTGGAGCCAGGTTCGCTTTGCGAACGCGGTAGTGGGTGGTAAATAGCTCGGTCGTATCCGCATAGTAAAAGCCAGCACGCAGCGACTGCTTGTTGGCTTCCTGAATGACCGGATTCTTTTTGAATTTATCCTGAATCCAATTCAGTGTCGGCTCCAGCGGGCGATCATAAAGCCAGTACATGATGCCTAAGGCAAAAAAATTCTTACAGCGGTCCGCTTCCTTCTTGGTGAGACTGAGTTCCTTCAAGGCATTGAGGTTTAACTCGCTTAACGGAATCGAAATGAGACGATAACCGGAAAGGGATCCATCCTCCAGCGGGCTCTTCTCGTAACCTGCCTTCTTCAGATTCAATTCAGCAAAGGCGTCGCTGTTGACAATGAGGATTCCACCCTTTTCCAGGTCGGGCAGATTGACTTTGAGAGCGGCCGGATTCATGGCCACCAGCACATTCGGTTGATCTCCAGGTGTCCGTATCTCACGACTGCTAAAATTGATCTGGAATCCGCTCACACCAGGCAAGGAGCCGGCAGGTGCGCGAATCTCGGCAGGGAAATCCGGCAACGTGCTAATGTCATTTCCAAGGACTGCGGAGGTATTCGTAAACTGGGTTCCCGTGAGCTGCATCCCATCGCCCGAATCTCCAGCGAATCGGATGGTGACGTTATCTACTTCCACCACTTCTTTTTCCAATTTATGCTCAATCTCAGTCACAGACATAGGCGAATGATCCTTGAATTTACATGAGTAAGTAGGAACGGAAAGATCTGATCCATAAACAAGTATTGCTTGATGCCATTGACATGCTCTTCACGCCCCATCCACCGAGGAGAAATTCTGCTTGGCTTTAGGAGGCAAGGTCAAGACTTCCTGGTGAAAGCTTTCAGCGAGGAAATCGATGACGTTCGAAACCGACAGGTTCCCGACCAATTCGCCGCTCACATTCACCAACGGTGGCACATTCCGGTACCCGTGCTCGTCCACATCGAATCGCCTCGAGTACCGAGGCGTCAGGATTCAAAGTCAACGGGGAAGGCGTCATCCATTGGCGAATTTCGCGGAATCGTCCTGGGTTTCACCCATTATTTTCACC
This sequence comes from Terriglobia bacterium, assembly GCA_046331665.1. Lineage (GTDB taxonomy): Bacteria > Acidobacteriota > Terriglobia > Versatilivoradales > Versatilivoraceae > CAWBAT01. The sequence continues at coordinate 9,889 of JAXLQK010000068.1, read as the reverse complement.
AAGACGTCCCGCTCCGTAAAGATACCCACCAGGCGACGATTTTCCGTAACCAGGACGCAACCCACCTGCTTCTCACGCATGGCGGCGATCGTGTTTTTGAGGCTGTTTTTAGCCTCCACGGTCACCATGGGGCCCAGCGAAAGTTGTCTTATCTTTCTGTCTTGTAAGATTTTCTCGACGTCCATGAAGCAACCATGCTCAGAATCTTCCTGAGCTTCCAGCTAGAAAATTAACATTTTTGTTGAATAAAGACAAATGCTAAAGATTCAAAAGGAGTTATTGCATATCCCCCGAGGGAAATCACCAACGAATCAACTGAAGACCAAGTCCTTACCAAAACGGATTTTTCAGTAAAACAAAGCCAATTGCTCTATCGTCTGGTTAATCTTTAAAGATTAGACGAGAAGGGTACCCAGCGTGTCCCAGACTTAATGCGAGAATTGAGACCGTCGCATTGCCTCATCAAATATATCCTCCCATGGGACCGAAGGATCAAAAGTTGAATGGGGTCAAAGGGATGAACTCAATGCAGGGAAAGCAAACCTGGAGAGAGCCCGGCACGAGGAGGCAGGTTGCCATACGACTCGACAAGGATTGATCAAATCAAGCCAAGATCTTGGTAACGACTTCGCCTGAGATATCTGTCAGACGGAAGTTGCGCCCCTGATACTTGAACGTCAAACGCGTATGATCGATTCCCAGGCAATGGAGGATGGTTGCTTGCAAATCGTGAACGTGAACAGGGTCCGTGACGATGTTATAGGAAAAATCGTCCGTTTCCCCGTAGGACACGCCGGGCCTGATACCGCCTCCAGCCATCCAGAGGCTGAAACAGCGGGGATGGTGGTCACGGCCGTAGTCGTCTTCGGTCATCCGACCCTGGCAATATACGGTCCGGCCGAATTCTCCTCCCCAGATGACCAGGGTGTCGTCGAGCATTCCTCTGGCTTTTAGGTCCATGACCAGGGCGGCAGAGGCTTGGTCTGTGGCTTTGCACCTTCTTGGAAGCTCTACCGGCAACTTTCCATGATGGTCCCAGCCGCGAATGAAGATTTGAGTGAAACGTACACCCCGCTCCGCCAGACGGCGGGCCAGCAGACAACTCGCAGCATAGGTTCCCGGCTTTCGTGCGTCTTCGCCATAAAGTTCAAAGACCGATTCAGGTTCCTTTGAGAGATCGGTCAATTCCGGCACTGAACTTTGCATACGAAATGCCATTTCATATTGCGAAATTCGGGTTGAAATCTCAGGATCGCCGAAATCTTTCAAACGCATTTGATCCAGTTCACTCAAGGCGTCGAGATATTCGCGCCGCATGCCGCGATCGAATCCCGGGGGATCGGTGAGGTAGAGCACCGGGTCTCCGATCGACCGGAATTTAACGCCCTGATATTTCGTGGGGAGAAATCCGCTTCCCCACAATCGGTCGTATAAAGGTTGGTCGCCACCCCCTTGCGTAATCAGGACTACGAACGCTGGAAGATCCTTGCTTTCCGTTCCCAAACCATACGAAAGCCAGGCTCCCATGCTCGGTCGGCCAGCAATTTGCGCACCGGTCTGGAAAAAGGTAATAGCCGGATCATGATTAATGGCTTCCGTGTGCATGGATTTGACAATGCAAATGTCATCTACGATTTTTCCCGTCTGCGGTAACAATTCACTGATCAACGTGCCGGATTTCCCCTGGCGAGCAAACTTGAAGGTCGAAGGAACGACCGGGAAGCGGTCCTGGGTGGAAGTCATCCCTGTCAAGCGCTGTCCCTTGCGGATTGAATCCGGAAGGTCTGTTCCCCGAATCTTTTCCAGGGCAGGCTTGGGATCAAATAACTCGATTTGAGAGGGCCCTCCCGATTGGAACAACCAGATGACCCGCTTCGCCTTTGGTGCGAAATGAGGCAGCCCTAAAGTTTCGGAATCGAGAGCGGCCGGCATCGTGGCGGGTCTAGCTGCATTCTGTGCAAACAGGTCCTGACCGAGCAAATGGGCCAAAGCCGCGGTTCCGAGTCCGGTGGCATTCAAACCAAAGAAATGGCGCCGGGTCATGTGCAATTGTTTCGCTAAAAGTGGGTTCATGAAATCCTCGTTTGAGTTACCCTTGATGGGGGTGAATCCGCCATCACTGTTTGGTGATGGTTTCGTCCAGGTTCAGAATCAAACTGGCTACCGTTGCGTAAGATGCCAGTTCCTTGGGATCCAGCGTTTCATCAACTTCAGACTCACCCTGATTTAAAAATTTCAGTGCAGCCTTTGGGTCATCCCGGTATTTGTCGAGAAATCGCCCGTAGGTCTCCATTAAAACCTTTTGTTCCTGCGGCTGCGGGAAACGTGCTGTGGCCAGGCGGAAGGCGAAGGCGATTCTTGCCTCCGGGGAATTCCCGCCGGTTTTCACCATGCGCTCTGCCAATTTTCTTGAAGCTTCAAGATAAACCACGTCATTCATCAGGTTCAAGGCTTGAAGGGGGGTATTTGTCCGGGGTAACCGAACCGTGCACGTCTCGCGGTCCGTGGCGTCGAAGGTGACCATTGAGGGTGGAGTGATCGTACGTTTCCAATAGGTATATAGGCTACGGCGATACAATCCGTCGACCGTATCGGGTTTGTAGCTATCTCCAAAAGAGACCTCCTCCCACAACCCGGGCGGTTGGTATGGCTTGACTGAGGGCCCGCCAAATTTTTCGACCAATAGCCCGGATATGGCCAGGGCCTGGTCGCGCACCACCTCTGCAGGCAGACGGACACGCGCGCCTCGCGCCAGCAAACGGTTATCCGGATCTTTCTCCAGCAGCTCCGGTGATGTCACCGAGGACTGCCGGTAGGTTGCACTGGTCACGATCGTCTTCAAGATTGCCTTCGTATCCCACCCGTCTCGTACGAACTCCACCGCCAGCCAATCCAACAGGTCCTGGTACTGAGGCCTCTCGCCCTGATTTCCGAAATCTTCCACGGTCTTTACCAGACCGATACCGAATAATTGCTGCCAAAGGCGGTTGACCATGACTCTCGCCGTGAGGGGATTGCCGGGATCCACCAGCCAGCGCGCAAATCCCAACCGATTGTTTTCAAAACTTCTGGAAAGAGGCGGAAGAACGGCGGGTACGCCAGGCGACACTTTTTCCCCGGGATTATCGTATGCCCCGCGCTTCAACACGAAGGTGTCGCGTGGTGAACTGCCTTCTTTCATCACCATGACAGTCTGAATATCGTCGTAAAGCCTTTCCCGTTTGCGCTTCAGGTCAATCAACTCCTGCCAGGTTATCCAGATAGAATCAGGTGAAAAGTTGTTGAGAAAACAGTAGGTCAGTTTGAGAGATTGTGCGGGCGTGCGTTGTGCAGGAGGGACCGCTATTATCTCATTGATATTTTGCACGACGGGCAGGATGGTGGCTTCCTCCGGAGAAAGCGCCCGGTCATATACCTTGACTTCGTCGATATATCCATGGAATCGGTTTTCGGGTCCTTCACCGGCCCCCACACGGAAAGGAGCGCGGTAACGAAACGGCCAGATTTCATCGACGATAACGTCGATATTCTGGGGGACTCCGTCCACATAGATCTTGATGCCCGCAGCCTTCCGCTTCCCATCGTAGGTCAATAAAACGTGCTGCCAGCGGTTGAGTGGTATCTTTCCCGCCGTCTCCAGGCGCATACTCAGATCCGTCCAGCGGGCCGTGAAATGGAAACGGATCTTTCCGTCCAGCAAATACAATCCGTAACCTTCCCCTTGGGGAAGATCTTCAATATGAGTAATGATCGCCCCCGTGGGAGAAGTCGGGTAGATCCAGGCGGAAAGGCTGTAAGGTTCGTTATAAGCAAACTTGGCCACATCTCCACCATCGATGAAGCGTTTTCCGTCAAAAGTTGCTGCCAGCCCTTTCCGGCCTGGGACCAGCGGCATTTGACAATCCGGAGTCCCTACGACCGCCGGCTTGCCTTCGTAGCAGCCATTAGTGAGGAATCCTTCAAAGGGAAGATCTACAATCAGTCCTGCTTTGATCGACCAATCGAGTTTTTCCGGACTCTGGGCAACGGATGATTCCCAACGGCCTTGGGCCGCTTGAAGCTCCGGTTTAAGCGCAGAAAATCTTTGTTCGGCTTCCGCGATCCGGCGGTCGAGGTCTGCAACTTGAGCCTCCTGTTTGGGAGTCGGTGCCTTGACTAAAGGAGGCTCATTCCCGAAATTGAATACAAAGCCCTTTTCCGGAACGTTGTTGAAATAGGCAAAGAGTTGATAAAACTCTTTCTGCTTCAGCGGGTCAAACTTGTGGTCATGGCACCTTGCACACCCCATGGTAAGACCCAGCCAGACGGTCGTGGTGGTTTGCACCCGGTCCGCCACATACTCGGTTCGAAATTCTTCGGGGATAATGCCGCCTTCCGCGCTGGTGCGATGATTCCGGTTGAATCCAGTGGCAATCACTTGTTCCCCCGTCGCATTGGGGAGCATGTCACCTGCGATTTGCCAGATCGTGAACTGGTCAAAAGGCAAATTTCGGTTGTAAGCTTCGATGACCCAATCACGCCAGCGCCACATGTCACGCGGCCCATCGCTCTGGTATCCATTGGTATCCGCATAGCGGGCGGCATCGAGCCATCTTATGGCCATCCGCTCGCCGTATCGGGGAGACTGGAGTAACCGATCGACCTGACGTTCATAGGCTTTGGAGGATTTGTCTGCCAGAAAAGCATCAATTTCTTCCGGTGTTGGAGGAAGTCCAGTAAGGTCCAGGGAAAGGCGTCGGAGCAAGGTTGCACGATCTGCTTCCGGAGCAGGATGAAGCCCCTCTTTATCGAGCCGTTGCAGTACAAAATAGTCGATCGGGTTGCGGGCCGAGGTCTTGTCCTTTACGGCCGGCAGTGGCGGCCGCTGTGGAGGAATGAAAGCCCAATGTTTTTGCCAGGGAGCACCCTGCGAGATCCATTGCCGGAGAAGGCTGATCTCTGGATCGGAGAGCTTCCCATGTCCTGCATAGGCCGGGGGCATGCGCACGGCCTCATCATCGGAAGTGACCCGGCGAATCATTTCGCTTTGATCCGGCTGTCCCCTCACAATGGCATGCTTTCCCTCTCCCAGATCAATCATGGCGCCTTCCTCAGTGTCAAACCGCAGCGCCGTCTTCCGGCTGTTCTTGTCTGGACCATGGCAGGCGAAACAACGATCCGAAAGGATGGGGAGAATGGCCCGGTTAAAATCAACACCCGGAGCCTTGGCTTTGGTCTCCGGGGCCGTTCCTTTCTCCAAGCCTTCCGATGTCAAAGGCGCCAGCAGCAACAACGGTAAGAGCCGATAAAGAACTTTTCGAATCTTTGTGAATTTAGACAAAAATCCTTCCTCCCCATTGCGGTTAAAACAAGATAGGTTCTGGGATCCAGCCAGGATCGCCACATTCATCAAGCGGGATCAACTTCTTATTCTTCCAACCCTACTCCCTTTTGTCAATCTTCACTCTGCGATTCGCCTCGCTCCCACGGGGTGATGTAACTTTGTTTGTGTAAAAAGGAAGAGGGTGTAAGTTTGGTTTTCTAGCGGGAAGACCAAAATCCCTTCAATAAGAAAGGAGCTTACACCCTATGAAGAAGAAGTTAACACCAGTGACCGAGCAGTACCAACATTTTGTGGAACAGGTGAAAGAGAGTTTTTGGGGAGAGGTCTACGAGAAGGGGAAGCAGGCGGTGAAAGAGCTGTTAGAGCTGGATTCACAGCGGCAGCGGCAACGGTATTTGATGACGGAGTCGTATGAGCGGACGGGGATGGTGGGACGGGATTATCGCAATGGCAGTTATGAACGGGACTTGGTGACGCGATTTGGGACGATTCGGATTCGGGTGGCACGGACGCGACAGAAAGGGTTTTTACCGGGAGGGGTGGAAGGGTTTCAACGGCGAGCGGAGGAAGTGGCGCTGCTAATTCGGGAAGCGTTTTTACGGGGGATTTCGACCCGTCAGGTGGGGCGAGTGATTGGAGTGATTACCGGGGAAGTGGTTAGTGCCCAGACGGTGTCGAAGATCACGCAGAGTTTGGATCAGATGGTGAGGGCCTTTCACCAGCAACGGTTAGCCGATGAGTGGCGCTATTTGTTTTTGGATGGAGTGAGTTTACGAGTGCGTCGGCCCGGAGGGCGCAAGCGGGTGCAACTGTTGGTGGCCTATGGGGTGAGGGCGGATGGGAGCCGACAGTTATTGGCCTTTATGCGGAGTCAGGGAGAGAGTCAAGCTGCCTGGGAGGGGTTACTGGAAGATCTTTACCGCCGAGGCCTAGAAGGCCAGAAGCTGAAACTGATTGTGACGGATGGGTGTGCCGGATTGCAGGCAGCCTTGCAAACCGTCTATCCACGAGTTGCTCATCAGCGGTGCTGGGTGCATAAGATGCGTAACCTGGTACAAGCAACACGGAAACGGGATGTGGAGGCCCTCAGTGCCGATGCGCAGGCGATTTACAGGGCCGCCAGTCTCCAGCAGGCCCGTAGGGCTTTCGAGAGATTCCGCTGGCGCTGGCAAGCCTGTTATCCCAGTCTGGTTCATCGCCTGGAAACCGACCTGCCGGATCTGTTGACCTTTTATCAGTTTCCCAAGTCGCTGTGGAAAAAGCTGCGCACCACCAATGTCATTGAGCGGCGATTTGTGGAAGTCCGTCGCCGCACACGTCCCATGGTGTGTTTTGTCAATATTCACAGTGTGGATCGCATTATCTTCGCGATCTTCAGCCAGTTCAATCAGCAATGGGGAAAACGCACCCTCAGAGTTTTTACACAAGCTGCTTGACATGACCGGCCTCTCTCTGTGCTTGACTTTTCACCTGAAGTATGTTCTAAGACTGGCACAAAAATTTTCAAAAAATTTCAATTACCCTTCAAAACCAAAGAGGAGGGCCCTATGCGAATTCGAGGCAAACGGTGTCCGCTTCTAACTTTTTTTTTTTACCCCTGCAATAGTAGGTGCGCAAATACCGATCGAAAATTCCCTTCAGGGAGTGAAGGTAATCAACGTTGAAACATCTCCGCAAATGATCAGCCTCACCGTAAGAAACGAAACTCCCAAGAACATAACTGCCATTGAGTTTGGCAGCTTTGCCCCTTCTGCAGATACAATATCATCAATAGATTACGACATTGAAATACAAGACATGATACTGGCGCCTTCAGCAAGTCAGGTGTTCAATATCAACATAGTTCCGGATCATCCCACTACAAAAGTAAAAATTCTGGCAGTAGTTTTTGAAGATGGAACGGGGGAAGGTGTCCCCGCACGTTTGGATTTTATCAAGAATAATAGGATCGGCCGCCGCGAACAAATGAGGAGAATAGTTCCATACTGGTCTAGCCTTTTGAGTGCTGCAAACAAAGGAAATGAACAAGAGCTAAGCCAGTTGCTTAGTTCTACGCTCGCTGCGGCCTCCACTTTGGAAGAAACGCCTGCCGCGGGGCCTGTTATGGCGAATCGCAATCTTGTAGCCCAACAGCTCGGCTTAGTTTCGGTGAAACGGCAAATGGTGAGCAATATTCAAAAGCTTCAGGAACAATTGGCAGCGGGCACGCCAATTGAAATACTGGAAAAAATGATTATTCAGCTCAAGAACACCTCCGATGTAATTCTTGCAAAGCTTGAGAGGGAGGGATATTAAATGAAACGAATGGCATATCCTTTGTTATGTCTGTTGACGATAGCCCCCTTTGCTTATTCGCAGCAATGCTTCCCAACGGGAACCGCCGGACCCGCAAATCCAACACCTTGCCCCCTCAGATCAATCACTATGACTTACACAGTATTGTGGACAGACAATATGGTGACGACTGTCAATAACACTGGAACTGGAGGATGCGATACATATACGAACTGCCCTCCGGACAGCGCCCCCAGGCAGTTCATATGCGATGCTACGTTCGTGCGACTGAAGAAGGAAGAAGGGTTCACATCTCAGAAATCAATAATTCTTTGGCCTTGCTCATGAATTGAGCTAAACGAGCGTCCTTGATACCGCGTTTTTCCAGCAGCTTGATCGTGCTCCCCACGCTGGCGCAATGACCGATCCCAACCGCCTCAGCCATTCCCTTTAGCTTCAGCCCGCCTTCTTTAGTAGCAAGAACTAGATTGACTCTTCCTACCAGGAAATGCCCACCGAAATCTTGCAAATCCTAAGTAGGGCATGGTAGCCGAGAAGGAAAAAGCCGTGAGGGAGACCATCCGACAAATACCGAAGGCAATGCGAGTCACTATCCATGAGTCCAGGAATACTCTACAGCTCTGATCTTAGAGCTTGGCTTGCATCCGCGCAATGTCACGACCCACGAACCCGACAATGGCGATAACGAAGAGTATGCTGGCTGCAACATAGCCGAACGATGCCAGGGAAATGGCTCGACCCAGCCCCTCTCGCTGGGCGATATAGCCAATGACGACTGGGGCCGTACCGCCACCCACAAGCCAACCGGCCAGATTCATCACGCCGACAGCGGTGCCACGGGCTTCAACTGGAATGACATCAAATACGGAGGCAAAGGTGTTGGCTTCGTACTGCCCCCTGAAAAAACCCCACACGAGCAGGGCGAACACTGCCCAAACGACAGACTGCGTTTCCCCGCATAGCACGACAAATGGAGTGCAACTGACGACGCCAATGAGCTGCACCATAAGACGCCCGCCCGCTTTTCGATAGCGCCACCGATCTGCGAGCCAGCCGCCAAATGGGGCGCCAATCATGCTGGCCAATTGAGTAAACAGCGTTGCCACCAGGCCGGCCATGGCCAGGCTCAGATGAAACTTGTCGTAAAAAAACTTGGGCATCCAGGAAAACAGTACGACGGCAACAAAGGTTGTGCACATGAAAGCCCCAAGGATCAGCAAAACCGTGGGTGTCGTCCAGACGATCCGAAGAAACTGAATCGGCGACAAGCGGTTGACTGTTTCATGATGTTCACACGCTCCGCGGTCTTCAAAATCAGCTGCGCCCCGTTGCGGTTCGATGAGGCGTCTATTTAGAAATAATCCCAGCAATATCCCGAGTGCCCCGAACATCATGAAGGACCATCGCCATCCGTAGTTCTGTCCGATCCATCCTGAAAGAAAACTCCCTCCAGTGGTGCCGAGATAAACGCTGGTCTGGTGAAAGCCCATGGCTCGTGAACGAGTTGTCTTGCCATGATAGTCGCTAATCATGGACATGGAGGCAGGGTAGTAAAGGGTCTCGCTTAATCCTAAAGCAGCGCGGAAAGAAAGGAGCTGTCGAAATCTGCGTGATAGAGCTGTTGCCATGCAGATGAGGCTCCAGGCATGGAGGCCCCCCAGGATGGCGCGCTTGCGGCGTACGCGATCGACGATCATTCCGGCAAGCGGCGCGCAAAGGCCGTAAACCCAGGCAAAAGAGGAGCCCAACATCCCCAATTGAACAGGCGTCAGCTGCATTTCCCTTTCGAGTAGAGGAAAAACCGAGAAAATGGCCTGGCGGTCGGCATAGTTAAAGAATGAAATCCCCCACAACATGAGAACAACATGCCATTTATAGTTTGGGTTCTGGGATTTCGGGTCGCTCGAGCCCAGATCATCTGATTTCATTGTGACTCGGAATAAAGGCTTGAATTGGCGAAGCCGTAAGACATGCCTGGTAATTGGAAGCAAACGAGTTTGGTCCAAGTATCGAAGATTTTCAACCTTGAAATTCACGTCGTAGGGAGAAGGGAAGCTATCTAATGTGGGTGCACACATCTGCCTACTTTCTTGCCTTCGTTAGCCTCCCTATGGCACACTTTCCTCCACGCAAGCGCTGTTTCAACCGGTTAAGATGGGACCGAGTCCGTTCTTCATGAAAAGGGATTTCTTGTCGGTTTGAGGAAATCCCAAGGGTGGAACTCATGGCGGAAATTCGTTGTCAATTGTCGGACGGCTGGCGGGACTCACG
>JAXLQK010000067.1:0-30295 GCA_046331665.1 Terriglobia bacterium | reverse complement strand
AGCATGCTTCCAATCGATTCTGAAACAACCGACTTGCCATTGCCCGGAGCTCCATAGACAAACATGGACCTCCCCGAGTTAATGGCTGGCCCTAACAGGTCCAGCATCGGCTTCGTCAGTACAAGATGCGAGAAATTCTTTGCGATGTTTTCCTGGGTAATATAGAGCCGCGACGCTGATTCTTTTGTCACCATCTCCACATACTGAGACAAGGGAACGGGGGCCGGCCCCGTATATTGATTGATTTCCAGGAACTCGCGAGCCCGGTCTCTCCCCAACGAAGTGATCACATACCGGTAGGACGACTTTCCAATCCCTGAAACGCCCTTTACTTCACACATTTTTTCAGCTTTTACAAATTCGATCAGTTCATCGACAATCGTGTACGGTAGCCGGATGCGGTTGGAGAGATATGAACCTGTTACTTCCCCTGCGTAATATAGGATCTTGACAATCAGGTGAATCACGCTGTCACGATTCAGCCCCACTTCCTTAAGACTCGCAGGAATCGGAGGCGTGTAACTTGCCCGACGCTTCTCCACGGACTCTTCGACGATCTTGACATCGGTTAGAATCGGTTGTCCTTCCATCGTATTTCCTTCCCTTCAGGACAGACACTCTCCTGTTAATTGCGCTTCAGAATGGAATGTCGCTTTAGGATATCGTCTTCCCCGACGAATCTATTACTCATATCGGAAGATATTTCCTCGATCTTTAACCCGTCCTGGCCGACAAAAAGTCCAGAAACTTCAACTGCAAAGTCGAGAGCCGTCGGCAACAAATTTAAGGCGATTGGCAAATCTGGAATGACCCCTATTGCTGAATAGCCCTCAGTTGGATCGCTGCTCTGGTCACACAAGGATGTCTCGGTCCCGAGTGTGTTATGATTTCGGGCTCTCCTGTCCCTCATAAAAATCATATTCTTAGTCAAGTTGTAATTCTGACCCGCGAGCCGATAATTAGGCTTGAGCCTCGCCGCAAGCTTGAATTGTTCTCCAGCCATTTCCAAATTCCCTTTTTGTAGAAGAACCCATCCAAGATTATTATGAGCTGAAGCTTCATCCCCTGCCTTCCGAAACGCCTCATAAGCTTCCAAGGTATTGCCTAACATCCCTTGCGTAATCCCCAAGTTGTTCTGAGCCGCAGATAGAGTGGGGTTGAGCGTGACCGCCTGCTCACAGTAAGGCAGCGCTCTGGAATACTCGCCCACCTGCAGAAAGCTACTGCAGAGATTGTTATGGACAAAGTCGAGATCCGGGTTGATGGACAAGGCCTGAGAGTAAGCTTGTTGCGCCTTTCCCCGCTCACCCATCCGATCATAAATTGTTCCGAGCGTATTCCAGCTATCGAGACTGTTCGGGTCCAATTTGAGGGCTTTCAGAGTTGGTTCAATGCCGCGCTGATATTCACCCGCATCTCTCAACAGTCTCCCTATTGTTTCGTAATAAATCGGATTGTCTGGATCAAGTGCAGAAGCCAACTCGTATTCTTCCAAGGCACGGTCATAGACTCTGACTCGATGATAAAGCTGCCCCAGGCGAAGGTGCTTTTGCGGGTTGTCAGGGTCAAGCTTGACGTCTTTCAACCCATCTGCAATTTCGGGGAATTGATCCTCGAGAATCTCGGTGTTGGTAGATTCGGTCTTCTTTTTGCTGAAATCCGCCGGGGGAACCACCGCATTTTCAGAATGTGAACCAGAAACGGCAGTTTCACCAGTAGTATTCAGGAAAGGGTACGGATCAGCCGCTGATTTTGAACTCTTGTTGGTGCTTTTATTGATAAGGAGACTTTCGCTGCCAATGCGAGTCTGGCTCTTCATGCAGCCGGAACCGGTCAGAACGGCACAAGCCAAAGATCCAAGCCCTAAGGCACGGATTAGCCTATCTCTAAGAAACTCCCAATTTCCAGATCCAAGCTCCTTAATCATGAGAGAACTCAATCAAATCTCCAGCTTGCGTACTCGATTCCCGGACCGAGGCGGCTGGCAACTCTAAAACACTCCGAGCCTTCCAGAAATGTTTAGAGATCCGGAAAGGTTTCATGGATTCGATGACGTCAACGACAACTCCCTTTTGGTCCAAGAACAAAACATCGATCGGGAAGCGCATCCAAAAGGTATGAACGCTTTGACAGGGGTTAATCCACAACCCCTGCCCTTTTCTCAAGCTAGACTGCCCGATGAGGCCTATCAGACTTTTCAGGAACGTGTCCGCTACCTCTAACGAATCCGCCAATGTTTTCCCACGGGTGACGTTCGTTACAAGCAACCTTCGTGTCCTCATCGCTCCGGAGCAAATCTCCTTGCTGTCGTACCGACCCATCGACGGGGGTTTTCGCGCTAAGACTTGCTTGAGCGACGCTTAATCACAATCACCAGCAGAATAATAAAAATGATGAACAGCACCAACTTCAAGATATTGTCTGGGGACATTCGAATCTCCTTTCATCTCAACGGGAACAGTCTTACTCATCATTTAGAAATAGCGGGAAAGAGCTGCTGGATAATCTTGATAATGCCCGGCCCCAGGATGATGACAAACATAGCTGGGAAAATGAGAAACACCAAGGGAAAGACTAATTTGACTGAGACTTTGTGAGCTCTCTCTTCAGCCCTCTGCCTACGTTTGGTGCGTAGAGCATCGGAGTGCACTCTCAAGGACTGGGCGATGCTAGTACCGAATCGATCTGTTTGAATCAACATCGATACCAATCCATTAATGTCGTCCACGCCCGTCCGGTCTGCCAGGTTCTTCAGGGCCTCTTTACGAGGTTTTCCTGCCCGGAGCTCCAAGTTGACTAGGTTGAGCTCATCGCAAATGTCCGGGTGTGTCACTCGAAGTTCTTCACTCGTTTTCAAAATAGCTTGGTCGAGACCCAATCCCGCCTCGACGCAGACAACCATCAGGTCCAAGGCATCAGGAAGCGACAGCTGAATTCGCTCCTGCCTTGCCTTGACTCGGGTAGACAAAATAAAATCGGGGATGATGTAGCCTGCGCCGACACACGCAATGAGCGCAATAAACATGTTTTCCGTTGGCATGGACCTGAACCGCCCCGTGAGAAACAACAGAAGGGGAGCCAGGATAATCACGATCACCTTAATCCCAAAAAAGACCGTCAGCGCGGACTTATTACGATATCCAGCCCGCATGAGTTTCTTCCGGGTGGAACTCACTTCACTGGGCGATTTTGGAATCAGCCGGCTCAGCGGTTCAAAGACTCTTTCAACGTTGCTTTCTCTCGTCCCCGCCAGGACAGACTCACCGTAGGCTTTAAAGGGATTGGATTTTTCCAAATCCGCGAGACGGTCCGTAAGAGGATTCCGCCGACGAAACAGGGTGTATTGAATATAAAAGGCAAGGGATGACGCCAACAAGAACGTCAACACGATGATCAAGATTAGCGAGAATGGCATGGGTCCCACCTAATTTCCTGAAATCATACTTTGATATTCACAATCTTTCGGATGATGATGTAACCAAGCAATTGGCAAAATGCCGCCCCCGCCAGCATGTAATGACCGATTTCTTCCTTAAAGAGCGACTTCATGTAATCCCAATTCATCATGGAGAGAATGAACCCCATGGCGATGGGAATGCACGTGAGGATATAACCGGTAAGCCGGCCTTGGGCTGAGAAAGTCCGGACTTCTCCCATAATCTTGAACCGTTCACGAATGACATGAGAAAGGTTCGTAAGAATCTCCGCCAGGTTTCCGCCCGTTTCCTTCTGCATGAGAATCGCAGTCACAAAGAATTTGAGATCGAGCAATGGCATACGCTCCACCATATTGAAGAGGGCTTGCTTGAGGGGGAGGCCGAAGTTCTGCTCATCAAAGGTGATCCTGAACTCTCCACGGATGGGTTCGATCATTTCTTCGGTAATCATCTCCATGCCCGTATTAAAGGAGTGTCCGGCTTTGACCGCACGGGTCAATAACTCCAGGGCTTCTGGAAAAAGTTCTTCAAAACGTCGAAATCGCTTCTTTCTTTTGTAGAGAACGATCAGGAGTGGGATAAATGCCAGGAAGAGCCCGATCACAACGTTGACGACCCAGATATTCACAATGAGATTCGAAAAAAAGATACCGGCAGCGCAAAGAATCAGTGACGCAAGAATGAAGGTGCTTACCTTCATTTTCATGTCCGCCTGGCTGATCAGTTTCCGGATTCGGTTGGTATGGGAAAACTGCAACAGAACTTTGTTAATGGCAGGAACATCACTCAACAGTTCGCTCTTGATCAGATCGAGTTCAGGCGTGGGAGACCGTTTGCCGACTTCGGTAATGGATTCCAATCTCTCCTTAATCTTCTTTCGTTTCTCACGCTCTGGCATCTCCCAAATAAAGAAGTAAATGCTTCCCACAAAGAAGACGGCGAGCAAAAATATGAAAAAAGAGATGGTAATTGGACTCATAGCTCTCCTGTCCAGGGGCCTTATTGGCGAACTACCTCTTATACTCGGTGACGTTATCAAACATACTTGCGGGGAGATGAATTCCCGCATACTTCAGACGCTCGGCAAATTTAGGCCGAATGCCGGTTGGGCGGAAGCGTCCCAAGACCTTCCCCTTTTCGCCGATTCCGACACGTTCGAAGACAAAAATATCCTGCATTGTGACGACATCACCTTCCATACCGACAACTTCGGAGACACTCATGATCTTTCGCGTTCCATCGCTGAGACGCGAAACCTGGACCACCACGTCTATGGCGGAAGCAATCTGCTGACGCATCGCCTTATCGGGAAGGTTTAAACTAGCCATGGAGATCATCGTCTCCATGCGGGACAGTGCGTCTCGAGGCGAGTTGGCGTGAATCGTGGTCAGCGACCCATCATGCCCCGTATTCATGGCCTGCAACATGTCCAGGGCTTCCTCCCCACGAACTTCGCCCACGATGATTCGGTCCGGGCGCATACGCAGAGCATTGATAACCAGCTGTCGTTGACGAATAGCCCCCTTCCCTTCGATGTTGGGAGGACGGGTCTCCAGCCGGACGACGTGCTCCTGGTGGAGCTGCAATTCGGCCGCGTCTTCAATCGTAAGTACGCGCTCCTCTTCCGGAATGTAGGTGGATAGGCAGTTCAAAAGGGTTGTTTTACCAGAACCAGTACCGCCTGAAATGATGATATTCAGTCGACTCTTAACAATCCCTTTCAGCAACTCCAGCATGGCCGGTGTCAGCGTGTTATTGTTGAGCAAATCATCCGCAGTGAGTGGAGAGGAGCCAAACCGCCGGATAGAAACGATCGGCCCATCAAGAGCCAGCGGGGGGATAATCGCGTTCACACGAGAGCCGTCGGGCAGGCGCGCATCAACCATCGGAGACGATTCATCTATCCGTCGGCCAACGGCCGAGACGATCTTATCGATGACCTGCAAGAGATGGGCATCATCTTTAAAAATGACGTCCGTAGCTTCCAGTTTTCCCTTCCGTTCGATATAAACCTTCTTGTGCGTGTTCACCAGGATGTCAGAGATCGTTGGATCCTTCAG
This sequence comes from Terriglobia bacterium, assembly GCA_046331665.1. Classification (GTDB taxonomy): domain Bacteria; phylum Acidobacteriota; class Terriglobia; order Versatilivoradales; family Versatilivoraceae; genus CAWBAT01. Next base: position 24,798 of record JAXLQK010000067.1, on the reverse strand, counting down.
CAACGGTTCCAGTGGCCCAAGTCCAAGAACTTCATCGAGGACCTCATTGACCAGCTTTTCTCTTTCCATCAAGCTTAGCGGCGTCGGCTCTTCAATCAGCAAGTTCTCCACGATCTTGCGGATTTCGTTAGTGAGCACGGGTTTGCTCAGCGTTGAGATGCTCTCCAGATCCAACTTATCCAGCAGCTTGCGATGAATGTTGTGTTTCAGGACTTGGAAATGATTTGTGGAAGTTCCCGAAGTACCTTTGGTTAACCGATCGTTCCAAGATGTCCGCTCGGCATTGGGGGCGCCTTCCTTTGCAAATAATCTGGTCTCAGACATGCGCGTTCACCTATCTAGCTGCTTCACAGGAGTCAAAGTGTCACTTCCCAAAGAGAGAAAAGATCCCCTTCTTCTTCTCGATAACCCGCGGGGTCGGGATACTTGCTACTTGTTGAACAAACTGGGCAAAAGAGCTGGAGATCTCCGTATGATTGACTGCAGTGAGTGGCGTCCCTCGGTTGACGGCATTCATGACAGTTGGCCAGTCATTCGGGAAAAACCAATAGACCGGGAAATTTAAGGTCTCCTCGATATCCTTCGACCGGATCTCCAAACTCTTCTGATAGCGGTTGATTAAGAGTTTAATCTTGTCTTTTTTATACCCCATTCTTTCGAAAATGGAAAGGCACCGCTGAGCGTTCCGTAACGAGGGCAAATCCGTATTGGAAATCAAGAAGATGGTCGTCGACTGGTCCAAAGCCGCAACGGTGTAGTCATCAAATGTGTTCGAAGTATCCACAGTGACAAAATCGTATGCATTTTTGAGGAATTGCAGGATCTGAGAGACCTGCGGCGCACCGATGGATTCCACCTTTTCCAGTGAATCGGGAGCGGCCAGCACATCTAAGCCGGAGGCATGCTTCTTCACAAAACCCTTCAAGAGCGCATCGTCCATCCGATGTATATTATCGGCCACATCGACAATGTTAAATGCCGGTTTGATCCCCAGAAAAAGCGAAACTTCCCCTAGTTGCAAATCCAAATCCACGAGGATCGAAGGCTTCTTGGTTTGTTCCATGAGACTCACGGCAAAATTGGTGGAAACCACTGTTGACCCCGTTCCTCCCTTTGCACTAAAAAAGGTGAATAGCTTTCCAAACCTTTTTTTCTCACGGTTGACGACTGAGTGGACCTTGCTGACTCGCTCGATCGCCGTGAAAAGCTGCTGGCTCTCGATTGGGGTGGATAGAAACTCTTTGGCCCCGGCCCGCATACACCGAAGAATCAAGTCGGCGTCCGTTCGATCCCCAGCCACGAACACCTGGCTGTGCTTCGAAAGCTCGACAATCTTCTCGATGGTCAGTACCCCTTGCTCCTTATCTGGAGTGACATCCACGATAATGATGTCAGACTCCATATTCTTAATTTCGTTAAAAATCCAACTGTCGAGCGCCGAGTAGAAGTTATTGAGCTCGGCTCTTACCTCGATTTGATCTGATCTTTCCAGCAGCTCGCGGGTAACATCTCGAAACTTTTCATCCGGGCTGATAATAATCGCAGACAGCATTGGTTCCCTGCCCTTTTTAAATAATTCACTTGTTTGAACTTGTGGATCCACCGCCCGAGGCGACTTTATTGCCTTGGTTGTCCACTGCTCCTACTTTACCATCGAACTTCTGTTCATCCAAAAATGGTTTTGGCATTTCAGGCAGTGGGGGGACTTGATCTGGATTCAAGGGCTTTACAAATTTAGGGGTAACCAAAACAACAAGCTCCGTTTTTGATTTCTGAATCGACCGACTTTTGAACAAATATCCGATGATAGGGATGTCTCCCAGCCCTGGAATCTTATTGGCAATCTCGGTCAGTCGGTTATCAATCAATCCTGCAATCGCAAAGCTCTGCCCATCCGCCAATTCAATTTCAGTTTCCGCCCGTCGTGTACTCAAGGCAGGAACCAGGAATCCACCAATGCTCACGGCGTTATTGAAATCCAGCGCACTCACTTCTGGTTTTACTTTCAGTCGAATTTTTCCACTGGACGTCACGGTCGGGACAAAGTTCAAGCGAACACCGAATTCCTTAAATTGAATCGTGACCGTGTTGATATTGGCTCCGCCTTGGACTACTGGGAATGGAAATTCGCCGCCGGCCAGGAAACTTGCTTCCTTCCCGTTGGACGCCATCAAATTGGGCTCAGCCAAAATCTGCAGCAAATTCTTCCCTTCCAGTGCTTTGATCATGACTCCCATTTTCAAATCGGGACGGAAAGCAAAAATATTCAAGACATCTTGCAAGGCAATACTGGCTAATCTTCCGCCTTGGTCAATACTCGTATTGCTGAAAGGAGAGCCGAATTGCTGGGTCCCGATCGAACCTATCGTGTTGGTGGCTCCAGTGGAAAAAATATTGATGCCCAACTGTTGCGCAGCCGTGCGGTCAATATCGGCAAACTTGACCTGGAGCAAGATCTGTTCGGTATCTGGAGGAGGGGGAAGTTGCAGCAAATTGATGACCTTCGTGGAGAAAGAGCCTCCAATCTCGATAGCCTTTTCCACGACTCGGGGATCACTTGCCGAACCTGAAAGAACCAACGCCCCCTTGGCCGAAGAAACATTGATATTCTCGGTCGGGAACTGCTCTTCAAGCTGATGCTGCAAAAGCGACAAATCAATTTCCACGACGAGATCGTAGCTTGTGCTTTTCCCCGTACGGTCCCAAAGGATGAGGCTGACGATTCCCGGCGATTTCCCGTTGATCATAACTTGTTGGGGCGAAATCACGAGGGCATCGGCGATTTCCGTATTCGTGACGGCGACTCGTTCGATGGGCTCCGCTGTATTGACGATGACTGATTTTGAGGCAATAACCGTGAGTTGCGGGACTTCTGAGACCTGTGGTTTCTGAGACGCCCCCGTTTGGGCAAACCCTGACAGGTTCAGGAGAAGCCAGGCAGAGATGGCTAAGAAGCAGGATGTCTGTATCATCAGAGCTCTGAGCCTTTGATTGTCGAGTCCACGTTGCAGCATTTGAGTTTTTCCTCCTAAAGACGCCGGGCCTGGGGGGATTGGTCAGTCTCTATTTATTCTGGGGGCCATTCCCGCACAGGCTCTAACGTTATCATCCAAATGTTTCGTCCTAGCATTCCTTCTTAATTAGGAAAAGTCAGTTCCACTCGCTCTTTTCTAAATTGGTTTCGCTTTGCTCAACCCATGAATTTCCGCCGAACTCGTTGTTCAGAATTTTACGTTCGAGCGTTGTTCGCCTTTGATCACTTCGATATTCGTAGCCGGTGAGACAGGGGCTGAGGGAGCTGCGATCACTTGCGGGACCCGCGACGGCCTTCGCGCCGCAGTTGATGCTGGCGGAGGAGGAGCCGTTCCCCTCATCAATTGGCTCATTTGTATGCCGCGTGTCTTTGCTTCCTCGAGATCCAAAGGATGCCTTAAAGCCAATTGAAACTGTCCTTGCGTACTGGCGCTGGTGAGCTTTTCCGAATCTTCAGGTGTCACAAACAAAGTGACGACTGTAACCGTCACAGGTTTTCCTTCGGGATCCTTTTGGATCACCTGCCCGGCGGTTGCGACTTCCACGTTTTGAAGAACAATTTTTGAAACGGGCTCCTGCGCACCTTGGGGGGTGGCAGTCAGAATAACGTCGACTCTTGTCCCGGCAATTACATACCCTGCGACCCCAATGATTTCGTTGGCACGGATCGAAACCGCTCTCATGCCTTTGGGAATGATCGGTGGCAATCCGGCCCCTGTTCCCTTGGGCGCCAGTTTTGATTCGAGGATGGGTTCATTCTCAACCATAGGTTGAATCACGCCACGACCGACAAGGTCTTCTTTCTTGTCAAAGAAACCTTGTGGGACGTTCGGGGCCGGCCAAGGAACAAATTTCAGGTTCTCATCCTTCAGCAGCGTTCCCAGCGGCAGATTCCCTGCAGCCACGACAATATTCTTTTCGGGTGTTTTCACGACCGTCGGAGGACGAGTTTGCAAGAAGTTGTAAACAGCATAACTAAGAATCCCACCAATAAGGACTGCTACCAGCAGGACAATTAACGTTCGTGCTCTGTTCATTTCGAGCTCCTTTAAAAGTGACGACTATTTCATCCAGATCAAGCGCATTGAGCCGCTTTGGAACGCCACCCCTGGAATGTTCTGAAAACAGACGGCCATGATTGCACCAAGTGCAATCGCAACACCATAGGGCAATTTAAGTAGAGATTGGTTGCGGATCGTGAGGGTCGCTTCCGAAGTTGAAGTCCGCAAGATCCACCCCAAGAGAAGAAACTTGAGGTTTTGCAACGTCTGAGCAAATGCCCTTTTATAAAGGATAAGAATCAATGCCATCACTCCACCGATCAGTGCCATCCATATAAATGTATAAAAGACCAGCTTGGGGCCAACAAACGCGCCAACCGTGCCCAGAAGCTTCACATCTCCGGCCCCCATCCCCCCCAAAAGGTAGAGCAAAAAGAGGAGGGAGAAACCAGTGGCAATCCCAAGGACACTCCAGACCAAACCTTGAATTCCCAAATGAAGGAAGTTCAAAACAATGGCGAGCGATGCTGAAGATAAGGTCAGCCAATTCGGGATCCTGCTTTCTCGAACATCGATAAATGCTGCCACTGCTACACAAGCTACGACGGCTATGGAAACAATGAGATTCATTGAGATACAAATTTTACACTGCGCTGGGTTTGGAGGCTACTTCTCCATGGAACGCAAACCCAGATGTAGTTACGATAATGTAATCTAAAAGACCCAAAAACGGGTCCGGCAAAACCCATCTCTCGTCAGTCCTAATTTGCTTACCGCTACGGCGCTTCAGCTGGTTTCCAACCAGCATTCGCGGCTTGCCTGCCCGAGAGAAACCTGGATCGAAATGCATCATCAACATCAGGTTACGTCAGATCAGTTCCGAGAATTATAACACAACCCTTGCGACCACAATGAGATATTCAAATTCCGCTTTTCAATTTGCATATCGGCCGCTTTGTCCGCAAGATTAGAAAAATGAGCAAAAAAAAAGTCCAGCAGGCATGCCTGCTGGACTAGATCTCGGACATTTGGACTTATGAGCCTGATTCGAGAGTGGATTTGGCTCTCACGAAAACGTTGCTAACAGCCTGACCAAGAGCTGGAAGCGCCGTGATGGCAGCCAATGCCAAGAAGACAAGCAACAAAGCGTACTCGACCAGGTCCTGTCCTTCTTCTTCCTTCATGAACCGTTTCATCAATTCTTTCATAATGTTTCTCCTTAATGATTGGGGTTGAGAATGTTTCAAACTAACATCACTCCTTCAGTATAGAAAAGGACTTCGCAGCCAAAGTTCTTAACCATCATCGAAATAATACCGATTCATCACCTCGCTCCCATCCGAAAGGACTCGCCTTTGGACAGGAACTCGCCTGCGTTCCTTTCAACAATGTCTCTCCGCTCTTGTAACATTAGCAACTTCCGGTCCAAAGGTCCTCTCAGGTCATTTTGACCGCTACATAAACATTTTTTTTAGTAAAGCAAAATTATACAAGAGTTTAGCTGAATATTCACCATCTGGGAAACAAATTTCGTCTAGAAGCAATGTAGAAGTAAATTTCCCATTCTTGCCAAAAATTCGACCTAATGTGGAATATTGTCCACACATACTCGCAATTCTTACTTGATTGAATGATCCTTCCAATGATTTTCCCTTTCCTAGATGATGCCAAGAGGAACGATGCAAGCTCCAAGTGAACTCCATCTGAGGACTCCTTGGGAACACTTCATTCCCCCCAAGCTGACATTATCGACGGCCGAAGATGAAGAATCAATTGGACAAGAGGTTGATTTTAGCGGGGTTCTAAAGTCTTATCGAAGTGGGCAACGGCTACGAAAAAAGTCGCACCAGCCATCCTACGGCACACAAAACACTAAACTTATATTTGCAATGGGGCGGGGAATCCTTTGTTGCCTTAGGATGATTCAGCTCAGCAGGAGGGAGACAAATTTGAATCATCGATTGCTGACAAGACCATTTCTCATGGCATAGAGAGCCAACTCTAGACGGTCATTGACTCCTAATTTCTGAAAGATATTGCTCAAATGCGTTTTTACGGTTTGTTCACTGATGAAAAGCTTGCTGGCGATCTCCTTGTTCCGGTGACCTGACGCAATTAAGACAACGACCTCCGTCTCCCGTTCAGAGAGATCTTTCTGGCCACGTTCCGGACGACTATCGACCCGGTACTTGCGAGAAAGCGATTCCACCACCTGGGTCATTGTTGAGCTGTCCGCCCATAGTTCCCCTTCAAAGACCTTGCATATTCCTTTGATCAGGAACTCACTGGCCGCGTGTTTCGGAATAATCCCTCTGGCACCATCCCGAATAGCTTTGACACTTTCAGCCAAGCTAATTTGAGCCGTCAAAAGAATTACCTTGAGCTGGGGAAATTGTTCAACAATCTGGGGCAGGATCTGGAGGCCATTGATCTTCTCCATCTTGATATCGAGAAGCATAATGTCGATCGGACAGCGATTCAGAAGGCCTAGCACCTCTTCTCCGTCAGTCGCTTCCCCGACCACTTCAATTTCCTTCTCAAGGGAAAGGATCTTCTTTATCCCTTCACGAAAGAGGGTGTGATCGTCGACGATGGCAATTTTGATTTTAGTAGCGTTAATCATTTCTGATTCTCCATACCTTAATTCACAACCGCCAGAAAAATCAGTACATTTGACGGCTCTCTTTCAATATCTCAATAAAATCATTAGGCCCAACAGAGAATTTGCCACGCTCTCTCCCCGAGAATTCCTCCCAAGATTTTCTGCCAGACTTTGCGTCGCTTCCATGATCCATTTATTCCACCGTAGCAGTCTCCTTTGAAGATGGCACATGGTCATTTTCGATCTGAGGGTGGGGGTCATGAATAGGGATGCTGATTGTCAAGCGGCAGCCTTGGCCGGGAGCAGAATCTAATGACGTGGAACCACGAAGTGCCGCCGCACGTTCGGAAATAGACCATGGAATTTTCTTGCCAGAGGGAGTTTCGTCAGAAGGAGGAAGCACCCCTTGGCCATCATCTGAAACAACCAATGAAAAGGAAGTGTCGTTCTGAATCAATTCGACCAATACATGCTTGGCCCCGGAATGTTTCCTCACATTGGTAAGGGCTTCATGAAAAATTTGGTAGAGCTCCCGGTTAATCTGTCGGGGCAGATGAAGAGGGGAGATAGGCACTTCAACTCGCACCTTAAAATTATTTTCCCGCTGGAAGGCCAGCGCATAATTCCGAATGGCTTTTTCAAGCTCCTGCCCTTCAAAGGAAGGCGTCCTCAGCCTTCTCATATAATTCCTCAATTCGGTGTACTCGTCTTGAACAATTCTTTGCAATTCTTCAAGCTCATAGCTGAGTTTCGAGGAAGACTCGAGCAGCAACTTTCGACACACCGCAAGGCGGATATCCAGACTTGCCAGCGCCTGGACCAAGCCGTCGTGGAGATCTCTCGCGATACGATTCTTCTCTTCCAAGACAGAGATTTTTTGCATTCGCTGGAGTAATCGATAGTTATCCAGCAGCGGGGCCAACTGTGAAACCAGTAATTTCAAGTACTGCAGGTCAGAACTTGAAAAAATCCCTTCCATTCGATTTACCAAATATACTCGTCCCACATAGGCTCCCCCGACATACACTGGAACCGACAGCATCGATCTCATCTCAAAAAGATTAGCGAGTAGGAGGTTGGGCTGAAACGCGTGCGAAACAGGCTTTTGAGATTCAAAATCATAAACAAATGTTTCTTTGACCCCGAGCAAGGTAACAACTCGATTGTGAGGATTAATGAAGTAGCCCCAATTCTGCCGAGGTGACATGAGGAACTCCATTTTCCGGGAGGGCAATCCGCCCATTTGGTAAAAGCTTTTTCCCACCGAAATCCCCACCTTTCGCAGGGAAATTCGCCTCGAATCACCATCCTCAAGCACCAGGATACATTGTTCAACGCGAAACAAGCGCCGTACCTGCTCCATGGAGGCTTCCAACATGCGCGGGAACGAGGCTTTGACAAGAATTGAACCGGACAGCTCTGCCAGGGAAATCAGCTGTCTCTGCACCCTTCTCTGGTGTTCGCCCAAGTAACCAATCAAACAGGCCAGGACATATAAATAAGTGGGCCGGACCCAAAATCGGTTGAAGCTGAATCCCGTCTGAACCGTTGCGAAATGGACAATGACGTACATGCCTACATTGGCCGTATTAACAAACAGTGTTTCCCTAAAGCCCCAACGGAAACTGGCTGTGATCAAAGAGAAGACGTAGTAGAGGAAGAACGGGCTGTTCTCTCCTTGGGTTCTCAAGAGGATTGCGGGGAACCAGAGCGTATCAACAACTTGGGTTACAAAACCAAGGCGGTCGACCCTCATCAAATTTCGGTCTACAATCCAGACAACCGCAAAGGAGTATAGGAAATACAAGACCACCACACTGTAAGCGCTTCCCGATTCCGGATCCGCAGGATTCGGATACAGCATTACCAGTCCGATCGCACCTATAGCCAATACAAGTCTGGCACCGGCGATGATTCGTTCTGTCCGAACGCCTCTCTCGTTCATGCTTCTGAAGACCTCAAGCTGACCTCTTTTCGTCTTTCACAATCACTTCGTGTCGCGAATGAAGATAATGGCCTGGTGATCATCATAGACAACTCTCCACTCTGGTAGATCCTTCAACGCTGCGGGGAGAGGTACATCGAAAGGGAGTAACATCCAACGGATATTGAATTTGTCAACGACACTCTTCCAATCATACTCAAGATTTACCAGCTTGAAATAATCCTTCATCAGCTCTTCACCATACATATCGCTTCGCCCGTCGAAAAAAACAGGGTATTTTGGATAAAATCGATAGATGAGATACCCCCCCCACTGGTCAGTTGTAAAGAAATTTCCTTGTAATTCATGGGCGTCCAAATAGGCCGCTGCGGCTACAGGAAATTTCTCCGAGTCGAAATTCTTGTTCAGGACCTGTGTCCCCAACAATTTCCCCTGATTTACCGCGATAAGAATCAAGGCCATTGTGGCCAGAAGTGGATACACGACACCTTTGAATTGATTTTCAAACCTTGCAATGTTTGATGAGTATCGCCGAAATCCCTTCGTGGTTTTTTGGATCCAAGCCTGCAAATTTTTGCCGCTCTCAAGGGTTTGCAGATAGTCAGTCAAATGCAGAGCAACGATGGGAACTACAATGATGGAATATAGAGGAATATGCCGTGCGGAAATCAGTGCCATGTGAGTCCAAAATACGAGCAACCCTATTTCGATGAAACCGAATCTTCGAATAGAAATCGACGCAACGACCGTGGCCACCAAGATCAAGAGTTCGAAAAACTTCACGACGGCAACATGAAAACTTGGAGAGCGAAACTCGGTGATGTTGTCCATGAGGTGATTTGAACTCACATAGGATTCGATAATGTGGGCATGAACTTTCACTCCATACGGATTGACAAAACTGGCCGCCAGGCAGATCAAAAAAACGGTTGCCAGAACTTTTGCGTGAAGCCTTGCCTTGGTTCGTTCACCGTCATCGGCGCATGTCAGGCTCCGCAATAAGTTGCCTAAAGCATAAATGAGTAGCACGATCAATCCCACGATGAATCCGGCGTGAAGATTCGTCCATACAAGGACAAGGAGAGGCAGCCCATAAAGTGGCTTCGGGTTGTTGGTTGCTTCATATTGTTCCAGGAGAATGTACGCCACCAATAGAAACAACATGGTAAATAGGTGAGGTCTGGCCAACCAATGAATGGAAGCCGCAAACCCGGCCAGGATGGAGAGCATAACCGCAACAAAAATATTCCCCCCCCTTCTCAAGATCCAAATAAAGAGGAGAGTGAAGGTGACGGCAAACGTAATATTCGCCCAGACCACAATCCCATTGATCCCGGCCAACCGATAGATGAGAGCCATCACCACATCGGATAACCATTCCCAGGCAAACCAAGGTTTGCCACGGGCGGTATAAGAAAAATAGTCTGTGCGGGGCAGGCTGAACGTCTGGAGTATGTGCTCTCCGTTCTGAATGTGCCAGCCCGTGTCGCTATCCCCCAGACAGGCCGAGGAATTCCCCATGAGCGGAGCAAAAAGGTAAGACAAAAACAAGATGTCTTTCATCGAAGGGAAAAGCCAGCGAGCAAATTTATTAGGAGCGGAAGAAGGCGAGTCCTGCATGCAGTTCATGTGGCCTCTAAATATAATCTGAGAAATTTAAGTTTCCGTGCTGAATTCGTTTTTCCTTCAGAAGCGACTAATGGGAAGTGAATGTGACGATTTCTTATGCCTATTTCATCGGCGGCTCAATGAAAACACTTCACCAGGTTAGCGTTAGCCTATCCGAATAGGCATAAAAAGGAATCGTCTTTCTACTCCACTCAGGCCTGGATCCTCTTCATTCAATCCTTTACCGAAATCAAATTCTCGACGGAAGCCGCCTGGATTCTCTTTCCTATTGGATGAGGATCGGCGCCTTAGTTATTTTTTGCGGCTTGCCTATGGCTTGCCGCCTGGGTCTTGCAGAGTAGGGTTGCAACGCTTGAGAAAGTTCCCCCTCAATCTGACCGTTCATTATTACCCTCTGGGGCAAGCCCAAGGAGGGTGAGTCGCAGGGGTAGCCTTACGATTCATAGGATTGCTTCAGCATCATGCAACCCGGCATCAAAGTTCCCAAACCGTCTCTGATAGAAGTAGCCGCCGGCTAGGACAGCCGGAGCAAACCAGACGTAATAGGCGCCGTTTTGGCTGGAGAGATTCATGAGGAATGCCACAGCATTGATCAGCACATAACACCCTGCGGCGATTCTTAGTTGGGCGCGACCACCCTGGTTCACGAGCCGGACGGCGACTTGCATAATCAATGGCAAGAGCAGTACCAAATCGGAGGCCCAACTATAAATCGTAGTGAAAAGCCCAAAGCCCAACAGTAGAGGTAATTCCTCTTCCCAATTCCAGTCTCTTTGCTTGGCGCTCCAATAGACGGTGAGCAGGCAGACCATGATGACAGTTGGCCCCCACTGCAGGTAAAATTTTTCGGGCCCGAAAATCAGTCTAAGTATGGTTCCGATTGTGGGAGTTGCCCAATAAAAGGGGGGAAGGCTCGTCTGGGCGTGTAGACTTTGAACTATCAGGTAAGGATTTAGGGGGAGAGGGAGCACGCAAGCTACTGCCAGCGAAAAGACTGCTGCCATAAGAATGGTCCATCGTTTTCGCTGAATGATCCAAACGCTTAAGACGAGCCAAAACAGATATGCCAAGTGTGGTTTTATCCCCAGCAGGTAGAGCGAAACACCCGTTAGCCAATTCTTCTTTGCCTTTTCAAAACAAAGGAAACCCACTGCCCCGGCTAGCAAAACAGCGGCCATCTGCCCGTTCCTGAGCACAAAGAAGGTGGGAGCAAACATCAAAGCCAGCACCCATGCCACCCAGACGTTCTTCTGAGTTCCCCCATAAAACCGCCACAATACGCTGACGCAGAGAATCAGCAGGAAGAAATGGGTCAGCATCCAAAGAGCGCGGCCCGTCGTGTATCCCACCAGGCCGAAAGGCAGAATTAACGGAAAGACCCACGGCGGATACCACATCATGTAAGGGACTGCTTCCTTAAAACCTACAGTTGCTTCCACCCGTTGCAGGTTATCAAGTGCGTAGGGATCCTGACCACCGAGTTGGAGTCGCGCTGCAGACCAGTAAGCAAGGAAATCGTCAAAGGGAATTCTTCCGGCCATCTCGAGCGTATTCCGAAATACGACCACCAGTAGAAATGCCAGAAGGACCCATTTCAGCAGAATTCTCATGCGGATGAATTCCCTCCCATTATTACACCGGCTTCCCTTCAGTTTTCAGGCGGGCGGAATGGAGGGCATAGCTCTTTGAAACCACGAGGAAGCAGATAAGAAGCGTAGGAGCCATCCAAACGTAGCTCAATTCATTGTATCCGCGAAGAGCCAACCCATAAGCAAACCCGTTCACCAACACGAAGGTTGCTATGGATACTGCTATTGGCAGCGGCCGCCTCACCCGCATCAACATGAGCGTCGCTTGAATGATTGCTGGAATTAGTACCACCTGGTCGAAGGACCACCCATAAGCCGCCGTTGAGACAGACACCAAAAGCAAGAGCGGCATCTGATCAGACCAATCCCAGCTTTTTGATCCGTGTCGACACCACACCCACAAGAGGGCAGCGAGACCGACGATCATCGGAAGAAATTGAAGCCAGTCATGGCCGGGCCCCATGAGATACCTTAGCAATCCTCCGAGGGTTGGAGTCATCCAATATAGTGGAGGCTCCTTTAGACTTGCCCTGAAAAATTGAAGCACAATGGATGGATTGAAACTCAAGGGAATCAGAGTAGTCACCGCCAAGGTAGTTCCGAAGCCAACAAAACATTTCCATTTTCTGCAATGAATCACCCACAGGATTAAGGCCACCCAAAAGAGGTAGAGCAAATGCGGCTTGAGGAAAATCAGGACAGCGGAACTCGACGCCAACCCATACTTCCCGCGCTGGGCAAAATACATAAATCCCACAACTCCCAAGAGTATCAACGGAGTTATTTGCCCGACTCGCAGAACATAGAGGCTAGGGAAAAACCCCAAGCTAACTACCCAAGACAACCAGATATGCTTCTTCGGACCCCCGCAAATTCTCCAGGTTAGATCTGCGCACAAAAAGACAATGCACAAGTTAAAGAGGAGCCACGCGGACCGCCCCGCCTCAAAGCTGAGCAAACCGAAAGGGAGGATAACCGAAAGGGTCCAGGGAGGATTCCACATCATCAGTGGCCTTTGCTCCGTCCACCCGACCGACCTCTGCAAGGCGAGCACCCATTCTGCAGAATACGGATTCTGCCCTGCCATCAAAAGCCGCACTGCCGTCCAGTATTCAATAAAATCATTCATAGTAACTTGATGTTCAGCTCATAAAACCTGATCGAGCCCTATCCCGCACGCCACAGTCTGGAAAAGTCAGGCCTGTGCTAAGTCGAATATTGATCTAAGCACCGAGCGCACCGACACCCCCAAAGTGTCCTTGGGCTCGATGGGGGACGAATGCCTGAATAGCGCCAAAGCTCGTCCAAACGCCGTGACCGCAAATTGGGCAATCATGAGAGATCAGTCCAAGAGCATCGTTCTGGGTAACTGAGGGTTCTCGTAAAGGAAATTAATATAATTCGAAAGAAAATTTCTTTCCTTATTGATTTTGTTGAACAAGGAATTTCCAAGGAATTTTTCGACTACCTTAACGGCAAAGACAATATCTTCTCTCTTTACCGCTTGTCGCCCTTCGGAGACTGCATGCGCTCGGCTAAACCACTTTGCCATCGCATAATTAGTGGCAACAATCGAGATTCTTTTAAGGATTGGAATTTTACCGGTTCCCACTAGTCTTCGGACTAGATGAAGGAAATAATTCTCCAAAATGTCTCGGTATTCATCCAGCTCACCCCTGAAAGGGATTTTTTCCATCTGGCCAGAGTCGAACTTTAATCCAAAGACATGAAGGTGAATTTGCCCAGTGTGTTTCCATTGACCTAACACCTTCTTCATCATCGTAACCATTCCATATCTTTCAGCTCGTGTCTCTTTGGCATAAACCGACTCCACAAGTTGCATGAGGATGGCAAGGTAAAGCTCACGCTTCGAGCTCGGGGAAGGCTGCGAAGCAATCTCGAACAAGAATGGCGCAGGATCGTTCTGAATGGCCCATCGGATTGCATCCATTGCCCGTTCACTTCCGGACTCACGGCCTAGCCGACTACTGGCATCAAGGATGACCTTGTGCATTTGGTGGATTCTTTCCTCAATGGGATTCTGTTTTTGGGCTATCTCAAGCAGACCTTTTTCGAGAACTTCAAAACTTGCCCAGTCCAGATTGATGGAACTTGTTAATGGAATCGGCGGGGATACCGTGATGACATGTTCCTCCGAAGCGAGGCGATTTCTTACATCTTCTGGGGTAACCAATTCGCCTAAATTCTGAATTACCTCAGGGCAGGAATGATCCAGGAAAACTTCCAACCCACGTGGAGTTCGATAATAAATGAAGGGGAACTGCTGGCAAGCCACTGGCTTAGCCCTGTAACCTTCGATGGCATGAATGGAGCATAATTTTCGTTCATTAATAAAACTACAGGTTCCTTCCTGCCGTTGGATAATGGGATCTGCATTTTGCCCGATGATTTTAAAAAGGTTCTGGCCCGACTTTCTCCCAAGGTCTTGGGCGATTTCTTGGACCCAATCCTTTTCAAGTAAACGATCTTTTCTTTCATGGTCGATATGAATATTCCAAAATCCGCAACAAAACCCGCAGTCTGGGATACATTGATAACGCGCACCCGACTCAAGAAAAATGTTCTCTATTCCCATTATTCAAAACCATCCTTCTATAGGTTTGGTCAGAATATCGGCATAGGCCGCAAAAACCATAGCAACGGACTGTGCCAAAGAGTATCCATTGGATGATCCTAAAGAGAGGTTCCATTCCGGTGCCCCGACTTATGCTCGCATCTCGGGATTGAAGTCATGCCTGGTCCATTCGAATGGGTTATTCGCAGTCGGCATAAATGTGCGAATGGTCCTTTATCATTTTCAATTTCATTCACGGACATAGTGAATCAAGCTCAGCCCGAATTGATCGTTCTGCTTGTCAAGTTTTAAATTGAGATTTTCGTCGGCTAAATTACTTTGAAATAACCCGAGAAATCTCTCTGATTCTTGTCCTTTCCGACTGACTAACCAAAACTCTCTGGCTTGTCGAATCGCAGGCATCAAGGTTTCCACAAGGTATTGCCTGGCGCTAGGTTGTTCCCAGCGGTAGGGCAGATCAAGAATCTTCCAGTCCTTCCTAACATAGAACCTTCCAAACGGGCAGCGTATCAACTGGATCCAGTTTGAGTCCAAAGCGTTTGGCTCCAAAAGGAGATCTCCTTCGACCAGTCCAGACCGCAACAAGATAAGGCCGTCGTCACTGAAGTTCGATTCCAAGTAATGAATTGCTCCCCGCCAATCCTCACCATGGCTGGTTGAAAACACACCCGTTCGAGTGTAATTCGAATAAAGATAAAGTCGAAAGTTTAGTAGCAGAAAGAGTGAAATCCAAATCCATTTAAGGCGGGGCATTTTGACAGCAGTAATAATCCATCCCCAAAGGAAATTGGCGGGTATCAAATAAATAATCAGATACCGGACAATTACCATCGAATTAGATCCCGTTAGCTTCCACGAAATCAGGTAGAAGGGCCAAGGCAGAAAAAACCAGATGGCAAAGTAGGCAAAGGCATAGATCCTGGCCGGTGGTTTTGAAAACCGACCTTGGGATAACTTCCCATTTTTGAAAGAAAATAGGCCGGAAGAAATGCAAAGATCAAGGAGATGATGATCAGAATTTCAGGCCCGAACAGGGCCAGGAAATACGGAAGATCTGCACTGAATTGGTATTGGAGCCCATGACGCCTCAGCCAAAGCCGGTAAACTTGCGGGAAGAGAGGCAGGATGAGAATAAACGTCCCAAGGTGAGCCAGAAACCAAGTCTTCAAGGCATCATGCCTGCCCCCTGCTTGCATTTCATAACCAGCCAAATCCAAAAAATGGATTGAAATACGACAAACAGTGCAAAGAGAAATTGAAGGTAGATCAATCCGGCAGACGCGACCACATAAAACCACACGTCCCGACTTCGGGCAGAGTCGAAGGATCGGGAAAAAGCCAGACTTGCCATCAGGGCAAAGCATACGGCAAGCGAATAAACACGGGCGTTTTGGCTTTGGTCGATGAACCAAGGATGAAGGGCCAGACACCAGGCAGCCATGAGGGCTGTTTCATCAGAAAATAATTCTCGCCCCAGCAAATAAGCCAGATAAATGGCAGCAATGCCCGCTAGTACCGATGGAAGTCGTAAAGCAAATTCGGACTCTCCAAAGAGTAGCAATGGGCCGCGGACTATCAAAAAATAAAACGGAGAGTTGGCGAGATAATGAATAGATCGTTGCCAGCAAATTGCGAGGGTGGGGGCGCCTGCAGCCCATTGGGTCGCAAATTCATCCAACCACAAACCGGGAGTCCAAAAGTTCCAGATTCGTACAAAGCTGCCCGCCAATAAAGGCAGGCAGATCGGCTGAAACATCCAAGCGAGCGAACCTTTACGAAGATTCATGGGAAGCATCGCTAGAAAACTTCTTTTCGGATGGTTTCGACCCTGAGAAGATCAAGGTCTTCATAACGGCTTACCAACTCAGAGACTGGGATATCCACCTTTGTGATATTGACAGGAATAGTCTGAAACAGGCACGCGGTCTCGTACATCCAGTGTTGAATATGGGGCCATTCCAGCCAGCTGACGGGTTTGTCTGGAGGCGGCGGCAATTCACGGGGAAACGGTCCAGGCGAAAGGTACGACTGTGTTCCGACAAACCAAACGTGGTGCCCGGATTGGATTGTCGCAGCAATTTTTTCCAGGATGGGCCTTATAGCATCTCTCTCGGTCATTCTTTTCTTGATCAGGTCGCGCCGATCCACCAGATGATCTTCGATCAATGGCAAGGTAATCCACGGCGTTTGTCCATGGTAATAACGCATGAAGGTTATTCCCATATACCAGGGACACACCACTATCAAATCTTCGCTTTTACCAACGGCTTCTAACTTCTCCGCGATGAGATTGACGTTGGTGAACCTCGTATGAACGGCCTGGTAAACATTCGGGGAAATCAACAAACCGATCGACACGATCAAGCCGAGTCTTCCCAATCTCCAACCGGGTTTTGCACGAACAATTTGCTCGCCACTAATGTCAAATAAAGCAGCCATAAATCCCATAATAGAGGTGTAGTACCAAGGCTCTGTGACATAACTCAGAGAGAGCAAGAAAAGAAAGTAGACGGTAATTCCCAATACCAAGGTCGTACCCACAAATAAAGCAAGGTCCTTTTCTTTGATACTTGTTTCAGTGGCGGAACGAAGCTGCTGGCGGATACAGAAATGAAGTGTAACCACTAGAAGAGCAAACCAAATCCAAATCACAAAGTGCCCGGAAGACTTCACTGTCGTATAGAATTTGAAGAGCAGCCAGGCAACGTTGATGGGGATCTTCAGCGTCATGGTCCATTCATTGGTACCCGCAATGCGCTCATGATACGGGAGGTAAAGTGATAGGGCGCAAAGGAACCCCATGCCAAGGAGCGCAACCGGTCTTTTCCAATCCCTGTGCCGGATCCCAACGACGGCCCCCCCCATACAAATAGCAAAGAGCAGGACGGAATTGTAATAAAGCGCATGAACGCTCAAAAGACAGACCACCGTAGCCAGTAGGATCCTTGCGGGTGTCGGGTGATCCACCACTCTCCAAACCACTCCGATAGATAAAATCATAAGCGCATTCCCCAACCCATAAGCCCGCAACGAATCACCGTACAGGATCATGGCAGGGCTTGCAGCCAACAGAACCAACGAACAGAGCGGGACTGCCTTGGCAAGTTGCTTTGCGTTCCACCATAGAGCGGCAATAATTGCCAAGCCCATGCTTAGCCCCAGCACTCGCAGAGAAGAATCTACACCCCCAAAGCCCAAGCCTATCCAAAGCCGCAACAGTGATGGCCACAGCGGAGGACAGGAGTCCCACTTGAGGTAGGCCCAAAATTGTTCAAAAGTGGGCCTGCTAACAACGTTGATCGTATTGACCTCGTCACGCCATAAGGCCCCTACATGGACAATGAAAATGAAATGCGCCACGACTAGGGTGGCGGTGAATAAGACCGCTACCACTCTTTCGGTCCATTCGACTTGCTGACCTGAAATGGCATTCATTTTGAAGGTAGGAATCGTCATTCGCGTTCAATACACCATTGAATATGTTGTTCTTCCAAATTCGACAACTTATAATTTCTTCTGCAATTCCGAGTCAACCTTTAGTTGCAGACCTGTAAGAATAGATGAAAATGGTGGTCCCGGTAGGCTGAAGGTATCGATGACTCCTAGCAATGACCAGGGTCCAGTGTACAAGACCATCGAATCTCTGACCAAGCCCGTCAATTCTTGCTTTCTGACTCTATCGGCCAGTCATCGTTTCTCTGTAGCCAACTAGAAAGCATCGGTATCTGCCTAATGCTTGTATCGTTGCCTTCCGATTCAACGTTTATTTGAATGAGATTAAGGAAGGACCTTGGACATAATTCGCCTCACCAGATCTGATCCGGTTACGTACTTCCGCCAGGTTGCCCAAATCCACACCACCGAAATCCGACATGGGGCCCTTCCCCTACTCGGAACGGAGTTCCTGAGGAAACTTTATTACGCCTTGGCCCAATCTCCGAAAAACAGCATCTGGGTCGCACAGGATAAGGGAATGGTGCTAGGGTTTCTGGCTGGCTGTGCTGATTTCAACAAGAGTTGCCGGCAGCTCGCCTGGCAGCATGGGGTTTCGCTCGGCTGGAACGCTCTGCGTTCTATGCTGGCCCCGGGTGTTTTGGTCAAGATCCTTTCGCTGTTTGTCTATCCGTTTCGAAATCGAGGAAACCAGATTGGGCTCGAAGAGTCTCTCATCAAGTCTTCTTCTCGAGCCGAGTTGTTAGCC
The DNA here is from genome assembly GCA_046331665.1 of Terriglobia bacterium. GTDB lineage: Bacteria > Acidobacteriota > Terriglobia > Versatilivoradales > Versatilivoraceae > CAWBAT01. The sequence goes on along the minus strand of JAXLQK010000067.1, from coordinate 6,202 downwards.
ATGGCAGTCCATCACGAAGCACAACGGCAGGGAATAGGTCGAGGTCTTGTCCGTGCCTTTGAAAAAAACTTGTCAAGTTGGGGAGTCATTGACGGATATTGGGTAGCTACTGATTGCGCACAGCAGGGCTCCAACCAATTTTACATGTCGGTGGGATTTGTGCCTGTTGGAAAAACCAAACATCATCATCTTGTACTACAGCATTACTATAAAAAAATTGATGGCACTCACTCTTGAAGATGGCAACGCCTTAGGAAAAGATCGCGTCTCAGAATCCTTGGATTTCGGGTATCTCGGGAAATGACGGATATGGCTCCACACAACATCCCATGGGCAAAGCCCGCCTTCTGGGGCAATGAGAAACAATATATCGAGGAGGCCCTTTATTCTACCTGGATCTCCGGGGGACCATTTGTCGAGCGGTTAGAGGCAAATTTTCGCCTGTGTACCGGCCGGGAATATGCCGTAGCAGTATCAAACGGAACAGCATCGATTCATTTAGCCTATCTTGCGCTGGGTATTAGACCTGGGGACGAAGTCATCGTTCCAGGCTTCGGATTCATGGCTGCGGCCAACGTAGCCCTCCAAATTGGCGCAAGACCCGTGTTTGCCGAGGTTGACTCGCGGACCTGGTGCCTGAATGCGGAAGCGGTGGAAAAGCGATTAACGCCGAGGACGAAACTCATTGTTCCCATTCATACCTACGGGAATGTGTGTGAAATGGACGAGATCACCATCTTGGGCAAGGAACGCAACATTGCCATCCTCGAAGATGCTGCCGAAGCGATGTTCTCCCTTTACAAGGGCAAGCCTGCAGGCTCCTTGGGGGTGTTGGGAGCGTTTAGTTTCCAGGCGACCAAAACGATTACCACCGGCGAAGGGGGTATGGTTGTCACCGACGTTCGCGAACTGAATGAGAAAATGCTTCTCTATAGAAGTCACGGCATGGGACAACGACGCTACTGGCACGAGGTACCGGGTCATAATTTCCGGCTCACCAATCTTCAAGCAGCGTTGGGCTGTGCACAATTTGAGCATCGTGATGAGATTATGCAACAAAGAAGCCGAGTCCACGAGAACTACCGGAAATTGTTAGGAGATCTTCCCGGGATAACACTCCAAGCCTTCTCCCCCGAGGTCAAACCAGTGCTCTGGGCTATGGCTGTTAGAATCGATCCTCAAGCCTACCCGCAAGGTCGTGATGCATTGATCTCGCAGCTCCAGCAATGCGGGATTGAAACAAGACCGGGGTTCTATGCGGCCAGTCAAATGAAAATCTATGAGTCTGACCGGCTTCCGGTGTGCGAGGGAATCAGCCAAAATGTAATCAGTCTTCCGACATTTCCCTCATTGGAAGAGGGGGAAATTAACTTCGTTTGTGATCAACTGAAGGCGCTCAAAAGATAATGTCTCTCAAATTTCGAAACAATATCCTTCTTGAATACATTTCCAGAGCTCCACTTCCCCTGGCCTTGGAACGATCTGCCGAGGGACAGATCTTCAGCGGCTTGGAATTTGAACGTCCCGTGCTAGATCTGGGCTGTGGTGAAGGGTTATTTGCACAATCGGTTTTTACAGAGTCTCTGGAAGCGGGGATTGATCCTAACCCCCGGGAACTGGAACGAGCGCAAATCTATGGGAGGTACGTCCAGCTGATTCAATGCAGCGGCAATGCCATCCCTATGCCTGACAATTCCTTTAAAACGATCTTTTCCAACAGTGTTCTCGAACATATTCCAGATCTTGAGCCTGTTTTGAGGGAGGTTCATCGCCTCCTGGCTCCGGGTGGGCGATTCTATCTAACCGTTCCCTCCGACCAATTTGACGCGTTCACCGTCGGGAACCAAGTCCTCACCCAGCTTGGACTTTTACGGTATGCCACCCAATTTCGAAGCTGGTTCAACTCTTTCTGGCGGCATTATCATTTCTATTCCTTAGACCAATGGAAGAATCTGCTCCGTCGAAATGGCTTTGAGGTCGTTCAAGCCTATCGGTATAACTCAAAGGTACTTTGCCTTTTGAATGACGCGTTAGTTCCCTTCAGTGTATTTGGGTTTGTCTTGAAGAAACTCTTTAACCAATGGACTGTGGCCCCGGGATTACGGAAAATCATCTTCTACCCTGTCTATGGATTGGCAAGAGCTCTTCTGAAGAAGCACCTGCTTGACGAGCAGGGAGGTCTCATATTTATGGCGTTGACCAAGGTACATTAAGATGTTTGTATCGGTAATCCTCCCCACCTATAACGAAGTCGAGAATATCGTCCCGATGGTAAAGGCAGTCATCTCTCAAGTGCCGGCGGCTTGGGACTATGAAATTATCGTCGTGGACGATAACAGCCCTGATCGCACGTTCGTCACCGTTCAAGAAACCTTTCAGCACAATCCCAAGGTCATTCCCGTACTACGGACAGCAGATCGGGGTCTAGCCAAATCGATTCGGGCCGGAGCCCAAAAAGCCCGGGGAGATGCCTTGATTTTCATGGACACGGATTTCAACCATAACCCGGCGGAAATTCCGCGAATGCTTCATTTGCTTCAGGTGAGCAATGTTGTGATTGGATCTCGTTTCTGCGCAGGGGGGGCAATGGAGGATGTGCCGCACTACCTGATGAGCCTTTTTTACAACTGGTTCTTAAGAGTGATTTTGCGAACTCAAATTCAGGACAATCTTAGTGGATTCCTGGCGATTGACAGGCAGTCTCTCGAACAGTTGCCTCATGAGGTCATTTTCTTCGGATATGGTGATTACTGTTTTCGCTTACTGCACTATGCACAGCGGCTGGGTCTCAGGCTTCTCGAGACGCCGGTGCAATACCACACACGCCAAAAAGGCAAAAGTAAATCCGTTTTTTGGAAACTCTTCTTCCTCTATACCAAAGAACTGTTTGTTCTCAAGATGAGAGCGAACCGTTTAGAGGTTCAGGGGAGGCCTAATCCTCTTTAAACCAACCGTATCCGAGGCAACGGAAAGAGCAACTTCCCTCCATTGCTCCGATAGGCAACCTCCCTCTTTAAGATATTGGATTTGAAGTGCCATGGAAGAACGAGAAAGCATTCGGGATTCATGGCATGGGCTTCAGCTTCCGAAATGATGGGGATCCAGCTGCCCGGCGTGACGCAGCCAAATTTCTCTTCGTTGACTTCGGCAATGCAGTGCAGTTCACGGGCGGTCAAACCGCAGAATTGAAGAATGACATTGCCCTTCGTAGAAGCCCCATAGCCGAAGATTCGATGGCCATTCTTCTTCCTTTCCTCGATCATTTGCAGCAAGCGTTCCCGATGGGCAAAAATCCTTTTCTGAAAAAGGAAAAGGGGCCTCAATCCATGAAATGGTTTTTCGGCCTCCCGAATCTTGCGCAAGGCAGACCGGTTGGGCTTGTAGGGTGTCCCCTTCTTTGCCATCGTAACCGCAAAGCTTCCCCCATTGGTATCATTGAGAGCAACGTCGAGGATTTCAAAGCCCGTTTGATCCGCCATGAATTCAATTTGCTCGAACGCGTAATATTCCACGTGTTCATGACAAATCGTATCGTAGGCATTGGCAGTCAGCATCGAAGGAAGATAGCTTTGTTCAAAGAGCCAGATCCCATCATCAGCCAAAATCTCACGAATTTGTCGCATGAACTCCATCGGCTCCGGCAAGTCATAAAACATGGCGATCGACGTCACAATCTTTGCCTTGCGTTTCCCGCAGGTCTTCTTGAACCGATCCGCCGAAAAGAAATCCCCTATCTGCAAGATATCGGAACGGTAGTAATGCCCAAACTTTTCAATTGTGGGGTCGATTCCTACTAACGTAGGCCCTTTGGCGGGATAGGACGCAAGTAGGGTTCCGTCATTGCTGCCTATATCCAGTACCAGATCGCGACTCGTGATAGGCACTCTTTTGAGCAGTAGCTGAACCAACGCTCCGAGGTGATCCGCCATGGAGCGATTCAGTGATGAACGGTATCCGTAGTTCTTCCCGTACATTTCCCCCAAGTCATACGATTGCCGCAACTGCAGGAGACCGCAGGCTTCGCGAGACCTCGATGAATCACATTTTACGAGTTCCAAAGGGCCCTGAGTTAGCCGGGGATTTTCACGCTTCGGGAAAATCCCCGACAAATATGTGTCCCGAGGGACAATACCGAACCAGTTCCCTGTTTGCGCAGATCCGGCACCGGTCGATTTCGCAATAGTTCTTCTGAGATTGAGTAGTCAAATGAGTCCGATCCATGAAGTCTGCCGATGAATTTTCCTGAGCCAGAAATCGGGTTTATTCAGGAATAATGCCTCTTTGCTCTATCGGTCTTTCGGTGGACCTCCTTGAGCCATTGCCGCTCTGGGATTCGAGAATCTGTTAAGGGGAAAACCATCAGCTCGACCATTCAAGGGGCTTCGAATGTCTCCGGGCTCAAGGGCTGGGATACCTGAGAGGTCTTCCGGGAATAACATAGAAACGACAGCCCATACAAAATTAGGGCGACGATATTCAGCCACCTTAACCCCATCCACATGTCAAGATATTCCAAAATCCCCCCCACCAGGGCCCCTAACAGGTTACTCCCCAACGCAAGACTTGGCGTTGTGTCCTCTTCAATTACCCTTGCGAAAATAAGGGCTGCAAAGAAAAGCGGCAGGCCGATGACAATACCGCCCAGCAAAGAGCGGAGGGTCACTCCGAACTGATTCAGGAAATCGAAGGGGAAAATAAAGTTGAGGAGAATGACGGCGAACAACCCTGTATAAAGCCCCTTCACTTCGATTGCCGGCACGTATTCGACAATCGAGTTGGCAAGAAGAATCATTACCATGATGGAGCCAAAGACCACTGAATTTACCATCCAGGTCGAACCAAAAATCAAGGCCAGAGTTGTTATGGACTTCGTTTCAATGAGGAGAAAGGCTGCCCCCATGAAAAACAGCTCCCAACGCAAATCTTTGCCTTTAAGCTTGGCACGGCGGAAGAGCAGAATCACAAGGATCAGGATGAATAGGAGAGGCAAAACATAATGGAAGGGGATTTCACGCTTTTCAAGAAAAAGGAAAGGCCAATCATCAGTGACGGGATCCACCGTTTGACTTGTAAAGTTCAACTGGACGGGATGGTAGGCCGTAATTCCCGGGTCCCGATTGGCATCGAAACGAGCCCCTGCGAGAAGAATTGCCTCTTGAACCTCCGGGCTGGAGTACGCCAGTAAAGGTTCTCCCATCACTTCCTTCAGCGTATTCAAGTGCCGTTGAGACAACCAGGGTTTACTCGTAAAAAAGTTGATGGCAATGCCTCCATCCGGGGTCAGGTGCCTCCGCGCATTTTCAAGGCTCTCCTTCGTAAAAACAAAATTGTCCAATCGTATCGAGGAGAGAGAGGAAAACACCGTATGACTGTCAAGGGTTGCAAAAATAATCAGATCGTAATGATTTCTGGTTCTCTGCAAGAACGATCGGGCATCATCCACGACAAGATGGACCCGGCTGGAATCATAAGGCCGCTCCGGATGAATCTCACGACCGATCCGGGCGATGGCCGGATCAATTTCCACCACATCAATAACTTTGACTCCATTGCGAAGAGCGGCCGCTGCGTCATTCCCCGCCCCTCCTCCCAAGATCAACACTGAATTCACGGGATTTCGACTTAACAAATAAGGAAGATTATAATGTCGGGTATACAACGCTTGGATTTCAAAAGGAAAATGGGACAGCGAGGCTGCCGAAAGATCCTGAATCACTTGAAATCCGTCATAATTGACGAATAGATGCGTCTCAGCCGGCATTCCGGTCTCGACATGAGTGGCGAGATGGATCCTGTAGTACGGAGACCATTCCACCGGATTTCTCCATTGCATGAAAAAAACAAAGGAAAGAGTTGCAATAAAATAAATCAGCGACCTCTTCAAATGGCGGCTCAAGAAATAGAGCATTCCGGCAAAGAACAACGCCAGCCACACTCCCGGAGTTGTATGGAAATATGACACCAGAGAAAATCCAATGATTCCCAGCAGGCTTCCGGCAACATTCAAAGAATAACCTCTCAAGGGCCTATCTTTATTCAGCAACTCACCCAACTTGCACGCAAGAGAAGCAAAGACAGCCATCACCAGGAAAAATACCCCTGTGATGACCAAAAGAGCTTTTGAGGCCTGAAGCAGAGAGGGGATCGACTGCGAGGCATGATCACCAAATCCGACACCGAGTAGGAAATACTGTTTGGGATC
>JAXLQK010000066.1:0-30312 GCA_046331665.1 Terriglobia bacterium | reverse complement strand
CCGATTATTGCAGGCGTATTTAAAGTCCACAATCGCGTTCTCGTCGGCACTGAACAACCCGTCATGAAACTGGGGACCGGGCTGGTGCGTCATCCCGATCAGTGTAATTTCCGCCTGTGGATGGATTTTCTCGAGGTAAAACCTGAGAAATACCGCCGCAGAGGCAGTCCCATCGAAGCAGTTGTCGTGATACATCAAGTTCAACTTCATACCATCTCCTGGGACAAGGTTTTCCGCTTTAGGGTACTGAGGCTGAGAAAGAAAGCGATGGCCATGAAGACCCCGCCGGTCAAATAGGGATACGCATAGCCCAACGCATCAAATACAAATCCGCCCCAGATGGGACCGAGGATTCTCCCCAAACTCGCCATGGATTGGGCCACTCCCAAAATTCCGCCTTGATCGTCAGGACCGGCCACCTGCGAAATGACGCTGGATATCGAAGGATTGGTGGCCCCATTACCAAAGGTGAGTACCACCAGGACCAGCATCATGATTCTCAAATTTGCCGAATAAGGGAGCAAAGCCAGTCCGAAAATCATACAGAACAAACCGGTAGCAATCAATTTTCTCTCGCCAAGCCTTCGAACGAGTCGGCCAATGAGCCCTCCCTGCACGATGGTGATCAGAATTCCGATATAGGCAAAGAGGTAACCGTTCTGGTGTGCATCAAACCCGAATTTCCTGGCAGTCATCAGCGCAAAGGTAGCTTCCAGATTCGCGAAGGCAAAGGTGGAGATGAAAAAAAGAATCAGGAAAACGCCAAGCGCCGGGTGATGCAGGCCAAGACTCATCCGCTTCCAGCTCAAACCCCTTTCGCGGTGGCGCGAACGGGCAGAGGGATTGAGCGACTCGGGAAGAAGCCAAAAAGCCGCCAGACAATTCACGAAGGCCAATCCCGAGGCAAAAAAGGCCGGAGTGCTATAACCGTATTTGCTGAGAATCCCTCCGATGGCAGGACCGATAATGAATCCCAAGCCATAGGCGGCTCCGATCATGCCCATCCCTTTGGCCCGATTTTCTGCCGTCGTTGAATCGGCGATGTACGCCTGGGCGGTGGAAATATTGGCTCCGGCGATACCTGCGCAGATCCTGGACACAAATAAAACGGCAAGGGAATGCGCCAGGCCGAATACGAGATAGGAAAACCCCGACCCGAGCAAACCTAACAAGATGATCGGGCGTCTCCCGATCCGGTCCGACCATCGCCCCCACAAGGGGGCAAACAGCAGCTGCATTAATGAGTAGGAAGTGGAAAGGAGTCCGACGTGAAATGCCTTGGCCCCGTAGCTCTGCGCATAAAACGGGAGCATGGGGAGAATGATTCCAAACCCAATCAGGTCCAGCAATACGGTTACAAAAATAACCACCAATGGAGATTTCTTCATGCAGCAACGGGTCTGGCTGTCATTGAACGGAACCTTTGGAGAGAAGCAATCTTTCTATCACAATGCTTGCCGGCCCTTGTCGAATCGGGAGGTCACGGCCGCGAAAATCGCCCGTCAATGAATCTTAACCGTGGTACCTCCGAAAACATCAATGGTTGCTCCAGTCATGATGGAGGAATCCGGCGAAGCCAGGAACACGGCCACTCCCGCAACATCGGCAGGCCTCAACCGGGTTAACAGGGGAGCCACCGTGGGCGACTCTTCTTCAACCCAGCGCGAACTGACCTGCCCGGGACAAATGACATTCACATTGATGTTGTGCTCAATGACTTCCTTCGCCAAGGCCTGGGTAAAGCCAATCACGCCGAACTTCGAAGCACAATGCGCTGCCAGGTTGGCGTCCCCGATCTTTCCGTGAATCGACGAGATATTAATGATATTGCCTTGCTTCTGTTCGATCATTCCGGGCAGAACGGCCTGGCAACAAAGGAAGGTGCCTTTCAAGTTCGTGTTGATCGTATCGTCCCATTCCTGGATGGTTAACTTCATGAGATTCTTGTAAATGAAGACTCCTGCGTTGTTTACCAGAATGTTGATTTTTCCGAAATGGCGGGTTGCCGCGTCCACCAGATTTTGAACTTCGAGCGGGTTCGAAACGTCGGCCCGAATCGGAAAGGCCTGTCCTCCAGAGGATTGAATCGCATTCGCCACCTCGAGCAATCGGGCTTCCGTCCGCCCTGCCAACACGACGGCCGCCCCTTCCTGGGCAAACGACGTGGCGATGGCCCGTCCAATCCCGGTGCCTGCTCCCGTAATGATGGCAATTTTCCCTTGCAGTTTCATGGGTGGTGTCCGGTCAACTCAGGATCAGCGGAGTTCAAGAAATCAGTGACTCTAACAGAGTGTGGCCGAGCGGGACAAGAGAATTTCGTACCGATGGCTCGTGTTCGGAAAGTCACTGGGGTACCAAGATGGCTCAGCCGTCGGTGAGGTAAGCCGCCCTTTGAGTTGATTGAAATGAAAGATAAGCGCGGATGAATCTAAGCAGCGAGATCAGACAGTGAGCCCCTACGTGCCTGCTAAGACTTTAAGTGGCCGTTCTTTGATTCGCTCATGATGTAGCTTGCAGCTCGAACGGAAAGGGCCATCATGGTGAGGGTGGGGTTCTTTTCGGGGAATGTGGTGAACGCGCTACCTCCGACCACAAACAAGTTCCTTACCTCATGGGCCTGGCACTGAGAGTTCAACACGGAAGTTCGTTGATCGCTTCCCATGCGGACGGTGCCCGTTTCGTGGCCTCCAAATCCCGTAGGTTCGGGCCGCGTATTCACGATCTGTCTGGCCTTGGCGTTGGTGAGAATCTCTTGCGCTTTTCCCACGGTGTCTTTCCAAAGAGCCTGCTCATTTTCAGAGAATCGAAAATGCACCACGGCAATCGGAATTCCATAGGCATCGGGATGATTGCGATCCACCGTCACCCGGTTCTCGGGTCTGGCGAGGACTTTCCCAAACCCAGCCAACTGGATGAAGCCCGGCTGTAATTCTCTGACCTGCTTTTTATACGGTTCCCCGAAACCCTTGACCGTCATGGCTTGATGGGGAAACATAAAGCCAGACACATTCACCTGGTAATGGTAACCGCCAATAAGTTTGGTCTTTTTCTTCGAGAGTTGATTAAAGCGGGGAATATAAGTGTGGTCGGTGGCGCCATCATTGTTGACCGGCGGGGTTCCGACCAGGTCCTCCAGATACCCTTCGACGGTCCCCGTGTAATGACCATGCAGGTAGCGTCCCACCATGTCATTTGAATTGGCCAGGCCGTTGGGAAACTGGGGAGAACGGGAATTGAGAAGCAGACGCGCGGATTCTGGCGCAGCACAGCAGACGGCAAAGACTGAGGCGTGAATTTCCTCCTCATTTTTCGTGACCGTATCAATGACCGAGACGCTTTTAATTTTCCCCTCGCGGTCGACCAGGAGCTCCCGGGCAATCTTGTTTTCCAATAAAGTAAAATTTCCCGTTTTCATCGCCTTCGGAATCATGCTCACCGGAACGCTAAAGATCGCCCCGACATCACAACCCCGCATGCAGCGCCCGCAATAGTGGCAAGCCGGCCGGTCGTCGTACGGGACCGTGAGCACCGCTTTGCGGGTCGGGATCATGGGAATTCCCATTTTTGCGCAGACACGATGGACGATCTCTTCGCCACAACGGGGCTTGAGCGGAGGAAGGAAAACTCCGTCCGGGAGAATTTCGAGGTTCTCCTGAGACCCTGTGACCCCGATCATTTTTTCCACATAGGAGTAGTAAGGCGCCAATTCCTGGTAGCTTAAGGGCCAGTCCTCTTCAACGCCCTCCAGACTGCGTTCCCGGAAATCCCGCTCGGCAAAACGCAGACAAACCGCATTCCAATGGATGCTCCGGCCGCCCACGGCCCGAATCCGGTCGACCAGAACATTGTCGGAGTTCTCATAACGAATGGAGCTCGTCACTTCCCTGGGGTATGCGGCAGGGGGCGATCCAGCACGTCGGGTCCCTCGATAGCGGAGGTCATAGGGCCAGGCATGATACTGGAAATCCTCGGGATTCATCGTTCGGCCGGCCTCCACCAAAGCGACTTTCGCTCCCGCTTCCGCCAGCTCCTTTGCCAGGACTCCACCAGAAGGTCCTGACCCAATCACGCAAACATCGTACATGCTAAAACCTCAAAAATTCTTGCCCAATAATAAGTGCATGCTCCCGCGCACTCATGGGAGACAATGTAAAAAATCGCAGTTACCAATCTGTTTTTAAAAAAACGTCACAACCTACCGACCAACGTTTCACACTACGGCAACCGTTGGGAATTGACAAACAATATCTCAGCTCCAATGGCAGACCCTCTGGATCGTTCTAATATGGAAGGCATTGCTGGTTGCGGCGGGGGCATTGCTGTCTCGTCCCTGCAGCACAAGGAGGATCAATACGGTCAGCCATGAGCAGATTGATTGCCGGTGTGAATAACTTGTGACTTACTTCTCCTTCTGGAATTTCCCCGCTGTCTGCAAGTAGTTTCCTTTGCCATCCAAGATTGACAAGTTTTCTGACTGTAGCTGATTCTGATAGGATATTGGCTTAACCTAATTAAAAGGGGCAGGCATAGGGAGAGGCTTGACTGCGATGTGCACCCAGTCCGGAATTAAAGGGAATGAACGGGGTCCGCTCGCCATGACTCCGACAAAAACCTTCGCGCTTCTCTCTCAAACGCGGCGTTAATCTGGAATCGTGTAGAATAGTTGAGTTGAGAAACTTGGAATCAGTCCGGCAAGAAAGGGAGGAACCATGATCGTCGTGCGCAATTGTTTTGTGGCCAAACCGGGTCACGGCAGTAAGCTGGCAGCCCAGTTGAAGGAAGCGGCCGCCGCGGCTAAAATCCCCAAATCCCGTGTGCTGACTGATCTCACGGGAGACTTCAATCGGGTCATCCTGGAATATGAAGCTGAGAATGTCACCGAGTTTGAGGCTCGGATGAAACAATACATGACCGACTCCGTGTTCCGGGAAAAGATGAAGGGTTACACCGACTTGTGGATCACTGGCAGCCGGGAGATTCTGCAGATTGCCTGAGGGCGAGTGATTCCTGAAGGGTGGTCGCGAGGGTGAATCGCGACGCCTGCTGAGTGTCAGGTGCGAAAACTGGGGTACCGATCTTCCACATGAAGCAGGCTCACCCCTTTCTTGCGTTGACCTCACCACAGGAACCGGGTGGAGAAGCGGCAAGCCTGGCAAGTATTCAATGAAGGGCGCCTTTCCGCTCGGTCATCGAGAAAGGCATCGAGGATGGAGGTCGGTTGGGATAGAATACCTGCGGGAATTGCCAAATTCGCGCCGTGTAGAGGAATTCCACTTTGTTAGTCCAGGACATTGTCGATCAATTTACGTCGCAATCCATACTCGTCACTGGCGACACGTATCTGGATCGGGAATTGTATGGAAACGTCACCCGTCTCTCTCCGGAAGCTCCGGTCCCGGTCGTCAAAGTTCACTCCAAACGAGCCATTCCGGGAGGAGCCGCCAACATTGCCAAGAACATCTCATCCCTGGGCGGTAAAGCCATCCTCTTGGGGCTCTTTGGAAAGGATGTGCTTTCACAAGAGCTGACCCGAGACTTGCAGGACGAAAACATCCGGTTGGCAACACCCTCATCCTCTAATTTCCGACTTCCCCAGCGTTATCGCATTTTTGCCTCGCACCAGCAATTACTGCAGATGTTTGATCGTCCCATGGATCCGGAAAGTGCGCCTCTTCTACCAACCGTGGGCCAGGAGTTGGAACAAGGAGAAATCGAGGGGAAGGTTCTGGTCGTTTACGATCAGGGCTACGGCTTCGTAAACCCGGCGTTCATCCAATCACTTGAGCCATTCGTCCAAAGCCGGAAACTCAAACTCCTGATTGACGCCAACCCCAGTCATGTCGCCTGGTATGGGAAAGCATCTCTCTACACATTTAATGCCGAGGAAAGTTTGCAGGCGGCTCAGAATTTGGGTGCCCTGCCGGGCTCAGTCGAAGAGGCCGGCGCTCTCTTGCGGGAGCGGTTGGCGTCCGATATTTTGATCACCATGGGATCCGAAGGAATGCTGGTCTTCGAGGGAGCCGGTGCCCCCCAGAAAATCCCGGCCACTCGCGTCCCCCTGGCCGATCGGGTGGGGGCCGGAGACAGCAGCACGGCCGTTCTGGCTTTATGCCTGTCGGCCGGCGTTCCCTTACTTCAAGCAGCCGAGCTTGCCAACAAGGCCGCCGGGATTGTCGTGGCCAAGCCGGGAATCGCCTATGTCACGCCCGCTGAGTTAGTGAGCCTCTTCCACCAGGAGATCAGCCACCTTCTCATGGAGAGCGTGACGGTAAAACAGCGGCTCCTGGACGAACAGTTGCCGGCCATCGAAGCCTTGGTCAAGAGCATCATTCACACTTATCAGAACGAGCGCACCGTGTATTCCTTCGGGAATGGGGGAAGCGCCGCTGACGCGAATCACTTTATCACCGAGCTGGTGGGCCGCTTTCGCATTGAACGGAAACCACTGCCTGCGCTGTCCTTTTCCGCCAATGAAATCCTGATGACCTCCATCGCCAATGATTACGGGTATGAAAACACCTTTGCCCGGCAGGTCGATGCCTTCGTCAAGGAGGGCGATCTTGTCGTCGCCTTCTCCACCAGCGGAAAATCAAGAAACGTGGTCCTCGCTCTGGAATTGGCCAGGGCGAAAGGAGCCCACACGGTGGGATTTACGGGTAAAGCGGCGGGAGAATTTCCGCGGCTCTGCGACATCTGCATTCGAGTTCCCTCGGACAATACGCCCCGCATCCAGGAATCGCATTTGGCGGTGGTACATATTATCTGCGAATTGCTGGAGCAGGAGCTCGCGCATCGTCCAAACTGACAATCTCTCATGACTGTGCCAACTGAAAAGCTGCTGCCGCTGGTCGAACGTTTCACCAAGGTTCATCTCGTGGTTGTCGGCGACCTGATTCTTGACTCGTATTTGGAATGTCAGGCCGTCGGCGTGGCCAACGAGGCCCCGGTGCCCTTCCTGCAAATTTCCGGTCAATCCCATGCCTTGGGCGGTGCCGCCAACGTCGCCCACAATCTGGCCCGACTGGGGGTCCGGGTCACTCTGATCGGTTTGATTGGAGACGATCAGGAAGGAAGCATCCTCACGAAACTCGCCCGTGAAGCGTCCATCGATTTCCGCCCGCTGAAGACCGAGCGACCCACCACCCGGAAGACTCGAGTCCAGGCCAGCGGCCACTATTACCTTCGCCTGGACGAAGAAGAGGCGGCCCCCCTGAATGAGGCTCAAGGGCAGGGATTGCTGCGGCTGATCACGGAATCGATGGAAAGCGCCCAGATGCTTCTGGCCTCAGACTATGACAAAGGCACCTTCAAAGGTCCGGTGGTGGACAAGCTTCAAAAATTGAGCGCCGCCAAAGGATTCAAAATCGTCGGTGATATCAAACCTCAAAACATCCAGCAGTGGCAAAAACTCTCCTGCATTACCCCGAACCTCCCAGAAGCCCGCGACCTGTATTCCAGGTTGATCCCGGGCTCGGCTTGTCCCGATGATCATCTTGAGCTCGGACGGGTGCTGGCGCGAACCCTTTCGTGCCATGTCGTCCTGACGCTGGCGGAAAAAGGGATCGTCGCTTCCACTCCAAGAGGCGAAGCTCATCATTTTCCCGCCATCGGCGTGCGAGCCGAAAATGTGTCGGGTGCTGGAGATACGGTTGCCGCCGTGGTGGCGACATCTCTTTGTTCCTATGCTGAATTGGAGGACGCCGCACAGCTGGCCAATCTTGCCGCCGGAATAGCAATCAGCCATCCGGGAACTTACGCTGTGACTCATGAAGAGCTGACCCGCATCCTACAAGATCTGGCAAATGCCAATCCCGGATCTTAGGGCCTCTGCATCTGCAACACCGATAACAACCGTCTCTCCCACTCTTGGGAATGTCCATAAGGGTCAGATTTCAGTAAATCCGAATTCGACTTGAGATCACCTAGAAGGGGATTTATGCGTCTTTCCAAGTGCTCGACGTTGAGTTTTGTCCTATTGTGCTTATTTGCCGCCCGCTGGCTGGCAGCGCAATCCTCCGGCTCAAATCCATTGGCAGGTCAGGTGGAAGCCATCGCCTCCGGGAAAAAGGCCTACGCCAATTACTGTCAGGGTTGCCACGGCGGCGACGGAATGGGCGGGAGAGGCCCTTCTCTCGCCGTTGCAGCATTGAAACACGGAAACGAGGATGCGCAGTTGTATCAGACGATCCGTCAAGGGATCCCCGGAACGCCGATGCCCCCCTTCGAACTCAGCCCCAATGAGATTTGGGAACTCGTCAGCTATTTAAAAACCTTGAGACCCTCCGGAAAGGAAGAAGCCGTTCCAGGCGACCCTATCCAAGGACGACAAATTTTTGCAGGCAAAGGGGAATGCCAGCGATGTCATCAGGTCAATGGACATGGAGGACGGGTGGGTCCCGACCTTTCGACGGCGGGCCATTGGACTGCGCAAGGGCTCAAAGACGCCATCCTGAATCCAAACCAGCGCATCACTCAAAAACCTGAAATCATCCGGCTCACGACACACGAGGGCGTAGAGATCCAGGGAGTGCGAAGAAACGAGGATACTTTCTCCATTCAAATCATGGATGAGCAGAATGAACTTCATTCCTTTCAGAAGAAGGACCTCCGGCGCCTCGACCATGTCGAACGCTCCCTCATGCCAGCCGACTATGGGAAAAGACTTTCGGCCGTCGAGCTTCAGGACTTGATCGCCTTCTTGAAAACCCTGCGGCAACGCGATCTCACGACAGTGGCCGCCGCGCCGCTTGGCAAAGGGCTCACCTTTGAGCGATTGGTCCACTCAGCTCGCGAGCCTCAAAACTGGATGACCTATTGGGGAGACTACCAGGGCAGGCACTACTCGCCTCTGGCCCGGATAAATACGCGAAATGTTTCGACATTGCGAGCGGTGTGGGCTTATCAATTCCCCGGAAATGGCGTGCTGGAAGCAACTCCTTTGGTTGTGGACGGCGTACTTTATGCCACTGGGAATTCCGGTCATGCATTTGCGCTCGACGCCGCCTCGGGAAGGGTCATTTGGCAGTATCAACATCAGGTCAAAGGAAACAAGCCGACCGTGGCCGACAATGTCAACCGTGGGGTGGCCTTGCTGGGGGAAAGAGTTTTCTTTAGCACGATCGATGCCTATTTGGTTTGTCTGGACGCCAAAACAGGTCGTCTGCTCTGGGAAACGGAGATGGCCGATCCCCTGGAAGGATACGGCGCCACCGTTGCTCCGTTGGCCTTGAGAGACAAAATTATTTGCGGCATCTCGAGTGCTGAATTTGGTATTCGCGGGTTTATCGACGCCTACGACCCTGCTTCCGGGGAAAGACTCTGGAGATTTCAGACCATCCCGGGGCCGGGTGAGCTGGGCCATGACACCTGGGAAGGAGACAGCTGGAAGCGGGGTGGCGGTTCCACGTGGATGACGGGAACCTATGATCCTGAACTGGACACGCTCTACTGGGGGGTGGGAAACCCCTCTCCCGACTTCAATGGGGATCTCCGTAAAGGAGACAACCTCTTCACCTGTTCCATGGTTGCTTTGGAAGCCTCGAGCGGCAAACTCAAATGGTACTTCCAATTCACTCCCCACGACACTCACGACTGGGACGCTAATGAAACACCGGTCCTGGTCGATCGAATGTTCCACGGAAAGCCAAGAAAGTTGCTGCTGCATGCCGACCGAAACGCCTTTTTTTATGTCCTGGATCGAGTGGATGGCAAATTCCTGCTGGGCCGGCCTTTTGCCAGGCAAACGTGGGCCAAGGGATTGGATGAAAGCGGAAAACCAATCTTGGAGCCGGGATTCGAATCTAGTCCTGAGGGCCAACCCAATTTCCCTGGAGTGGAGGGTGCGACCAACTGGCAGGCCCCTTCCTACGACCCGGCTACCGGGTTACTCTACCTAACTTTCAGAGAGGCGGGAGACCGATACTTCAAGGAGCCTGCCGATTGCCCGGTGGGTAAAGCCTGCTGGGGCGGAAAATTCGTCCCACTGGAAGAACGCGAGTGGGGTGGTGTCAAGGCGATCAACCCGGAAACCGGAACCATTGAATGGGAGTATAAATCCTTCATCGGAACGAATTCTGCCGGGGTCTTGGGCACCGGTGGCGGAGTGGTATTTGCAGGAAGCCGTGACGGCCATTTGATGGCCCTGGACTCGCGCAACGGGAAACTACTGTGGAGATTTCAAACCGGGACCTCCATCCACTCTTCCCCCATGAGCTATGCAGTGGGGTCCCGCCAGTACGTGGCGATTTCCGCAGGGCGGGTCATCTATAGCTTTGCACTTCCGGAGGCGGAATAAAGGAGCTGATCGGAAATAGCCCTTGTCGAAGAAGCCTCGCTAGCGGAGTTGTTCAATGGGAGAAAACCCAAGGGTATGTGACCTGCGTTCAACCCACAGGAAAACGGGGCGCTTGAGATGGGAGAATTCGACTTCGATGACGACACCCGTCCCTTCGGACTTTGAACCGACAATCTTGAATTCTTGAATCTTTCCGTAGTACCCATTCCCGCCCCAATCCGCCATGAAATCCTGATACGTGTAGCCTCCCGTAGGCCCCCAGGTTTGGTAGGCTTTTTGATATTCCCCGGCTTTTAGCTCTTCCAAAAAGCGCTTCACTACCCATTCTTCCCGGATGTTCCCGAAGCGATACAGAAGAAGCACAATGAGGACCGCTCCCAACGCAAAGAGAAAAGGCGGCCGCAAGACAACATCATTTCGGAATCCCATTTCGCTATTCGTCCCGCACTCGTTGAAAAGGAAAACCCGGGCAGGAGAGGCTTGCCCCCAGGTTGGCCGAGTGCTCCATTATTGGCTTAAAGCCGAACTCCCGGCGATGCCTTTTCGATCATTTGAACGGTCACCGCCATTTCACGCTTCCCCCGGAAGATCTTCAAGGCGAGAGTTTCTCCCGGTTTCTTCTTGTCAACCAGGCGATCCAGATCAACCACACTGTGGATGGGCTGGCCATCTGCCTCAATGATAAGGTCTCCACCCAAAATCATCGGAGAATTCCCGATGAGATAGACCTGGCGGCCGCCTTTGATTCCCGATTGGGCGAAAGAGTCATCCGGCTGGGTTCTGGCCACAAGGATTCCGTGGTCCGCGGGCAATTCGAGGATTTCCGCAAGTTCTGGCGTGACCTCGTAACCGGAGAGCCTGGCGTAGGGTCTTCGAACCCGTCCCTCAGAGATCAATTCCGGGACAATCGCCTTCGCAGTATTCACGGGAATCGCAAAGCCGATGCCGACATTGCCTCCGCCGGGAGAAACGATTTGCGAATTGATGCCAATCATTTCTCCATGAGAGTTCAAGAGAGGGCCGCCGGAATTTCCCGGATTGATGGCAGCATCGGTTTGAATGATGTCATCGATCAGCTTCCCATTCTCCGCGCGAATGGTTCTGCGCAGGGAACTGATCACCCCAGTGGTAAGCGTTCCTTCCAGGCCGAAGGGATTCCCGATGGCCAGAACCTTCTGCCCCACCTGAAGGTTTGAAGAACTGCCCATCGGAATAAAGGGAAGAGGCTTCTTGGCCGGATCGATCTTGATGATCGCAAGATCATTCGATGGATCTGCACCGACGACCTTGGCTTTGAATTTTCTTTGATCGGCCAGAGTGACTTCCAGGACACGGGCGTTTTCAATGACATGGAAATTGGTCAGAATGTGGCCCTCGGCATCAATCAAGGAGCCGGAGCCGGCTCCTTGCTGAGGCAGGGCATTAAAAAAGAAATCAAAGTTGATCGTGGTGGAGGTGATGTTAACGACCGCGGGGCTGACGGTCTTGTAGATTTCAATGCTGTTGGCCTCGTCCTCGTGCGCGGGAACGTAAAGCTTGTCGGCTGCAGCCGCCGAAGGACTTTCCGTGGAGAAAGGCAAATGAGCGTTCGGGCGCTGCAGAATCCGGTTCCCGAACCAGGCAGCGGCTACTGCCAGGACCAGCAGCCAGAAAAGAGTTCTTAGTTTTATGGTGATGGTTCTGCCCAACATGGTTTGTTACCCCACCAATTCTCTGACGATGCGGCTCAGTTGCTCGATGGGAGGCAACCCAACAAATTTCTTCACGATATTTCCCTTGCGATCGACGATGAAGGTTGTGGGCAATCCAACCACGCCTCCGAATTGATCCGCTAACTCGTCGTTGCCCATTACGACCGGATATTCCATCCGGAACTTACGGGCAAAATCCTTGACATCTTTTTCTATGTCCGGCCCGTCATCCATGGAAATTCCCACGATCTCCAGACCTTGGCCCTTCAAATCCGAGTAAAGCTTGTTGAGATGTGGAATCTCTTCGCGGCAGGGCGAACACCAGGTAGCCCAAAAATCAATAATGACCACTTTATTGGAAAGATCCTTCATTGCCACCGTCTTTCCATCGAGGCTGGAAGCCGAGAATTGCGGAACGGGTTTGGGGCCGAGCGGTTCCTTCCGACTCCCCGACGAACAGGCCGCAGCCAGTATGAGGACAGTCAAGAGCAAAGAAGATTTAAATGCGTGCTTTATCATAAGACCTCGCCGACAAGAATTTTTCTGCTTCACGGATCAGCTCCAGCCGCGGGTACAACCCGTCACGGACAGAGCCAATTCGCCTAAGACCCATAGTCAAATAACTTCGCCAGCCGCGACAATTGATTGGTCATCACCAGGAAGCCCAAGACGACCAGCAGGATTCCGCTGATCGTTTCAATCGCGCGATAATGGCGTTTGATCCAGTTGAAGACATTGAAGAAGGTATTCAAGGCCACAGCAGTAAGAAAAAAGGGTATGCCCAAGCCAAGCGAATAGCTGCTCAACAGGATCATGCCCTGTCCACTCGTCTCCTGGTCGCTTGCCATGACCAGGATCGCGGCGAGAATTGGGCCAATACAGGGAGTCCACCCTGCCGCGAAAGCCAGCCCCACCAGATAGGATCCCAGAATGCCCACGGGTTTTTTCTGAAAGTTAAAGCGTTTTTCGTAGTTCAGAAATTTGATCTGGAAAAGGCCCGCCACATGCAAACCAAAAAGAATCAGCATTGCGCCGGCAATCCGATTGAAGAGAATTTTGTTGCGCAGGAAAACCTGCCCCGCGTAAGTCGCGGAGGCTCCCAATAAAATGAAAATCGTGGAAAACCCGGCGATAAAAAGAACCGCACTCAAAATGACTTTCCGGCGGCCTCTCCTGGCATCTTCTCCCTTCAGGTGGTCCAGTGAGATCCCGGAGATGAAAGAGATGTACGCCGGGACCAGCGGGAGAACGCAGGGCGAGACAAACGAAAGAAGCCCCGCGACGAAGGCTGAAATTAAAGAGACGTTGCCCATAGGGTGTCTTCGAGCTTTTGGAAAAGGTGATTGACTTGCGCTTGGGTATTTTCAAGCGAGCCGGAATTATCGACGACAAAATCGGCAAAGCGGATTTTTTCATCCAGCGGCATTTGCAGTGAAACCCTGTTTCGACTCTGCTCAGCGGACAGCCCGTTCCGCGCCATCAGTCTTTCCATCTGTTGCTCAGGCGAACAGGTTACAACGATCAAGCGTTGAAAACTCTTGTAAAATCCGGATTCAATCATCAAGGAAGCCTCCACAAGGCTGCGCTCCCTCGGGTGCTCTTTCTCCCGGCCCGCAAGTATCGCGAGAATCGTTCGGATGACTTCAGGGTGGACAATAGAATTCAACGATTCCAGCTTGGATCGATCTTCAAACACGATTTCTCCCAACTTTTTCCGGTTAATTTCTCCGGAAGGATCCAGGATTTCCCGACCGAATTTCTTGACCACTGCTTCGAAGCATGGCTGTTCGCGACGAATCAACCCATGGGCCACCTGGTCCGCATCGATGATCTGGCAGCCTTTTTCCCGGAACATCCGGCAAACGGTCGATTTGCCGCTGGCAATGCCTCCCGTGAGCCCAACCCGGGTCATGGCTTCGAGGCCTTGTGCCGGGAAGAGGATAAGTTTCCGCTTCGCAGGCGTGCCGCCAGGACCGTATTCTTCATCAGCATGGCAATCGTCAGCGGCCCCACTCCACCGGGAACAGGGGTGAGTGCCGAGGCCAACTCCATGACGCTAGAAACATTCACATCTCCCGTCAACACGTAATCCTTGTTCTCCTTCAGGTTCTTCTCGTATTGCATCCGGAGAGAGGGATCGGATTCGAGGCAGCGAGACAGGGCCTCGCCTTCAATCTTGTTGATGCCGACATCAATGACGGTCGCGCCCGGCTTGACGAACTCCCGGGTAATCAATCCCACCTTGCCGATGGCCGCGACGAGAATATCGGCCCGGCGGCTGACTTCGGGCAAATCCCGGGTGCGCGAGTGGCAGATGGTCACCGTGGCATGCTCCTGCAGGAGCAGAAAGGCGAGAGGCTTCCCCACCAGATTGCTCCGTCCGATCACCACCGCCTCGGATCCCTTCATGGGGATTTGTTCCCGTCGCAAAATTTCAATGACTCCGGATGGTGTACAGGGTCTCAGCGACTCACGTCCCAGCGCGAGATTTCCCGCGTTCAGCGGATGCAATCCGTCCACGTCTTTGGAGGGGTCAACGGCCAGCAGAGCTTTTTCCTCGTCAATCTGCTTTGGCAGCGGCAATTGAATAAGGATTCCATCGATCTTCGAATTTTGATTCAAGGCGTCGATGGTTTTCAGCAAGGCTTCGGTGGTCGTATTTTCGGGTAGGTGAATCCCCTCGCTGTAAATGCCCAGATTCTCGCACGCTCTGATTTTGCTTTTCACATAAACCTGGGACGCGGGATTATTTCCAACGAGCACGGCGGCGAGGCCCGGGTGAGTCCCCTGGCTTTTCAATTCGCTCACCTCAGAGCGGACCTCTTCCCGGATTTCTTTGCCAATCCTGACTCCATCGATCATTCGGGCACTCATGGGCTTGTGATCTCCAAGGTCTCTGGAAACGTTCATCCAGACTCGATTTCAAAGGACTCCCAGTCCTCCCCAAAAAATCATAACACAGCGACTGGAGTGGCTTGAAAGGAAATCTTGGCCGACGGAAAGGCTCCGAAAATTCCGGCGAGGCTACGTGACGGCGCTCTCTGTTCTGAACAGGTGACGGTTCCAGGCAAGTCGTTCTTACTGCGTGTTGAGAAGTGAAGAAATGTTTGGGGAAAGCGAAGACAGCTTCTGGAATTGGAATGATGGGTGGGCGCTTGATGAAGGGCGCCCACCCCGAAGGCAAAGACTGGAGGGATTAAATATCGTAGTACAAGGAGAACTCGTAGGGATGTGGTCGCAACCGGATCGCATCCACTTCTTTGGTCCGCTTGTAGTCGATCCAGGTTTCGATCACGTCCTTCGTGAAAACGTCCCCTTTCAACAGGAAGTCATGATCAGCCTCAAGGGCATTGAGCACTTCTTCCAGGCTTCCGGGGGTTGATTTCACGTGAGCTTTCTCCTCGGGTTCCAGATCATAGAGATCCTTGTCGATCGGATCCGGGGGAACGATCTTGTTCTGAATCCCGTCCAATCCAGCCATCAGCAGGGCGCTGAAGGCCAGGTACCCGTTGCAGGAAGGATCGGGGAACCGGGTTTCGATTCTCTTCGCCTTCTCACTCCGCGAATAGGCCGGAATTCGCACGCTGGCACTGCGATTCCGCTGTGAGTAAATGAGGTTGATGGGCGCTTCGTAGCCTGGGACGAGTCGACGATAGGAATTCGTCGTCGGAGCACAGAAGGCCAGCAACGCCGGCGCATGCTTCAGGATGCCACCGATATAGTAGATCGCGGCCTTGCTCAGGTCCGCATACCCGCCCGCCTCGTAGAAGACATTCTTCCCGCCTTTCCAGATGCTCTGATGGACGTGCATGCCTGAACCGTTGTCCATGAAGAGCGGCTTCGGCATCAGAGTCGCAGTCTTTCCGTGTTTGGCAGCCACATTCTTAACGACATACTTGTACTTGAGGAGTTTGTCGCCCATCACCGTGAGCGTGTCGAACCGCATGTCGATTTCGCACTGGCCCGCGGTTGCCACTTCGTGGTGATGAACTTCCACCTGAACGCCGATGTCCTCCATCGTCAGAATCATCTCACTGCGCAGATCCTGCAGACTGTCCGCCGGCGGAACCGGGAAATACCCTTCCTTGTAGCGGATTTTGTATCCCAGGTTGGGCTTCTCATCTTTTCCGGCATTCCAGAAGCCTTCCTTCGAATCAAGGAAGTAATACCCTTCGTGTTGATTCTGGTCGAACCGGACATCGTCGAAGACGAAGAACTCCGCTTCGGGTCCAAAATAGGCCGTGTCGCCGATTCCGGTGGACTTGAGGTAGTTCTCCGCTTTTTGGGCGATGTAGCGCGGGTCCCGGCTGTAGGGTTGCAGCGTGACCGGGTCTTTGACGTTACAAATGAGATTGAGCTGGGGAAAGGAACTGAATGGATCCACAAAGGCACTCTTGGCATCCGGGATTAAGAGCATGTCGCTTTCTTGAATTTTCTGGAATCCGCGAATGCTGGATCCGTCGAAACCCACACCTTCTTCGAACATGTCTTCGTCAAGCTCTTTGGCATTCATGGCGAAATGCTGCCAGAGGCCGGGCATGTCGACAAAGCGGAAATCAATAATCTTGATTCCTTTGTCTTTGACAAATTTGACAACCTCTTTGGGGGTCATAAGGACTCACTCCTTTTACTAGATTTTGTGTTCGGAAATTGGATTGGGAGTTGGGGACGAAAATGACAGCAATGCAGATCTGTCCACGCCGCACTGCGTGGTCCCAAGGCATGGCTTACCTCATGCTACGGCGCATGAATCCCTAAATTGCGCGAAATCTTAAGGAGAATCGTTCACTTTGTCAAGACTCAAAAAGGGATTACCGATGATTGCAGAATGTAGTGACAGGCTCCTCATCAAGAAACTCATTCTCGCGGCCTCTTCGCCGGAGCCATACCATGAATTCTTTTTGGATTTTTCTTCCCAAGGGTGTGTGAGGAGTCCGGGCATTTTTTTCGAACGCAAATTCCCCCCTCCCAAACCAGGAAGGTTGCTGCGGGGAAAGAATTCCTTTGCTTGCGTCAAATTGTCCGCATGCATTTTTGCCACAGTGTGATTTTTCGAATGTCGTTGCCTTCCAGAATACATGGGAATCCTGCTTGGCTCCCGATGGCGCCATGCGCTTTTCAGAATGGACTGTCTCAATGAAATTCTTTTCTATCAAAAAATTAGAGGATTTCAGCGATCGAATTTGTGAGAAAGGTGATTGAAAATTGTTTGCAAAGAAAAAACTCAAGAGACAACCAACCCCCCTGGAGGAGCATCGACAAGGGGGGGGACATTGGCCAGGGATGCGACTGAATAGGAATGGAACATGATTGACTCAATCGTGAACTCTCATTTTGGTCACAAAAAATTGAGGCGATGAAGGTCACTTCATTTTGCCGATTGGCTGTGGCAAGTATCTGTTGGTGTAAATCAAGTAGCAGTCAACACGAGTGGTGTTGAAAAATTCTTGACCGATCTTCAACATCCCTTTATAGTGCGCCGGTTTTTTTGCTTTGAGGAATTTCTGGCGACCGAATGGAATCTGGAATTGACGAACCATTCGCTTTGAACAGGACTGGCTGTGAAGACAGGCAAGATTTTTCGTCGGGATTTTCGGCCCGTTGAGGCGTTGATTGGAATTGCCGGCCCAACGGGAGAAATCATGAATAGAAAGGGGGTGAATCTGATTTTGGAAGTCGACCTCGACACCGGGCGATGAGCAAGCAGGTGAACCGCACATGATGGGTGTCATTCTTGTTAATCCACATCCCTAAGGAGGGTATTGTAAATGAAGATTAAGTTGTTCTTATTTAGCGCACTGTTCTGTTTGATGGGCTTGACCGCGTTAGCCGATGATGCCCCCAAAATTGAAGTCTTCGGTGGATATTCCTATTTGCGCTTTAATCCGACCCTGCCGGGCATTCAGAATCGCAGTTTTAATGGTGGTGGAGGCGGCGTCACTTTTAATCTGAACAACTATTTTGGCATCAAAGCCGAACTGATGGGGTATGGAAGCACTAACTACACGATACCGGCGGGCACCACGATCCCGGGCGTTACTCCGCCTGCAGTAACGACCGCGCCGATCACCACGCAGGGGAACATGTTCACCTACCTGTTTGGACCCCAGGTGACTTACCGGACGTCGAAGTTCAACGCATTTGGGGAGCTTCTGTTCGGCGGTTCCAACAGCAACGGTTACGCCAATGTGGCGGAAGCGTTCAATGGGGTGGGAGCCAACATTGCCGGCGGCACCCAGCATCCCTTCACGATGGCGTTTGGAGGCGGCTTGGATATCAAAGTTGCCAAGAATATCGCGATTCGTCCCGTGGAAATCGATTGGGTGCTGACTCGCTATACCAATCCGATTACGCTGACCAACAACCAGAACTGCTTCCGCTATGTGGCGGGAGTTGTCTTCTACCTGGGTGGAAAGTAATTGCAGTTGGGTGTTGTTTGAATTGAAGTACTCTGATTCTTAAGAGTCCAGGGCCGCGCTTCTGGGGGCAGAAGCGCGGCTCCTTCGAGACCTTTGAATTCATGGACCCAGTGCCACGCCGGCTGGAACGCCAGGTTGGGCCGCTCGTTGGAATCCACTCGCCTCAACTACCCTTTCTGCCATATGGCGCAAACGCGCGACGCAGTCGCGCACAGGTCCAGTAAGCTCGCGGGCCAAGAGGATAGCGTCTTCGTGACAACGCTTGAGAAGGCGTTCCCCTTCCCAGGCAAAGCGATTCCCTACCAACAATGCCAGTATCCATCAACAGTAGAGTAACACCTGCTACCTCCTGGTCACGGTATCCTTCCGGATAGTCCGCTTGTTGATGCTCGCGCCACAGGAGTCTCAGGTCGTCCATTGTTCGTATGACACTGCAAGAGCTGGCGCACACATTTGAAGATCCTAGTCAGGAAAAAATACGTCACCTTTGGAACTGCGCAGGTCTTCTTGTCCCAGAGGGTGACAAAATTCAATAGCCAGGGTGCGCCACCCGCGGCTACTTCCGGTTGGCAACACATTGAAAATATTCGTGCGAACATCCACGAGCTGTGCCACCATAGCACCATAGCACAATAGTACGATGATGGGTGCGGAGTCGCCTATGAAGCACGGGCGTTGGCGTCTGGTAGAGGAACTCTTCCATGCCGCGCTGGAGCGCGCGCCCGAGGAGCGTCAAGCGTTCCTCGGACAGGCCTGCGGCGAAGATACCGAGCTTAGGCATCAGGTCGAACACCTCATTTCCATCGACCAGCGTGCCGGAAGCCGCCTGGAAAGCCCGGTCAATGAAAAGGTCTTCGCCACTCTGGACGCTGATGCGCCACTCGAAGGCGCGCAGGTGGGACCGTATCGCATCCTTTCACCATTGGGCGCTGGCGGGATGGGGAAGGTTTATCGGGCGCGCGATACGAAGCTGGGCCGGGACGTCGCCATCAAGACGCTGCCCTCCGAGTTTACGCGCAATCCCGAGCGCCTCGCGCGCCTGCGCCGTGAAGCACGGACTCTGGCCTCATTGAACCACCCTAATATCGCGGCGATCTACGGACTTGAGGAATTCGGCGATTCCGACTGGCTCGTACTTGAACTGGTGGAAGGGCAGAATCTCCAGGGGCCCCTGCCCATCCCGGAAGCGTTGCGGGTTGCCAAACAAATCGCAGAGGCGTTGGAAGCCGCGCACGAAAAAGGCATCATCCATCGCGATCTGAAACTGGCCAACGTGAGAGTCACGCATCAGGGCCGCGTGAAGGTTCTGGATTTCGGCATTGCAAAGCTTGTAAAGGAAGTCCGGGCGGAGGGCCAACCCCAGCCAGGCCCGAACCCGCCTGTACAGAACCCGCGCGTAGAGAACCAGGATATCTCCCGGCTGCCGCCCGAAACAGAACTCGAGACTCTCGCCGGCCGCATCCTGGGGACGCCTGGTTATATGAGTCCCGAGCAGGCCCGGGGCCGAGAAATCGACAATCGGACCGATATTTGGGCCTTCGGCTGCGTGCTTTACGAATTGCTGACCGGTGAGCGCACCTTTCGTGGCGAGACCCTAGCCGAAACGCTCGCGGCGGTGCTGGAACGGGAGCCGGACTGGCAAGCGCTGCCCCCCAACACTCCCGTCAGGATTCGCGATCTACTGAAGCGCTGCCTTCAAAAGGACCCGGAACGCCGCCTCAACGATATCACGGAGGCGCGAAAAGCTCTCGATGCGGCGTTGGGCGGATGGAACCGCTGGAAAATCGCGGCCATAGCAGGCGCTGCCGCTGTCATCGCCATCGCTGGAGTAGCGGCAGCCCTCTGGCCGCGCAACGCCTCCCGTGCCACCGATCAATCACACTGGGTGCAACTCACCAAGTTCTCAGACTCCGTTTCGCAACCCGCTCTTTCACCCGACGGCCGGATGGTTGCTTTTATTCGCGGCGAATCCACGTTCATCGGACCGGGACAGATCTATGTCAAGATTCTCCCCGACAGCGAGCCGGTGCAATTGACGCACGACAGCCTGGACAAGATGAGTCCCGTGTTCTCTCCGGATAGCGCGCGCATCGCTTACACCACAATGAACCCGGATTCTCAATGGGACACCTGGACGGTCCCCGTGCTCGGTGGCGAGCCACGAATCATGCTCAAGAACGCCTCCGGTTTGGTCTGGACCGGCCCGCGCCAGATCCTGTTTTCTGAAATACGAATTGGCGTTCACATGGCGGTGGTGACGTCCGAGGAAAGCCGTATAGGCCAGCGCGACGTCTACGTTCCCGCGGACGAACCCGCTATGGCGCACCGCTCCTATCTATCGCCCGACGGGAAATGGGTATTGCTGGTGGAGATGGATATCGATCACTTGTGGGAGCCTTGCCGTGTGGTTCCCGCCGACGGGGGTTCCGCAGGACGCAAGGTGGGTCCGCCGGGAGGAGGTTGTACATTTGCCGCGTGGTCGCGGGATGGAAAGTGGATGTACTTCACATCGAACGCGGTGGGCGCAAATCACATCTGGCGGCAGCGTTTTCCGGATGGCAATCCGGAGCAGATCACCGCTGGCCCAACCGAAGAGGAAGGCATCGCCATGGCGCCGGATGGCCGCTCTTTCGTCACCGCCGTCTCGCTGCAAGGCGCTTCCCTGTGGCTTCATGACGCGAGCGGCGATCGGCAGATCTCGCTCGAGGGAAACGCAGCGACTCCTGCCTTCACGCCCGATGGCAACAAGCTCCTGTACCGCGTCGTCAGGGAACAGCCCAACGAATTCGCCTTTTACCGGGACCTTGGAGAAGTGGTGGTGGCCGACCTGAAGTCGGGGCGCTCTGAACCCCTGGTGCGAGGTTTTCGGGTTCTCAACTTTGACCTTTCGCCTGACGGCCGGCTGGCAGTGATGGAAGCGCCGGACAAAGCCGGCCGGGCGCGGCTTTGGGTGGCGCCGCTGGATCGTAGTGCACCCCCGCGGCAGGTCCCGAATGTGGAGGGAGGGCAACCGCATTTCGGGCCGACCGGCGAAATCCTCTTCCGGCATCACGAAGGGGCTTCCACCGCTTCCGGAGACCTCGGTTTTGTCTACCGCGTTCTCCCCGACGGAGCCGGATTGCAAAAGGCGTTAGAACAGCCGGTAAACCTATTCAACTATCCCAGCCCGATATCGCCGGATGGCCGCTGGGTCTACGCTTGGGCACCGCTCCCAGCCAACGGACCTGCGGCTGGCCAAGTGTTTTCGCTGGACGGAAAGCCGCCGATCACCGTCGTCGGCGATGGGCAGCTCAGTTGGAGGGCTGGGGGAACGTTGATGTCGTACTATGGTGCGTCCGAGGCTTTCTATTTTCCGCTGGCGCCTGGCCAGATTCTGCCCCATATTCCGGCGGGCGGATGTCGCTCCAGCGAAGAAATCGCCCGTCTGCCCGGCGGGCGTAGAATCGAGGGCCGGCTGGTGACTCTCGGCCCTACGCCCGAGGTGTACGCCTTTTATCGCGGCGTCACGCAGCGGAATCTTTACAGCATCCCGATTCCGTGAGCCCCGGCTTATCTTCCCGGCAGGGGATTGAAGCTGTACGTTCCATCCCAGGCATACAGAGCACCACTGCCTCCGGGCCTGTACGTAACGTTCATGCGAGCGGTGAATCCGGCGAGCGGGCCGAACCCGTCGGATAACGTGCATAACCCCACCCCCCCGGTGTTCATGTCGTAGGGCCCTGTACAGCGGCCGACCGCCCACTGGTTCGTGTTGGCGAAGACGAAAATATTCTGGTCAAAATAGCCAGGGCCTGCAGTAGGGCCAGCCGAAAGGTCGTAATAGATCTGCGTTCCCGCAGGAAGCTCCGGCACATTCGACCTCACGATCGTGCAGAAGTCTGAGCCGGGAATCCCCTGATTCCCCTGCGCAATCTTTCACGATATGGAGCCGTCCGTTTCGTCCTTGCTGTTCGTTTCGTCCTTGCTGTCCGTTTTGTCCTTGCTGTGCGGCGAGCGGGACCACAAACGCAACCGCCGCTAATGCTCCCAGTGGGACAACGGCAGCGATCATTCGAATCAAACGATGCAATTTCATGGTTGACATAACATATTCTCCTTTTTGGTGAAGTTTGTCCGATGGTTGCTTTGACCTGTTAATAGACTGTGCTGTCGCAACCATTCACGGCACAGCCTAAGGAGACGCGAGATAAGCTGCCAGACTCTCGGGCGTGACAGCGTTTCTTGCCTCCTGCATATAATTCCGCGAACCGGGGAAAAACTGGTTAACACCCGCTGCGTTCGTGTTAAAATTCTCCGGCGTGACCAATCCGGACGGGCAGGACATCACAGCGATGCTGGCGGCGTGGAACGGCGGCGACGGGCAGGCGCTCGATCGCTTGATGGAAATCGTGTATCCGGAGCTGCGCCGCGTGGCGCGCCAGTATCTGGCTGGAAGGCGCCCGGGAGACAGCCTGGAATCGGCCGCCCTGGCGAATGAGGCTTATCTCAAATTGGTGCGTTCCGGTGGAATCCAGTGCGAAAACAAGGCGCACTTCCTGGCCCTGTGCTCCCAGATCATCCGCCGCATCCTGGTGGATCACGCCAGAAGACGCGGCTTTGCCAAGCATGGCGGGAAAGCCCTGCGAGTCTCGCTCGATGATGTGACGTTGGCGGTCGAGGAACGTGGAGTCGAGCTGCTGGCGCTCGACCGCGCGCTCGACGAACTGGCAAGAATCGAGGCCCGCAAAAGCCGCGTAGTGGAACTTCGTTACTTCGGCGGATTGAGCATCGAAGAAACGGCCGCGGTCCTCAATGTTTCGATAGACACCGCCAAACGCGACTGGAGGATGGCTAAGGCGTGGTTGATCTCGCAGCTTTAACCCGTAGCTCGGGGCAGAAAGTGTAAGGAGCGCAGCGCCCGCGTTTTGGATAGGTCTGACGGCGAACCCGGAAGTCGGCCTCGGTCCTTCGGTCATCGACTGTTGGTAACCCAACCACGAGTCACACACATGGTATAGTTTGAGACTCAATTCCAGGCCAGCAACTCTACAGCCGACAGAGTCCCAAAACCATGAAGAGCCTCAGCTGTCCCAACCGTCACTGTCCTTCCTCGGCAGGGGGAAAAGGTACCGCACTTAAAAGGTTGAATAACTCCGATATTATTTTTATTCCAGGGATGAAGTTAAGGTCGGACCAAGCAAAGCAATTGTAGGATTAAGAGATATATTCATAAAGAAGGCCTTTTCAAGGCCTAGGCTCCCTATTTGCCCGCCCAAAATCCCCTTGTAAGCCACTTCCGTTTCCGTCAGTTGGTCGTGAACACACGGTCATGACGAATTCCTTAGAGGGTCATTTTCTGGCGGGAAAAGAGATCTCTAAGGTCAAATTCTCAAGCTTTTTCATACCTATTTGCAGTATATCGACTACTTGTCTTGGTCCGACCCCAAATGCAACCCATAACCTTTGATTCGGGTTTAGCATACGCGTCGCCACCAACTTTCTCAGCCCCGCAAGAACTCCGAACGCACTCGGAAATCTTGATACATCTGACCTTCTCATTTTGTCGCTCTATCCACCAACGAGCTGGTTGCACATTGTGACCACCTTATCAATGAGGACGTTCGGAACGCTGTACCCGTCGGGCCTGACCGGTGAGGATGGCGAGCCCAGCGAGCATGCCAATCAGCACATCCTGCACCCAAAATGGAATTCCGGCGAGGCGATACTCCTTTCGCATGATCAGGAGCACGTACCCCGTCGGCAATAGTGGCAATTTGTTCCAGTCGCCGCCGCGTTCCACGGCCCACGCGCCCATGGTCTGGAGCATCCATTCTGTTTTCAGTGCGGGCTCGAACCAGAATTTTGCGACCACCGGAGTCAGCTTGTCGCCATTCCTGAAGGTATGCGTTTCACCGGGCGCCACGATGAATGATTCGCCGTTTTGCAACGTCACGGATCTGCCGCCAGCCACGACTACCAGCGTGCCGCTCAGCACCTCGAACCCTTCGACCTGCCGCGTATGGATATGGGCGCGAGGCCCGTTGCGTCCCGGCCCCAGCGTCACGATCCCTTCACTGCGCTGGCCGCTGGTTCGCTCGCGGGCGTCGTTGAACTGGAACTTTTCCCCGATCGCGATCAAGTCGACAGCCTGTTTGGCTGTCGTTCCCATTTCTTCGTTTCTCCTTTGAAGCCCACAAGTATTGCCGGCTACCACCACAGAATTTGGCGGCTAACAAAGTTGGTGTCTGCCCTCGTCCGGTGCCGCAGACAAGGCGTCCAGGCAGGTCTGCGTTTTCGATTCATGAGAATCCGACCAAGTGCAGGGCGATCGAATTATGTAGTCGGTAGAATCGCGCACTTGACCATGCCAACTGGGTTCAGAGCCTCCCTGATTTTCACTTGTTCTCAGACATGAGTGCCGCGGATGTCTGCGCCACCCGGAAAAGACGAACGGATAATACACTTAGGTCAAGGCTTTGCCGCGATTCGGTATAACTTCCTTGCGGTGGCCAGATAAAGAGCATCGCCGCTCACAGCCGGACGCGAATAGAGTGGGGCATCCATTTCGATCTGCGCCAGCAATTCCTTTCGCCTTCCGGCACGAAGAACGGTCATGACACCTTCAGCATCTCTAACGCAAGGCGGTCGCCGGCCAGCAGGAGGCATCCCCAGATGGCATCGTTAGTTTCGTGCTTCCACAGGCGCGGCACCGGTGGCAGCGTCCAGACAATGAATCGTTCCGCCCAGGTCCCCGACGTACAGCAGACCGTCCTTCACGATGGGCGTTCCCCACCACGCGGCCGACCTCACGCGAAGTCCAGGAGCCTGCTCGGTAACGTCTCCCTGGCCGTTAGGATTGATCGCATAGACAAATGAAGGGGTGTTGCCATGCCCTGGGGACTGCCCCATGGCAATGAAGACGCGGCCGTCGGCGAAGACCGGCGAAGCAATGATAGAACTGCGCGAAAGGACGCCAGCAAGCGGAATCCAGCGGGCGTCTTTCGGATTGCCGTCAAATCGCCAGATTTCCTCCCCGACCGGGCGTCGAGGCGCGCAGCCAGCCATCGCCTCCACCATAGAGCACCTGAAGGTTTGCTGACGTGACGCTGGCCGCCACAGGGCTGGACCAGTCGCCGTGCAGTACCTGGGCTCCCGGTCCGACGGCGCGCCAGACCAACTCTCCCGAGTGTTTGTTCACCGCGATCACACTGGGAGCGCGCGGCGATGGCACGCGCGTGTGGCCTTCATTCTGGCCGTTTGAGGTGCCGACGATAAGCAGATCACCCAGGCAACACGGCGCTATTACAGGCTTCGTGGGAAAGACACCCAGGGCGGGTATATCCAACTGCCAGAGGATGCCTTCCGCAGCATTGTCTTTCAAACCCTCTTCACGATGGGGCTTTTGTTCTCGCCATCGACGAAACGCTTCGTGTCGAGGCAACGGAGTTGACACTCGGCAGTGACATAGTACAATCGCTCGCCTTCAACATAAGGAACACTTGTCGTCGAAGGCAGCAGAAAATCCCTCAAGCCGCGCTGTTCTACTCGCGGAGCCACGTCCTGCCAAAGAAACGCGCCATCGGTCACCCGAAAGGCCTTGAGCACACCGGAATCTTCCTTATAGGCGGGGTTCATGGGTCGCGTATTGTCGGTACCCACATAGACCGTATCGCCAGCGACCACGGGACTGCCATACACTTCGTTTCCCAACTCAACGCTCCAGACGATATTGCGCCTCGTGGTCGGGTCCCAGTCAACAGGAGGATTGCCCGCTTGAACCACCGCCGTCTGCGGTTCGAGCCGGATGGAAACCCCAGGAACATGGGGTGAGACGACCGGACTTACAGACGCGATACCTGCAATGCGATGCAATGCCCATTCAGCTTCGTAACGCAGTACTGGATCATTGGCTGCTGCTTTCAGCGCCTCCCGCGCTGGCTGCGCCTTCGGCCCGATGCTGCCAAGCGCCTCGGCTGCGCAGATGCGAACATAGAGGAACTCATCTTTCAGAGCCGTGATCAGCTGAGGCACAGCGGACTGCGCCGCCGGGCCGATGCCTCCCAGGGCTTCACCTGCCGCCCATCGGACACCGGGAATCGGATCGCTCAAGGCAATGGCGAGTTCCTGAGTCGCCAGAGCCGCCTTAGGACCGATGGACGCCAAAGCCTCCGCCGCGTAAATACGGACGTGCGGATCTTCGTGCGAAAGAGCCTTGATTAGAGCGCCTACCGAAGGACCGGCCCGCTGGCCCAATGCGCCCAGGGCACGTGCGGCATCGGCCGCGACCATGACATCCTCGTCCCTTAGTGCTTGTCTCAACGCCGGCTGAATCGATTCTGTATCGGGCGGCAGGTCAATGAAGGCATCAGCGGCAAACCGCCGAAACGAGACCTCCTCATGCCGAAGCAGTTCGACCAGGAGTGGAATAGCCGGCGGACCGATTCGCCTGATGATTTCAAAGGTTTGCTCGTGCAGGTCTGCATCCTCACTGGCGAGGAATTGTCTCAGCAGGGGCAGAGAACGGCCGGCCCCCTTGACCAGTGCAGCTTCGGCGGATGCACGAACCTTCGAGTCCTTAGACATCACGCGATCTTCCCAGTCACGCACCTGCGCCGGGTTCCCAGAAGGACTTGGCCGGGCCGGAGAGGGAGTTGATTGAGACATCGCGACCACCTGGCTAAGGCCGGCCGCAACCATGATTGCGATAACAGATCTTATTGCTAATGATCCCACGTAGCCCTTTGGCGAAGGTCGAGCCGCTGAATTGACGCGCGGCGCTATGATCGCATCCCTTCGCCTTCATCCTTCATTCTTGCATTTTACGGCCCGCCGGTTGCGCGGGTACCGCAGACATGTACACTGCGCATGACTGCACCACCCGGCCATCAAGTCGGCCAGTTACTGAGTAGTCTCACGAAAGCAAGGATGAACTTTTCTCCATAAATCATGGAGAGCACCCCAATTACGAACGGCAGGCCGCCACCTATGCCGAGTGGGATACCCCAGATAAAGGACAAACAGAGAAAGAGGATTCCCCCCAGCAGAAATCCCACCAGAAAGCGAATTATCAGGGTGGTCAAGTCGAGCTTCATTCGTTGACTATCTGCCAGCCAAACGGCTACGGGTCAATCGCCGCGCTTCTAATCGGTCAGGTACAACCGGCTTGCTAGACAATGTTCGATTATAAAGAGACGCCGCCATGAGTCATCTTGATTTTTGTGGGTGTGCTTTTCAGTTGGATCTTCAAGAATGTACATTTAATTTGCTCAACCATGACACCTTTTTGGCGGAATTTCTTAAACCCTTCTCTGTGCACGCTTACTTCATAGGCTCCTACTGGAACCTCGGTTTCGAACTCTCCAGTTTCGCTAGTCTTCACCTCAAACTTCAATTTAGAACTTCGAATCACGACAAGTGTTCCTGTTACCCTTGCGTCTTGCCAATCTACTACAACCCCTTTTAATTTGCCTTTTGAGAGAGTCTTTTCAGGAGTCGCTGAGCCTCGAAAGGCGGGCCCGCTTACAAGAATGCTAAAGATCAACATCGTGTAGGTACAGCATAGCTTCATTTCGGCTATGGGATCCTCCCTATTGTCTATCGATCAAGCATCGGCCACTCGGCGAGACTTTCTTCGAATATAAACTCTCGAGTAGACCGCTATGGGACTCCCGAGCGAATCGACCTGCTTTTCTGCATTCCACAGGAGGCACAGCCAAGATTCGCTGACTTGTTGTGGAGCAACTCATCCCGTTCGTTGTTAGAACTTTGCTCTCCTGAATGGTCAACTCGGCCAGTTCCTGAGTAGTCGAATGAAAGCCCGGGTGGCGCAGACATGCCATCGAGGCATGTCTGCGTATTCGATTCATTATACTCGGTCCGACACCCATGCGTCCGTATCGTGCCGAGGGTAGAACCTCCGACTCGACGACACCAATTGTGATTTGGAACTTTTCATTTTTTCAGAGAAGCACCGACACCTGTTCGCAGATAGGCACACTATACATCTCTGCGCCTCCCGGCGGTACAGACCAATCCGAAGTACCGTCGGCATATGCCAAGATTATGTGATTTGCTTTGGAGAAAGAAGAAATAGGAGGATCTGACGGTGACAAGGCCGATCTTTTGTACCAATCGTTGTGATACAAATTACATCACAGCCTGGGGCCGTGAAACGAGATTCCATTCAGGGCTATAGGCCACCGGCGCCGGTGGCCTATAGCCCAACGAGGCATGTGGCCGCACCTCGTTGTAGTGCCGTCTCCATTGCCCGATAATGATTTGAGCCTCCTTCAATGAATAGAAAATCTCTCCATTCAAACATTCATCCCGGAGCTTGCCATTAAAGCTTTCACAGTACCCATTCTCCCAGGGGCTCCCCGGTTCAATGTACAGCGTTCCGGTTCCCAGCTTGGCTAACCACTCCTGTAATTCCTTGGCCACAAATTCCGACCCATTGTCGGATCGAACATTTTCCGGGATCCCACGCTCCATCATCACTTCCGACAAGGTGTCGATCACTTCTCGGCTACTCATCCGCCGTTCTACTCTTAAGGCCAAACATTCCCTTGTATACTCATCAATCATCGTCAGAATCCGCAGCTTCCTCCCATTGTGGGTCCTACTGTGGACAAAGTCATAACTCCAGACATGATTGGCTCGCTCCGGTCTCAGTCTCAGGCAGGAGCCATCGTTAAACCAGAGCCGTCGTCTGGGACGCTGTCTCTTCGGGACTTTCAAGCCCTCTCGTCGCCAGATCCGTTCCACTCGGTCTCTCCCCACCTTCCAGCCAATCCCCTGCAGCAACGCCGTAATCTTCTTGTATCCATAGCGCCCATACTGGCAGGCCAACCCGATGACAGCCCCGGTCAGTTCGTCCTCATCGACTCTCTCGATTGATTCATATCGTTGTGTCCCTCGCCATTGCCCCAGCAGCCGGCAGGCGTGCCTCTCACTGAGCCCGTACTCCCCCTTCGCACGCTCCACCGCACAACGCCGCCGCTCGGGGCTTAGAAGTTTCCCTCCGCCACGTCCTTCAGCACTTGCTTCTCCAGCATCAACTCCGCCACCAGCCTCTTCAACCGCGTATTTTCCTTCTCCAAATCCTTCATCCGCTTGGCCTGCTCTATCTTCAGCCCTCCATACTCTCTTCGCCATCGGTAATAGGTCTGCATGTGGATCCCCACTTCCTTACACGCTTGCGCCTGCGTTTTCCCATTCCCCAACAACACTTCCACTTGTCTTAATATGTTCACCACTTGTTCTGGTTTATACTTCTCTTGGGGCATGTTTTTGTCCCTCCTTGGTGAGATTATCGCTCACTTCGGCTGGCACAAAAATACCCGGTCGGGTCAACACCCCGCCTCGTACACCGAACTGGCCTGTATCTTCTGAGGAATCAAACGATGCTCCACCGAGTCGGACTAATCGGGAGTTGTGTCGCGTTATTTATAACGATTGGGTTGGCCGCTCAGACCGAGCCGGTTGACGATTTTCGTATCTGGGCTCGGACACAGGCCCACCCAATTACCATTGATGATCGCGAGACGGGTTTCGACGACTTGGGTCCAGTGGCGATGATCATTGGGAGTGCAAGGGTCGTAGCGTTTGGCGAGCCGATTCACGGTTCACACGAACCCTTAGCAATTCGAAACCGCCTGATTCGCTATCTTGTGACCCAGCAACGTTTCACCGCCGTCGCGCTCGAAACATGGCTCTCAACATCCAAACGCCTCTACGACTATGTGCTCGGAAATACCACAGAAACTGATTCTGCCGCCGCTACCGCGTTCGGTTACGGGTTTGATACCTACGAGGAGAACCGCGAGCTGTTGCGGTGGCTGCGAAGCTATAACGCGACACGACCCATGTCCCAACGTGTAGCGATCTACGGCATTGACCTAACCGGGCAAGGTTTCCCGAATGCTTATCG
>JAXLQK010000065.1:0-30876 GCA_046331665.1 Terriglobia bacterium | reverse complement strand
TGAGCCCCTTGTTTCCGAAAATACTCCTCAATCGTGAAATCGTTGTATTTTGTCAATTCAAGAACAGCCCGAAATCTACTCAGAATAAGTTTTATAAGATTCATCAGCGTTCACAGGGTTCAATGGGTTATGGGTGAAGATTTACGAAATGGGCCAAGGTGGACTGAGATTTTGCCACGCGATTGCTTCATCTTTGCTGGCACCGCCTTCGTCTTATCGGCAAATAACAACATGAACTTTCAATCCTGCCACTAGAAGCTCTGGAAAACCCGGGGACGCGAGTTAAACGCGCAGGGAGCAACGCTGCCTGGCCGCCTCAGGTGGTTTCCGGCCTTGTGTCCAGAGGATCATGGTACCTAATTGTATCTTGAACGACTTCCCCTCTGAGTTTGTCCCTCAGACGGTTGATAACCGAAAGTAGGGTCGCCTTCATATTGGAATTATAAATGACTATCGAATAGTGCCATCGCAATTCATTGCTCCATTGGCTCTCCCATTCATAGGGCTCACCTGGGAAATCGAAATAGTTTACCCCACGACTAATCAGATCCCGAATGAGTTGCGCACGAAGGACGGTT
Source organism: Terriglobia bacterium (assembly GCA_046331665.1). Lineage (GTDB taxonomy): Bacteria > Acidobacteriota > Terriglobia > Versatilivoradales > Versatilivoraceae > CAWBAT01. The sequence continues at coordinate 30,298 of JAXLQK010000065.1, read as the reverse complement.
GCAGGACTATAGTTCCTGAATCCCTCATCAAAACTTGTTTTTAGATAGTAATAAGTGCCTTTGTTGACGATCCCCATGTCGTAAGCAATCGCTCGACCGTCTAAATACATGATGAGCAAATGCCAACGCCCGTTCTTGGAGGATAGTTCATATAGATTTCGATAGAAGATTTCTTGTTTGCCAACAGAGGCGATCGAGGTTCTGTGGTTCTGCTTCCAACTCCTCCTTTCAATAGCAAGGATTTCTTCGAAACAGCTATTGTTTTTGTCATAATTTCCAAAGAACTTCACTTCGACCTTACCGCAGGAGGAGAGTTTCTTTTCCATTCTCCGCAGGTAATTCCTGAATTTTGACGACCTTCGTTTCAAGTATTCATCGAAGCTACAATCCAAGGTAATGAAGAAAGAAGGTTCTTCTCGCTTTAGTTTGTATCGGATACAACTTTCCTCTAGATACGACTTGATCTGGGAGAAAAGTGTACTTTGCTCCAAGAGCCTCCAAAGGACAAACACATCCCAGCGCCTTTCAAATTGAAAAATTTCCCTGAAAAACCTGACCGCTAAGTCCTTACCATTTTCCTCAAGAAGGAGATCGCTGTGGGTACCATATAATTCCGAAATTGGCATTAATGTCGTTAAGGTTTGACCAAACTTGCTGGCCCTGTGATAAACCAGTGGGACAAACCCGACATATTGATTGTTCTCTCTTAGGGCGATTAGTTGGAACAAATTCTTTTCATTGAGATGGGACCTGAGAAGGGCACGCGTCCATTCAAATGAAACTGAAGCCTCCTTTTTGTTTGACTCAAATAGGGTGTTCCAATCTTCATGAAAGGTGAGTAATGCGTCTTCAGTTTCGAAAAGTTTCAGCTCAAACATTGGAAATTATTCAAACGCAATTCAAAAGTGAGAGGAGTTTAATAGCGATTTTTCTCGGCAAATGTGGGAAGAAAGTAACCCCCCAAAGCGGTGACAGAGGGTACCCATACGAAACACATTCTTGTAAGTGCTTCCTGGCATCCTTGGCCCCCGATGCCTTGCACATTAGCGGGATAGCCAAGGATTTGTGAAGAACAGCTAATCGCCTGTTTACCAACTCTTTCCTTCGAGCGTAGAACTCCTCGTCCTCCTTCCCAACGTTCTCCATAATTTCCAACAGATTGGATTGTTTCCTGATGACAATATCCAATCCATCTTCTTTTGAGGTTGAAGAGATCTGATCGCGATGGTACCTGAGCTTATAGGTAGGCAGATCGATGAAGCCGACTTCGTAGTGCTTACAAATTCTTAACGCGAAATCGAGTTCTTCGAATAACCAGTATTTTTCATTTTGAAAACCAACATCCTCCAGCACCTTTCGCCTGAACATCATACTGTTCGTAAAGAGGAGAATATGCTCAAAGTATTTTTCAAAAATACGACCAACATAGGCAAAATTGTTTTTCCCGTCTTGAGTGACAGGGATTTTACTAGGGAAGATGTCCGGATAATCGACTCCGGCCGCGATATAGCATGATTTGTGATACTTCTTCAGGTGAAATTCATCCCAATATCCAGAATCATCAAAAGCGGAAAATTCTGTATAAACCAGCGTCACCTCAGGGTTTTCATCCAAGAATCGGGCTTGCAGTTCTGTCTTGTATGGATAATAAAGGTCGTCGGAATCCAGGAAGGAAATGTATTCTCCTTGTGACATCCTCATTCCTGCGTTTCTGGCGTGGGCCGGCCCGGCATTTTCCGTCTTGATATATCTTATTCTATCCAAATAAGGTCGAATCCTTTCCGCCGTAGAGTCGGTGGAGCCATCATCGACAACTATGATCTCCATATCCGTGGCCGTTTGGGCCAAGGCACTCTCCACCGCCTGACAGATGTATCGTTCACGATTGAAAGTCGGTATGATGATGCTGGCTTTCAATATAACCCCTCAAAAAGAGATTTGCTCTTTCAGAATAACGACTGCGTCGGGGGAGTCACGTCCATTATTCGGTCCGGACGAGTTCGATGCTTTGGCATAGTTCAGAAGGCTTTTTCATACTGCCTCGATGTATCCTCTCCTGAATCGCGTGACAATCGCCTCAACACCTCTTGTGATTTCGTTAGAACGGGAACCCTTCGGAGGAACAATTTGGCGGCTTCTGGGAGCATCCCCATCAGACTCGAATAGGGGGTCTTGGGAAAGATTTTCAAAATGTCGTAGCATCGCTTCGACATTTTCCAATTTCGGTGCCATAGCGTGTCCGTCAGGCAGTTGATTTCATCAATTTCGTTGGATTCAAAAGTCTGTTGTATAGCCTTTTCAAAAAGGAGATTTCCTGGGGAGTACCTCTCATACTCTTCGTCATAGGCTATTTTTAACAAGATGACAGATCTGCCCATCCTTACCCTGAGGTGTCCTGCGATTCTCTTGCCATCGGCTTCCAAGAAATCCAACTCCAGACATCCGCGCCGTAAGAACCTTGTACTGATCTCTCTATAAAAAGAAGTTAACCCCTCGGATTGCAAGATGGCCGTCCCGTTTCGGCCTTTCCAGCCTGAAGCTTCAATCTCCAAGAAACATTGCAGCTCATTCAAATTTGCAGAATCACCTCGAAGAAAAACATATCGGGGCTGAGCCAATTGGCAAAGCCTGCGTCCGGCCTTGTTGAGATTGTTCTTGAAATTCTTGCTGAGATTTCCCCGATAATTCTCAAAGCTCCCGGTGATACTCAAGAAAGAGCCGAATGAGTCCGGACACTGTAAGGATACATATCCCTGCATTTTATTCCGGATTAACGAAAGGGTTGGAGAGCCTTCCTTGACACCTCTCATTTCCAAAGAGAACCAATTGATTGAAAGAGTAGTCAGTTCGTCCAGAAATCGAGCAAACAATTTGTGCTCAGCTCCGATCTCAAGAGGCACATCTCCAGACCGGGTGTGCCAATCCCATGGAGTGCGGAGAACTGGATGGGTCAATCCGAAACGGCGGTGAGGAGAGATGATCAAGGGTAATACGCCGACGAGCCTTCCACCGCCGAGGTAGGCAAGCAGACAAAGCCATCGATCAAGTGGAGTAATGCAATGGTTCAAAAAGGCAATAACCCAGGTTGCAGTGAGCATTGGCAAGGCTTGGGGGGATTGGAAAGCCAGTTCATCCCATAAATCGGCATGAGCTCGCAATTCTTCAAGCGTGCTTGCCAACACAATCTGGATTTCGTTCTCCATAGGATCTCTAAACTACGATGGACCGTTCCCCCCAAAGCTACGAGACAGATTCAATTGCCAAGTCATGGCAAACTCCATGAGGATCAACGTTGAACAAGAAGTTCCCCCTTCAGAGCGGAACCAAGCCGCTTTCTTTTCTTGTAAATCCACCTAAATTGAAGCTCATCAAAAAAGTTCTTAACCGAGTTTCCATTCTTGCGCATAAGCTACGACTAAGGGCGAGTAACATCAAACTCAACGGGTAGACAATCGAAGCCCCCGATTTTTCCCTCCCAGTTGGAGCCACAGCAACCTTGGACCCATAGAACTTTTCGGCATTCCCGTTCAAATTCCTCAACCTTATACCTTGAGTTTAGGGAGCCGTCTCAATCGAGTTTATTGCAACCTTTAATATTAGAGGCCCCAACTGACTATAGACCCAGACAGCGTGAAATCTTGCGCTAACAGTGACCTCTAACAGATAGGCCTACTTTGCCCCATAGGAAACTACCCCAATGTCCAGGTGAGAATGCGGTCCCTTAACTTTCGCAAATTGCTTTCCACCCAAAACTCCGGCTTCGGTTTCTGGACTCTAACCCAAGCCAATTCTCTTTGGTGAGTCGCCAAGCTGATCTTGTATCGCTCGGCCCCACCTAGAAAATCATACGAAGAGTACCCTAGGCGGGAATTGAAGTTAACCGCTTCGAGGTGGCAGATCAGGCCTGGCTTCAATCGATTATCGCCTTCATAGGTCAACCCACTCTGGTAGGAATATACTTTCCCTCGATATACAAAGTTGTAGAGGCAGCCGAGTGTGGATTCCCCTACAAGAACTCTAAGGAGTTGAATTTCGCCGTGAGAGGCGCGCATTTCAACTAGTCTTCTGTGGAACTGGTAGAAGGCCTGAGATTCAAAAACTCCTACCTTGTGACGGGCATTCCAGGATTTTTGGTGCAGCGCCACCATTTCGTCGTAAAACTTAAGAGCAGTCGTCAGATCCTGTGCGAGCTCAAGTACGACGGGGCCTCTCTCTTTGTACAATCGATAGGACCGCCTGACCTGGTATCGAGAATTCGAACTAGCCGGAAGGTAGCTTCCATCGAGTTTCCTGGCAATTTCTAAGTCAACATACGGAGAAGGAACCTTTTTTTCCACGACCACTAGATAAGGGCCGACAAACTCTTGCAGCTGATTACCGGGGAAAGCGTTACAGTCCAAACCTGGAAAATAAATCTCGTCCCAGTCCTTAGGAAGCAATTTCATCACATCCAGGAGGGAATTCCTCGTCTCGGAACTGGACAAAATTGCGTTGTACTCGATATGGGTCTTATCGTATTCCTCATTTCCCGTTTCATTCAGCAAATAAGAGTCACTTCTGATGAACCCATGTCGCCAATATCTTATCTTCCCGATGAAAAAGGCCAAAATGGGTTTGTCTCGATTTGAAATGACCGCAAGGCGGACGTCAGACCCCGGTGGCATACAAGCGATCCAGTTTTCAGTCCACCCCCAGGAAAGAAAATAGGAATGCTCGCACTGATCCAGAAGTCCGTTCCAGATCTCCTCAATTTCCCGGTAGTCATGCTTCAAGTTCAGAAACTTAATTTTCATTTTGGTTGGGAGGAACTTCTCCCCATCGAGGAACCATTTTCTGTCTTAAACCAGAAGATAGGCCCCCGATCCTTTGTGCCGACGTTAATTCGCTTGATGTTGTAAGGATCAATGGATCCGAGATTGAGTCCTCCATAGGCTGCAAAAAGAAGGCGGATATCACGGCTTCCTCGAACATATTCGCGGACTGCTGGGGTAATATTGTGTCGTCCACCGAAGGGATAGGACATAACCATGGCAGGTCGTCCCAATTGAGTTTCGTAGGCTCTCATGGAGTTCTCAATTTCTTGAATTGCATTTTCATAAGGAACGCTTCCCAGATCAGCATGGGTTTCCGTATGCACTCCTATTTCAACGTCTTCTTCGACGGCCTGTTTCAGGTTATTCCAAGTCATTTTTCTGAAGGCCAGCCGCGGTTGGAGTTGGCTATCGTGTGGAAACTGACGCTCATTTCCGATAAGTCCTGTTGACACAAAGAAAATGGCCGGGCACTGATATTTCCGGAGTATCGGGAGAGCGTTCACAAAATTATCTTCGTAACCGTCGTCAAAAGTGATCAAACACGCGTGCCGATGGGCAAGCATAGGGAATTCGGCCTGGTCGCACCATTCGAGGAGCTCGTTGGAGGAGATTAGCCAATAGTTCTTTTTTAAAAACCGGATCTGCCTTTCAAATTCATCGATGTCAAGCGTCATCGCATCCTGGCAGACATTAGTTACGCGGTGATAGTAGAGGACGGAAAGAACACCAGAATTCTTCTTAATTCTCGCTAGATTGAAAAAACGCAGGAGACAAAAAGAGATTAGGTAGGCAATTTCTTTTACTCTTAGAATTTCAATGATTGAAAAACGATGTCTAATGAGCTTCAAGTAAAGGCGCAAGCTTTGGTAAAGCGTTGGATACGTGTATTTCTTTCCTACTCCTTGTGGCTGCTTGATTCTTGCATAATCGCCGCTCACAAGTTGTTTTATGGCGCTCTCATAGAGGCGCAGGGAAGCCTCATTCAGTTTTGCCTGAACGGAAGGAACTGTATCGTAGTCAAAGATGGGGAGGCTATCCTGCAGAATGATGTCGCCTGTATCGACACCATCGTCAACGAAGTGAATCGTGACGCCCACCTCAGGCTCGCTATTCCATAACTCCCAGAAACCGGGGGGGGCTCCTCGATACTTGAGTGCGTCGCCCTGATGGAGATTAATTGTGCCAAGTCGCGGCAAATCGAATATGGAGCGTCGTAGGATGCCGGTACCGCAGACTGCCATCACATCCGCATTGAGCTCTCGAACCAATGCCACGCCTTCTGGGGAGTGGATATCCTCGATTTCGTGAACCCGGATGTTTCGAGTCTGACAGGCCCTCTCAATATCTTCAACGATCGGAGGGGCTAGGAAGATCCGATCGATCACCCCCTTGACCCAGGAATTCAGCAATTTCCCACACGCCAAGCCGATTCTATAAGGCAGATAAATAAACCCATGCTTCTTGATATTCTTCTTCAGGTTCTCGAGGGGTCTGCGTTTCCTTTTCCAGTAAATGACGTCCTGAAATTCCACGCCGCAAATATCGTGAAATTTTGCGATCAACTGCCCAATAAAAACGTCATCCCGGCCTGTAATCAATATTAACTTCATACTATTCTCACTGCCCATCCATCCGTTTGAATCGAGCCAAGGCACTCTGTTTCAAGCGCCGCAGGCTCCAAAATCAAGACTCAACGTCACCTCGTTGTCCATGCATGGGGAGACCTCGGTGACCCTGAAAACCTACTTAGGGTCTGGTAAACCTTTGTCGGGGTCCGGCGTCAGCTGATGACGAAAAAGGGTTGTCAGATGCTTCCGAAGTTTCATTCGATTTTCTTCGAAATGAACCGAACTCCACCAATTTTCTCCCGGCTCCAAAATACAGTCCGGCGGACGTTGAACCTTCCAGCGCTCAAGTGTTTTCTCCTTATATTTTTCCGTAGAACCAAAGGGTCGCGCCGGAACACCCATTGCAATGGTATTGGGGAGTACATCGGTGACAACCACCGACCCTGCACCCACAATAGAATTGGGACCAATCTTCACATTCGGAAAAATAATGGCGTTTTCGCCAACCACGCAATTGTCTTCGATGATGATTGGACCGAAGGCTTGAATGTTAGGATCTTCATCCCGAAGAATCCAAGTTGCCCCATCATGTGTAATGAAGCGAACACCCCGGGCGATGGTCACATGATTCCCAATTCTAATCAGATAGGGTTCTGTGCCAAGTTCAGTCGGAATGATGCTACAACCTTCGCCGATCAGGGCACCCTGTTCCCGGAAGTATTCTGCAATCGTTAATCGGTTGTACTTGCGGAGCCTCATCTTTTTTTGGAACGCGCGATAGATCCCTAAAGTTAGCTGTGAAAGCGACACGAGGGCTCCTTAGACTAGAGGTCAAAAATCCTGGTTAAGGCTTACTCCCAATAATCAGGGGGATGACAAGCTCATTAAGTCTTTCCGCATACGCTTTTTGCACAAGATGTAATCCATCCTGTTGGGCATACGCGGGATTCAGATACTTGCCGTCTTGGCTGATTTCCAGCGCCCGTTCCAAATCCAATACGCCGATTTGCTCCCGAGCAGCAAAATCTCTTATTTGGGCGTTGTATGCTTCAATGGACTTCATTCGCCCCGGATTTTGCCTATCGTTTTCCCGAGTTACGGGAACCGCAGTTGCTAAAAAGGGCTTGATGCCTGCACCTCGAAGCATGGCGACCCAAGATTCAATAGATATAATACTGGCGTCGATATCTCTAGGAAAGTACGAGGCACATTCTTTCAAAATAACTCCAGACACCATCGGACGCATCTGGATCAGACGCTTAATTTCTCTGGTTTTGTCAAATTGATAACAGGCACGATCGCCAAATACGATGGCTGGGTCAAGTTTTAGAATCCGTGGCACATTCTGGAATTCCCATGCTTTCCCAATAGAAGCCCCGACCAAGACGAAATATTGGTCGCGAACTCCCGTCAGTACGATCTTCCTGCGCGTCGCCCGATACAGCAGCATCCCTTTCAGGTCAGATCGTCGAATATCAATGGTGTAAGGAACATCAAGGTCAAGTCCGTCAAAAAGACATCTTCCTTCCGCGTCATACTTAGATCGTCTGAGGGTTCCGCTCGGGTCACTCAGCAAAACCTCCAAGTTGTTTTGAAGAAACTCATTCTCTCCATTCACGACGGCAATTGCCCGTTCGAGTCGGATGATTTCCTGCGCCGGAATATCCTTACGCATTTGGATACCCTTCCACCCCAAAATAATCCCCATCAAAACAATCAATGTGATGACGATGCGAGATTTTGGTCTCATCTTCCACCTGACATTAGAATTAGAGCCTTCGCAACATTTTCCATATGTATCAACCGGCATTCCTAGTCAGCTCGATATTGGATCCTCTGGTTCTTAAATTAGAAAATGCGTGAGTAGCAGAAACCTCCGTTTCTAAACTTTGGCCATCCTCCGACACACAGGTCACCAAGCCGTGCTGGGGGGGGAACTCGATCCTTTTGGGGGCTAGGTCGTGTATCCTGAAGACAATAAACATAACGACAAGTCATGAGCACTTTCTTAACGCGAAATCACGCCAAGTCTAGGTCAATGCACTGGAGATGGTAGAGAGAATCCCATGCGAAATGATTTTTAGTGTAAGACCGCTCACAGGCAGCCGTGTGGATTCATATGGGCCTAGCTAATGACTTTTTCGACGAGCAGTGGGGGAGCGTGGAGGTAACGCGAGCTCGCTCGTTTCCGTTCAATGTCAAGATAGACTCGATCGACCTGTTCAGCCGTTAAACCAAGTTCCTGCGCTACCAGACTCGAAGGAATATTGTGGTTCTTTCCATACAGACACAAATCCATCTGGTCATAGGGCAACGAAAAATAGAATTCCTCTTGAGTCTGTGCCAAAGAATAGGTGTCGGTGGTCGGTGGCCGCTTACAGATCTCTTCCGGGACACCAAGATATTCGGCAAGCTCATAGACCTGAGATTTATAGAGATGCGCGATTGGTTTGACATCCGCGGCCCCATCTCCATTCTTGACGAAGAACCCCTGGTCGTACTCCAGGCGATTTGGGGTTCCCAGCACCGCATAATTGTAGCGATCCGCATAGTAGTACTCGAAGAACTTCCGAGTGCGTTGCTTCATGTTGGTCGCTGCCACTATTTCCAAATAGGGTTTTAGATCCAACCGGACCTTGGTTTGTTTCCCTTCAGGAGACTCCACCACCAGATTGAAGAATGTCATGCCGGCGTGCACTAGTGGATTGGTAATGGCAATCTTGGACTTGTAATTTTCCGTGTACTCGGGAATCTGCTTTCGGATAGCTTCGTCTCTTCTCCGGTAACATCCTGCAGCTTCTAAGAGAGGCGCAATGTCTTCGACGACTGTTTCAATTCCGAAAGTTCCTGCCAGTAAATGAGCCAAGCGAAGACTATCTCCCGAAGAGTCTCTCTCAGGGAGCATCACACCAAACACCCTTTCTTTTCCCAATGCTCTCACACACAGGGCGGCCGTGACGCTACTGTCAATGCCACCCGAAAGAGCCACGACGGCCCCTTTTTTTTTGAGATATTGAAAAATCTGCTCCTTAAGGGTCTGTTCGATCTGTCGACTGACTGCGACGGGGTCAAGGCTTAGTGCCCCCTTGCCAAAAACCTGGTTTCCCATCAATAACGACCTCCAACCATTTGTTTAGTAAATTGAGTGGATTCGGAAGAATTGGAATTGCAGAGGTTTTGGCCATTTGAATGTTGAATCACCGAGAGGAAACGTAGCCGCAGTCCACCAATCCAGTTCCGTTTGAGTCTCAATCTAAGATGTTGCTCTCCACGTCCTCTGATGGCCCCCCGGCTTTAGAAGATCTTTGAGGGATCTCCGCAGCAATTTACCATTAAGTGACCTTGGCAACGCTACCAAGAAGCGCACATCCCGCGGGCATTTATAGTGGGCTAAATTGCGTGCGCAATGAGCCAGAATTTCGTTCTTTGACGCTTCCATACCCGGCTTGCAGACGATAAAACAAACGACAACTTCTCCAAGTACCAAGTCTTCATCGCCAACAGCTCCTGCCTCTTCGATGGCAGGGTGTCTCAGTAGAACCTCTTCGATTTCAGCAGGATCAACACGGTAGCCGCCTGATTTAATCATCTCGCTACTGCGGCCAGTGATATACAAATATCCCTCTTCGTCCAAATAGCCCAAGTCTCCAGTGTGAAGCCAACCTTGCTGTAACACTTTACCTGTGTTTTCGGGATCCCTCCAATAGCCCTTCATTACGTTTTTTCCGGAAGCAACGATTTCCCCCACTTCACCTGGATCGGACTCGGTCCCATCGTTTCGAATAATCTTCAGCGATACCCCAGGAATTTGCCTTCCCGCCGATCCGGGTTTGCGGAAGATTTCCCCTGGTTCAAGCGATGCGAGTCGAGCAGTCGCTTCTGTTTGCCCATACATGACGTGAAAGTCTAGCGCAGGGAAGGCCGCTCTGATCTTATCCAGATAAGGTTTGGGCATGGGGCCCCCAGCACTTGTCATGTAACGAAGAGCGGGGAGACTAGTGGATTGAAATCCAGGATGGCGGAGCATTACGGCAAAATGTGAGGCCACGCCGGAAAACCCGGTCACCTCCTTCTCGCGCATGGTCTCTATCAGCACCTGCGGATAGACTAGTTGGCTGTTTACAACTAACCGAGCTCCGACCGTAAGGTGGGAAAGCATGACAGAATTTCCATAAGCATAAACAAAAGGGAGGACAGCCGGAAGGCTGTCCTCGTGCGTGAGTCTTAGGTAGGACAAAATGGACGCAATGTTGGAATTCAAGTTTTCATGGGAAACCATTACTCCTTTGGGTTGTCCCGTCGTGCCCGAAGTAAAAATGATTTGCGCCAAATCATCTGGGCCTTCTTCCCTTTCTCGGGTACCATTGACTGCGAACCAATCTCCCGATTGGAAGACAGATCGGAGCTGGGTATCTGTGAATTCCGCTTCAATGGTCTTCCAGTGGGGAGAACTAGTCATGAGGCATACCGCACCTGAGAAACGGACGATTCTCAGGACCTCCATCGCCGGCGTCATTGCGTGAACTGGAACAACAACCCCTCCCGTGCGCAGAATTGCCAAGTAACTGGCAATATACTCGGCCGAATTTTCCATCCAAAGAATTACCCGATCTCCAGACGAAAATCTTCTCTGCTTAAGATTTTCGGAGACCTTGGCCGCATATCCCGCCAGCTTGTCATAAGTCCATCGTTCGTTTCGCTGTTCAACGGCTACACGTCCCCCATGCAACTGCAGCGAACTGTCGATAATTTGGTCGACTCGCATAGGGAAGAATTACTTGGTTACCGCTGACTTGTTTTGTACAAAACGAATGAGATTGCCAACGGTATCGAGGTTCTCGGGCACGATTTCTTCGTCTTCCACCTGAATGCCAAATGTATCCTGGAGAAATGCGACCAGCTCAAGGACACCCGTTGAGTCAATAATCCCTTTATCTAAGAATGAATCCTGATCCCCGGGCATCCTGGGTTCATCGCCGAAGATCAGGTTATGCAATACGTAACTTCGGATCTCCTGTTCAACAGAATTCTTCAAGATCATTTTCCCCCTCATCTAATGAATGGTGAGTCCCAATTTAATCCCGATGCAAAGAGAGCTCGTATGCTCCAGAGCCCCTAAAAAGCTGATGAACCACTTGAGTGGATAAGATTCCGACCAGAGACATTCCGTCTCTGCCACTCATGGAAGATTGTCCGAGAGCTTTTGACATTAGCGATTGAACCGATTGAGGCGCGAAGATGCCCGCGTTTTCGATGGATTCTTTGGTCAAGGCATCCTGAGCGAACTCGACAAATTTTCCCTTGGAAATGAACGGCAAATGGTCCGGGGCACGATAAGGCTGTTTATAACGCTCGATGACGGCATTGGGTAAGAGATTCGATGCACCGAGACGCAACACATGCTTTTCTCTGAGCCGGTTCAGTTTTACCTCCGGAGGTAACGATGCCGCAAATTGAATGACGCGATGGTCCAAGAAAGGGAATCGCCCTTCGACGGCATTGGCCATTCCCATGCGATCTCCTTGGCTGGATAAGATATATCCTGGCAACAAGAAGGCGGCTTCGAGGTATTGGGCCTGAGAAAGAGGATGCCACCCCGTAAACTCTGCTGGCACCAGATTGCGGAGTTCTTCGACAGGATCATAGTCCCTCAACCGCTCCCGCATCTCACGGCTAAAGAACGATTTCACCGATGCAGTTACTCCCCAGCGAGGTCGATGGGAATAAAAGGGGTCGTTTGTGTCAGCAAGGTTCTTTCCAAAGAACGCTGTCAGGTAGGCGGAGGATTGCTTTTGAAGCCCGGGGAGATAGGGATAGAGCCGCTTCAGCAAAAGAAAGCGCCATCTTGAATTTGGATTTTGCGCCCAGAATCGCCGAATCTTGTTCTCTTTGAAAATATCATAACCTGCAAGAATTTCGTCGGCTCCCTCTCCAGTCAAAACTACCTTAATCCCAGACTGATGTACTCCTTGGGAGAGGAGCATCATGGGAATAGGAGCCGTCCTGACGATGGGTCTCTCGATATGCCGAATGGCCGTGATAAAGTTGTTTCCGATGTCTGCGTCACTACAAAGGAATGGATGGTGAGTCGTTCCCAGGCGTTCAACTACCTGTTGCTGGTAGAATGTCTCATCGTATCCGCGATCCTCAAAGCCAATCGAGAAAGTCTCTAACCTAGAATTAATCTGGCGCATCATGAGCGCCGTAATCACCGAGGAATCCAATCCCCCGCTCAAATAAGCCCCTACTTGGACATCAGCGCGAAGGCGAATCTTTACGGCATCGTCCAGGAGTTCCATCAATTGTTCTGCATTCTGCTGGACAGAATGTGTTGTTGCCTTTGGTGTCCCTTGCCACTCGGGGAATTCAAGAGACCAGTATCGATGGACCCTGGCCCCATTCTCTGTCACAACCAAGGTATGGCCCGGAGGCAATTCCTCAACTCCCAAGAAACCCGAGCGGGGAGGGATGGGAAACCAAAAGGTGAATATCTGGTCGATCGCATTTGGATCAATCTCGCGGGGCAATTCCGGATTCGCAAACAACGCTTTCATTTCCGATCCAAAATAAAGTCGACCTTTTTGAAGAGAATAGAATAAAGGGCGAACGCCCATCCGATCTCTTGCCAGAAAGAGTCGTCTCTTTGTCCCATCCCACAATGCAAATGAGAATTGCCCATTGAAGGCGTTGACACAGTCTTCACCAATCTGTTCATAGAGATGAACAATAACCTCTGTATCAGAGTGGGTTCTGAAAACGTGACCTTGCTTTACAAGATCCTGGCGGAGTTCAATGTGATTGTAGATCTCACCATTAAAAACCACCCAAATTGTGCCGTCCTCATTTGACAGGGGCTGGTGTCCCCCTTCCAAATCAACGATGCTCAGACGAGTGTGGCCCAGCCCAATGTCACTGGAGATATACGTTCCCCGATCATCGGGTCCGCGATGATGCAATGTCCCAACCATGCGGCCCAAAGCTTCCGCATCTACAGGAGCGCCACTCGAAAAGTTCCAAATTCCTGCAATCCCGCACATTTTATCTTCAGCTTTCTCTCGATTAATAGCGGTGTCGCCTGACTGCTTACAACAATGACGCCCACTAGCCTTGTCTCTCGTTCAATCTTTTCAAGATCGATGCCGAACGTGATACCACAACAGCCCGACGATTTCGTGATACTCCTTTTGCAAATATACTATGCGATCTGGCATCAAGAGCCCGCATCGATGGAAAAGATATTCTGACCAAATCCCCCAAGATTCAGCTGGAGGTGGTGTTTCCAAAAACGTCCACACTTCCGTTGGATCTGCAACGGCCTGCATTTTCATGCTCGAAGCGACAGCCATCGCACGTCTGATATGCGTCGCTGAAGTGACGAGGTAAAATGGCTTATCTCCAACCAGTTTATGTACCTCGAAAAGATTCTCATAGGTGTTGGTGGACTTTGTTTCCATCTCAATATCATTTACAGGAACACCAAGCGCAGTTGCAAAATCAGCCATGGCCTTTGCTATGGGCCCGTCTCCGACGTGAACTTCCCCTCCGGAAAGGATCAGTTTTGAATGTGGTATGAGCCGATAGAGGCGTATCCCTTCACAAAGGCGAAAAATCATTTCCTGTGATACATTGCTCGTAATGGGTGTCCCTGGATAATCTGTCGCATACGCCCCTAAAACGACAACCCGATCGATTCCCGCACTAGAGGGGGGATGCAAAATGGCTGGGTACCCCCGCCACAATAAACTGTAAATAACTTCGGCAAATGGGGTGTAAACCATAACCACAAAAGCTAACACCGCAACCCGAAGCAAATTCCTTCCCCACCTTGGCTTTCTGTTCGTTATTTCTAATATCAACCCCAACAAAAATAACCCCGTTAATAGATTCACAGGGGAGAAGACATTTGCCAAAATTGTTCCCATCGGATCATCTCAGGTCAGGCGATGAAATTAGGCTTTTTCAGCCCTGAACCACTCTCAGGCTGGGACCAGTAGAGAGCCACTCATCTACCTGTTCCATGGTACTCAAATCCCAACTTTGACATTTTCTCAGGATCGAAAATATTTCTGCAGTCAAAGACCAAAGGGCGCTTCATGGCGTTCTTCAGTTTGTCCATATCCAGGTTTCTGAATTCATTCCACTCTGTTGCGATCAACACGGCGTCCACGCCCAACGCTGCCTCATAGGCATCTTTACAATATGCAACTCTGTCGCCAGTCAAGACTTGTTTGGCATTCGGGATCGCGACCGGATCGTAAACCTGTATGAAAGCCCCTTCCTCTATCAGACTAAGACCGATGGCGACTGCCGGAGATTCACGGATATCGTCAGTATTTGGCTTGAAAGAAAGGCCCAGGAGAGCGATCCGTTTAGAAGAAACCCCCGAGAGCGCCTCGGTAATCTTGCTGACCACACGAGCTTTTTGGTGCCGATTCACCTCAATGACGGCCTCTACAATCCTCAGTCGACTATTGAAATCCTTACCCATTTGAGCAAGCGCTTTAGTATCTTTGGGAAAACAAGATCCACCATAACCCGGGCCAGGGTGAAGGAATTTTGAGCCGATGCGATTGTCTAACCCCATCGCACGAGAGACATGATGGATATCCGCCCCAATCTGCTCGCATAAATTGGCAATCTCATTGATAAAGGAAATCTTGGTGGCTAAGAATGCGTTCGACGCGTACTTGATGAGCTCGGCAGTTTCCAAATTTGTTGTAACAAAGGGAGTTTCGATCAGGTAGAGGGGACGGTAGATATCTCTGATGATCGCGGCAGCCTGCTCGCTTTCAGCTCCAATGACAACCCGATTGGGGCGCATGAAATCTTCAATAGCCGATCCTTCCCGCAAAAACTCCGGGTTAGAGACAATATCAAATTTGACCTGCCGCGTTTGATTCCTTTCAATTAATTGCCGAATCCATCGCCCAGTGCCGACCGGGACTGTGCTTTTCGTTACGATTACCTTGTACTCATGCATGCTTTTGGCAATGGAGGCAACAACCGATTCCAATTGGGAGAGGTCTGGCTTTCCGTCCGGGCCTTCAGGGGTACCGACCGCGATAAAGATGACGAGTGACCGGCTTATGGATTGTTCCAGGTTGGTAGTAAAGCTAAGACGCTGATTCTTGACGTTGCGTCGAACAATCTCTTCCAATCCGATCTCATAGATAGGTATCTTCCCCCGCTGCAAGCTTTGAATTTTTTCTTCGTCCCGGTCGACGCAGGTTACATTTAGTCCAAAATCTGCAATACCGGCTCCAGAAACCAAGCCTACATACCCGGTGCCAATCATCGTTACATGCATAGGGTGCCATTTCCTTTGGCAAGGGGTTCTTTTGAGAATTGGATAGGGGTTAAGGAAAAGCGGTTGGCGAGGAAAATCAGTTTTGCGGATTCCATCGCGGTTGAAAACTCGAGAGTTTTGTCAATCGGCCCATCATTTCCCCTCAAAACTCGTATCGGACTTTCCATTCGAAAAGTCTGTCCTTCAAACTGCGTCGCATCAGGACAGCTGTTCTCCCTGACGCTGATCATAGTAATAGTAATATTGGGCGCCTTTGGAATCCTCTACTCCGTTAAATATGATGCCCAGAATGTTTTTGCCCCGGGCAAAGTCTTTACTCTTGGCAATCACATCTGCAGGAGTCTGCCGAGCTCTTACCACAATCAATACTCCATCCACTAAGGAAGAGAGTATTTCGGAGTCGGCCAAAGAAACAAAGGGAGGAGAATCTAAGATGACCCAGTCAAATCTGTCTGCCGCCGTGGCCAAGAAGCTTTTCATTCTGTGAGTATTCAACAATTCTGTGGGTTTTTCCGCGATGCCACCCGCAGGAACTAGAAAGAAATTTGGAATGGTCGTTTCCTGGATAAATTCATTGCTGGGAGCTTCCGAACGTAAGAATTCAGACAGCCCCCTCCCGTTTGGAACACCTATAGTCTTGTGAACCGAAGGACGTCTCAAATCGGAATCGATCAAAAGCACATTTTGGTCAATCTCCTGGGCAATGGCCAAGGAGAGGTTCAATGACGTTAAGGTCTTTCCCTCAGCCGGCGCGGCACTGGTCACTAAAATCGTCTTGAGTCTCTTATTCTGGTTCCTCATTTGGAACAGCTTCGTCCTCAAGGCGCGAAAGCGCTCTGCGACAATGGACCGTGGATTACTAAAAACCACAATTTTTTCTGACAGCTTCGGCTCGCAGACCGGAAGATGATTTTCATTCTCTAGTGGCTCCAAGGGCCTTGATACGTCTTTGTGACTTGTAAACGCTGGACGCACTGATAAGTCTGTCAATACTTCGGCAGCCATAAACTCGGTCCGGGATTTTTCTTCCTTGGGCGGTTCTGGATCGCTGGCTCGGTTTGAAGCATTCTTCCTGAAAATGACTTCGGACTTGCGCAGCGCTTCGTGGACCCTACTCATTACACTCTCCTTAGTGGGTGCGATTTTTCAGCTTGTCCACATATTGGACGAACAGCTCAAACGATTGGGAATCCGCCTTCTGTACCTCTTGGTCGGAGGATTGGAACTTTTCCATCGCCAAAGGTTCTTCTCGTATCCCGGAGGGAACAGTTGAGGTATCCAGTCTCTTCCCTGCTTCTCGTCTTCGGCTTACGTGACGGTAGCCTTCGGAGAGCTCCAAATCCTCCACCACTTCCATAATGATCTCCGTGGTGACTTGATCACAATCACAGGCGTAACTGGTTAGCAAAGCATTGTCGGAAATGGTATTGATCAATCGTGGAATTCCGGAGGAGAAGCGATAGATTTCCGTGATTACGGAAGATGGGAAAATTTGTTGGTCGGGAAGACCAGCGATTTCCAGTCGCGTCTTGATGTAATCCCGGGTCTCAGCCAAACTTAGTGGTTCCAAATTGCAGCGCAGATTGATGCGTTGCTTGAGTTGTCTCAACTCGGAAGAATTGAGTTTAAGACTCAGTTCAGGTTGTCCGACCAGGACGATCTGCAACAGTTTCTCCGTGGCAGTCTCTAGATTCGTTAGAAGACGTATCTCCTCAAGGATCTCGGCACTGAGATTCTGGGCCTCATCGACCACTAAGACTGTCACCTGACCGGTTCGATACCTTTCGAGTAGCAATGAATTCAATTTGATGAGTGCTTGAGTCTTGGAACTTCCGTTGTACTTGATATTGAAATCAGCCAAGAGATACTCGAAAAATTCTGAGCTGGTGAGAATCGGGTTAAAAATAAAAGCTGTCATAACCCCGGTTCGGTCAAGGGTATCCAAGAGCGCATTCACCAAGGTAGTCTTCCCTGTGCCGACTTCACCGGAAAGGACCATGAAGCCCTTTCTCTCCCGGATTCCGTAAACCAAATTGGCCAAGGCTTCGCAGTGTCGCTCCGTGAAGTAAATGAAGCGAGGATCGGGGGTTAAATTAAAAGGCTTTTCTTTTAGTTTGAAAAATGATTCATACATAACAGACGCCACCCATTTTCAAATGCCCTTCAGTTTCCTGAATGGAACGACAAAATCCGCTGAATTCCTTGTCTGATTCGCAGAACACTATTTCCGGCAAGAGCGTCAAGACCCTCAGGCTTGATCTCAGGGATGGACACGAGGATGGGAAGATTAGTGAGTCGCCCCAACTCGTGTTCACTTCTTACCGATTCATCAAACAGCTCCAGAAGAATCGCTGTCCCAATACCCAATCCTAACCCCAATGCAAACCCTCCCAGAGTCAGCAAAAGACGATTGGGCTTGGCCGGTTTTTCGGGGAAACTTGCCGGATCGATAATCCGAAACTGTTCCCCTTTCTGCCGCTGCTCGAGGCTGATGGCCATTTCAGCGTCATTTTTTTTCCCCAGGAGTTGCTGATAATGCTGGTTCGTGATCGAATAGTCTCTGGTCAGCTCCACCTGCATCTGCTCCACTCTGGGAACAGCATCTACTCTGGCTTTGTAGACTTCCATTTCTCCGCGAATCTTTTCTTGTTCTGCCAACCCTCTTTTAATCTGTTCGTCCAAGACATCAATTTGGCCCTTGATTCGGATCATTTCCGCTTCATTCTGGGCCACAATAGGATCTTCGGGGGGTGGAGCTGGGGTCTGAGGCCCATCGGGAGTCACCGGTTGAGCTGGCTGACTTTCTTTTAGCCGAGCAATTTCTGCATCGAGTTTTCGAACATCTGGGTGATCCTTCGTGTAACGTCGAAGCAACCGTTCTCTTTCGGCGGTCTTTGTCTCCAGCTCACTCGGTTGGTGTTGCGGCACTGTAGCTGGGGAAAGAGCTCGCGTTATCAAGGCCACTGTGCCTGTGTTCCGCGATGATTTCATCTCAGTGAGCAACCGCTGTTGATAAAGCTTTTGCTCTTGCAAACGGTTTACTGAATCATTACTGGCTTGAAGTTGTTGCTGTAATCGATTCAAAGCTGAAAGATTTGCCTGTTCCTGTTCCGGGAGCGCCCCCATGTTTTGAACTTTGAAATCCCCTAATTTTTTTTCGAGCTCCAACAACTTCTGCTTAGTCTCGGCCAGCTGTGACTCCAGAAAGTCATTCACCCCTTGAGTCTCCTCTTCTCTCATCTTGAGATTCTCTTCAATATAGAGTGCGGCGATTTGAGTTGTAACTTTCTGAGCCAAGACAGGATTATTGGCCTGGTAGGAGAGCCGGAAAGCGTCCGAGCGGATTACGGTTAAATCAATGTCTTTTCTCATCCCCTCAATGATTTCTTCCATAGGAAGGCGTTTTCTCTTTTCCGAGTACAAATTATTGTCCAGGATGATCTTCTCCAATCGTGTCCGGCTCATGATTTGCTGGGTGATAGTCGAAAGTCTGCTTTGGACGGTGCCCACAGAGGTTGGTCGCACATAGTCAGTCGGAACCTTTGAGGGCTCAACAAGAATCAACGTCTCAGAAACAAAGACGTCCGGAAGCCGCTTTACGATCACAAAGGTCAAAAGCGCACAAATCAGAGACGGTAACAAGATATAGGAGGTTCGCCTTTTGGCAATGTTGAGATAATCTTGGGCGCCTAAAAGCTGAATATTTTTCATAACACCAACCGCTCAAGTAGATTCGATTTAAATGCCCACCCAATCAAATTTCAAAAGAAAACCGGAAAGGCATAATTAATGCCCACTGAAAAAGTATTTGCTCTACCATTTCCAGGAATATAACCATTAAATCCTTCGGAAATTTGCTGGATGAAGTTGTAGCTTGCATAAAATGATAGTTTTTCGTTTGTATTAAACCTGAGAATCGAACCGGCCATGATGTTATCCGTGGTAAGAGGCTGTCCATTGGCCGCAAGATTCATCAGAAACCGATTGTGTGCGTAATTCCCGGAAAAGGAGAGTAGCAGTTTTCTGGTTAAGAGCCTTCCTAAAGAACCGCCTGCATAATCCATGAGAGTAAGGTAACCAATGCCGTAACCGTCACTAAGACTCTGTCCCACATTGATGGAAACAAATGTTCTGGGATCCAAAGTAATCGGCTGACTGAAGGTAATCGTCCCATTGATCCCCCATCTCATCCCAGGATTCGTACCCAATTGCCCACCATAGTAGTAAATGGGAACCCCAACCATAAAAACAGGTCCCGTTGAGACCGAGCCGGAGATCATTGAGGTTATCTGCCTCGTAACTCCTACATAGGGGTAGTGTGTTCGAAAGATATTGCTCCCCGTTGTCGTCACTGTTGATGGGATTCCCTCTCTGCTTTCAAAATCGTAATAGCTAAACTGATATCCCCAATACAGGCCCGTCCGCTCTGACAATTGATACGAATACCGGCCATCAACGCTCGGTTGATTCATATTGAAGGCACCAATTTGACTGAAACGGGTGACATTGCCATAGACGGAAGCTGCAAATGTCGATCTTCTCGTGATCTGATAGGCAAGGCTAAAATCTGAAGTGCTGGCGATGCTTCTCCCATATCCGAGAATGATGGTGTTGTTGGGCTGGACACCTTGAGGCAAAGCAGGTAACACCATATCCGGGGTGTAGATTCGTCCGGCTATTGGCGAAATAGTCACTCGACTGCCTGCTCTCAAAGTCCATCTCGGGGTCAAGAGGTAGTTGACATGGAGTCCCCCATCTTGCATTAAGAAGTTTCCGTTAGTTTTGGCTTGGTTAAAAATCATCCCCGTTGCCCCATAATCAAAGGCAAACGTTGTGCGCGCGGTCTGGCGCTGATAGGCAGCTCTGCCACTCAAAGTCGTGAACGGGATATAGCCCTGGTACGTTGAACCCGGGTTCGCATACTGGATATAGGCGAGTGGGGTAAAGTAGAGATTATCAGTAGTGGATTCACCAGCCCCTAACGAAAAAATAAAGGAATTCCTTGACCGGAAAAAGATACTTCCCAAGGCGGTCGCCGAAGGCGTTCGATCTTCTTCTTGCGCTGCTTGTCCTTGCCCTTGCCCCCCCTGAGTCTGAGGACTTTGACCCGTTTGTGGAGAAGGTGTCGATTGCGGACTTGTAGCTGTCTGAGCCGTCAATTCCAGGGGTGTGCTAGACGCGATAAAGAGCAAAATTGTAATAACGAATCCGACGGTTTCTTTCCTCAAGTTTTGCATGGGCGATCAGATGACCATAGTGCCTCATCAAGGAACTACGATCGTATCTCCATTTTTCAAGAGTATGTTCTGCTCTGGATTTTTTCCCTTCAAGTAATCTTTGTAATTAAAGAAGATTTTTTGTTGCTTCCCATCCTCGATTCTTAAAACATAAATCTTGGTGGTTTTGGCGAACGGAGTAAATCCGGCACCCGCAAGTATATCCATGATTCGTAAGGGCCCGGCAAGCGGTCTTGGCCCTGCAGTGGTCACTTCACCCATCACAATCACTTTCTGACTATTGACGGTTTCGACGGTTACGGTCACATTGGGATCTGAAATAAATTGAAGAAGCTTTTCTTCGATCGATTTCTTCAATTGGACAGCAGTAAGTCCACCCGCCTGGACATCGTTAACAAGGGGAAGTGAAATCTTTCCGTCAGGCCTCACAGGGACGATCTTCGATAGTTCGGGTTCTTTCCAGACATAAATCTGCAATGAATCCCCTGGGCCAATTACAAAGTCATTTGCCACCTTTTCAGACGGCGACACAGAGCTAGGCGATTCAGTTGAACTTTTGTCTGTTTCCTTTTTCTCCTGGGCAAGGTTTGCGACAGTTACAAGACTGAGAAGAAGGATGGCAAAGCACTTGTTTCGAGAGAGATTGAATACCATGGATTTGACTATCATCCACCGCTTCGATTGGAATAAACCGTAATTGAGATCATTCATAGATCTGGACCAGACTTTCCCCGGAACTGCGGGCTTTCTCCACCATTTGAAAGGCTCGCTGAAAAAGAGTTCCAAAGTCCGTTGCGTGCGAGGGGAAGCACGCCCCACCAAAGTAAAACTGGGGGGAACTAGAATCGCCTTTCCCCCCAACATAGTTGGAGATCCAGTCTTTTAATCGTTCGCCCACTCGTCGGGCTATCCTTTTATCGGAATAGAGCAACAGAACTGTAATTAAGTCCTCTCCCTGTAGTTCGATAATATCGGTTTCCCTTACAGCAGTTTTAATCAGATTTAAAAGCCGGTCGCCTGTTACCGCTGAATCCCCTCTGAGAGAAGTAGTTGACGGGACACTCAACAACAGGAGAGAAGCAAAATTTTGATAGCGGAGGCAACGCTTCAATTCCTTTTCGGCGGTTTCGGTGAACTCAAATTTCCTGACTTCCTCTTGTGTTTTGGTCATCAAAAGCCTCTCCATGTACTTTTCATAAGTTCCACAGGACTTTTTAGCGGACTATCCGATCGTAATCCTTTTCTTACTTAATCCCGCTTGCTTGATTTTATACAGGAGCGCTTTATAGCTGATTTCCAAAAGATCAGCGGCTTTTTTCCTATTCCAACGAGTTTCTAGCAACGTCTGCAAAATCAACTGCTTTTCAGCTTCCTGGGCTGCCAATTTTCCAATTTTCTTGAGGGAGACCCTCCCTCCATTACCCAATTCTCCGGCGGGGATGGCGGGTGCAGCATGCATCAACCCCGGATCAAGATTTTGCAACGCATATTCTTCGTTTTCAAATACGACAATCTTCTTGATCAGGTTCTCGAGCTCTCTCACATTGCCGGGCCAACTGTACGCGTACAAAGCGTTTGCCGTAGAGGACGAGAGAGGACGGTATCTCTTGTCGAAGATTGATGAATACTTTCTGAGAAAGAATTCGGAAAGCTCCGGGATGTCTTCCTTTCGCTCTCTTAGCGGCGGGAGATGGATACTGACAACGTTAATTCGATAGTATAGGTCTTCCCGAAACGTCCCGTTTTGAAGTTCTTTCTCAATCTGCCGATTGGTGGCAGTGATTACTCGTACATCCACGCTCACATCTTCATCGCCTCCAAGCCGGCTAAATTCCCGATCCTGGAGAACGTGCAACAGCTTTGCTTGCAACGTCGGATGCATTTCACTGATTTCATCGAGGAAGATGGTCCCATGATTGGCAAACTCGAATTTTCCTGGCTTCCGTGAAATCGCACCCGTGAACGAGCCCTTTTCGAATCCAAAAAGTTCACTCTCTAAGAGCTCCGAAGGTATCGCTGCACAATTCACTTTCACGAAGGGTTTGTCTCTCCTAGCCGATCGTGTACAAATTTCCCTGGCTACTAGTTCCTTACCTGTTCCGCTTTCCCCTCGAACAAGGACCGTGATGTCTGTGTCCGCAACTTGATCAATGATTTTTTGCACTTCTCTCATTTTCTCGCTGTTACCAAAAAGAAGGGGTGTTCTTTCGATGGCGTTAGGAGGAAATGTTGATACAGAATTAACGGCTTCTGTTGCCAAAGGGGGAATTGAAACCGTACTTTCCATGTTTGCCTCACCGGGCCAACGGCTGCCCTATTAATAAAAGTAGAAATTCCCTGCACCAACAGGATATGACCTTGCAATGAAATTTCCATCCCGAGGCAAATGCAAATAATTTCTCATTTGAATAGTATGTTCTTCATAATCAATGGAATGTATTAAATTTTATACCTGATTAACCCAATTTCTTCAAGTAGAGAATAATTTTCCACACAGGAATATTGGGAATGAAGTTCCTAGAAAGTGGAATTGATGTTCCACAGCATGGGCAGAATTGGGGGCGACATCATTTGGGATTGCCACAGTTGCTTATGGCGTGGCAAAGTGTCAAGCGAGGCTACTTTTCGTAGAGTAACTTCGTAAACATAACCGATATTCTCTTGCTTGGGTGAGGGGTCCCATTATCGATGCGGACTATTCTGGCAGGGAATCGAAAATCATATTCTTCAGATTCATGCGGATTGGAGGGCAATGGAGAAGGGATGGAAATCAATAGATCTGATGCTACTTCCAGCTCTCGTTTACTCACAAAGCATGCGCCACTGGCACTAACATTGATGGTATGTGTCAATTCGAAGAATTCTTCTCCGTTTCGATCCGCTCCATTGATAAAAATCGGCACCCGGATGGGCAGTCGATAATAAGCGCGACGCTCAGATGAGAAAGCTGGAGAACTCGCTAGAGGTTCAGTCACAGTCGAAAATGTTAAGTTGATAGGCAGAACCAGGTTTGCCATGACAAGAATTAAGTCTTTAACAGTGAAGCACTTTTTGTTCCATTACACGAGGAAAGCCGCATTTCAAGATTCTCTTTTAAAGAGTCCATATTTCATCAATTAGTTGAAAACAAATCGCTCGGGTTTATTTTCAGCCAGTTAGAAGCCGATAGTGGAAAAAAAGTTCATACTGTGGATATGTTTATGGAAGATCTTTGCTTTCATGATTCTATGCAGGGTTGGGAGATTCATGCTCTCAACGCCATAGAAATCCGGAGATCCCCCCAACGCGTCATCGAAAAGATGTCCATGGGAGGGACACCTAGGCTATCGGAATTTTGCCGTTTCTCTTCCAACTCAAATTACAGATAATAAACAATTTATTATGTAATTGGAAGCGCATCAACGTTTCATGATGGACTTACCAAGGGTGATCGTTGGTGATGGAGGTGGATTCTTTTCTTCATTTCAGAGCGCCAATCAAGTTAATATGCTCAGCCAACCCATTTCGATTCACTTCGATTGGGTCCGCCTCATCACAGACGTTGGCTCTTGAATCAAGACGAGGAAATTACTTGTGAAACCCTATATGTATATTCTTGCAGTGCTTTTGGTGGGAGGAGGGATTGGCTATTTTCTAGGGAGGCAAATGACCCCCATTGAGAAATCGCTGCAAGAGGTGGGAGCTCCGTCCGAGAATCCACAAGAGAAGATTCGAGCAATCCTAGATAGGCAATCCGAAGCTTACAGACTCCACGACCCGCTTCTGCTCTACCGCGACTGTGCGGATTCCTACGTGGAAATCAACAGTAATTCAGGAGACAGTTATGGCCTCAGCAGGGCGCTCTTGAACCATCTCGACGAGTTTAAGGGGGGGAAAAGCGTGAACTTCAATTTCTTAAACCCTGAGATTGAGTTCATGGGTAATTCGGCCGTCGTTAAGTCCAATTTCTCTAAGACATCTGACATTTATGAGCAGCAAGGCATTAAGGGGATGATCGGCAAAGGGATTTGGATTCTCTCGAAGGTGAACGACCACTGGAGAATCAATGCCTTTGTATGGCGAGAGGAGATCAAACAGTAATTTTTATGGCCCTCTGGAAGATGTCGGGAACCGATTCGATTCATAGTGGAGGAATTGATGCATATAGATTTTTCGACGTTTTGTTTAATCTCGATACCGGGCTTCCTGGCTGGGATAATGGCAGGCAAATTTATAGCGGGGAATCGTGGAAAGTCTCTTGGAAATAAGCTGGGTTCAGCTTGGAGAATTCTTGGAGCTTTGGCTTATGCCGGATACTTCTTTTGCATCCTCATCACACTCGGAATCATGTTTATCTACGTTGTCAATGTAGGAGAAAACCCACGACCCACCAGTTTTTGGGTCACCCTTTTGGCTGGTTTGTGGATGATCTACAATCTAATTTACGAACTGGGGGGAATTATCATGCGGCCGAAGAGTCAGGAGCAATCAGGGTAAGCTATGGATTCGAGGAAAGGAACGCTAGGGAGGTAATGCACTCGTTGGCCACACCATACCGACACCATGAGAACCTGAATTGCCCTCCTTATTAGTTGATAATTGTGACCATAGGTCCGCTCAGGGTGATCATCAGAGGGCCGCTTGAGCTGGATTATTCAAGTCAGCGAAAAGGACTGTGCTTAAGTATCGCTCTCCGGTGCTCGGAAGAACTGTCACGATCAATTTCCCTGCATTTTCCTGCCGATTGGCCACTTGTAGAGCCGCATAAACAGCCGCCCCAGAAGAGATACCAACCAGAATTCCCTCTTCTTTGATCAGTCGCCGCGCAGTTTGAATCGCTTGATCGTTGGTCACTTGGATGACCTCATCGATCACCTTGGTATTTAAGATTTCAGGAACGAATCCGGCCCCAATCCCTTGGATCTTGTGGGGTCCGGGTTTCCCGCCGGAGAGCACTGGAGAGTCCGTCGGCTCGACAGCCACGACGCGGAAACTTGGCTTGCGAGCCTTAATAATTTCACCAACACCAGTGATGGTTCCACCGGTCCCGACTCCTCCGACAAAAATGTCGACCTTCCCGTCAGTGTCTCTCCAAATCTCTTCTGCGGTGGTTTCCCGGTGAATCTTAGGGTTAGCCAAATTTCGAAATTGCTGTGGAATCCAGGAATTCGGCGTCTTCTGTGCGATTTCCTCAGCCGTTCGAATCGCCCCCTTCATCCCTTCAGAACCGGGTGTGAGCACCAACTCCGCGCCAAAGGCTTTGAGCAAGGTTCTTCTTTCCAAGCTCATGGTGTCGGGCATTGTCAAAATCAACTTGTAGCCTTTCACGGCACAAACAAATGCCAACGCAATTCCCGTATTCCCGCTGGTTGGTTCAACGATGACCGTGTCTTTCCCAATAACACCGCTCTTTTCAGCCTCCTGAATCATGCTTATCCCAATCCGATCCTTGACGCTTCCCGCGGGATTGTGCGATTCCAGCTTTGCAAGAATTGTTGCTTTGGCACCCGCAGTAACCTTGTTGAGGCGCACTAACGGAGTATTTCCCATCAACTCGAGAATATTGTTTGCAACCCTGGCCATAGAACTCTCCTAAATGTAATACATGATTTCTTGTTCAAGTTTGCGGTGACGCTCACTGAATTCTTCCACGGTTTTTGAGCGCATTAGCTGAATCGTGTTGGAATAGAGATCACTCCAGATGTCTTTCAGGACTTCCCTCGCGGGAGTGCGCTTGTGAGGGATCTTCTCCATGAAATTGATGTTCTCGACAGGGCCTTCGAGCGCTGTAACGATATCAAACAGAGTAATCTCTTTCGGGGGACGAGCCAGCTGATAACCCCCTTGTCTCCCTCTCGAACTCTCAACCAATCCTGCTTTCCTGAGCAGCAGCATCAATTGATCCAAATACTGCTTCGGAATCTGTTGCCGCTCTGCGATCTGCAGGCTTTGAATAGGCCCATGACCGTAATTGAGAGCCAGATCAATTACTGCCAACAGCCCGTATTCGCCTTTGGTAGAGAGTCTCATCGTAGAAAAATGAGTAACATGACTATCAATATCAAGATTTTTAGTATAAGCAATTGATTATTCTTGAGTCAAATAAATTAAGATAGCCCGTTGGGTAAATTTGAGTTGACCGGTCCAGACTTAACAGATATATTGATTAAGTTTATAAATTTAATCATGTATTCTAGGATTGATAATTTCAAACTAGATGGGAAACCAATTCCAAGTTGCAAACTTTTTAGAAGAACTTGGGCCGTTGAGTGCCTCAGAGATCATTTCTCGACTCAACAGTGCTTTCGGCCCGAACGTGGCCTTTGCCACTTCTCTAGGACTTGAAGATCAAGTGTTGATACATCTTCTCGCCGAGAGCGCACCGCAAATGCGAGTCTTTACTTTGGACACTGGACGATTGTTCAATGAGACTTATGAGCTCATTGAAAAGACGGAGTCTCGCTATGGGATTAGGATCGAGATCTACTGCCCTGAGACAAGCGAAGTTGAGGCCATGGTCAGGGAACATGGCATCAATCTCTTCTACCAGAGTATTGAAAATCGAAAGCTTTGTTGCGCCGTACGGAAGCTGAGACCGCTAGGCCGGGCGTTAAAAAATCTGGACGCTTGGGTTTGCGGTCTCCGTCGCGGACAAGGTGTGACACGCCAGCAGCTTGACGTTGCGGAATGGGATGCAAACAACCAAATTCTGAAGTTCAGCCCACTTTGGAATTGGACGGACCAAGATATTCAGCGATTCATTCAAGAGCACAAAATTCCCTACAATCCACTTCACGATCAAGGTTTCCTAAGTATTGGGTGCTCCTGCTGCACGAGAGCTGTCAAACCGGGTGAAGACCTCCGTGCGGGCCGGTGGTGGTGGGAGGCGCCTGAACACAAGGAATGCGGTCTGCATCGGAAGGATGGGAAGCCCCTTCGCCCATAGTACTTCCTGTTTCATTCGCTCATAGACACCAGAGCAGGTTGAAGATAAACGAAACTGCGACAGGGGATGCGGTCAAGAAGTGGTTTGTGGCAAGGAAAATTGTTAGCGGGTTCAATTCATACCCCATTAGAATTCAGCCATGAGAAGCGGCCTTTCCAAGCCATGGTGGACTGAAGATTCAAGACAGCGGCGAGCGGACCAGTTCCGGGATCGGAAGAACGTACCTTGCTTCACATTGCTTATCGTTTAATGACGCATGGGGGACTTCGAAGGGGTTAATTCATGGAGAGTCATCTACTATCTCATCTGGATGTTCTTGAGGCTGAAGCTATTCACATCATGCGTGAGGTGGCTGCAGAATTCGAACGGCCCGTTTTGCTCTTTTCAGGGGGAAAAGATTCCATTTGTATGCTCAGGCTCGCTGAAAAGGCCTTTCGTCCGGCCCGTTTTCCTTTTCCGCTTTTGCACATCGACACCGGACATAATTTCCCCGAAGTCATCGCATTTCGAGACCGACGTTGTGCAGAGCTCGGTGAGCGCCTCATTGTCCGCTCCGTCGAGGCCGCCATAAAATCTGGCCTAGCGAGCGAGCCCTCGGGCCCGGACAAAAGCAGGAACTGGCTCCAGATTCCTACGCTCCTGAGTGCCATCGAAGAATTCAAGTTCGATGCCGCTTTTGGAGGGGCTCGGCGGGACGAAGAAAAGGCCAGGGCAAAGGAGCGGATATTTTCCTTTCGCGATGAATTTGGCCAGTGGGACCCCAGAAATCAACGGCCCGAACTTTGGAATGTTTACAACGCCAGAATTTCTCCGGGACAGCACATCCGAGTCTTTCCTCTCTCCAATTGGACCGAAATGGATATCTGGCAATATATTCTGAGAGAACCTCTTGACCTTCCCGAGATCTACTTCGCCCATGAGCGGGATGTCTTTAAGCGTGATGGGATGTGGATGAGTCGGTCCGAGCTGCTGCCGCTGAGAAAAGGGGAGCAATTCGAACGAAGGTCTGTCCGTTTTCGAACCGTCGGGGATGTTGTCTGTACGGCAGCAATTGAATCAGAGTCCAGAACAGTCGCCGAAATCATCCAGGAGATTTCCGCCTTCCGAGTCACCGAACGGGGAGCAAGGGCGGACGACCGAAGATCTGAGACGGCAATGGAAGACCGAAAACGAGAGGGTTACTTTTAAAGATGCACGAGAGAAGGCCAGAGAACGAAATTGAATTGTTACGCTTTTCGACGTGTGGAAGCGTCGATGATGGAAAGAGTACTCTTATCGGGCGATTGCTCCACGATTCAAAGTCGATTTTTGAAGACCAACTGGCAGCGCTAGAGCGCACCCGCGTGATGCGTGGAGAAGCCGACGTCAACCTGGCAAATCTCACCGACGGGCTAAAGGCAGAGCGCGAGCAAGGAATTACGATTGATGTTGCTTACCGTTACTTTGCTACGCCAAAAAGACGGTTCATTGTGGCTGACACTCCCGGACATATTCAGTACACGAGAAATATGGTGACGGGAGCGTCCAACTCGACTCTTGCCCTGATTCTCGTAGATGCGCGCAAAGGAGTGGTAGAGCAGACCAGACGGCATAGCTTCTTGGCGTCCTTGCTGGGGATTCCTCATTTGGTTCTTTGCGTCAACAAGATGGATCTGATGGATTTTTCAGAAGCTGTATTCGAAAAAATTCGCCTCGAATTCTCTGCATTTTCCACCCAGCTCTCCATTAAACACATTACCTGTATTCCAATGAGTGCACTCCACGGGGACAATGTCGTCGAACGCTCGGCCAGTATGCCGTGGTTCAAAGGAGAGCCGCTGCTGAGTTTTCTGGAGGATGTCTATATTGCGAGTGATTGGAATTTGCGAGATGCCCGTTTCCCGGTCCAGTGGATCATTCGACCTCAATCCGAAGAATATCACGATTACCGTGCCTACGCCGGGCAGATTGCCAGTGGGGTCTTTCGCGTTGGAGAAAAAGTGATGATTCTCCCTTCCGGAAGGATCTCCCGCATTAAATCGATTGAATTGATGGGGAAGAGGCTCAAGGTCGCTCGAGCTCCGATGTCTGTCGCCGTTCAACTGGAAGACCAAATTGATATATCGCGTGGAGACTTGATTGCTCCTGCCGACAACCTCCCCAACGTATCAAAAATGGCGGAAGCCTATCTGTGTTGGATGCACAAAACTCCAATGCAAGTCGGGAAAAAATACTGGATCAAACAGACTGCCAATTCGACCAAGATGAGCTTCACCCAGCTGCAATATCGGGTCAACATCCAGAGTCTCGAAGAAGAAAGTGCCTCCACTCTCGGACTCAATGAAATTGGCAAAGTCACACTACGCACAGCCGCCCCGATCACCTTTGATGATTATTACCGAAATCGGCAGTTGGGCGGGTTTATCGTCATTGATGAACACACCAATGCCACGGTTGGCGCGGGCATG
>JAXLQK010000064.1:0-33150 GCA_046331665.1 Terriglobia bacterium | reverse complement strand
TCTCCCACACAGCTTGCGATAGTCCTTTTGCCATCACTCTTATACGCACGGCTACGAGACAATTTTTCCATCGGGCTCTTTATGAATTTTCGGTAAGATGGTTCGGAAAGAGATTTGATTTGTCAGAGGAGCCACTCTCATGAGCCAGTCTGCTTCCAAGTTTACCGCTGCTTTGGTCCAGATGTCCTGTTCCAACGACCCAGCGGCCAATTTGCATAAGGCCATCTTACGGATCAGAGAAGCAGCGGCCCGGGGGGGACAGATCATCTGCCTGCAGGAGCTTTTTCGTACACAGTATTTTTGTCAAAATGAGAACCCTGACACGTTTAATCTGGCTGAGCCCATTCCGGGCCCAAGCACCGAAGCCTTGAGTAGCATTGCCAAAGAGCTTGGGGTCGTCATTGTGGCCTCCTTGTTTGAACGCCGGAAGGCGGGTGTGTACCATAACACGGCGGTTGTGTTGGACGCCGATGGCAGTTTACTGGGAACCTACCGGAAGATGCACATTCCCGACGACCCGCTCTATTACGAAAAGTACTACTTTACTCCGGGAGATTTGGGCTATCGGAGTTTCGAGACTCGCTTTGCAAAGCTTGGCGTATTGGTGTGCTGGGATCAGTGGTATCCTGAGGCTGCCCGCCTGACAGCTCTATCCGGAGCAGAAATCATCTTCTACCCCACGGCCATCGGCTGGCATCCTTCTGAAAGGGATCGCTACGGAGCTGCACAACGCGATGCCTGGAGAACGATCCAACGCGCTCATGCGATTGCCAATGGAGTTTTTGTGGCCGCGGCCAATCGTGTGGGGCATGAAGGCATGACTTCCGGTGGATTACAGTTCTGGGGGAGTTCGTTTTTCTCCGATCCATTTGGAGTGGTTCTGGCAGAGGCGTCCGTCGAAAACGAGGAGATCCTGATCCAGGAATGTGATCGACACCAACTGGAGAATACGCGTCGCCATTGGCCATTTCTGCGGGATCGCCGGATTGATAGCTACGACAATATCGTGCGCCGGCTGATCGACTAAAGAAATAGCGAGATCATTCCGAAGCTTTTGCCGAAATTCCGCCATGTTCCTTTCCCCATCTAAAGTTCTCAGTCCTCCATTGCCAGCCGGTTTGCGCATGCCCGCTGAATGGGAACCTCATCGAGCCACTTGGATCGCCTGGCCTCATAATGCCCGGGACTGGCCAGGAAAATTCTCTCCCATTCCCTGGGTTTATGCCGAAATTGTCCGCCATTTGCACCATGGAGAGCGAGTTGGAATCCTCATCCGCGAGCCGGCTGAGGAACGCCGTGTCGGTCGAATCCTGGTAAGTGTCGGGGTTGACTTAAACCAAATCGACTTTCTCGTTTGCCCGACCGACCGGGTTTGGACCAGAGACTACGGTCCCTTGTTTGTCAAACGCGAGTCAGACAACGGTGGGGAGGTGGCGGCCACCAACTGGAAATTCAACGGTTGGGCAAAATATCCAAATTGGAAGAAAGATAACGCCGCTGCGGCCAAAATTATTAAATGGTTGCAATTGGATTCATGGGAACCGGCTATCGTGAAAGACGGGAAGCCGCATCGAGTGGTTTTGGAGGGTGGGAGCATTGATGTCAATGGCCGAGGGTTACTCCTGACTACGGAAGAATGCCTGCTTAGCCCTGTTCAGCAACGGAACCCGGGATTGGAGCGTCACGATCTGGAGAAGATTTTCGCCGACTCTTTAGGGATCCGTAAGGTGCTTTGGCTTCAACGTGGAATCGTTGGCGATGATACCCACGGCCATATTGATGACCTTGCCCGATTCGTCAATCCCCATACCGTTGTCGTGGTCAAAGAAGACGATCCGGCGGAGGAAAACTACCTGCCGCTGCAGGAAAATCTAGAGCTGTTGAAAACCATGACCGATCAGGGCGGAACTCCCCTCAAAGTCGTGCCGTTGCCCATGCCTCGACCGTTGCTTTTTAACGGACAGCGCCTTCCCGCCAGTTATGCTAATTTCTATATTGGCAATGAAGTGGTCTTGGTTCCCACCTTCAATGATCCCAACGATCGGGCGGCTCTTTCCACCCTGGCTAAGGTGTTTCCGGAACGGTCAGTTATCGGGATCCATAGTGTGGATCTGGTCTGGGGACTGGGGACTCTGCATTGCCTTACCCAACAGGAACCAAGAGTTTAGAAGGATAGGCTGAAAAAAATTGAGTAGGCGGCCCGATAAATTGGCGTGGGGACTGGGTGCGGGCTGTTTTCCAGTGGCCTGCGGGTTCTATTAAGACAAAAAAAAGCCGTGATCCTTATGAAGCAGGGGTCACGGCTCTTGAGATAAGCAAATTCAAACTTGAGATTAACGGTTAGGCCAGTCGGCTAAATACCAGGCGCGACCTGTGCCTATGAACCCGCAACCTTCTTTTTCTTGAGAGAGGTACTGCGTTTTGCTGTGGCACGAGTACGCTTCGGAGGAGGAGCGAGCTGCTCGGCCGGCTCAACAACCATCATGCTGGTGACAAATTTCTTGATTCCATGATCGTCGAACTTTATGGAAGTGCGGGCTTCGTTGGACTCGGTAATCACACCGCAGCCATATTGAAAATGTTTCACATATTGACCTTGTGCAAGTGCCTTCATCTAAACCTCCTCTAAATAAATCAATTGGTATTGATTGTTGACAGGGTTCCGATCATCGGGGGTAAAACAAAAAGGGCTACAAACTAGTACTTGTAGCCTGGGGGATCCAATCGGAATCGTGGAAAAGAGCCAAACTCACGACAACATCATAACACACCCCGGCACATTCGTCCTAACGGAATTGTGCCAGATTTTCGTACCCAATCTCATAATATCCAAAATTCCGTAGCCGCGAGGGGTCGAGCATTAAGGAACTCGGAATTAACAGAGGCGGCGATTCTGGCAATAGATAGAGGTCAGGGGGTAGTCTCATGTGAGATAACTAGTTGAAAAATAAAGAACTTATTTGTTTATTCTCAAGATGTTCGAAGATTTACTGCGATCACTTGATAAGCTCTAGCGAGGGGAACAGGCTGTCGGCTCGTTATCCAAAATCAAAGTAGCTACTGTGGCAAACTTGCTTCTGCCCAACAAATATGGACCATTGACCCGTGACCGCATCAGATGATGCCCACGGGGTACAAATGGTCGAGGATGTGGTCGCTTTGCTCGACCAGGTGGGAATATCCAAAGCTCATGTCGTCGGATATTCAATGGGCGGCATGGGGTGGATGCCAGAAGGAAGCAAGGTGCAAAAGGTCTGGGAATTGATGCCAACACGACAACGGAGTTCAAAACCAGCGGCTTGCATACGGGGCCTGAGCAATTTGGCTGTGAGCGAAGAAGAACTTAAAGCAATCCATGTCCCTGTCCTGGTAATTGTGGGAGACCGCGATCCTGTGAAAGGAATCTATGTCGAGCCACTTGAACGAGCCCGTAAGGATTGGAAAGTGATCGAAGTCAAAGGAGCAGGGCACTTAAACGGCGTGGCCAAGACCGAATTCAAAGAGTCTCTCAAGAAATGGCTCGACTCCCAGGCAAAACCTTTGCCTCAATAATTTTGTTCGGACCTTGCCGATTCTCAGGCTTTTTCTCTTCGAGGACAAATAGATCAGCCAGGAGCCACCGATCTAACCTCCCCCATCCTCTCCATTCAAAGAATCCCACTTGCTCCCTTACTCCAGATCGATCATCATGAGGACCGTCTCAACATACCGATCCGATTCATCAACTGCGCGTGCCAATTCTGCCCGAACGTAAAACGAGCGATTCAAATCGATTCCTGCCTTGGCCCAAACGGGTCGATGTTACCTTACTCAGCTTTCTGGCGATGGTGATCGCTTATTGCGATCGGGTGAACCTTTCCATGGCGGCACCGATGATCATGCGGGAGTACCATTGGGATACGGTTCAGATGGGCTGGGTCCTATCCGGCTTCTTCATGGGATATACGTTCTTGATGATTCCTGTTGGAAGGCTGGTTGACCTGTTCGGCCCCCGACGTGTTTTTGCGGCGAGTATGGCGTGGTGGTCTGTGTTCACGGCAGTGACGCCATTGGCTCGATCGGTAGTTGGGCTTACAATCATGCGGGCCGTGATGGGGGTTGGACAATGTAGTGCGATCCCGGCAATCAATCGCGCCTTGGTGAATTGGTTCCCCCGACGGGAATATTCACGCGCCTTTGGATTCTCCTACAGCGGGAGCTTCGCTGGACCGATCCTTGCGTTTCCTCTCGCCTCATTGCTCTTGCAGGCCTTCGGCTGGCGCTCAGTATTTTTTGCCTTCGCCTTCCTGGGGTTTTTCTGGCTCCCCTTGTGGGTGCGAGGGGTCAGCGACAGGCCGGAGAGCTGCAGCTCCATCAAGCAAGCAGAGCTGGATACGATTCTTTCAGAACGACCTCACCTGCCTTCGATCGAGAAGGTCCCTTGGCTAAAACTCCTGCGCCTGCCTCCCTATTGGGGTTTACTCATGCTCCATTTTTCATCCAATTGGTTTATCTATGTCATTGTATCGTGGTTGCCATCGTATCTGATGTTGGAGAGGCATTTCTCGCTTGCCAATACGACCATCGGTTCCACCCTTCCCTTTGCCACTGCCCTTCTAAGCTGCAATTTCTGGTCGGCTCTTATCGACCACGCAAGCAAGAAAAGACCGCGAACCTTGGTACGCAAACTGTTTCTTTTACCTTTTGCCTGTGCCGGAGGACTACTTTTGATGATCCCCCGGGTTTCGAGCCCGATAGCGACAGTGTTCTTTTTATGTATCGCGCTGATGCTCTACTCATCGGTCATTTCGATTTATACCAGCGGGTCGGTTGAAATTGCCCCGCGCTATGCGGGCACGGTTGGGGGAATCCAGAACTGTTTCGGTAATTTTGCCGGGGTGCTGGTCCCAGTCATCGTGGGCTACGTTGTGAAAATCAGCAATTGGGGGAATGCCTTTTGGGTAACAGCGGCCGTGACGTGGCTGGGGATTATGGTTTACGCAATCTTTGGCAAGTCGGAAAAACTCCTCGACTAGAATTTTCTTTCCTAGTTCTAGAGCCACAGCGTCGAGTAGTGCCGCCGGGTAGTAGTTGATCAGCCGAAAAGGGCCCGGCTCTTAAGACCAACAAAGGGAACCCAAAGCGAGGGCTGGGTTCCAGGGAATGCACGAGGCGTGCCAAGCACGAGTGTAAAAACACATCGTAGGCAGATGAACCCGGAAGGGCAGAAGTAATGTCCCCTCCTACCTCAGGAGGGGAATGGTGGGCTCTAACGATTGTTGTCTGACCATTTTGACTACGGATTTGGGGGAGATGTGCAGACCAGGATTTCTAGAGTTTCGTCGCCGGTGTTTTCCACGCCGTGTTCGCACCACGGAACCAAATGGATAAACATTCCTGCCCGCACTTCCACCTGTTTTCCCGCCAACGTCATTGTCCCTCGACCACGTAGGATCGAATAGCATTCTTCGTTATAGTGACTTCCCACCGATAAGGTGCCGTGAGGCGGGACATAGAGCATGGACACACTGAAATTTTTTGAGGGCGCCATGGAGTTGGTGGGGTGTAACACTCGCACATTGATAACATCGGATCCTTCAAACTTGAGTGGGATCCCTTCCTGTACCGTCACAATATTGGGTTGAACAAGCTCCTTGGGTTTGGGAAAAGGAGGGTCGACGGAATAGCCGGAATAGGTCTGCACTTTGGTCATAGGTTTATATTTGTTTCTCCTTATGTAAATTCAAAAAAGACAATCCTTGGGGTCGTCGCAGCATTTCTGCCACTTGCCAGAACCGAAAACGACGGATTATTTCAACACCCTCCATGGGAATCGAGGGAGGATTGGTAAAATCACAGAAACCTGAGATCCCGCGGAAATCAAATCATAGCTCAGAGGGAGTGTCTATGCGAAAAACGAGAACGAACAGCGGCTGCTTCGCACGGCCCTTTCTGATTTCATAGCCTGCCCAGTGCGAGAGAGGAAGGATTTTTTGGATGGACACCTGTGCCAAGAAAGCGCAAATTAGCACGCATAAATGATGCGGCGTTGAGCTCACGTCAAATGGATTCCTGCCCCGGCTTTCATGGGTTCGAATTGCGTTCTCTTTTGTCCCTGGCTGGGAAGAATCACCGCATTAGGAATTGATCATGAAGAAAAAACAACTGCGACAGCAGGCCCTTCAGGGCCAAATCGCCATGGTCACGGGAGGAGCCCAAGGCTTGGGATTGGCGATCGCAGAGCACCTGGCTCGCGAGGGAGCCATCGTTGCTATCGCCGATGTTCAGGCGAAACAAGCCAAACGTTCAGCACAGCTTCTTCAAGTGCAAGGTCTGAAAGTGAAGGCGGTACCCCTAAATATTGCGGTAAGCCATGAAGTGGATGTCTGCTTCGCAAAATTCGTGAAGGAATTCGGTCGGCTGGACATTCTCGTCAATAATGCCGGGGTCGGCCAGACCATCGCCCCTGTCGTCGAGTTGACTGATGAGGAATGGCAACGGGTTATAAACATTACCTTGACCGGCACTTTTTATTGTTGCCGGACTGCCGCCAGAATCATGGAACGCCAGGAAGCGGGATGTATTGTCAATTTAGCGTCAATCAACGGCCAAAACCCCGCCGCTCTGGCAGCCGCCTATAACGTTGCTAAAGCGGGCGTCATCAGCTTGTCAAAGACTTTGGCTTTGGAATTGGCGGCTTACGGGGTGCGTGTCAACGCTATCAGTCCAGGACCCGTCTATACGGAATTCAACAAAACCGTCATGGCCCAGCGCTGCAGCCGACTCAACATCACAGAAGCTGAAATGATAGAGCGTATCCGAAAATCGATTCCGCTGGGGCGTTGGGGACAAGCCGGTGAGATCGCAGCGGCCGTGGTCTTTCTGTGCAGTCCGGCGGCCTCCTGGATCACGGGGGAGGTCCTGCGTGTCAGTGGAGGCCTGGAGGGCGTTTCAGCCGCCCCACCGAAGCGCAACTAGAATCGGTCGATACTCAGTTTCGTGGATGTTTCGCCTGTGATTGCCACTGCGGGCAGTTCTTTGCTTACACAGTCTTGGTAACATGTACGAATCGGATTGAGACACCGGCAGGCTGTGAGAATTCCTACTCTGCCTTTTGATTGGTAAAAGGGTATCAATGATGGAATCCCACCTAAATTCTTCCCAACCGTTACCAATTGGAATCTGTGGTGCCGGGGTGATGGGTACCGGTTTGGTTACTTCCTTCAAAAGAGCTGGCTACCACGTTTTGGCTTGGGATCAGGACCGGGAGAAACTTTCAAGCCTGACCTTCCGGGTTAAAGAGCAGGAAGCGTGGTTGGAGCAGCATGTCGGGCCAAGAATCCAGGAAGGTGGACAACTGAGTCTCCAGGCGGGCTTGAGTGATCTGGATGAGCAGGCGGGTGTCATTATTGAGTGTGTTAGCGAGAATTTGGATGAGAAGGTGAAACTCTACCGAACACTCTCCTCTGCCAAAAAGCGGGGAGCCATTCTCCTCTCAACGACCAGCGGCTTGAGTATCACCGAAATGGGGCAACGAAGTGCCTGCACCGCAATTCTCGCTGGAGCCCATTTCTGGAATCCTCCCCACCTGATGCCCCTGGTCGAGATCATTCGTGGCGCCAATACGCCCCCTGACGTCATCGATCGTGCCTGTCAACTCTGTGAATCCATCGGAAAGCTGGCTGTGAGGGTGAATCGAGATGTTCCAGGCTTTATCGGGAATCGGTTGCTACATGCCCTTTGGCGGGAGGCCATTGATCTTGTCGAACAAGGAGTCGCTACTGCCGAAGAAGTGGACCTCGTCACTAAATTGACTTTTGGGTTACGGATGCCTGTGGTGGGGCCATTCGAGAACATCGATTTGGTTGGCGCAGACCTCGTCGAGAAGATCCATAGTTATCTACTTGCGGATCTTGCCCGCAATCCGGGCCCAGCGGAGTTGATCAAGAAAAATGTTCGGGAAGGCCGGCTGGGAATGAAGACGGGTCAGGGATTTTATGATTGGCAGACACGAAATGCCGCCGAGCTTCTCGAAAAGAGAGATTTGCATATTGTAAAGGAGCTACAAATCGCAGGAAGGATTCGGGGAGCAGAGCAGGAGTGACAGCAGGGTTTTCTTCACTCCAATCCCATCCATGCCTCCCATGGTCAGCTACGACAATTGGAGTAGCTCTTTGGGTGGAGTTTCGCTCGATCTGGCGTCTTCCATTTCAGAGAAATGGCAGTGCACCGGCTGTGCTCTCCAGCTCAGAGTATGACGGGTTAAGGACAGACGGAGTCACTCAAGTTCAAAAATGTTTCTGAAATTCCCGTGGCGTTCTACTCCTGTGTTCCATTGGAAATGACCTGCTCCCGTTCACAGATCGGCCCTTCTCCATTTCATCCAATATTTTCATTACGTTGCGCCAGTCTTCTCCGTGTTGTCTCCATCTAAATAGCCGATCGTCAACGACTGGCCGATAACGTGCAATCCAGGCTTGCAAGACTTCCCCTGCGAGAGGAAGAACTTGGGACAACTTGCTTGTCCCGATCGGAATTCTGTTGAGAGAGACGGCGCGCATGAAGGACCAAATCCAGATCATCGAGTCCTACGAGGAAAAAGTCAGCGGAAAACAGCTTTTCCAAATCCACGAGATGATCCCTGAATACAAGATCGACCGGATTGTTTATCGGGAAAAATCGCGAGAAGGTTGGTTCAAAGAAATCAGCTCTCAAGATTACTACACCCGAGTGCGACAAGAGGCCGGGAGCATCACCCGCCTTTCCTGAGTTTTCTTCCCCCCGGAGCTCTCCCTTTCTTGGGCTCTGCCAGTCCCAACCTTCTGGTTCATCCGTCAGATTTTTCCCCCCTTAGGTCCGAAGTGGAAGCTAGTTTCATCGTATCAAGTGCTTACGGAAAAAAGCGCCAATTCCTCTCGTCGTCGGAGCAGGTGTAACCCGTCGGCCTCGGGATAAACTCAACTCCAACGGGGCTTATGCGGCAGAGGAAAACACGTACTTCGAATAATTCGCAATCGGGCGCAGCTTCAATTCGGGTCGGAAACTTTTTCCCTTCAAAAGGGATGCAGGCAAGGAGGCTGATGCGGGGAAAACTACCTTGTCTTCTTGGTCATACAACAAGTTTAGTCGTTGCCTTTTGGCTAGTGGGATGGATGGTGGTCCTGGTAAATGAGAGCCGGGGAGACTCCGACCGGCGGGACCCCCCCCAGGCTCCCGCGACGAGGACGAACTCCGTTCTCGATGCGAATGGCTTGTTGGAGCGTGAACTAAAAGCAGTCCTGACGGACCTGGGAGTTCCGGTTCAACACATTCCGCCGGAGTTCCTGGAGAATGTTCGGCGCAAGGTCCGACTCTATGAAACTCGCGATCGTGCAGAGATGGAACGAGTTCTCATCTTGCGCCGTCACCAGTTCGATGCAATTCGACAACAGTTGGCGAACGCCGATCTACCCCCCGACGTGGCCTTTCTCCCCTTGATTGAAAGTCATTTTCAGTCAGGGAAGGTGAGCCCGGACGATAACGCTGGTCTCTGGCAATTCACACCAGACACCGCTCGGCGCAATGCCTTGAAGGTCAATGCTGAAATAGACGAACGACTGGATCCACACAAATCCACGCAAGCTGCCTGTCGTTACCTTAACCGATTAAGACAAGAGATGGGGGTGGAGGGTTCCTTCATGCTCGTTCTCGCCGCCTATAACATGGGACCCGGCCGGCTTGAGCAACGAACCCGCCAGATGGAAGACCCCCACCAGCGGTGTGATTTTTGGGCTCTCTATGTTGCCCATGTTCTGCCAGCAGTGACTCGAAACCATCTGGCCAGACTGATGGCCGCCATCGTGATCGGCAGGAATCCGCAGGGCTTTCACTTCGAAGCGGCGGTGCCCGTCAACTTGGAATCCCTGAATGCCGCTGTTCAACGCCGCTGAATTCACTTCGTGGGGCCAGGTTCGAAAAACTCAGCTCGCAACCTGGAATCTTGTCCGTTCAATAGCGGGGATCACTCCCAACTGTTGCAGGAATCCCAATGCATCCCAGCTCACCCAGGTCTCTTCAATCTTTCCATTGAAAATTCGGTAAACATCGATCCCGGAAACGGTCACTACTTTGCGAGTGGGAACAAAATTTAAGAGCTGGCCAAGATGCGTGCCATGAGCCGTCCATCGCACCATGACTTTGTCGCCTTCTGCCAGGAGGTCGTTGATTGTCATCCGTGCATCCGGAAATGCCGCGCGGTACATGGCAACAATGTCCTTGAACCCTTGCGGTCCAATCTCATGCTCCGTGGTGAGTGAATCCCCAAGATGATAGGTGCAATGCGCATCAAAAAGCTGGTCGACCATGCTGAAGAGTCCGTTATTCCAGATCTCTTCACGGACACGACGAGCAATGACTTTGTTCTCCGCTGACATAACTCCGTCTCCTTTTTCCGATGCGAATCCACTCTACGAGGCACTGACACTGAGCCGCTGGGACAAGCGGATTTTCGGCGAAGTTGTTCTTGGAACAGAGCGAGAGGGGTGACGGTGATAACCGAAGAGGAGTGGGTCTGGGTTCTCTGCTAGGAAGCAGCCGGTCGGGTCTTGGAGTTCTTGAGAAGATCGTGAGAAGGATCAGGAGTGCCACTTGCATCGCTGTCTCGAGCGTGCATTCCCGGCCGAGATTTCGTTTCCAATTGCTTCAATAGAAGCCCCAAAGCGCCTTTCGCCAGATAATAGGCGCCTCCCGTCATCGCTGTATAGGCAGCCACCTTGGTGATATTTTTGAGAATTCGTTTATGCTTTTCTGTCACCAGACTCAGATGATTCACTCACTCGCTTCAGCCACTGCGCCCCACTTCAAAAGAGCGCCAGACAAGAGATCAGTTTCCTGCCCGAGTCACCTCATGGGCATCATGCACTTGAGCAGGCAGGAAAGTCAAGCAAGTTGAAGAAGCCCGACAGACAAGGAGGAAGCGACAGCCGCACAAAGGCGCAAGAAAAGAATTGAAACCTTGTTCCGTGTTGCGCAATATGGCTGTCTCCAGGGATACTTCAGATCCTTTCTCATTGTGTTGCTTTTCTTGGTGTTCTTAGCTTGCTTTGCGGTCGGAGCCTGTTCGTTCATAACTGAATGTGGCGTTCTTCCACCACAGAGGCTTCGCAGGCTTCGATGACACGCTGACAGGTGATGGCGTCCTCTATACTCGACAAAGGTGCTTCGCCGCGACGGATACAGCGGTCTATGAAATGGCTTACAGTATTGCGTATGCTGTAAGGATAAGCGGAATAAGTCTGGGAATGCACCACGGCCCGTTTGTTTTCTACCCAGTCTCGATAACTGAAGCGCGTTGCCCCCTTGGTTCCAATCACCTTGATCAAGAAGGTCCACGGATCGCCACTGTGATCATCTGCCGCAAAACTGGCGCAGAGATGGACCAAGGCTCCAGACTTCATCTTCATATTCACCATGGCCAGGTTCTCTTGGGGAACGGTTCCATCATTCAGGGTCGACTTAAGCGTGCTGACGGAGGCGGGTTCACCCGCCAGATACAGCGAAATATAACTATGGTGCGTTAAGATCTGCCGAATGACGCCCGGATAACGAATCGTGACGGTCTCCGGATGATGGATATTGTACAGAACATGCAAGGAGACCAGGTTCCCGAGCTGGTCCCGATCCAGCAGTTCCCGAGTGCGCATGATGCCGGGCTCGTAAATGTAATTGTGAACGGGGACACAAAGGACGCCGGCTTTGTCTGCCGCAGCCTTCATTTGTTCGATTTCAGCGACGCTGTTGCCCACCGGCTTTTCCACGAGCACGTGCTTACCGGCACGGATCGCCATGAGGGCGTAGTAATGATGGGTTTCGAGATTGGTCAATACACTGACAGCATCCAACTCGGGATCACTCACGAGCTCTTCCGCCGAGCGATAAATCTTGCAGCCATATTGCGCAGCCCGTTCTCTGGCTCGGGCCGGAGTCCGATTCCACAACCCAACGAGCTCGGTGTCGGGAGACTGTTGAATGCCCTCCGCGTGCAGAGGCGATACGTCTCCCGCTCCCAATAAAGCGATTTTCACCGTTTTCATCAGACATCTCCTTACAATCGTTACGGTATCTTTCCAGATCTAAACACAGGCTCCATTATGCGGCCAACCAATGTTTCAAGGAACCGTGAATTCTTGGGAGCTCACAAAGGAGATTGTAATTAAAATACAATGATTGAGGCAGGAAGGGCATAGCGAGAGAGGGATTGGAAAAACGCCAAGAGCGCCAAGGTCGTAAAGCTTGAATTGGAGGGACCGCCAAGAATTTGTACAGGGATAGCTCTTTAACCTCTGCTAGATATCAAACCCCACATTTCAATTTTTGCGCAAAATGGGCAAGCTCCAGACGCCA
This sequence comes from Terriglobia bacterium, assembly GCA_046331665.1. Taxonomy (GTDB): domain Bacteria; phylum Acidobacteriota; class Terriglobia; order Versatilivoradales; family Versatilivoraceae; genus CAWBAT01. The sequence goes on along the minus strand of JAXLQK010000064.1, from coordinate 20,790 downwards.
TCACGCTTCAACTCTAAATCGTGGCGATGGAAGCTTGGCTTACTCCCCTGGAGTCTGAATTCTTTCTTGGAACCTTTGCGCTCTTGGCGGTTCGACTCCCGTCAGCCTATTTGAATACTTGCATGATATCGATGATATTGAATTGGGCATCCAGAATCATCCCTTGGCCGCCCAGGAAGACACGAACATAGTTCTTAGGCAAAGGGGGGAGAAGCCGTTCCAATTCGACCGGGAACTGTTCTACCTTCTTCTGAAGTCCAGGAGGGAGTTGTCCGTTGCGGCGCAAGTGTTTTTCCAAGCCTGGAGGGAGTTTCCCATTTCGTTTGGCTAATCCCGGAGGAAGCTTGGCATTGGGTTGGGCACAGTATTCATGAATGATTTGCCGGTCGCGTTGACCAAAGACGACTTGTACAGAGACCTGATTCTGGTCTGTCTTTTTGTCTGCGGAGTGGGAAGCGGCAAAGAGGAAGTTGTTGGCAGTCAATCCGCATAGGCAGATCATCAGCGTCGTGGGAATCCACAGCAATCCTTTTTGAAAGCCAATATCTGGGCACATCAGAACCTCCTGGAAATTTTATGTTTTGAGAAGCATGAAGACCTGCCAAAGGCTTTGGACTTCTTTAGATGCACTCAAGGGGCTTTTCGGCAATACCTGAGGGAGACATCAGGATGGCCACAAACCATTGGCAAAGGTAAATGAATCAACAATATATGGGGAATGTCTCAAAGGGGTAGGGTGGAAAAAGCTGGCGGAGAGGGAGGGATTCGAACCCTCGGTACAGGTTTAAGCCCGTACAACTGCTTAGCAGGCAGCCCCGTTCGGCCACTCCGGCACCTCTCCGTGAGGAAGAGCGAATTTTTATAGCACGACCTTCCGTTCGAAATCCATTGAAAACTAGATCGCTCCCCCCTCGGACCGCGCTTGATTATTTAGCCCGAATTACGAAGTTGGTTTTGCTTTATCTGGTGGAGCGGGGGCTCCGGCGCACGCTCAGTAACCGCGCGGCGGAGCGCGCGGTCCACCAAAATCAACACTTCACTGGAACTATTTTATCCATCTTCACGGGTTGCACGACTCAGTTGAATTAGCATTCAGATGAACCTACGAGCTGCCAACCCCGGAATTCGGGTTTAAGGGCGGACTGGGATTCCCAAGACATCGTCCCTCCCCCTTCCCTGGGCACCCTCGTGTTCGAGTTGGGGTGGGGAGTTGTTTCTATCCCCATCAACTTTTGTCCTTCGAGCTTGACGCTATCTCTATCTGTCTTTAAGCTTAATGAATTATTTTTGCGGGTTTGATTGGAGATCCAGGGCGATGGCAGAGATCAAGCGGCGACAGACGGCAGTAACCCGGGTGGGAGATGTGGAGGTGGGGAGCGGACACCCCATCGTCGTACAGTCCATGACCAACACCGATACCGCTGATGTCCGTGCGACCGTTCGCCAAGTTGCGGAATTAGCCAGGGCTGGCTCGGAACTGGTGCGGGTGACGGTGAATACTCACGAAGCCGCCGCGGCTGTACCTGAGATTGTCAGTCAATTGAAAGACCAGGGTGTGGACACACCCATCATCGGGGACTTCCATTACAATGGTCATATCCTGTTAACTGAATATCCCGCCTGCGCCCGGGCATTGGCCAAATATCGAATCAATCCGGGCAATGTGGGAGCCGGCCGCCACCATGACGAAAACTTTCGTCGCATGATTCAGGTGGCGCGAGAGAATGGTAAGCCAGTGCGCATTGGCGTCAACTGGGGGTCCCTGGACCAAGCCTTATTGTCACGGCTGATGGATGAAAATGCGGCTCTTGACGAGCCAAAAGATGCCCGTGAAGTGACACTCGAAGCCATCGTACAAAGCGCGTTGGTGTCGGCCGCCCAGGCAGAAGAATACGGCATGGCTCATGACCAGATCATCTTGAGCGCCAAGGTGTCTGGAGTTCAGGATCTGATCGATGTTTATCGAATGCTGGCGCAAAGATGTGACTTTCCCCTGCATCTGGGGTTGACTGAGGCGGGCATGGGAGCCAAAGGAATCGTAGCCAGCACTGCGGCCTTGTCGGTTCTGTTGCAGGAAGGGATCGGAGACACGATCAGGGTTTCACTGACCCCACTTCCTAATGGGGATCGGGCTGAGGAAGTTCGCGTGTCCCAGCAAATCCTGCAGTCCCTGGGAATTCGCAGCTTTGTCCCTCAGGTCACCGCCTGCCCGGGTTGTGGCCGAACCACGAGTACCTTTTTTCAGGAAATGGCAGATCAGATTCAAACCTATCTTCGCACGCAGATGCCTTCCTGGAAGGAACGCTATCGGGGGGTTGAAGAATTAAAGGTCGCCGTGATGGGCTGCGTCGTCAATGGGCCGGGAGAATCGAAGCATGCCAACATCGGGATTTCACTCCCTGGAACCGGCGAGGAGCCGAAAGCACCCGTCTTCGTGGACGGACGCCTCTGACCACGCTTAAAGGAGCGACGTTAGTCTCGGAGTTCATCCGCTCTTTGATGACTATGTCGACAACCGTTATTCACGCCGGGCTGAAGGCGGAACCGACCGGGAAAAGCACGAATTGAAGGGGAAATGACTGCCTTTTTCTTGGCAAGTGACAGCTTTCTCCTGCCGGCCCTCTCAACAACCTGCTGAACCAACCCAGATGATTCCATGCTGACTTACACGGATGAAGGAACAGGATCAACGATAGTCTTGCTCCACGCGTTTCCCTTAAGCCGCTGGGGATGTGGCGAGACGCGATAAAAGCTGGTCTTCACACTATCGAATCCTGCTCCTGACCTGCCGGGCTTTGGTGAATCGCCTCTCGCCAGGGGGATTTCAGCCTGTCGGGCTGTGCTCGCCAGGAAATTAGCACCTCTCGGAAAGCCTGCGTCCAAGGAAAAATCGTCCTGCTGGGTCTCTATGGGCGGCTACATTGCCTTTGAATGGATGCGGCACTTCCCTGAACAAATTGGCGCCCTGGTTTTGGCCGCAACCTTACCCGTTGCCAGACTCGGAAGCGGCAGCCAATGCAAGGCGTGACTGCCGAGTTTGTTCGTCGTGAGGAGCTCAAGCGCTCTCCGAAAGGCTTCTTCCGAAACTGCTCGCGGAGCGCATCTACCTTGGCAAAAACAAGACCAGCGGTTGTCCAGCAGGTCCGGGAACTCATTATCTCCAACAGGCCGGAAGGATTGCTCAGGCTTGTTATGGTCTGGCGTCGCGGCACTCCCCACCCTCCTTGCTCCGTGAAATCAACGTACCCACCTTGATCTTGGCCGGAGCCGAAGATGCCTTGATTCCAGACGCACGGGCGATGGAAATGAAGGAACAACCGGTAATCAACGAAATCTTTTCCGGCGTGCGGCCACTTGATGAATTTGAACAGCCGCAGATGTTTCAGGAGCAGGTCTTCAATTTTCAGACGGTGGCCTGACAGGTTGCTGAAATACCAACCGTAGCGGTGCTCTATGCGCACCGATGCGACAACCACCGATCTTCGGCGGTCACAGATCAGGGCTTCCGTCCGGGCCAGCTTTTGCCTTCGCATCTGACAGCATGTTTACAAATAACCGTATTAAGGGGCGCCGCCCCTGAACGGGCTCCGGCATTTGGCCTTTTTACAGCAGTTGAGGTAGGCCGGTCGACAGTTTGGCTATCATCCCAATTTTTCGACAGCATCTGCATCTGGGGACCGGACCGGCATTTTGTCTCGTTGAAGCCCAGACCACAGATAAAGGAATTGGGGCCAATCCGATCTGCATTGCTTCAGCTTAATTTGGACAGCATTGGTCACAGACCGCCGCTACAGCTCGATAGCCGATGCTGCTCGCGGCAGCAGCCTGTTAAAACCAAACGCACGGCATACCATTTCTAACCCGAAGAGGATTGAAAGCGGTGGTGACTCCACGTTCTTGTCTCGCCGCTTTTACAGATTCACCGTTTTACCGCGCGGCCTTGTCTCCTTTCTGCTCGATCATTTGTCGAGGGGCATTCTCAAAGACTTCAACAAAGTTTTTTCGCCGGGGAAACCTCTTTGCTCCGCGCCAGTCCAGTGGAGCCGCCGTCATGGATATTCTTTGTCCCTTCGATTATGGCGGGAGAGATCACGCTCCACTGGCGGTGTCGGCATTCAGGAGGGCAGATCTGCCCTGCAACTATCGGCGACCGCAATCTCTTCAGGGTTCTTCCCGCGCCTGGCAGGGCTCACCGTGAATGACTCCTTTGAGTCGTTGGTGGATCCCGAGAAGTTTTGCTCTCTGCGGATGAAAAAGCAGATTCGGGAGGGAAAACGGCAGCGCGATGTCATCCTGACCTTTAATGGGCCGTCCCACACGGGTTTGTATCAAGCCTTCGATGTCAGCAAAACTCCCCAGGTTCAGCTAAAGAACGAGCCGCTGTCGAAATTGCCAGAGTGCGTTCAGGACGTGCTCTCGGCCATCTATCACGCCAGGCGACAGCTCTTAAAACCTGACAAGAGATTTTCCATCATGGTCGCAGACGATGGGAAGGTGAAGGAAATTGAAGTCAACATCGTGAAATCGGAAAAGATTGAGGTGATGGGAGAGAAGAAAGCCGCTCTCATGATCGAAGCCAAATCAGTTTTTGGAGGATTGTACAAGGAATCCGGGAGCTTTTACGTTTGGTTTTCGGACGATGGCCAAAGGATCCCCTTGCAGTTTGAAGCCAAAATCAAGCTCGGGAAAGTCTCGGGATCAATCAAGCAAATCGCAAATAAATCGGCGCCAGGGCTGAAGGAGTAACGCGAGTTCAGAAATTGACCTTTTGGAAACAGGCCGGAGAGAGTCGGTGCCGCAATCGTCAAGGGTGAAACTCAATCCCCAAGCCGTGCTGGTGGTTGCCGTCGCTTAAATTGGATCATTAGTAAGCTCCGGCAATCGACTTTAAAGCTAAAGGTCACCTTACGGAGCTATTCAAATGGGCGGATTTCGTTTTCTATAAACAGGAGGCTCCTACGGAGCCTAAAACTTTGGGAATGCTCAATCAAACGATGGCCCATTCGGCGGCTTGGTTTTTGTAAACATTGTGAAATTCTGAAATCCTTGAATTCGTCGGCTCCGTAGGAGCCTCCTGTTTATAGCGAACAAGCTTGATTAAACCGACAAGTCTTGTTAGAGCGGCCTGTAAATACTGGCGCGGCATTCTTAAAAGTGAACAGGGTAATTTGCAATCCTGAAGGGTGTGAACCAATTCGAAATGATTTAGGAATGAGTCTTGTTCGAACGTTTCAGGCGCCAGCCACCTAGTTTTCGTGGTCCGGCTGTGCATCCACCTGAACATACCGCTATAACAGCGGCGCAAGCTCCGCTTCGGCTGGCCACGAAATACCTGGTTCTGACTGCACGGAGAAATAACTAAGAGTGGCCAAATCGTTAAGTCAATGCAAAGCGCATGACTTGTGGCTTCTCGCCCGGATGGGCGGGGGAGTGAAGCCTTGAGAAGGCTTCACCGGCGTCCGGAGCACAGCACACTCCGCGTTTTTCTCACCGGTTGGGATAAATGTGAACCATGCAGCAACTCCCTCGCAGCGAGATAGTCGCAAAGATTTGGCTTTATGGCTTGCGACCATTATTTAACTTTTGAGGGTTGGCTCCAATTTTCCCAATTTTTCAGGTCGCAGCTGGCTTTTTCCCGTTAAGGTGCATCTAAGGCGCATTCTATCCCGAACATGTGGAGCAACATTGAGGAGAAAAGCTACAGCGGCAATTGACGGATAAGTCACGAGAACCGTCTGCCAGAGCTTCAATTTGCGAGTTAGCCAGACATAGCAAACACCAATAAGGCACCAGAAAGAAACAACGCCGGTTAGTGAGTACTCTCTACCAAAATGTACCAAGGCTCTTCGCCATCAGAAAGCAACAGAGCGAAGAAGAATTAAAGGTAGAGAACATGTAAACGCGGAGTATCCCTGGGACTAAGGGAGGGTCAAAACTCCGCCAAGAGGGAAACATTCCAAGCGAGGTGACAAATAGCACTACATAAATTGAAAACGCCGTAACAAATTCTTTTGTTTCAACGCCGACTAATTTCATTTTTTTGGGAGCAAAAAGGGGTCACATCAAATAAATCAACACGCTCCGGCTCAGTTCACTCCGCTGCCCAGAATGTCCTGAACATAATCCGTTGGTCCTGGAAGTTGGAACCTGTGGGGTAAGGTTCCGTCACCTTGATTAACTTTCCCTGAGAATCGTAAGTATGTTTTTTCCCATTTGCCTGAAGGATCTTGAAGAGAAGAAGAGCACGAAGAAGCGAAGCGGGTGATTGGGGTGAGTGATGGGGATCGAACCCACGACCACTGGAGCCACAATCCAGCGCTCTACCAACTGAGCTACACTCACCACGGGGGACAAATCAAAACCAGGCGGTCTGCAGCGGAATCTGCTGATGCAACGGATAGTTTATTACAACGTGACGCCTGAATCAACTGATTGGTCATCCGCCCCCTTGCAATGAATCATTTCTTTTCCCCCGCCGGAGTTTCATTCGATACCATAATTGCATGTGAGACAATAAGCTAAGTCTCGCCGTCTGCGAGAAAACAATTCCAAAAGCTCCTTCCATTTGATTTCGTGATGATTAAAATATCCAACCGCGTCGACCGTCTCTATCATTAGATGAACGCGACGAGCGCCTGGAGCCAATGACCGCCGAATACGACCAAAGGATTGTGAAGTGATTGAGTCTGAAAAGGCTCGGCCCAAAAAAGCTTCATCTGGAGTGCGGGCAGCTGGATAAGGCTGACGCAAAGATATTCTCCAGGAGCGTGTTTTATGAACTCGTCGAAGTCTATTGCGGGTTTGAAGCCAATCGAGAAGGTTGGGGCCTGGCTGCTTTCCAGGTCGCCTGAAATTGATCGGCTGACCGTTTTTGCAAAAGAAAGCCGGAGTCATCGATCAATGATCCGGTGCAAGTCACCGATATTGTGGAGAATTATCTCAGAGGATATTCTGCCATCGACAGAGGCCGGGCCTGGAGGCTGCCTGGCGCACGAAGCGTCCTGTTGGAAGAACTGGAACAGGCAGCCGATGAACTTCTCCATTAATGGCGTGAGGTGTTTATTTCAGCGAGATCGAAGGTCGTAGTTTCAAAGAGCTGGCGGCGGAAACAGGGTTAAGCCTGAATACGCTCCTTTCAGCAAACACTACGCAGTGATTCATTTGCGCTGGCGACTGCAGGATATCTACGACGAGATTGAGAAAGGATAGAGACGATGAGAAAGCCAATTTGGATGTTATTGCTGGAAGAGCCTGCTGTTTTTGACGATAGCGGTAGATTCGGCCAGGCTTCCGTCCCGCATCTTTGGAACTGGTTGATGCCAACTCTTTTCGGGTTGCACCCCTAACGTTTCTGGCAAGCGGTTGGATTCCCGCTTAAGCTGGATCCTCTTCGAGGCTGGCGCGGTTTCGGTAAGGCCTGACTGCATGTACAGCCGCCGCCAAGTCAGATGGGAGAAAACGGACTCGGAGGAGCAGGATGCGATTCCGTGCAGGGTTTGCGTCACGGGTGCGGTCGACCTGAACGTTCAGCGTCCATTACTTTACTGAAGCGCAATCTACGTTGTTCTGGAATCACCCGCTCTTTCCCGTCGTCTCCAGCTTTTGCAGTTGGTGAAGCGCAATAGGAAGGTTTTATTTAGCAGATGAAATGGTTGAAACGTTTGCGAGCGCTTGTCGCAGGATATATCGAAGAAATGGCCTGCCTTGGTGCTAGAGTGCCTAAGTTGATAGTATCGATTTTGACGAGATTCCTAAAAGAATCGCAGGCTTTGAGGTCGTGGCATGAAGGCTGTTATCTTAGCTGGAGGTGAAGGAACTCCGACTTCGCCCACTCACCTTGGTACTCCCAAGCCAGTCGTTCCCGTCTTGCAACATTCCTTTCCTCCGCTATCAAATTGAGTTGCTCTAAGCAGTACGGAGTTCACGAAGTGATTTTAAGTCTGGGATATCAGCCTCGAAAAATCGAAGCGTTCCGGGAGATGGTTCCTCTTTTGGGTAGCCGGATCCATTATGTTGTCGAACAATCGCCTTTAGGTACGGCCGGCGCTTATAAGAACGCAGAACCACTCCTCGACGATGCCACTGTCGTTTTCAACGGAGACATCTTGTGTGATCTGGACCTGGGCCAGGTGATCGCCCAGCACCGTTTGCGAAAAGCTACGGCCACCTTGGTTTTGACGCGCGTGGAAAACCCCTCAGCCTATGGTTTGGTGGAGACGGAAACGGACTGGCGCATCACCCGATTTTTGGAAAAGCCCGGTAAAGATGAAATCACTTGCGATACGATTAATGCCGGTACTTATATTCTCGAACCCGATGTCTTGCGGCAAATTCCCCCCGGGCAGAACTTTTCCTTTGAACGGGCTGTCTTCCCTACACTCCTGAAAGAAAAAAGGCGGGTCGATGCTTATGTATCCGGCGGATATTGGATTGATATCGGAACCCCGCAGAAGTACATGCAGGTTCATCAAGATCTCTTGCATCGGCGGTTTCACCCCCCATTCGACTCCAGCTTAATTTTTGGCCCTGGAGGAAGCTTAGACTCCGACCCGGGAGATTCAGTTGTGGATTCCCGTTCCATTGTTGGCGCCGGAGCCAAGCTGGGAAGGAATGTTCAAATTCGTTCGTCTTGTATTGGGAATAACTGCCAAATCGGGGACGAATGTATCATCGAAAACTGCGTAGTCTGGTCTGGCGTCAGCATTGGTGCTAACGCCAGACTCAGCGGTTGTATCATCGGGAACGAGTGCCGGATCGGGCAACGAGCCATGATTGGGTCAGGAGTCATGATTGGCGATCGCTCGGTCGTAACCGATTACAGTTCCCTTCCAGGGTTAACCCCCTGAATTTCATACTTCTTAGATGTCCACATCCCAGAGCAAATCCAGCGAGGAGAATTCCTTCTTGAGCGCGATCAAATTTGGAACGGATGGCTGGAGAGGGGTCATTGCCCAGGATTTCACTTTCGCTAATGTAGAGATCGTCACCCAGGCCATTGCCGATTACCTCGAGACCCAGCAGCCGGTTCGACGAGAGGTGCTCATCGGCTTCGACGCGCGCTTTATGGCAGGCCGCTTTGCCCGTTGCGTGGCAGAGGTTCTCGCCGCCAATCATTATCAGACCGAGTTGTTAGACCGCCCCTTCCCGACACCTTACGTTTCCTATGAAACGAAGCGACGCCAGTTGGCTGGGGGTGTCATGGTCACCGCCAGTCACAATCCAGCGGAGTTTCTAGGCATCAAGTTCAAGGCGCCTTTCGGGGGGTCGGCTACACCTGATGTCGTTCGGCAAATTGAGTCTGCCCTGTTTCAAACGGCCCCGCGAAAGTTGAGCGGAGGGAGAGCTTCCACCGAGATCAGGCTGGTTTCTCCTGGCCGGGAGTATTTTACTCACCTTAAATCGCTCATTAATTTTGACACGATCCGGAAGGCAAAGCTCAAGGTGCTGTTTGATTCCATGCATGGAAATGGCCTTCGGCTCCTGGAAGAGATCCTGCGGGAGTACGGGATAGCCAGCCGCACCATCCGCTCGAATCCCGATCCGCTGTTTGGGGGAGTTTTTCCTGAACCCATGCCGGAAAATCTTGGCCCCTTGAAAACCGCCATCCTGGAAGATCAGGCCGACCTGGGGTTGGCGACGGATGGAGACGCGGATCGATTAGGTGTCATGGATCATCAGGGCGGTTATGTCAATACGCATCAAGTCCTTTGTCTGCTGATCCACCACCTGGTGCAGAAGCGCAAGTGGACGGGCAAGGTGGTCCGAACGTTTTCCCAGAGTGTTCTGGTTGCCAAGATTTGTCGGAAACTGGGACTGGCTCTCGAAACCATTCCCATCGGTTTCAAAAATATTGCAGACGTGATGCTGCGTGAAGATGTCCTGATTGGGGGAGAAGAAAGCGGTGGCGTGGGGATCAAGAATCATATTCCCGAGCGGGACGGCATCCTTCTCAATTTAATGATGCTCGAAGCGGTGGCCGAAAGCGGGAAGACCCTCCGTGACATGGTTCTGGACTTGTGGAAGGAGTATGGAGAATTTCATTTCCAGCGAAATGATCTGCATGTTCCCCTGCCTGTTGGGCAGGAACTGGTCAGGCAGCTCTGTGATTCCCCTCCCCGCCAATACTCCGGACTGACGCTGGAAAGGGTTGACACCTTGGACGGAACGAAACTCGTCTTCGAGGACGAGAGTTGGATCCTGTTCCGCCAATCCGGAACAGAACCACTCCTTAGAATTTACTGTGAAGCAAAGACTGAGAAACAAGTGGACCAGATGATGGCCGAAGGCCGCAGGCTGGCACAGGTCGAGTAGGCTGTTGAATCCGCCCTTTTTACTCAATCGTTCCAACCCCAGAATAGGTCCTGTTTATGCGAAGGGCAGAATGGGTGCTCGATTGAATCTTTGCCATTCCAACAAAATGAAATTAAGAGAAATGGAAACGCCAAGGACGCAAAGTATGCCAAAGTATGCCAAAGTATGCCAAAGGAGGGATGATTTGTTATCGGATAATGTTTATTTGTGATTTCTTAACTGCCATTTGACATTGGTCAGCGTTCATTTCGCATTTTGGATCTTCAAACGATGCTAAATGACCGATGACCACTGGACAATGACAAATGATTCTTACTCTACCTGCGTAGAGGTTAGGAATGTGGGAGAATCGAACAGTGCACGGAGAACTTGGGCGTCTGTTTTTCCTTGGCGGCCTTTGCGGTTCAAATCAAGTGAAGTCTGAGGGCAGTTGAGTGGGTCATTTGAAATCGACTTTGGGAAATAAGTCATGAATGCCGCGGCAAGACCCCTCCTGACGGTTCACCATCTCATCACCCAATTTGCCACTCCTGGCGGCCCGGTCTACCCGGTAAATGACGTATCTTTCTCGCTTGAACGGGGAAAGACATTGGGGCTGGTAGGAGAATCTGGCAGCGGCAAGAGTTTGACGGCGCTCTCCATCCTCAGGCTGGTCCCTTCTCCAGGGAAAATCAGTAACGGTGAAATTTCATACTCACCCGGCAGTGCTACCCCGGATTCTATAAATCTGCTGAACCTTGGCCCGGTCGAATTGCGCCGCATTCGAGGCAAGGAAATATCCATGATCTTTCAGGAGCCGATGACTGCCCTGAACCCGGTCTTTAGCGTCGGCAACCAGATTTGCGAAGCCCTTCAGGCACACGAAGAAATCTCCTCCAGAGAAGCCAAAGCCCGTGCTCTTGAGATCATGCGTGCTTTGGCCATCCCTTCTCCCGAACATCGCTTTGGCGATTATCCCCATCAACTTTCGGGAGGTCTTCGTCAGCGGGTGATGATTGCCATGTCGCTGGTTACAAATCCGCGGCTCTTGATTGCCGATGAACCCACGACCGCTTTGGATGTTACGATTCAGGCCCAAATCCTCGATCTGCTGTTGGACCTGAAAGAACGACTTCATCTTTCCATGATTTTCATCTCTCACGATTTGGGCGTGATTGCACATGTTGCAGATTTTGCAGCCGTCATGTATGCGGGAAGAATCATCGAGTACGGTCCCACTGCGGAAGTCCTCACTCATCCAATGCACCCGTATACAGCCGGTTTGATCCGTTCTCTCCCTCGAACAGGACAAGACACAACAGCAAAGCACCGATTGGCCTCGATTCCAGGATCCGTTCCCAATCTCCTCAAACTCCCGGCCGGCTGCCCGTTTCAGCCTCGATGTCCGGAACAGCTGGGGGAACGGTGCACGACGATTCCCATCCCGCTCTTGCATCCCGTTCCCGGTCGTGAAGTTCGATGTGTAAAATTCGAGTGAGAGAGCCTGGTAACTGCAGTATGAGACGATCTGCTTCCCCCTTTTGCGAATGGTTTTGGAGAAAGGGTCCATGAGTTTGCTTGAAGTTCGCAATCTCAAGAAATATTTCCCCGCCCAGTCGTCGAATAATGTCGGGCGTAAGTTGGTTGTCAAAGCATTGGATGGCGTCTCGCTGACGATCGAGGCCGGAGAAACCTTTGGTTTGGTGGGCGAGTCTGGTTGTGGCAAATCAACTCTCGGTCATTGCGTGCTTCGTTTGCTCGAGCCGAATTCCGGGGAGATTCTGCTCGACGGGCAGGACCTGACGATGCTCAAGGGGAAGGCCCTGAGACAAATTCGCCGGCATCTCCAAATGGTATTTCAGGATCCTGTCTCGTCGCTCAATCCTCGCATGACCGTCCTGCAAATTCTGGAGGAACCGTTTCGCATCCACAGGCTTTGCGGGAAGGAGGAGTGTCTATCCAGAATCCATGATTTGCTGGATGCCGTCGGTTTGGACAAGGGATCCCTTGCCAAGTATCCCTACGAATTCAGCGGCGGCCAGCGGCAGAGGATCAGCATTGCCCGGGCGTTAGCTTTAAAGCCAAAATTAATTGTGGCAGACGAGCCCGTGTCCGCGCTCGACGTTTCGATTCAGGCGCAAATCGTGAATCTTTTCCAGGATTTGCAGGAAAGATTTCAATTGACCTATCTCTTCATCTCCCACTCCCTTCCTATCGTCGAGCATATCAGCTCGCGGATTGGAGTGATGTATCTTGGGAAGTTGGCCGAAGTGGGCACGGCAGAAGAGATTTTTCAAAATCCGCGACATCCCTATACCCAAATCCTTCTGGACTCGGTTCCGCGCCTTGACGGCTCCGGTCGGAAGGCTCTTTTGGGGGGAGAGATGCCAAGTGCGCTAAATCCGCCGGCCGGCTGCCGTTTTCATACCCGTTGTCCGCTGGCCGTCGACCGCTGCCGGGTTGAAGAGCCAAGAGAGCTCAATCTGTCTTCCTCGCATCGCGTGTGGTGTCATTTGGCGGAGCCAGCCGCTTCCAACACGCAAGTCCCGAATTCCTGATACAGCCTGAGAAAATACGAAAGGGAGTTGTTTTGCGTTTCGAAATCCTCAAAGAAGACCCCCTCACCAAAGCGCGTGTGGGTAAGCTCGTCACGGATCATGGAGAAATCGATACCCCGGTTTTCATGCCCGTTGGGACCGCCGGGACGGTGAAGGCCATGGAACAGTCTCAACTCGAAGAGCTGGGCGCGCAGATCATTCTGGGAAACACCTATCACCTTTATTTGAGACCGGGACACGAATTAGTGCATGAAATGGGAGGGTTGCATCGATTCATTGCCTGGCCCCATTCCATCCTGACCGACAGTGGCGGGTTTCAAGTCTTCAGCCACAGCGAATTGCGAGATATTTCCGAGGAAGGGGCCTCCTTCCGCTCGCATCTGGACGGCTCATCTCACCTGCTCACTCCTGAAAAGGCCGTTGCCATTCAACAGGCCCTGGGGGCGGATATCGCGATGGTCCTGGATGAATGCTTGCCCTACCCAAGTGATTTTCTGGTGGCCAGGGAGTCCATGGAACGAACCTTACGCTGGGCCGCCCGCTCCAAGGAAGCCCTTACCCGACCGCTCAGCCTGGGACATCCTCACGAACAATGGTTCTTTGGAATTGGGCAAGGGGGAATTTACCCGGAATTGAGAAAGGAATGTTTACTGCGCCTGGTTGACCTCGAATTTCCTGGCTACGCCATTGGTGGTCTCTCGGTGGGGGAACCCAAAGCCTTACTCTATGAGATGACGGCAGAAAGCACCCGGTGGATGCCTTCCTCTTGCCCGAGGTACCTGATGGGAGTCGGGACGCCGCTGGATATTGTGGAATGCGTGGCGCTTGGCATCGATCTCTTTGATTGTGTGATGCCGACGCGGAATGCGCGTAACGGCTGGTTATTTACACACTCAGGCCATCTGGTGATCAAACATGCGCGTTATGCACGAGACGAGCGGCCGATCGATGAAGCGTGCGGCTGTTTCGTGTGCCGCCGCTATAGTCGGGCTTATTTGAGGCATCTTTTCCAGGCGAATGAGATCCTTTCGGCCATGCTCAACACCCACCATAATCTCTACTTTTATCTTGACACCCTCCGGCAAATTAGGGATGCTATCACGTCCTGCAGGTATCTTGATTTCTTAACGGAGTTCAAAAGGAAGCAAGAAGTCGGGTAAACGATTTTGATGCGACGAGGCAGTCAGCCCAGTTCTCCGCTTCTCGATTGATCAATAAAATACAATTCGGAAAAGCTGCAAGGTCTTAGCTTCAGCCTTTCGTGCTGAAGACCGATCCCAGATTGCCCTGATCTTCCTAGTACACACGCAAGAGTAACAACGTCAATCCTTAAGGGATAAAGAATTTTTGTCTGGAGGCAGGTTTCATGTCTTTTTTGGCGCTATTGGCAGCCAATGGACAGCCGAGTCCCGTATTTGTCCAACCTCTGATTTTCCTCGTCATCGGTCTCATCTTCTATTTCATCGTATTTCTTCCCAACAAAAAACGACAAAAAGCCCTCCAAGAGATGTTGGACAATCTGAAAAATGGGGACAAAGTCATCACCTCCGGTGGAATTTATGGAGTGGTGGCCGGGATCAAAGACGACCGCATCCACCTGAAGATTGCAGAACAGGTCAAAATTGAAGTATCGAAGAATGCAATTGTTGCCAAGCAGAATGAAGAATGATAGCGTCCGGCCAGAAATTGGTCTCGATTCCGATCGCAGTTTGAGGTTTTCTTTGAATGCGTAAGAAATTACGTTGGAAGTTGGCAGTCATCTTGTTGGTCACGGTTGTCTGTATCTTGGGGATTACAGGGTTCCCGCCCAGCGTCACTAAAGTCAAAGAAAGAATTCATCTTGGTTTAGACCTCAAAGGTGGAATGCATTTGATTCTGCTGGTGGTCACCGATGATGCCGTGAATATTGAAACGGATTTGGCCGTCGAGAGAATGAAAGAAGAGTTGCGCTCGCGGCAGATCGCCTTTTCGGATGTCCGCAAACGGGATTTGAACCATATCGAAATCCGCGAAGTGGATCCCAAGAATTCCTCCGATGTCCGAGCGGCCATCGATGAATCTTTCCAGACCTGGGACCGGGGAGAACTTGCAGGCGTCCCCAACTCCTACTTGTTGACCCTGAAACCAAGCGTTGAAAAACAGATTCGAAGCGGTTCAGTCCAGCAGGCCATCCAGACAATCCGGAACCGGGTCGATCAGCTCGGAGTTACCGAGCCGGTCATTCAAGAGCATGGGCCGGCAGACGAATACCAGATCCTGGTTCAGCTTCCTGGCGTGGACGATCCGAGCCGGGTAAAAGATATCATCAAATCCACAGCCCTTTTGGAGTTGAAGCTGGTTGAGCCTGGATTTGGGCCATTTCCGTCGAGGCCGGCAGCCCTGAGCCAGTACAATGGAGTCGTTCCCGAGGGGAAGGAGCTGTTGCCCCACGTCCGGGAATCCGGCCAGAGCAGTGAAGAGTGGTATTTTGTGAACAAAGTCGCTTCCATTACGGGAAGAGACCTGCGGACCGCCCAGCCGAGCACCGACGAATTCGGGAAGCCCGCGGTGAGCTTTAACCTGACAACCGACGGGGCCTCCCGCTTCGAGAGAATCACTGGAGAAAATATCAACAAGCAGCTGGCCATTGTTTTGGATGGAAAGATCCAGTCAGCTCCGAGTATTCGCAGTCAGATTCGCGACTCCGGCCAAATCACTGGCAACTTTACCCTGGAGCGAGCCAACGACCTGGCGCTGGTATTGCGCTCGGGCGCCCTCCCGGCCTCCATCACTTATCTGGAGGAAAGGACAGTTGGAGCCTCGTTGGGGAATGATTCCATCGTCCAGGGGATTGTGGCTTCCATTGTAGGCTTGGTAGCGGTTGTCCTCTTCATGCTCGTTTACTATCGGATGTCAGGGGTCAATGCAGTCATCGCCCTTATCTTGAACCTAATTATTCTGCTGGCCGCTTTGGCTTACATCAAAGCCACGTTAACCCTGCCAGGCATTGCCGGCGTGGTGCTCTTGATCGGTATGGCCGTGGACTCTAACGTGTTGATTTTTGAGAGGATCCGTGAAGAGTTGTGGAGCGGAAAAAATGTTGTCTCGTCGGTGAATGTCGGCTTCTCAAAGGCCTTTGTGACGATCGTTGATACCCACGTCACCACGATCGTTTCGGTTCTCTTCTTATTTATTTTTGGGACGGGGCCAGTGAAGGGATTTGCGGTGGTCCTGTTTTGGGGGTTGATGGCCAACCTGTTTACGGCTGTCTTCGTTTCCAAGTTCCTGTTCGACTGGGTGCTGAGTGGGCCGGGCCGCAAGGAAACCCTCAGCATTTGAAACTTCAGGCAAGCAATCCCTCGGGCACTTCTCTTGGAACTTTTTGGTAACTTGGTTTGTCTAATCACCTGGGAGATCCAGCGTCTGAGATCTACTTAGGAAGAATAAGGGTTCACGATGCAGTTTTTCAGAAGCGTAAATATTGATTGGATCGGGAAGAAAAACATTCTTATCGGTGCGTCTTTTGCCTTGTTTGTGGTCAGCCTTATTTCGCTAGCCATAAAAGGCGGCCCACGCTACGGGATCGATTTCAGCGGCGGCACCCTCGTTTATGTGAAGTTTAAGGAAAAGCCCCATCTCGATAGTATAAGAACGGCACTCAAGCAGCGGGGTTTGGGCGATAGTACGATTCAAAGCTACGGGCTCGAGAGCGATCACGAGGTGATTATTAGTCTGGATCAAAAGGTGACAGCGAGCAGTACCGACCTGGACCAGGGGCAATCCAAGATTGCGGAAACGCTCAACTTGACGTTTCGCCCGACCGATGCCCAGCCCGGGGTCAAGTTTGACCTGAACAATATCGGCTCTGTCCGGATGGAGGCAGCCTTGGGGGCTGTCCCGGAGTTAAATGCCCTTTTGCAAAAAGGTGGTATGGCGGGGATTAATTCCGTTCCCACTCTCTCGAAATCCATTTTGGGCTACCGGGATTCCCATGGCGGGATCTTGAAGAGCTTTGATGAGCTGAAAAGCGGTGCGGGGCTCTCTGATGAGCTGGTGACTCTGTTGCGCGGCCACTCTTATTTGGGTGATTTTTCGATCGTCAAAACCGAAATTGTCGGGCCCAAAGTCGGTAAGGCGTTGCAGCAGCAGGCCATTTCAGCGACCCTCTATGCTTTGGGTGGGATGCTCATCTACATTGCCTGGCGGTTCAAGGGGGCTGTTTACGGCACGGCCGCTGTTCTCGCCGTTTTCCATGACGTCATCATCACCCTCGGCTTCTTTTCTTTCTTTAATAAAGAGATTTCCTTAACTGTCATCGCGGCTTTGCTGACGCTGGTTGGCTACTCCATGAATGATACGATCGTGGTCTTTGATCGAATTCGCGAGAATCTGAAGATCTTGCGGAGAGAGTCCTTGACGAACGTCATCAACAAGAGCATTAATCAGACCCTGAGCCGAACGATTTTGACTTCTGGATTGACCTTTATCACGGTCTTGTCCCTCTACATTTTTGGAGGAGAAGTGATAAACGGATTTGCATTTGCCATGGTGATTGGGATTATAATTGGGACCTATTCCTCTATTGCTATTGCCAGTCCCCTCCTAGTGATTTGGTACGATTACCAAGACAGGAAGAAGGTAGTAGCAAAAGCTGCGAAGGTTTAGGGCAGCGCCTTATTTATTTTCATTTTTCGAAAAGAAATTGTGAATAGGTAGGGACAAATTTTCCTCTGGGCGAATTGAGCCGGAAGGAGGTCGTTAGTATGTTTGACCAAATGCTGGAGTCAACATCTTCGAGATCGAGGACAAAAACGCCATTGACGATGACCCTGTCGATCATCATCCATATAGGCTTGGTTTTTGTCTTGATTCTTATCCCGCTCTTGTTTCCTGAAACCCTTTCCGGGTCCATGCAACAGTTAACGGCATTGGTGGCGCCCCCGCCTCCCCCGCCTCCGCCGCCTCCGCCACCAGCTCCCACGGTGGCCGTGAAGACCGTCAAGAAAGTGGTGGATGACGGAACCTTCCGCGCGCCGGTGGAAATTCCAAAGGATATCAAGATGGTGGTTGATGAAGGTCCACCGCCCGAGGCCGCCGTAGGCGGAGTTGTGGGTGGAGTTCCCGGGGGTGTCCCAGGTGGGCAGATTGGTGGTGTCATTGGCGGCGTGATTGGAGGGGCGCCTTCCTCCGTCGCCCCGCCGCCCCCCCCGCCTCCCCCTCCCGCAGCGCCCAAGCCACCCCAACGTGTCCGGGTGGGTGGCAACGTGCAGCAAGCCAATTTAATCCGTCAGGTAAAACCCCCGTATCCCCCCTTGGCCAAACAAGCAAGAATACAAGGGGTCGTCGTATTGGAAGCGATCATCAATAAGCAGGGGAGCGTGGAGCAGTTAAAGGTCGTGAGCGGCCATCCACTGCTTGTGCAGGCGGCTATGGATGCCGTGCGGCAATGGAAGTATAAGCCAACCCTTTTAAATGGTGAACCTGTGGAAGTGGTCACTCAGGTCACGGTGAATTTCAATTTGAGTGGCTGAGGAAGGTACTTGGTCCGGGCCCTGGAGCATTGGAAAGGGGAGGCAGTGCGGCTCACGCGGTTTCCCCCCAAGAAAATCGATTCAATAAATCTTTAGTCAACCATAGGAGGTACTTTCGAAATGCTTTTTTATAAGTTGAATTTGCTGGCAATTTCCTTATTGGACGGCGAGATCGGGTTCGACCTGATCACGATGTGGCGTCAGTCGGGTACCGTGGCGAAATCCGTCATCCTCGTGCTGGCGATCATGTCGGCTTGGTCCATCGGAGTCATGATCGACCGCCTGTTGGCATACTCTGCCGCTCGCAAGCAATCCCGGGAATTTGCGCCCCTGGTTGCCGGGTGCCTCAAGGAAGGCAAGATTGACGAAGCGATCAATGTTTCCGAGCAGAACAAGAAGAGCCATCTGGCGAAGGTTGTTGTGGCGGGTCTGCAGGAATTCCAGGCTCATCAGATTAGCGCCGAGATTCCGGGTGAAGTGGTCGAAGCTTCCAAAAGAGCCCTGGAGCGAGCGACGGCGATTACCAATGCGGAATTGAAGCGTGGCATCAGCGGTCTGGCCACTATTGGAAGTACGGCTCCTTTCGTCGGACTGTTTGGTACGGTGTTCGGGATCATCAACGCCTTCCAAGGCATGTCGAGCGAAAAGTCCACCGGTCTTTCGGCTGTGGCTGGCGGTATTTCCGAAGCGCTCATTACCACGGCTTTTGGACTCTTCGTGGCCGTGCCTGCCGTCTGGATGTTTAACTACTTCAACAGCAAAATCGAATCCTTTGGCGTTGAGATGAATAACTCTTCGTCAGAGTTGATTGACTATTTCCTCAAGCGAAGGGGAGGTAAGCGCTAATGGCTATGGCAGCGGGGGGTGGGGATAAAGGCGCCATTGCCGATATCAACGTCACCCCGATGGTGGACATTATGTTGGTGTTGCTGATCATCTTTATGGTGGTCACACCACTTTTGCAGAAAAATTTTAGCGTTGATCTGGCTAAAACTAAGAATCCACGTGAAATGCGCGAGGCAGACCGCGACGACGCCATCGTTGTCGTCGTGACTCGGGATGCAAAGCTTTATGTTGGCTCCGATCAGATCCCGATCAAAGACAACCTGAGTGCCAAGGTCAAGGACATGTTGGCCGCGAAAACTGATAAGACCGTCTACATCAAGAGTGACCGGCGCGCCAAGTATGGGGATGTGGTGGATGTAGTCGATATCGTGCGTTCTGCCGGTGTAGATACCTTGGGTTTATTAACCGCCCGAGTTGAAGGCAAAGATTCAGGTCAGTAAGCAATTTGACTTGCGGAGGAATTTTATTATGGCAATGAGCGCAGGTACATCAGGGGCAAGGGCGGATATCAATGTCACCCCCCTCATCGATGTCTTGCTGGTGCTCCTGATTATTTTCATGGTGATCACGCCTTTGATTCCGCGAGGCTTGGATGCAAATATTCCGCAGCCCCCACCGCCTGGGAAGCCAGTAGAACCGGAGAGTTCGGATCGAACAGTTGTCGTCTCAGTGGATGAGTCGGAGAATCTTAAGATCAATCAGGAATCGGTTACCAAGGATAAGCTGGGCGATCGACTGACGGATATTTTTAAGACTCGGAATGACAGAGTCATGTTTGTCCAAGCCGACTCCAAGCTCTTCTTTAATAGCGTTGTCGATATTATTGACATCGCCAAAGGGGCTGGAGTCGACAAGATCGGGCTGATCACCGAAAAGATTCAATCCGGACAGTAAAATTGGGTTGACCCCAGTTAGGATCGAGAGGAGTTCTTGCTTCGGGTCTCCTCTTTTTGCCCGTCGCGATCAGCGGGCTTGATCTCTTCAAGGTAAAAGACTCCGTCGAGCCCCCTAATGGCCTTGGACGGGGCGCTGTATTGACTTAATTCAAGGCACTTTGCGAAGAGAAGCGAATCACCCTCTCGCCGCCTTCATTCTGAAAAACCGGGATTGTGGAGGAATTCAATGAAGTTCAGAATAAGAACCGCAGCAGTCCTTCTTCCCCTGCTGGGGATTGTCTTGACGGGTTGTTCCAAACTCAAAGCCAGAGATGAGTTGAACAAAGGAGTTCGATCGTTCAAGGATGCCAAATACGAGACAGCGGTCGAACACTTTCAGAATGCCGTGAATCTGGATCCAGACCTGCTTGGTGCTCATTTGTACCTAGCCACGGCCTACGCTGCACAGTATCAACCGGGCGGGGAATCTGAAGAAAACAAGAAGATCGGGGAAGAGGCCATCAAGGCCTTCGAAATCGTACTTCAGAAGGATCCCAAAAACGTTGGCTCCGTAAAGGGAATCGCGGGCATTTATTTCAATATGCGGGACTTCGAGAATGCCAAGAAATACTATAAGAAAACGGCGGAGCTTGAACCCAATACCCCGGAGCCTTTTTATAGTATCGGAAACGTCAATTGGGTTCTTTGTTA
>JAXLQK010000063.1:0-33790 GCA_046331665.1 Terriglobia bacterium | reverse complement strand
GTCTGGATGTTATGGACGGCCGCACAAACCAACCCGCCTCCAGGCGCCAAGGCTTTGACGTTGTACTCGACTTCGGAGGCGACCTCTTCTGGCGTCCCAAACGGAAGGGTCTTCTGGCAGTCGGCGGCAGCGCCCCAGAAGGCAATCTTGCCTTTATATTCCTGCTTGAGCTTCAGCGGATCCATCCCTTTCGCATTGACTTGCACAGGGTTCAGTATATCCACCCCCATTTCGATCAGGGATGGGATCAAGGTAAAAATGGCTCCATCCGAATGCAGCAATACTTTCATTTTGGTATTTTGATGAATCCAGTCGAGGCCTCGCTTGTAATAAGGCAGGAAGAGGTCACGGAACATTTTGATGGAGAGCAGCAGGGACTGCTGTGTGCCAAAATCGTCCGTTAGCTGAAGGATATGGACCTTGTCACCAACGGCATTGGCAAACCTCTTCAGGTTGATCATCCAGACCGACACGGTCTTTTCAAATAATTCACGGACATACTCGGGCTCACTGGCCAGCGTCGCCCACCAGGCCTCGAAATCTCCCGTGCCCATTCCGGTGAATAATTCCTGAGGTGGGTTCACGCAGCAGACGAGCGCATATTCGGTGTTTCCATAAAGCCATTCTGCTTGGGCGTGAACGAATTCCAACTCTTCATTTGTCCAATGGTGCGGCTGCCACTTGTCAACGTCGACATGTGCGGCGCCGGGGAATTTCTCCAGCCGGTCGAAGAAGAACCCATCCTTGGGCATACGCGCAATGGGAACATTCCCGCGCATCATGACAAAGCTGCCGTCCGGCTCAAGGACAGGGTTAAAGTCGCCAGGGACTTCAACCGGAGTGCCGTCAGGTAATTGCCAACGTTTCCAATTCTCCTTCCTAATCGCAATTCCTGGATTCGTTTCGGGCCGAAACACGCCAATGGCGTCAGCCCCAAAACGGTCAAGTATAGGTTGCTCGACATCAGCCAGAAACTGGATGAGATCGACAACCCGGGTGGTGGATCGGATTCCAAGATACTGTTTGAGACGGTGATACGATGATGCCGAAATCCCCGATTGGCGCGTTGCTCCCAAATCGATGGGGACGCGGTCAGTTTCCTGATGATTGATGGCACGAAGCACTCGCTCTCTGGACGTCATGATGGCTTCTCCACAATGCGTGAATGATAGGTCAGGTGGACTGGGACATGGCTGATAGGGGCCAGCTTCTGCGGTTCCTTCACAATTCCGTCGTCTTCGACATCCTATTATAATCTAACAAAAAGTTCTGTACCATTCTTTGGAGGCTCACGGAACCGGAATCTCCGCGCGGCTTTGTCATTCAGCCAATCCGCAATGAATCGGGGATGGTCGTCCGGATCTAGAGCCAGAAGAATCTTTACCGGTATCAAGGGGCAATCCAAGCGCAATTATTCTGTCGGAATGCGTTCCGATTCGCGTTTTCGCTTGACTCTGCCGGGTGAATGTCGTAAACGATGGTTAATTTTTCGCATCGAAGAGCTTATTGGCGACCCCAAATACCTGGGGGATGCGAATTCTGAATGCATCCGTATGAAACTGTCTAGTTCCGCGCAAACATACTGTAAACGTGCAGGGTCTGGAGGCATGAAATGATCAACCGTCGAAGATTTGTCGCTTCGCTGGGTGCATCATCGTTGCTGACAGCTACACCGTCGGCGCTGGGAAATCTGGAGTCATCTGCTGGCGAGGACGCGCCACGCGGCCGTTCCCGCATCAGCCTGAACGGAGAGTGGCAACGTTTCATTGGTACGGATCTGTATGACGTGGTTCATGTTCCCTCTTCGCTCCACCCTTCAGGGTTTTATCGCCTGACGCGCGACATCCTTCTTCCCAAACTCACCCTGAATCAGCGTGCCTTCATCCACTTTGAGGCCATCAATTTCCATGGCCGCGTTTTTGCCAATGGATTGGAACTCGGGACAACGATCCCATACGTCCCGTATGATTTCGAGATCTCTCGACAGTCAGCAAAGGAAGGCAAAAATCATATTGAAGTGGCTATCGCAGACTTCATCCCCGAACCGACCGGTGATGGGAAGGATGCCATCGCGTTAGGAGTCAATCTGGGCTGGGAAGCCTACGGCGGAATCATTCGTAACACCTACATCGAGGTGCGGCCGGCAGCCTTCATTGACAACGCGCGCCTGAGTTACCAGCTGTCGAACAATTACTCCCAAGCCGCCTGTCAAGTTCGACTGTACCTTTCTTCAGCAAGCGAGGGGAAAGGGCAGATCAAAGTCTCCCTATTCCAAGGGAATTTTGAAGTCGCGAAGTCCGAACAGTCTCTGCGGTTGGCCGCCGGCGATAACGAAGCGAACATGACACTGAACTTGAATAACCCGGCCTTGTGGTCGCCGGAGGCGCCCAACCTCTATGAGCTACGCGCGAGCCTGATTACTCCGCAAGGGGAGGACGTGTGGAGCTGCCATACCGGATTTCGCCAAATGGTAACCCGGGGACCCGAGTTTATCCTGAATGGAAAACCGGTGATCTTGAACGGAGTTTGCAGGCACGATATGTGGCGGGAGCAGGGCTTGACGCTGACCCGTCAGCAGATGGAACAGGACATGCGGATGATCAAAACGCTGGGATGCAATTTCGTCCGTCTTGTCCACTATCCCCACGATCGCTACATCGTCAAATTGGCCGATCAATTGGGGCTGCTCGTGTCAGAGGAACCTGGTTACTGGAATATGGATTTCAACACGATGCCCCAGTCCGAGATCGATTTGGGCTATCGGATCATGGAGAGAACGATCCGGCGCGACTGGAATTCTCCCTCCGTCTTCGCCTGGTTCCTTTCAAACGAGTCCACCTTGACGGTCGAAGCGCTCCGCAAGGGGAAGGCTATATGCAACCAATTAGACCCGTTGCATCGGTTTGTTACCGTTGCCAACAGCATGAGCAAGGAAAAAGCCAAGCCAATCCTCGAGCAGGCCGGAATGGATTTTATCACCAAGCACCCTTATACCTTCAACCTCGATGAGTTCAATGAGGAAGCGGAATATTACGGACAGGACAGACCCCTCGTTTTCACAGAGTGGGGGGGGAAAGCTATCGGGCAGTCCCAAATTGTCATGCAGAACACCGTTGACCGCATCCTGAGCCTCCAGGAGGCAAAACAACTGGCGGGCCACTCCTTCTGGAGCTGGCAGGATATGCGCGAATACAGCCGTATCGATCCCGAAATGAAAAATGGTGTCTTGGAGTCGGGCGTTGTAACCGAAGGTAGGGAGCCTCGCGCCGTCGTTTACTTGGAGCTGGCCCGACTGTTTGAAGGGCGCCGTCATGATGAGGAGCAGCCAGACATTCTTCCGCAGGTCCTGCCCCTCAAGCGCATACCCTGGCTGCGAGGAAGCCGCTTCAGCCCAGTCGATTTCCAGGCGGTTGCAGAAGGCCCAGAGCGGACCAAGGCCTGGGCGGCATTTGAAGCCAGCCTCGAGAAGTACTGGGATCCCAACTGGTTTACGCGCAACCACTGGAAACGGAGCGGACGAAAATTCCAGCTATGGAAAAGCGGGATAGTGGAGGTCGCAGGAGTACCCTTCCATTTCCCCGTGGTCAACAATTATGTCCGCCCGCTAATCCTGGTTCCGGAAGTGCCGGATGTGGTGATTCCCGTGGGTCTCGAATGCCGCCGGCTGCACATTTTGGGGCAGGTAACGTTTCCAGACGGATACCCAGTGCAAGGACAGGTTGGCCAAACCATCGCAACATACACGCTTCGCTATGCATCTGGGAAGACTCGTGACATCCCCATTCGCAACGGGTACGAGGCGGCGAGGTCCAATCTCGTTTATGTTGCCACTCGTATCGATGCCGAAGCGACGGAGGCTCTGCGCGCCATGCTATTCGTCAAAGATGTGGCACGCGAGCAGTATCAGATTTTGCTTTATCCCGTTCCAGTGGAAGGTGAGAAATTGACCAGCGTTACCTGTAGGTTAAACGGACAACAACCGGCTCTTGCCATCTTCGCAATAACGGCTGAGCAGGCTTGAATACACGATCCGCTTCACCCACCGCAATAATATGGATTGAGAGGTGAGGGATGAATTCCAACATGAACGCACAGAAGGCAAGAATGCAAGCAACCGGCTTGGCTGGCAGTATGTCAAACACAGCGTGGCTGAGCGCCATGGCCGCTCTGTCTGGCAAGGAACCTGCAACCCGTCCTCAAGTTGACCTCGGCGGCAGATGGGAACGGCATGTTGAAGGAAAGCTGTTCGACTACGTTACGGTCCCCTCTTCACTGCATCCATTCGGTTTTTATCGGCTCAAGCGAAACATTCCCCTGCCGCGTCTTTCTGACGGACAACGCGCCTGGGTGCATTTTGATGCGATCACCTATCATGGCCGCGTCTTTGTGAACGGTGCGGAACTCGGAACCACCATCCCGTACGTCCCTCATGAATTCGAATTCACGCAGCAGGCCAAAGAAGGTGTAAATCAGATCGAGGTGGCCATTGCGGATCTTTCACCAGACCCGAGCGGTGGTGGGAAGGATGAAATCGCCCTGGGGCTCAATCCCGGGTGGGAAGGCTATGGAGGGATTATCCGCGACGCTTACATCGAGTTGCGCCCCTCGGCGTATATCGACAACGCCCAACTGAGCTACCAGTTGAACAACGATTACACGCGCGTTTCGTGCACCCTGCGCGTTTTCGTTTCATCCACGATGGCCTCTTCGGGACAACTCGACGTGGCGCTGTTCGAACGGAATTCGGAAGTCGGTCGCGCCAGCAAGACGTTCGAAATTCTCAAGGGTCGACCACGGTCGATCTTCCCTTCGAGGTCGTTGCCCCATCGCTTTGGTCTCCGAATGAGCCGAACCTCTACGATCTTAAAGTCCACCTCAAGAGCACAAGCGGCGAAGACTCTTATAGCTGCAGGACAGGCTTCCGCGAATTTACCGTTCGCGGGTCGGAGTTTCTCCTGAACGGCAAGCCGATCCTCCTCCACGGCGTCTGCCGGCATGATATGTGGAAAGACCAGGGCTTTACCCAGAGTCGAGCACAGTTACAGCAGGACATGCGAATGATCAAGGCCTTGGGCGCCAATTTCGTGCGTCTCGTACACTACCCTCATTACCGCTATGTTGTCGAATTGGCCGACGAACTCGGGTTGCTGGTCACCGAGGAACCCGGTTACTGGAATATGGATTTCAGGACCATGCCGCCCACCATGATCGAGCTCGGTTACCGGATCATGGAACGCGTTGTTCAACGCGATTGGAATTCCCCCTCGGTTTTTGGATGGCTGCTCGCCAATGAATGCACTCTGACGGTTGATTATTTACGGGGAGGCAAAGAACGCCTACGAAAGCTTGATCCGCTGGGTCGCCTGGTGTCATGCGCGAATTCGATGTCTGCCAAAGAGTCAAAACCCATTCTTGAGCAGGCAGGCGTGGACTTCTTCACCCACCATCTGTACCCACCAGACGCCGGTGCCTATGAGGAAAGCGCAGAGATCTTCGGCACCAGCCGCCCGCTAGTTTTCACGGAGTGGGGCTGGAGAACAGGCCGGGGCCAGACAATCTACCCTGAACTCGACACCGATCTTCTGCTTGATTTGATGGAGTCGAAACGGCTGGCCGGTCACTCTTTTTGGTCGTGGCAGGATATACGAGAGTACAGCCGGATCGACTGGCCCACGCAGAACGGTATTCTGCTGTCAGGGATCGTGACCGAGTCGCGTGAGATCCGTCCGGAGTGGTACCTGACCATGACAAGATTTTTTCAGGGGCTGCGTCAGGAAACTCTTCCGGTACCTGTCCGACCGGATGTGTTGCCGCTCAAGTGGGTGCCAGCCAAGCCCGGCGCCATATTCCAGGTTGTCGAGCTGCAGAGTGTAGTTGATCTGTCGGCTTCGCAGCAGTCTTGGGCGGCCCTGGTCGCAGCTGTTCGGGATTACTGGCCGAAGACTCCCATGGCCCGGAATCAATGGGAGCGGACAGGAAAGAAATTTCCTGCTTTGGAAAGAACGAAACTGCAGATTGCGGGAATACCTTTTGTGTCAGTCTCGGTAGACGGACATGTACGTCCTGTTGTTCTGACTCCAGAATCCCCGGAAGTCACGATCCCGGTCGGTGCAGACTGTTCACAACTCCCATATCTAGGCCAGGTCATGGTCCCTGCGGGATACCCGGTCCAAGCAAGCGAGGCGAGATTGCTGCCACCTACACGGTGCGTTTTGCGAGGCAAAACACAGGAACTTCCAGTTCGGCACGGAATCGAAGTCGCGCAATCGAACCGGATATTGAATCGACGCGCATTGACCCGATCGCGACAGCGGCACAGGCGGTCGCCGAGCTGGTCAAGAATCCCGCGAGGGAACTGTATCGGATCCTTCTCTGGTCAGTTCCCGTGGGTCCGGGGCACGTCGAGAGCCTAAACTGTAAACTGAACGGCCAACAACCCGCGCTTACGATTTTCGCGATCACCGCCGAACGGTCGGTGTGACGGTTAACCTGGATATATTCAAAGCTGGTCGTTTAAGTCCTGTGGACGAGCGGACTTTTCGTTGGAAGGAAAACTTGAAAGTGATGAAATACATCCGATTGCTGGTGTTCCCCTTGATGTTCGCGCAGGGCTTATGGGCCCAGTTTTCAGTACGCGATCTGTCGACGCTGGGGAACTATGAATCCCAACGGGCATCCAGTTACGATGAGAGCGGACGCAACGGCGATTACCGCAGTCTCCGCGCAGGGGAAACCCTGACGATCTTCGACCAAGACGGGCCGGGCGAAATCCGTCATCTTTGGACGACCATTCCAGCATGGTCCGAGGTCTATCACCTGAAGAAGATTGTCCTGCGGATGTACTGGGACGACGAAACCCAGCCGAGTGTGGAAGCGCCGATCGGCGACTTCTTTGGTCTGGGCCTTGGCACTTACACGGTATTTCAATCAGCTCCCATTACGGTCAATCCAGACCAGGCACTGAACAGTTATTTTCCCATGCCTTTCAGCAAGCATGGAAAAATTACCGTCACGAACGAAGGCGAAAAAGAAGTTTCTGACTTCTATTGGAACATCGATTGGATCCGTGTAACTTCTTTGTCTGCAGGAACTGGATACTTCCATGCTCAGTACCGCCAATGTGTTCCTTGCCAGGGATGGTATCACGGTAATTTCTACGGGAACAATTTTGACGAGGCCCGCAAAGATCCGCGCTGGGCCAACAAGTCTGGGGAAGGAAACTATGTTTTCCTTGATGCCGAAGGCGATGGACAGTTTGTCGGCGTAACACTCTCGGTATTCCAGAACCAGTGGGGCGGGTGGAACGAAGGAGATGAGATGATCTGGGTGGATGGAGAACGCGATCCACGCATTCATGGCACCGGCGGAGAAGATTGTTTCAATGCAGCCTGGGGGTTCACCAAGCTATTTACTACGCCGCTTGTTGGCCTCACAGAGTTTCACGGTTGGGAACCTGGAGCCAGGTTTTCGCTCTATCGCTGGCACCTAGAGGCGCCCATCCGCTATCGCAAATCCATCAAGGTCACCATTGAGGATGGGCACGCTAATTTGAGATCGGATAATCTTTTTCCGTGGCCTATTGGTACCAGAAAGAACCGCACAAGAGGTTCGACCCATTGCCGCCTGTTGAGACGCGGATTCCGAAACTTATGCAGGTTGGCGGCCCTGGGCAAGACCCCAAGATGAAGTAACAGCGCAACTCCACACTCCGTCTGCTGCTTTCAGCCTGCTGATTCATCATTTCGAACCGCGTTCCACGTGAACCCACTTTCTTGCCGGCACTGAGATTTCGAGCTGTCCCAGCTCGTTGGGCTTGACTCGCTGGGCAGTCCTCTTGCTGGTCGCCACCAAGGCACTTTCCTTCCCCCACGGGTCTTCGATGACGCACAAACCTCCTTGTTCGTGCCAAAGCTCGACGAATCTTGTTTTGCCCCGCTCCCTACGGAATTGACGGTGAATCCGCCCCTGGCCCGAAGGGAGTTGAATCGTGCGTCGACTGAATCGGGCAACCCGGGGAATACCCGAATTAATCCTTCGTGAGACTGCAACAGTAACTCGGTGATGGGCAGTGTGATCGAAAGGTTCTCGACGACTGTGCCGAGGTCGTAGGTGTCCGACGCTCCGTTGGGGCCAATGAAATCCAAAATATCCCGTCTAACCAACTCCCAGGCATTGGGAAGGGCGGCCCGAACCCGGGCCGCATTCACGATGACGTGGCCATTCACACTAATTTTCTTGAAAGTCTCAAGCGTCCGCCAAAAGAGGTCTCGCGTCTGGCGGGGGGAGCAATCACTTACCTCCTCCCCAGGAAGAAATCGAAACAGCGGCACTGGGAGATTGTATTCGATGGGCGGGGCGCCCTCTACATCAACAACAACCTGACCCTCTCCGTTGCCGTGAGTCGGATAAGGAGCAAGATGGCGTGCAATGTGCCGCCATTCCTCGCGGAGACCGGCATCCCGACCCAGAATCTCTGCGGCCTGTGCCGCGGCTTCCGGTGGAATCGGACCAAAGGAGGGCGGAGGTGCTATTTCGATTTCGCACGAAGCTCTTGGTAAGGCCCCAATGCTCCGGAGAGCAGGTGGGTTGGATTTCAAAATGTCCCGTCTGGTTGTCCGTTGACATAGGAGGCGAGGAATTCTGCCACGCTCGACATGACGGGATAAGCGCGATGCGCAAGGAACTGTCGGTCACCCGTATAGAGATAGTGCCACCAGAAAGGCTGTGCCACCCAGGCTCCCCAGCTCAACGGACATGTCCCAATTCAGTTGGAGTAGAACGCGATTTCACGCTTTACGGGATAGTCGCAGAGTGGGTAGAGCACCTGGAAGTTCCATATACTTTGAGCGTAGGCAATTGCAGCGCGAAGAGGTCTGCAATCTGATCGTAATAAGGCTCATCTAGCTCGGCGTGATTGCAGCGCAGGCTCCCCAGAACGTCTGTTGGAAGTTGTAATTGAGATGATAGTCACCATGCCAGCCTGCAAAATCTGCGGTGAGCCAGTTGCCAAAAATTCCCGGAGCGACCTTTCCTTTCTTCGAGCTGCACCGAGCAGAAAAAGACTGATACCAGGTTCGCTCCATGACCCGGTCGGACAATTCAATGCGGCTCATGGACCAGAAGTTTCGCCAGCCTTCCTGATGAGCCCGTTTCAGCTTTGCGGGTGGACCATCGCCTTCGACTTGAGCATGGAGAGCGACGCGCCAAGAGGCTGCGGATGGTCACGAGTGGTTGCGACTGCGATCACAAAAGAAACTGATTCGCCCTCCTTAAGTGGCAGTGACCAGGTTAGCGTGTCAGGACTGAGTTTCGCTTCCGCTTGCGCAAGAACCGTTCCCGCCATGACGCACTCAAATCCGTCTGAAAAGTCGGCTCGGCAAGGAAGCGTTGCACGATCCATCCGAAACCATCGTCAGTCCCCACGCTCGGCGCGGGAAGGGGTGCATTCTCGAAGCTTTCCTTGTCGGGAAGGTTTCACCGGTCAGCTGATCTCAACCCCGGTCTGTCAACTCCTGAATCTCTGCAGGGCCTTTGAGGTCCTGCCAGCGATACATCTGGACCTCAGCGAGGCCAGGCTTCAGCGCTTCGATATGAACATCGATCTGAAGCAGATTTTGGTGGAAATCAACATATGAAGTTGTCTGAAAGCTCCCAGCGACTCCACGCACCCGAAGTAGATGGTCCGCTTCCAGTAAGGAAACACGTTGATCTATCGAGTCAGAAGCTTGAAACCCTGACACTCGCAGATAGAGATGCCCTACCGGCTTGGGCGTCGGGAACGGATAGAACCAATAGGAGTAGGTCATTCCTATGGGATTGAATATTGCCGGAGGGGCGTCAAAGGCGGCAGTCTTAATTTCCGACAAGGTCGGCGGCGGGGTATCGTGCTTTCGGTTGACGCGACGGTCCCAGACATCGTTCTTCCCGAGGTGAAAGACGACTCGATCTGGTGAGCCGTAAACAACCAGTCCTAGGTCTCCGTTACCGAGGTGCAGCCCGTCAGATGGTTTCTTCACGGGCCCGTCCAGCCTGAAGTCATTGCGCAAAAGGACGTCGTCGGGTATCTCATGGAGAGGATCAAGATCGCGATGACCGATAGAAATTGCGGCGGGTGCTGCTGCGAGCGTGCGCATGAAGCGCCTTCGATTCATGGTTCGTTCCTCAGCAAGCGGTCTTGAGTTCCTGTCAATTCGGGAGTTCCTTTTCGAGGACCTCAATCTTCCAGTACGCGTTGGGCAGGCGTTTATCTAACTGAGGGAGCGGATCGAACTTTTTGTGAGGCTCTGTCTGATACCAATATGCCGTGCTGGAAAACTCGTCAGCCCGAGAGTTGGCATGGCCGTGTTCGATCCCCCCATGGAGCGATTTCGTGAAATAGATCGGATCCTGAATGTGAAACCGGTACATGGTGTGGTACCCGGTGCCGTCATTATTCCCCTTTCGAGAGTATCCGATGAAAGGGTAATTGAATTCATCCTGGAAACCCCACGCATTTCCGAAGTAGTCTTCAAGCCCCGTTCCGTGCAGGGACGGGGGATAGCTCTCACCGTCTACAAACCACATGTCATCGCCTTCTCCCCACCATCCCGTGGAGAAACCTTGAACGTTCAGAATAACGCCGACAAACTGGCCTTTACCCACTGCATCGACAAGCACGTAGTTGTTGTCGCCACTGGGATGTAACGGGTGATCCCCCTCTTGCGGAATTGCCTTGGTGGGATTCTCTCGGCGCCATTGGGCGTGAAAACGGCCCTGGTTCGCAATTTCCGCCGCATCGCGGTAAAGTTCATAGTCAATTTGATAAAAGAAGTATTCGGCGTCCTGAGATCCTTCATTCGTAACCGTCACGCGGGCTCGACTTCCGAAGGGCATGGGGAAGTAACAATTCATCGCCTTGCCTTGCACCGTCAACGGCAAAGAATGCCATGAATGGTACATGCCAAAACCACTTCCGAAGA
Source organism: Terriglobia bacterium (assembly GCA_046331665.1). GTDB lineage: Bacteria > Acidobacteriota > Terriglobia > Versatilivoradales > Versatilivoraceae > CAWBAT01. The sequence continues at coordinate 22,832 of JAXLQK010000063.1, read as the reverse complement.
AGTCGCCAATCGGCACTTCCACGCTGGGTTCAAGCTCCCCGTCCCAGTACATGCGCAAGACCATTTCCCGAAGGTGGTACTTGCTTTGTGAATGCATGGTCACCCAAAAGTGCCTGACAGAGCCGGCTCCTGAGACGTCGAGCAGCGTCACCGTCTGCTTGGCTTTAACGACAACGAAGTCATTATTACCCCCCTTGCGGTCATAACTGGTTTCCCGCCTGGAGGTCGCCTCTCGAAGCGCAGGCAAACTGGAGAGGGGGCCTTTATTGTTATCCTGCCCATACATCGTGGGGCTTATCAACATTGCCGCAAGAAGGTAAATGACGCGTCTAGTCATGGCGGGGTCTCCTTGAAGAAGAGAGCGTTACGCTTAAGGTGCAGGAGGTGGATCTTTGTAGCGCTCAAGCAACAGTTCGATAGCCGCGGCATTGGTCCAGACATAATCAGGCTGGCTGTCTCTGTCACTAGCTTTTCCTATTCCTTCCGGACTGGAATTGAAGTTTTCCATGAGCCAGGGCTTAATTTGCATCATATCGAGAAGCCGATCGGCAGTGAGTTCGGCCTCTTTGTGATACCCCGTGCGCCAAAGGGTTTGCACCATCCAGTAAACAAAATGCGGCCAGATGCGACCCCGCCAGTAGCCTGCCGGATCATACTTGGGATTGTCGAAGGAGAGGCTCGGAAATGGCAAGGGGCGGAAGAACTCATTCGGATTGAGCATATGCTGCTCAACGATCCGGCGCGTCTCCGATTCCGGGAGCGGTACTCCGGCCCAAAGCGGAAGAAACATATTCGGAGTCTTCACGCCGCTGAACTTATTGTGCGTCCCTTCCTCGACATCGTAAAACGTGGCTTCCGCAGGGAAGTAGCAGAATTCGACGATGAGTTTGGCTAGCTGATTGGCACGGTCTCTCCAATGGACGGCTTGGGTGGAAAAACCAAGTTCTTCCGCCATCCGCGCCAGGCAGCGCATCTCCATCACCAGAAATGCATTCAAGTCTGGGGATTCAAAGCCTGAGAGCGGCTCGTTGTTATGTTCGAATTCTCCTTTGCGGTCATAAACGCGGTCGAATCGCGCGTCGTTATCTGCAATTTGCCCGGCGTTGAAATACCGGGCCAGACCCCGGCTAGACGAATGATATTGAAGCCAAAAATTCACGTAGCCATACAGACCTGGATAGACACGCGCCAGCCGGGCTTTGTCGTGGCTCGATTGGTAAACGTGCCACGCCGACCAGCACATAATAGAGCCTGCCCTTCGCCGGCCCGGTGAGTGTCCGATAGAGTCCCGGGAAGGCTGCCCCGGGAGTCGCATTATCCACAAAGTTCTCAATGGCCTCCTGGCCGAGTTCGGGAGCGAACTCACGAGCCCCAACGGAGCTGAAGGACGTATCCAGAAAAAGGCTATCGCAAGGCCTGACTTGGTGGTGTATGGCACACGCCCGTTGCCTGTATAGCCGCCTTCGCCGCGAATAAACAGGCTGTTCAGCGACGTGATGGCGTGAGCGTAGAGTCGTTCATACTTCTCGCTTCCATGGTACTTGGCTGGAAGCTCCGGAATCGCCGAAGCAAATCGCGAATCCGCAGGTTCGTTATCAGGGCTCCAGCCTTGAGACATTCTTTCTGTCGCCAACCTGTATGCCTGTCGCGCTTTTCCGCGCGTTCGACCGAACGCCATCACAATAGTGAAATAGGCTCGGTGTTTTGGAGCCAGAATGGTTTCGGGGACGATAGATCGGCAAGACAAACCATCTCCAACGTCGTGTGGTCGGTCATGCCGGTTACATAGTCCGTACCCAAATGACATTTCGCCCATGTTCGTTATGTTCATACACCGTTGACCAGGATCCCTCCGGCTCGCTGTCCACGCTGACGAACAGCCCCGCTGGAAATGGCCCTTTCCAATCCGGACGCACTCCTTTTCCCGGATAATCAAAATCGACCGTGACGGTACGGTCATTGCTGCTGTGATTCAGCAGAAGGAAGCGAACGGCGATAACATTCCGCTCGAGAAAGGCTGCCGTAGCCGTCAAGCTGAGATTATCCAACTCATCGGACTCAGCGACTTTATCAGGGCGATAATTGCGGTGCTTCAACTTCAGTGGCAGGTGGCGGCCTTCCTCGCTTACGTTCCAAGATAACAATTTGTCCGTAATCTTGGTTCCACCCCAACCCACCACCGAATCGAGGCGCTGAATACCAGGTTCGTTCGGGCGGGTCCACGTGATCGCAATGTCAGAATATCGATCACTCCATGCGGCGGGCGTTCGCGTATAAGGCACCAGGTCATCAAGATTCACTCGATCTGCCCATGACATGGTGTCCGCAGGCTTAGAGGGGCTGAGCAACGGATTGGGCCGGATTGCCAAGCAGGAGCACAAAGAAAGTACAATGCTAAACATGCGTTCGTGTGAGTGGTAAATGGTCCTAGCTTAGAGTTGCATGCAGTTACATGAAGACTTCGATGGGCATTTCAAACGAGGCGATAGCATTCTCCGGCAGCACAACTCCCCGAATACTTTGCTCCACAAGGAAAATGGGGCCGATTAGTCGTCAAATTTCGAAAGGCGTATTGGAAGCGCGTCTTTGACGAAACGGTGAATTCGCGCTTTCGATGCAAAGATTTAGTGTGACAGCCGAAGACAGAAACAGTCAAAAGGAAAGGAGAATTGCAGGGAATTACCGCGGCGAGATCGTGCGTGGTCTTCCAAAGCCCGCCGCATCAGCAAGTGAAGACCGCCGATCGCCCTGAAAGAGCCATCGGCGGCCTTTATGGTCTAGAAGTAAAACTTTACAGCCAGCTGCATTTGCCGTGCAGGGACTCCAAATACGGGTTGCTCGGCTCCTCCTCCCGCTCCCCCATTATAGCCCAACGTGGAGGTAATTTGGCCAAAGGCGGAGGAAGCAGGGTTGTTGTTGGGATTATCGAAGTTCGGATGGTTAAAGGCATTGAACATCTCCCACCGGAACTGGATGCGATAATGTTCCTTAAACGGAATGTTTTTGGTGATTCCCACATCACCATAATTCATCCCGGGGCCGGAAAGCAGGTTTCGCGCCGAGTTGCCGAATGTTCCCGGGGCCGTTGGGGCAAAGGCGGCCTTGTTGAAGTATTCCTGGATCCATTGGCCCTTGCTCCCCTGCTGAACATCCAAAGCCTGGCCCGTCAGGTCGGCGCGCTCCAATCCAATATTGGTTCCAGAAGGATTGCCGCCTCCTGACGATATGGAGAACGGGATGCCTGACTGCAATCGATAGATACCACTCAATTGCCAGTCACCGAAGACTCCACTGACGAGTTTGCCGTGATTCTTCAGCGAGGGAGTCTGGTAGACAAAGCTCGTACTCCAGATCTGCGGGAAGTTGATGCTTGAGAGACCTCTGTCAAAATTATAGTCATAGGGATTGGCGTATTGCCCTCCGAAGACCCCCACTCCCGGTGCCGTGTTGTCAAGGCTCTTCGACCAGGTGTAATTAGAAATGAACTGCCAGCTGCTGGACCACCTTTTCTCGAAGGTCAACTGCATAGCGTTATAGGAACCTGTGCCAAAACTGGTATATTGAAGGATACTGTCAAAATTGGGATAGTTGAGCCGCTGTCCGCTGAGTGCCGGATTGGAGCTGTAGATTCCAGGGTTGATCTGGAGGAGATTGGGGAGCCCGTAAGTCTCGCTCCCCACGTAAGCAGCCCTGACCAGGTAATTCGGAGAGAACTGATGCTCGATGGAGAAATTCCAGGACTGGGTCCTTGCCAACCTGTAATCCGCAGCGAAGTGTTCCGGGACCGACACAGGCAGGATATAGAAGGCTTGGCTTGGGGGTGGAGCGTAGGTTCCCGTTGCGAAGGGTGGGACAGGGCTCTTTCCGCCCGTCGGAGTGTAAATACTCCAAGGGTCGTCGAATGGGATGGGTTTATTCCCAAACTGCCCCGGATCAATCGGGTACGCCGGGGCAAATGGCGCGACATCTCCCGCATGGTTATAATTGGACATAGCCGGGGGTGCTATGAACACACCAAAAGATGCTCGGATCGACGTGTTGTGGAGTTTCCCCGGCAGCCAGGCAAAGGAGACTCGTGGTGACCAGTTGTTGTATGAATTCTGAGTCCCTCCGGATCCTACGCCATAGTCCCCAGGATAAAGCAACCCCTTCGGCGCATTAGGATAGCGCGTGCTCAGCTCTCCCGGCCTAAATGCCGCCATTCTCCCCGCGCCCGGAATGTAGGCAACGTACGGCTCCCAGCGAATGCCCAGGTTAAGAGTAAAGTTTGGCTTCAGCTTAATCGAATCTTGAATGTAGGGCGCCCAGAGAGTGCCGTGGGCCTTGTTGAACTCGCCCGAACCCTGTTCAAAAAAGGACATCTTGCCCAGCAGGAAATCCGAGAAATCCGATCCTGAGAACCTGCCGTCAAACCCCATCAATTCGTCGGCGAGCCAGTCTGTGCCCAAATCCCATGTCTGCCAAAGCATATCGACGCCGCCCACAACCGTATGCTTCCCCTTCGTCCAAGTCATGGACTCCGTAAGCGCAATGCTATGTCGGTTAATATAATTGGTATTTTGTGCCGCCCAGTATCCGTTCGTCCACATAATGAGGTTGGGCGGGGTAGAGGGATATTCGTTCACTTTCATGCCCATGCACGCCCCGCAGACATCTCCGCCGTTTATGGTTTTAAAACCCGGCTGGCTGAAGGTGTTCAGGCGGTTGTAAGAAAACACGAAGTTGTTTACCAAGGTGGGATTCAGCGTCCAGACCCAGCTCGCTCCATAGTTCTGGTAACGGGCGGTCCAGGAGCGGTCGGCGATAATGATGTTCCCACCCCCATCGAAACTGGGTGACGTGAAGTTGTTGTAGTAGACTCGACCACTAATTTTATGGTTCGGCGTCACCAACCAGTCCGGTTTGATCGTGAATTCGTCATAGGTGGTGCTGTTGACACGGCCCGTGAACGGCGTCGCGCCGGTCGGGGAATCGGTTCGGGGCAGGGTCAGGTTAATGAAATTCATGGCCACGGGGCTGAATCGAGCCGGATTGAAGTAATTGTTGGGAACAGGCTGGCCTGTATCCGGGTCTTTCAGTTGACCCCCTGCCACACTGCACAGCCCATTGCTGCCAAAAGATCCCCCAGCGTTCGTGCAGACGTCCGAGAAATCTCCATTGATCATTTTGTTGTTGGGAACAAAGCCCGCCGTTCCCCCACCCGTGACCGTCCGGCTCATTCTCGTCCCCTGGTAATTCCCAAAAATAAACACCTTATTCTTGACGATCGGTCCCCCAATCGAGCCACCAAACTGATTGCGCTTCAATTGGTCGGCCGTTGAGGAGAAGAAGTCCCGCGCGTTGAGCGCCCCGTTGCGGTTAAATTCAAAGGCATCACCGTGCCAGGCATTGGTCCCTGACTTGGTCACGATGCTCACCACGGCGCCCGGCGAAAACCCGTACTGGGCGTCGAAGTTGTTGGTCAGAACGCGAAACTCCGCTGTGGCGTCCGGGTTGGGAAAAGGATTTGCGTTGTTGTGGTAATTGTCCATGTTAAAGCCGCCATCCAACATGTAAAACGTGCTGCCCTGTCGGCCGCCGTTCACTGATGATGCAGTTTCGGTGGGGAAGGTCGTATAGTATTGGCGCGCAAATTGGCCTGATTTTAATCCATCCACCGCGCCCGGCGCCAAGTTGACAAGTTCGGCAGGATTGCGGCCGTTCAGAGGCAGTTCGACAATCGTCTTCTGGTCAACGACTTGCCCGAGAGCCCCTGTTGAGGTGTTCATCAATTCTGTTCCCCCCGTCACTTCGACGACTTGGGCCGCGTCGCCCAATTCGAGGGAAAAGTTGACGGTAGCCTTATCGTCTGCGGTCAGAGTGATCGCGGTTTTGGTCGCGGTCTTGAATCCTGTCTGGCTGCAGGCTGCCTTGTAATTGCTATCCGCAGCAAAGGAATCACGTAGGTACCATTTTCCACAGTGACCGCTTCGCGGGTCTCTCCAGTGTCGGTATTGGTCAAGACAATCTTGGCGCCCGGCACCACAGCATTGCTCGGGTCCATAACGGTTCCGCTGATGGAGCCTTTCCACCTTGAGCGAAGGTGTTGGCGGGCCCCATCAGGACCAACGCTGTGCATGCCAGAACCCAGCCTCTCCATCCCAGTTGAGATGAGTGGAACTTATGCTCTTCTCTCGTTCTCATCTTCTCTCCTTTGCGCTTTGCGGACTCACAAAATGGTATAGACCGGAAACAAGCTTCCCAGGCTAGCTAATCTAATTCCTCTCTTGCGCCACTGATACCGACAGTAATGATGCCGTACAGATAGACAAAGAATTCAGCTTCAGTGTCACGATAATGTCACGGCCCGCAATGTTGATGCCAAATTTATCAATGACAACCTTGAAATAAAGTTAAGCTATTTATATATAATGGTTTACTAATTAAAAAGGGGGTTCTGCAGAACCGGGCAAATAAAGAAAAGATTCAAATTCATACCGAAGCCTCGAATATCACTACGAAAATTCGTTTTTTTCCACTGCGTCAGTCCAAACTACAGCCCCTCTCAAAGGATTCGCTGATCAAGTTCAACTTCAAAATGATTCGTAGATAGAACTGTCGATCTCACCTCAACCGCTCCATCCCGTTCCAGCACGAGTCAGGGTGCGTACAGGAAGGTTGATACCACTTTAACGATTTTGAAAACTGCCCCCCAAGTCATACCTGCAGGCGGGCCTTCAAACCTAGCTGATCAATACGTTTTGCAATCTTTGGCGGTTTTTATCCTTTCGAGATTGGCTTGTCAAGCATTATTTTAAGTTTCTGAATACATTCCGCATTTTTCGCCGCAAAGCCAACACTCGCGGGACGCCTTCCATCTTCACAGAATGTGGTGCGGAGGTTTTGCTGAGAGGGCTGCGGGATAGGCAGAAGCTCAGAGAGAAGGCCGCTGACAGCCCTTTGCGAACTCCCTGCAAAGAGTCGCACCTATCGGTTCTCAGAGCTCTGGCGCTTCATCTCCGCCGGAACTCGTGTCTGCCGCCGTGCGCCATCGATAACTTGAAATGAGATTCAGGATGCGTCCCGAAATGACTCCAGCAAGATTTACGGCATGTGCGTGGCAATGCCAAATTGGCTGGACCTTGCACTCAGGAGCGAATCGGATCTGGTTATCGATTCGTTGAGGAATCAGGACGGGAAAATACTTGGGGAAAAACCTGCCGGCCCTGTTAATGGAGAGAAATCAAAATGGCAAAAGCCCTATTGGATCTCTCCTGCACAAACCCAATGGATCGTAGGGCGACACCATTTGAGAATGTTTCCCAAATGGACATCATTCGTCAAAAGGAGACTGTCAGTCATGAAGGGTAAGCATCTGTTCCTGGTTTAATCTGTGTCGTCTCATCGCTCGCGGAACGGGCAAGCAAGACAGACGCTGCCCAACAACGGTTGCAGCCGACCAACCCTTTGGCCGCTATTTTACTTAGGCCGCGAATTGGATGGGCCTGAGGACCGCTCAGAAGTGGAATGGCTGCGGCGCAGGAAGCAGGCCCAAGAGGGACGGGCGCAACAGTACAAGGCTGTGCACGATTTCAAGTTTGCTGATCGACGGCGGGAGAGCGGAATTACCTTTCAGAATTCAGTTGTGGATGACGCCACCCGATCCTACACGCCCATCCACTACGACCACGGAAACGGCCTCGCAGTGGCTGATGTCGACGGGGATGGACTTTACGACATTTACTTCGTGAACCAGTTTGGTTGCAACGAACTCTGGCGGAATTTGGGCGCGGGGCGGTTTGAAAACATGACGGAGCAAGCAGGAGTAGGTTTGTGCGGGCAGGTCAGCGTGGGCGCTTCCTTTGCAGATGTGGACAATGACGGGAACCAGGACTTGTTTGTGACTACGGTAAGACACGGCAACCACCTCTTTCACAATCTTGGAAAAGGAAATTTTCGCGACACCACGGAGCAGGCTGGGCTCAACTACTCCGGGCATTCTTCAGGGGCGGTATTATTTGACTACAACCGGGATGGGTTGTTGGACCTGTTTTTATGCAATGTCGGTCATTATACCCAGGACCAAAAAGGCCGCGGTGGTTACTACCTAGGAATGGGCGACGGGTTTTCCGGGCATCTTCACCCCGATCGAACAGAGCCATGCATGCTTTACAAGAATCTGGGGAAGAATCGATTCCAGAATGTGACCGAGGCCGTTGGATTGAGCAAATTCGGGTGGAGCGGAGATGCCAGTTTTGCCGACCTGAACAACGACGGCTTTCCGGATCTCTATATTCTCAACATGCAGGGAAATGATCATTACTACGAGAACGTTCAGGGTGAGAAATTTGTCGACCGAACTGATTCCTACTTTCCCAAGACCCCCTGGGGGAGCATGGGAATCAAGTTTTTCGACTTTAACAATGATGGGCTGGAGGATTTGATTATTACCGACATGCATTCGGACATGAGCGATGACATTACTATCAATAATTACCCTGAGGAGCGAATCAAATCCATTATGAAATGGGAAAAATCGTTCACCGTGGGACATGAGAAAAGCATCTTTGGAAATGCCTTCTACAAGAATTTGGGCGATGGGAAGTTTGTGGAGATCTCAGACCAGATCGGAGTGGAAAACTATTGGCCCTGGGGAGTAAGCGTGGATGACCTGAACGCGGACGGATTTCAAGATATTTTCATCTCTTCCGGGATGAGCTATCCCTTCCGCTACGGAATCAATTCTCTCCTCTTGAATGACCGGGGACGGTCTTTCCTGGATAGTGAATTCGTTTTGGGGATCGAACCCAGAAGAGACGAAAAGACCGTCACGCCTTGGTTTGAGGTCGATTGCTCGGGAGCAGATGCAAAACATCCAGACTGCAAAGGCCACAGCGGGAAGTTTACGGTCTTGAGTTCCTTGAGTTCTCGCTCTTCGGTCATTTTCGACCTGGACAACGACGGTGACTTGGACATTGTAACCAATGACTTTAATGCCCCACCCCAGATCTTCATCAGCGATCTCGCGCAGAAGCGGAAAGTATCCTTTGTAAAGGTGAACCTGGTCGGATCAAAATCCAATCGCAACGGGCTGGGAGCCCGAGTCACTGTATCTGCGGGAAACTTGCGGATCACCAAGACTCAGGACGGGAAGTCTGGCTATCTATCCCAAAGTGTATTTCCGCTCTACTTTGGCCTCGGAGACGCAATCAAGGTGGATTCCATTGAAGTCCTGTGGCCCTCGGGACAAAAGCAAACCGTTCTGGTTGAGATAAATACGACTGCAGTGATTGTGGAGGATGCAAATTAGAATCGGTCACCTCACAACCGGCGCAGTCTCGATGAAATCCCAACCGTGAATTCAAATTTTTTGTGTCTGCCAGAAGGTGCCCTGAATGCCGGCGCGACGTTTCGGTCGGGGGTGTCTGCCTTACGAGCTCAGAGAGGAGGAGGCCTTCCTATGTTTCTCATCACCGCTACCCTTCCGCCCGCATTTCCCGGCCGTTCAAAATGTTTGGACCGGTGCTTCTGCTCGTCATTTTCGCACGCAGTGTCTGCCTTAGGACTCGACGTCAGCGGCAAGTTACAGGATTTGACTCTTACATGGAACAAACCCTCAAAGACTGGAACGCACCCGGTGTGGGAGTGGGCATCGTCGTCAACGACAAGCTGGTCTTTGCCAAGGGATACGGGTATCGAGACTACGGGCAAAAACTTCCCTTTACTCCTCAAACGCTATTTCAGATTGCCTCCAACTCAAGCTCTTTACGGCGGTCGCCGCAGGATTTCTGGTAGGGAAGGCAAGCTCGCTTGGGACAAGCCAGTGCGCGAATCGATTCCGCTGATTCAGTTCTACAACAACCCGCTGAATGACAACGTCACGCTTCGTGACATGCTTTCCCACCGCACAGGTGTCACCCGTCACGATTCGATTTGGTTCCGATCGTCATTCACACGAAAGGAATTGTTCGAGCGGGTGAAGTCCATGGAGCCCCAGCAGCCGCTCGGGCAGATGCTGCTTTACAACAACCTGATGTGCCCGCTGTCGGATACATCATCAGGAATTACAGTCCGGGAAAACCTGGGAAGATTTCGTGAGGAGAGAATTTTTTCCCCCGTTGGGCATGAACACGTCAACCTTTACGGTTTCTGAAATGGTCAAACGTTCTGACCACGGTGTCCCTTTCGATGAGAAACGCCCGATTCGTATGAGCTTTATCAAATTCCGTACCACGAGGACATCGTGGGGGTGGCGCCACCGCAGTGTCATCTCGAACGATGGTCTCCATTGGTTGATCGCGGTAATGATGACGAGAATGTGGTGGAATCAGTCTTACCTCCTAATGTACTGAACGCCACACTTCAGCCGGCGGTAGGGCTTCCGAACTCACTCGGAGAGGCGGAAGGATTCTGGGAGGTGCTCAATCCTGCCGCCGGCATGGGCAGTTTTACGGCCGCTTACCGGAGACATTTGATCACCTATCACGGGGGCGCGCTTCCTGGCTTCTACTCGCAGGTCTCCCTCATGCCGAATGATAAGCTGGGCGTCATCGTCTTTGTGATCGGCCAGCACAGTTCGCCTTTGACCAATGTGATCACCTATAACATCTATGAGCGCCTGCTGGGACTGGACCAAAACGCCTGGGGAAAGCGCCGGCTCGAGCAGCGCCTCGCCTTGAAGAAGGCTGGCACGGAGAGCGAGCAAAGGCGGGCACCGACCGCGTCACGGGGACGAAACCTTCCCATCATCTCGTCGACTATACGGGCGAATACGAACACCCAGCCTACGGAATCCTCCACATTGAGCTCAAGGACGGAATTCTCCAGTTCAAGTTCAACCGGTTTCTATTTCCTATGAGCCATTATCATTATGACCGGTTCGACACGCCAGACGGCGAGCAATACGGAAAGTTCTCCGTAAATTTCCGCACGAATCCCAAGGGAGAAATCGATGAAGCGGCCATGTCCCTTGACGAGGCCGCCGTCGTTTTCACCCGGAAGCCACGCCCGCACTGGATCCAGGGCTGCTGGAAAAACTTTCAGGGATGTACCTGACTCCTGGAAAAGTTAAGCTTCAGGTAATCTACCGGGCTGGCCAGGGACTGTCACTCAATCCCTCGGGCGGACTCGCCCGCCAGCTTATTCCCGTAAAAGGTTTGCAGTTTCGGACGCCGCAATTCGCTGATGAGATCTACGAGTTCGTCGTGGAGAATGACCAGGTGAAAGCCTTGAAATCGAGGGATCCCGCGGGAGAATACACCTTCACGCGAGAATAGCAGTTGTGAGAGAGGGGATTACACTCCGAATCCACTGTGGATGATGCCGGACAACGGTATGAGGCAAACCGCCGTCGCGGTACTTCCATCGGGTGAGGGTACCCGTTTGTTAGCGCGACGTCGATGGCAAGGATTGTCTGACCTTTGACTGTTCGCCCTGCTTCGCGGTTTCGATTCGGGTCACAATGGCTCGCTCCGAATCGCCCTCCTGCTTTTTTCCCTGACGGTAATAGACTCGGGCCAGGGCCACGTGGGCCTGATAGTGTTCGGGCTGAGTGCGCGTCACTTGTTCCAACAAAGCCTGGCTTTCCGCAAAGCGGCGCTTCCCTTCATAACACAAGGCCAGCTCCAGTTTTGTCTGTATGTCGTTGGGATCAAGCTTCATGGCGGTTTGGAGGAAGGTGATCGCTTCGTCGATGCTGCCGCCGCCCCGCTTCCTGAGAAGCTGGGCAAGGGGCGGGTAATTCCCGCTGCGGCCGGGGTTCAGTTCGATAGCTTTCCGGTATCGGATTTCCGCCTGCTCCAAATCACCTGCGGCCATGTACGAATTCCCCAGGAAGAATTGGACCAAATCGTACTCAGGATGCTGGCGACCCAACTCCTCCAGCACGGAAATGGCTTTTGGGTACTCGTTCAAGCCGTAATAGGCCAGCGCCAGCTTGTATTGATACTCGGGCATTGTCCCGAATCGATCCTTTACTTCCGTGAGAAATTGCAAGGCCGTTGGGGCTTGCCCCCAAAGCAGTAGAACTTCTGCGTAACCTATTGCATATTCTGCGGAATCCGGGGCCAGGTGAACAGCGATTCGCAGTTCCCGTGCCGCCCTTTCCAACTCGTCCTTTTTGAACAAGATCAAACCCAGCTTCCCCCGAAACTCGGCTGACTCTGGCGAAGAAATCACCAGGTTCTCCAGAATCAATTGAGCCGTATCCAAATCGCCATTCTCAAAAATGACTCCCGCCAAGCCGAACTTCTCCTTCTCTCCGGCTCCGGGGATTGTCAGGAATTCCAGAGCCTCATTTTTTGCGTCCGTTTTCCGACCGCTCTTGACGAGGCATTCGACCAGCGAGGAACGGATAGAAAGATCCGACTTGTTCGCGGCCTTCAATCTCCGCAGCGGAACAATTGCTTCTTCATATTTCTGGGACTTGAGTAACAGATAAGCATAATTGTGATTGCCCCCGAGATCGGAGGGTTCGATCTTCAAGCCGCGACGATACATGCCCAGTGCTTGATCCGAATCGCCTTTATAGCCATAGAGAAGACCAAGGTTGAAATAGGCGGGAGCATAGCGGGGGTCAATCTCCAGGACTTTTCGGAAGGCCTCGATAGCAGGATCGAGTTCCTTGAGCTTGGTGCGGCCCAGGCCGAGCAGGAACCACAGGGAAGGGTTCCGGGGCGAAGCAAGGACGGATTTCTCGAGTTTCTGACAGGCCGCGGCGTAATTTCCCTGCTTCAGATCTTCCTGGGCTTGACGAGCCACATCTCCGGGAGACGAGACACCTTGCGTAAGGGCAACGATGAACACCAGACTCGAAAGCATCACTGGTCTCGAATCCCTGTCCCTTCATGAATCACATAATACCGGTTGACGGAAAGATTCGGGAAACGGTCCACCCGTGAGCTGGGTTTGGGCCAATGAATTTCAAGCCAGTCGACGCGTTGGGCAGTACCCAGGCCAATCATCTCACGGGGGTCGTGAGTAGACATGAAGCTTCCTCCAGCCGACTTCAGTGCAGAACGGGTGACCCCATTGACGCTCCACTTGATGATCGCGCCGCTGGCAGCCGGGTTTGCCGTCGTGCCCTGCAATTGCAAACCGATCCAGTTATATTTGCTCTCGCCGCTGTTTTGAAGAAGGAGCGGTGCATCCCCATTGACGCCCACCACGACATCCGGGTAGCCGTCGTTATTGAGATCACCCGTCGCCAGCCCGCGAGCAGAATACTTCTCCAGAAACACGTCACCACTCAGGTTGCTGACATCGACCATCTTCCCCTTGCCATCGTTGTGAAACAAACGTAGCGGCTCCTTAAATGTCACACCCCGGCTGCGCTTGTCGACGAGGTCATCGGGGTGTCCGTTGGCAATGATCAAGTCGAGAAGGCCGTCGTTGTCATAGTCAAAGAAGCGCAAACCCCAGCCGCTGAGCAGGCGCGTGGCATCCGCGATACCGGAGAGCTTATTGTGGTCATCGAATGTACCATCGCCATTATTATGGTAGATGGAGAAGGTCTCCTGATCGATATTGGCCACAAAAAGGTCCGGCCAGCCGTCTCCGTCCACATCGGCCGCGTCCACCCCCATCCCCGAGCGGGGCGCGCCATCCTCGCTGTAACCCACCCCCGCCGCCAGGCCGCTTTCCTCAAATTTTTTGCCGCCGAGATTGACGAAGAGATAATTGGGAGCCGTGTCGTTGGCCTGAAACAGGTCGAGAAAACCGTCCATGTTGACATCGGTGGCAACCACACCGAATCCTTTAGTCCGGGATTTGGTGATCCCGGTCTCCTGGCTAACGTCCGTGAAATGCCCTCCTCCGTCATTTCGAAACAGGTAGCTGGTCGTCGGCTCAAATATCCTTGGGATACAGTAGAAAGTCTGCCCCATCCCGACGCCCTGCATGCTCCCACCGTACGAGTTGTCGATGCCGCAGACCTTCAGGTTGGAATAATCCACAAATTGAGAGACGAAAAGGTCGAGTTTGCCGTCGTTGTTGTAGTCAAACCAAACAGCCGCCGTGGACCATCCCGGCGCACGGATGCCGCTCTTGGCTGTCACATCCTCAAACGTTCCATTCCCTTTATTGTGGTAAAGGACCACCCTGCCATATCCTGTGATGAGAACGTCCTGAAATGAGTCGCCATCGTAATCCCCCGTTGCGACTCCCATTCCAAAAATATTGGCCACAATGCCGGCGGCTTCGGTCACGTCGGTAAATGTCCCATTACGGTTGTTACGGTAAAGGGCATGGTGAAGCCGTTCCTTAGGATGAAAGAATTCAGACTCGCCACTATTTACGATAAAAATGTCCATCCACCCATCGTTGTCGTAATCGAAAATGGCCACTCCGGGGGGTTCTGTTTCAGGCAGAAAGCGGTCCTTGGACATGGCGTTGTCATGTTTCCAGGTAATGTGGCTTTCCGACGCAGGCACTTTGCGGAATGTCACCTGGCTGGCTTCAGTCAAGCCGGTCACAAGGAACAATACAGTCACGACCGCCTGAAGAGATGTGCACCTGGCTTTTCTTGGGCAGAATATGGTCAGCATGCGGTTGTCTCGAGCCGTTCCGGTTTTTCCTAAAATATTTCGCCGAGGCACACCTCAGCCGTTGATACCCTATTGACCGAAGAAACTCCCGTAACGTTGCCTTTTTCGTCCATGGGCCGATTCATTATACATCGGGACGGATGGCACATATATAGTTTTGCTCGGCGAGGGACGCGGCAAGCGAGATGGCCGTCCGTGATTGGATTTGTTTTTTCTGAATGATATATTACTCTATCTTTTTTCCATGAGCCGAGGTCCAATGGATTGAGAAAATCGCGATGAGTTTACCGCATCAATATTTAAGTTTGGGTTCGGGAAAGCGGAAACCTTTCCGTTCAGCCCCTATGTTCCCAGGTGCCATTCCGATTCAGAGTGATCATTAGTTTAGAGCTCTTCAAGGTGAATTGATGTTCCTTCATTCCGGTTCTGATCATGTTCCTGCTTCAAACCGCAGCTCAAAATCGCCAGGGTCCTGGTACGGCAGGCCCAGGGAAGATCTGAAGGCAGAAAGGTACTCGGAAGCTCTTCAGAAATTGGAAAAAGCGGTCAAGAGAGCTCCGAATGATCCAACGCTTTGAGTCTCCTTGGTTTCGCTCATGGTCAGCTCAATGAATTTGATCCGGCCATCACTGCCTTTGAAAAAGTGCAGGCCCTTGCCCCTAAAGATACCGCAACGTATTTCAACCTTGGATTGCTCTATTGGCGCAAGGGTGACATCAGCAAGGCTTTGGAGCTGTATCGAAAGGGGTTGGAATTAAACCCCAACGACGTGGCTGGAAATGAGAATTACGCATTGTTGTTGATGGGCACCGAGAATTATCAGGAAGCCATCGTGCCTCTCCAGCGAGTTAAACAGAAAAACGCGTCCAAGCTGCAAATCCGCGTGGCTTTGATCGAATCTACTATAAGGCGGGGATGCCCCAGGAGGGCGAAAGAGAATGCAAAGAACTAATTCAATCTCGGAATCGCATCCCCAGCCGATGAGGAGTCAAGCTGGCTGTGGTCCTCATGGAAGACTCACAACCTGGCATGGCCGAAAAGAGGTGTTGCGGCATGTGCTGGTTACCGAAGCCCGATTTAACCGAGGCTCGCGGGCTGCTGGGTCGTGCTTGAACAAAGGGAAGTGCGAAGACGCGCTGCCGGAACTTCGACTCGCCGTGCGGTTGAGCCCTGACTCCGCCAAGTATTCTCTGGGACTGGCCCAGGCACTCCTGCTGAGCAAAGCATATACCGAGGCGCTTGCCTTCCTCGAAACGGTTGAAGTTCGTTTCGGGAAGTCTCCGGAGTTCCGCTACAAGCTCGCTCTGGCCTGCTATTATTCACGTCTCTATCCCAAAGCCATTGTTGAATTTGAGACGCTACTCAGCCAATCTGCTCCCCGTCTGGATCTGGCTCAGTACTATTTGGGGAATTCCTATCAGGCGGTGGGAGAACTTGCAAAGGCGGAAGCCTGTTTTCGCAAGGCCATCGAAATGAATCCCAAAGGTGTCATCAATTACCTGGCTCTCGGGGCGCTGCTCAACAAACAGGGTATAGATCACGCCGACGAAGCCATCCTCATTTCGCGCAAGGCAATGGAATTGTATCCGGCGGATCCGAGACCCAAACTACTGGCTTTGCCCTCTGCTACGAAACGAAAAAGGATCTGGGCCAAGCCCAAAGCTTGCTGGAGGAAATCGCTCGCACCGAGCCAGATTTCATTCAGGCCACGAGGTATTGTCGCGAATTTACTACCAATCGGGGAGGCAGGCGGAAGGCGACCGGGAGAAAGAAACGATTGTCCGCCTGGAGGGCGAGGAACAAGAAGAAACAGCCGCGAGCAGGCGCACCCCTATCGGAAGAACCCTCTGCCATGGTCGATGAGGTGAAGTCCAAATAACTAACAAGACGAAATCACGCACCAGCAATGCTCACAGGGACAAAGAGAGATGCTGAAAGAGTGGGTGAACCTCCTCACTTTTCCTGATGTTCGGAACGCCCTACGCTGCGGCCGGTCAGGCTAAGCCCTCTCAAGGAGCGGCCTCATCGCGAAACACGGCACCGGGCATCGCTTACGTGGGTTCCCAAAGCTGTTCCGGTTGCCATGCAGAGATCTATGAGCGCTATCGAGGCACGGCCATGGGTCAATCCGCGGCCTTGCCGGCGAATCTTCCTCCCTGAAACTGGTGCGTCCCCTGTCACCGTCTTCGATCAGAGCAAAATCGCTACTTTCAAGTCTTTAGTCAGGGAGCTGAGATTTTCCAAAGCGGATATGCCTTGGACTTGGAAGGCCAAGAGCGCTACAAGCAGACGGAAAAGATTGCCTATGTCATGGGTGCCGGTTCCCAAGGAATCGCCCACATTGTGCAGAAGGGAAACTATTTGTTTGAGGCTCCCCTATCTTTTTATTCTTTGCCGAAGACTTGGGCGTTGTCGCCAGGATACGATCCAACAATTTTGGCTTTAGTCGTCCCGTTGTGGAAGAGTGCATCGTATGCCATAGCGGATTGCCGCAGCCCGTCCCCGGGCGCTATGGACTTTATGGCAATCCTCCCTTTCGAGAGCTCGCGAGTAGGCTGTGAGAATTGTCATGGCCCGGGCATGCTGCATGTATCAGAACGCAAGAGCGGAGCCGCATTGCCCGGTGAATCGGATTCTTCCATTGTAAACCCCTCAAAGCTGCCGGCGTGGCTGGGAGACAATATCTGCATGAACTGCCATCAAGGCGGCGATGTGCGGGTGTTACAACCGGGAAAGAATTATCTGGATTATCGTCCGGGCACTCCGCTGGATGATACGGTGGCGATATTCAAAATTCCGCTGAAGCGACAGTCGTCTCCGCAGTCTGATTTACTGGAACACAACTTTTCCGTCAGATTAAGCCGCTGCTATTTCGGTAGCGGCGAACGACTGCGCTGCACCAGCTGCCACGTCCCCCATGTTCGAGTTACCAAGGAAGAGAGGGCCGGCTATTACCGGGAAAAATGCCTGGGTTGTCACACTGAAAAAAGCTGTTTGTTGCCGCTTCAGGAACGGATGACCCAGAGCCCTCCGGACGATTGCAGTGGATGTCATATGCCAAAGCGTGCCGTAAAGGAGGTCCAGCACGCGGCGCTGACCAACCATCGCATCATAAAGCGCAGCGACGAGCCCTATCCGGAGGAGGCGTTTCAGCTTACCACAGCTTCTTTATCCGACCTCATCCATGTCAGCGCCATCCCAGGTCAAGATCCGGCCGCCATCCCGAAGATCACACTCCTCCAGGCCTATCAGATTCTATCGTCGAGCAATCACCGGGAATATGAGGCGGCCTATGTGAAGTTACTCGATCAGCTGGCTCAGCCCGAACCCAGCAATGCCATTGTATTGGCTGCGCTGGCTCAAAAGGGTATCGCAACAGGGACCCCCGATAGCCGGTCTAAAGCCATTGGATATTTGTCGCGCGCCATTCAGCTTGGTTCCACGTCTCCGAACGATTATTTGCTGCTCGGTCATGTTCTGAGCCGTGCAGGCAGAAATCCTGAGGCGATTGATACTTTGAAGAAAGGCAGGGAACTTTTCCCTTACGTAGCGGAATTCTATCAATCCCTGGCGGCTTCCTGCATGTCTCTGGGCAAATATTCCGATGCGGTTAAAATCATTAAGCAGGGTCTCGAGGCTAACCCGGGGGACGAGACTCTATTAACCCTTTTGAAAAAGTCACAGCGTGTCTTACTTCCTGCTGTAAACCCCGGCGCCACTGCCCCCTGATACCTTCGATGGACGATCTGCCGTGAGCCGGTTGGCACAGTTGCTGGAGGAGCTGCTTTCTGGACTTCATCGCTGGCTCCGTGCTGCTACTAACTTAATCAGCTAAGAGATAATGCTTACGCGACTCGCCGCCACATTCGCCTTGCTGTCGTTTCCGCTTTTGGAGTGCCTGCCGCAAGATTCGCCTCCAATGCAGCAAGAACCTGTCTTGAGAGTGGAAGCCACCGAGGTCGTGGTCGATGTTATCGTCACGGATCGCAAGGACCGCTATGTCCCCGGATTGACTGCCAGCGACTTCAAGCTGTTCGAGAACGGCCTATCCCAAACCATCAAATCCTTTGCGCCCCCCACGCTCCCCGCCGGATACAACGAAGTCAACTCCGGAAAAGAAGTGCCGAACGCGGAGGCTCGTTCAGCAACCCGTGTTGATGATCCAGCGGCCATACGACCGGCTCAGACGCCTCGACTCATTACCGTGATGATTGATCTCGGAGACTTGCATCCTGAGAGCCTGAAGCGAGCTTGTGCAGCAGCGGCCAAATTTGCTGAGAAGACGATGGCCGCGGGGAACCTCATCGCAATCTATTGGGTGGACAACAGCCTCCACTTGGGAGTGCCATTCACTCGTGACAGGAAGAGAGTGCTCGAAGTGCTTGAAAACCTGAGCGCTCGCTCTCCTTCCGGACAATTCACCGCGCTCGATCGGGAACGGTCTCAAAACGAACTTGACGCAATGAAGAATGACACGCTTGCCATGCCAACGAATCCCGGGATGGGAGCCCCGCCACCGGACCCTCTGGTGCAGGCACGTAACATGATGAGGAGCTGGATCACCACTCAAAACGCCTTGCAGGCACGCACTGTATTTGTGGCTTTGCGCGCCATGGCCTTGACTTATCGTGACCTGCCCGGCCGTAAGAGCGTCGCTTTGTTCTCGGAAGGTTTTCTGCGTGCCCTCGATGGCGGAGCCGAAATGGAGGCCGTGATCGATGCCGCGAATCGCTCCAACGTGGCCATTTACGTTGTCGACGCCGCGGGTATGGTCATGGGAGGATTGGACGGGAAGGACCCCATGAGCGTTAAAAGGCGAACCTATGACCCCCAATTGGGGCCGGACCTCGGAGAGGGCCCGAAGGGTCGTGTGTCGGGCGGGCTGGGCGAATTCGATTGGGCTCTCACCCTAGGATCGGACCGGTACGGCGACCTGGGCGCTATCGCGAACGGCACTGGTGGGTTATTGATAAAGGATACAAACGATCTCGGAGCGGCACTCGATCATGTCCAGGAGGATGCTGGTCAATGCTATACACTGACTTACTCTACCTCAAATCCCAATTTTGATGGCGCCTTTCGCAAGATCAAAGTTGAACTCGCCAAGCGTGGATACCATCTGCGATACCGCCAGGGTTACTGGGCCCTTCCCCCTGAACGGGCCAGGATGATGACGCCCGCCGCGGCCCAATTGCTCGCGGCCGTGGAGTCCGGCCAGCAAAAGCCGTCGTTTACTCCGGAGTTGAATGCCGTTTTGGTGCCAGCTTCGGACGGGCATTTCGGAGTATCCGCTGCAGTATCCATGCCCGGAAAGCTCCTACGGTTTGACAAACAGAATGATCAGAAGGTGGCTGGGTTTAGCGTGCTGTTGATTGCCAAGAATACCGAAGGCAAGCTGCTGGCTGTTCACGAACGCTATGGTGACTTGCG
Source organism: Terriglobia bacterium (assembly GCA_046331665.1). Taxonomy (GTDB): domain Bacteria; phylum Acidobacteriota; class Terriglobia; order Versatilivoradales; family Versatilivoraceae; genus CAWBAT01. The sequence goes on along the minus strand of JAXLQK010000063.1, from coordinate 2,880 downwards.
GCTGAAGCAGAAGGAGTATAAGGAGTTTTCCTCACGAACATTCAATCTGCAAGGAAATGTCCCGGTCGAGCAACTTCAGCCGGTCACTCTACAGGCGACGATCCGATTCCTGGACGGGACGCTGGGAATCAGTGCTCCTACCAGCATTAACCCGGGCAAGGGTAGATCCAATCTTCGTTTGACAAGCCTGGTATTGTCGACTCGCGAGGAAAATACCACTTGCGACTCAAATTCAGTGGAACCGCTTTGTGTCCAGGGTGTGCGCATCTTACTGCCTGCGCGTCGGGAATTCGCCCGTTCCACGACATTGATTGTCTATTGCTCTGTTCTCGGCGTAAGGGCAAGACCCTGCCCAAAAACCCCATCTTGGCATTTCGTTCGGCTTTGATCTGGAATAAGCTGAACCCGTTCCCGCCCACACACCTCACGACCGCGCCCGGCAATACTTCACATGCATACCTGGTGATGGCTGCTTTCGAATTACGAGGGCTCGAGCCTGGCAAGTACAAGCTCGAAATGACGGCCGAAGACCCGTTGCAGACGGAACGGGCAACTGAGGGAGCTGAATTTGCGGTGCAATAGGCGGCTTAAATGGCCGCCCCCTAGGCCGAACTAAGCGTTCGACACATTGACAGTAGCTGCGGTCGCAGCCTCAATTTTTTCGGGTCGATGTCCCAGCAGAATGGATAGACGGAGCGCCACTCGCTTGATTTCTTTCTTTACGGTTTCCAACCCCTGCTCCATCCTGACCGCAGGGCCGGAAATACTCAAGGCAGCGACGACTTTCCCTTCATGATTAAAGATCGGAGAGGCAATGCAAACGACGCCATCCATGTTCTCACTCATATTTGTCGCAACGTGCGACTGGCGCACCTTCTCCAATTCCTGCATCAACTGGGCTCGACTTGTAATGGTGGCCGAAGCCCGTTTCGGTAATCCATGGACACGTATAATGTCGTCTAGTTCTGAGTCGGAGAGGAACGCCAGGAAACACTTTCCCATGGCCGTGCTGTGCGCGTAATTTGAATCTCCCACGACTCCTGCAATTCGATACGGATGCTGGCTCTCACACACCGCGACATTCGTAACCAGGCCATCCTCCAACACTCCCACGTGAACCGATTCACCAAATCGCAGCATCAGGGCGTTGATAAAGGGTTTGGACAAGGAAGTCAACCGCTGATAGGGGAGAGCGTCGCGTCCCAATTCAAAGAATTTCTGCGACAACATGTAGTTGCCGTTCTCCTGGTGTTGTTCGACATAGCCAATCTTTTGCATGGAATAAAGGAGCCGGTGCAGAGTTGTCTTGGCCAGGCAGGAGGCTTGCGTGAGTTCTTCCAAACTCATTGCCGAATGGGGATGTTGGCTGAAGGCTTCCAGGACGGCGAAAATTTTCTCGGTGGAGGCGACGAAATTCTTGTCTCGGCGGACCTTCTTGGCTCGGTTCCGCTTCAATGATATTTTCTTAGGGGACATGAATGACCGATCAACTCCCAAGGCTCGATGACTCCATTCCTCGATAGACGGCGAATCCTTTGCCTGCGGTTAGTCAAAGCGGGAGTCATCCGTTCCCTCTGTCAGCAGAGGAACTTCAACAGTTTAGAGTCTACGCAAATCCCTGATTCAACGCAAATCGAAACGTACCCACCTTGCGCAATGACACAAGAGTAGACGGCCATGGCGGCCCTATTCACGAAATTCAACCTGGCGCTGGACCAGGACAAAGAGAGCATGAAATTACGAGCAAAACTTCAGCCATCCTTTCAATGCATTATCGGGCTGGCCAATCGGGAAAAGTGTCTGTCGCCCTTTCTAATTTTCCGGTGACGCGAATAAGGGCCTACAGAAGCGGAATGCCTTCCGAATAGTTGACACTGGTGTTTTAGGAGAGTAGTATGGGCTTTGTTTGCCTTCACATTCCGATGTTTTCTCAGGAGGGTGCCATTCACAACATACGCGAACTCTCTGGTGTTGTCCCGCCCATGATCACACCGTTTGCCGATGACGATTCCATCGATTGCCGTGCGCTGGAGAGCGAGGCCAGGTTTCTAAGAGACACTGGCGTCCAGGGCATCGTAGTCGCAGGGAGCACAGGCGAAGGCGCCGGCTTGAGTGAACGCGAACTGCATGAGGCCGTCCGTGTTGTGATTCAGTCTACTGAGGGTGCCCTTCCCGTGCTGGGTGGAATTATAGCGGACACCTCTGAGGAAGCCGTTCGGTTGGGGATCGCTGCCAAAAGCGCTGGCGCTTGCGGCCTTCAGGTGCCGCCGCCCCACTTCCAATATGTGACTTCCGTTGAGATTCTCGCCCGATACTATCAAGATATTACTGATGCGACGGGGCTACCCCTGATCATTTACAATGTCGTTCCCTGGGCCCAGGTGGCCACTGCCTCGCTTAACAAGATTTGCAGTGAGAACCCAATGATCATTGGAGTGAAGCAAAGCGGCTACAATATTCATGCCCTCGCTGAACTGCTGGCAAATCTCAGAGGCAAGATCAAGTTCTTTTCGGCCATTGATGACTTAATCTACCCTTCTTTCATGCTGGGAGTCGACGGTACCATTTCCGGAACATCGTCTCTCTTTCCGCGAGAGACAATAGAGATTCTGCGTTGTGTCCAAAAAGGAGATTTCCGCCAAGCTCTCGATTTGCACAACCGGATTCTTCCTGTCTGGCGATGCATTGAAGGGCCTGGATTCCCCGGCCAAATCAAGTATGCCATGTCATTGCTGGGGCGCTCGACCGGCAAACCCCGGTCTCCCTTCAGCTGGCCGCCAGCTCACATGGCTGCCCGCATCGAGCGAGAACTGCGAGCGGGAGGATTCCTACCCTCCTCGGGGGATTTTCTTGACCATCACACCCCGCCAGGACAGCCGG
>JAXLQK010000062.1:0-34422 GCA_046331665.1 Terriglobia bacterium | reverse complement strand
CTGAATCACGATGCCATCACGCCGTCCGTATTTGATTTCCACCGATTTGTCCTCTTATTCGGTCACGGCTTTGGTGATCGCATTCGATTCTGGTCGGAGCTGGAATTGGAGCATGCCTTCATTGAGGGACGCGAGGTGAGTGGGGAACTGGCTTTGGAGCAGGCCTATCTGGATTTTTTGATACATCCAAAAATTAATTTCAGAGCTGGAATGATCTTGTCCCCCATGGGGACCATCAGTGAACGGCATGAGCCCACGAGCTTTAATGGAGTCGAGCGCCCCTTCGTCGACACGTTTATTATCCCCACCACGTGGTTTGGTTCGGGGGGCGGGTTGCTTGGAGACTTGGGCAAAGGATTCTCTTATAAGGCCTATGTAATGACCTCGCTGGATGCCAGGGGGTTCACTGCCGACGAAGGATTTCGCGGCGGACGTCAAAACGGGTTTCTGGAGAATGCCCGTCATATGGCCGCCGTAGGGCGAATGGAATATCGGGGCCTTCCCGGACTCAACCTGGGAGCCAGTTTCTGGACAGGGGAGACAGGGTTCAGCCTTCGAAATACTAAAGGGCAAGCCCGGATTTTCGAGTTTGATGGACGCTATCGCAAAGGGCGCTTCGAGGGCAGAGGCGAGTTTGCCTTCACCCACCTCGATGATGCGGCAGAAATCAATCTTGCTCTCCAGCGTCAAACAGGGATCAACCCGAATATCGCCGAGAAGATGCTCGGCTATTATCTGGAAGGGGGCGTCCACCTCTTCCCGACTGAATTCAAGCATGACCTCGTCGCTTTTTATCGTTATGAAACCTATGATACGCAATACCGTATGCCCGTAGGCTATCTTCCCTTGAATCAATTTAATCGTTCGGCCCACATCTTGGGGATGACTTACTACCCTTATCCGGACGTGGCTTTCAAATTCGATTACAACTTCATGCGAAATCAAAGCGAGTTCGTCCAGGTTCCCAACCGCTGGAATGTCGGAATCGGCTGGTGGTTTTGATTGTAGAAGGAGGAGGTCAATGACATTCGAGCGACGCCGTTTGATTTTCCTACTGGGGCTCATCACACTCCTTATGGTGTTTGCCTTGGGATCGTCCTTCACCCAGGAACAACCCTCGACGAGGGCTGAAAAGGACAAGAATGAAAAATCCCCCGCCGTGCAAGTCATCCACATCGTGGCGGAGCGCTTCAGCTTTACGCCCTCCCGCATCAAGGTAAAGCAAGGGACCCGGGTGGAGATACTTTTAACCAGTGAAGACACATTCCATGGGTTTCGAATCTCCTCGGCCAACATCAATCAGGTTATCCCGGCTCGTGGGAGAGGAAGCGCTCGAGTTTTTTTTGAGGCGAAAGAAAAGGGGAGCTATCCCTTCGAGTGTTCGAGGCCATGCGGCGCAGGCCACACGATGATGCGTGGTGTCATCATCGTGGAATAAAATCCTTTAAGCCACCAAGGCAGGAGACCCATGCCAAAGAAAATCTTCTTTTTTGTTTTTCTTGTATTTTTTTCGTTCTTCACTTTCTTCTGGGCTCCACCCGCACAAATCTCCGCTCAGCTGGTGAACAACTCGTCGTAGGAACCCAGTTTGGAGATCCACTCCAAGGAATCACGAGCCGCGATTTCGAATTATTTCGAGTCGGATTGGAAAATCACCGAAGTTGAAACTCCTGAAGAAGGATTGGGTCCGGTCTTCAACGGCAGATCTTGTGCCGAATGCCACAATGTCCCCCGCATCGGCGGGTCAAGCACCATGACGGAGGTACGGGCTGGAATTCGACATGAGGATGGCCTTCGAGGTTTTGCCAGGCGGGTCTGTGTTTCGGATGTTCTCGATTCCCCCTGCTGTTTCGGCGACTCTGCCCGCGGAGGTGAATGCACGCCCGGCGAAAGTCACTGCCGTTGTTCGGAGACGGCTTGGTGGAAGCCATTCCCGACAGCGTGCTGATCAGCCTGGAGGACCCGGACGACCAAAACGGGGATGGGATCAGCGGACGAGCGCATCGGGTCCGAGACATTGCGACCGACACGATCCGCATCGGTCGATTTGGGTGGAAGGCGCAACAGGCAAGCTCGGCTTGCCCTTGGCGCCGAAGCCTACCGGGATGAAATGGGCATCACCAACGCCTTATTTCCCAATGAACCTTGCCCCGGCGGCGATTGCCAAAAATCCAGCTTTAACCCAGTCCCGGGCCTGCAGGATTTTCCCAACCCTGGCACGGGTCTCCGGGGCATCGACGATTTCGACAATTTCATGAAGCTCTTGGGTCCTCCGCCGCGGGGCATCGTCGGAGAGGAGGCCTGTCAAGGAGAGCAGCTGTTTCTCGTCATTGGCTGCGCCTCGTGTCACATCCCCTCCTTCAGGACGGGAGCAAGTCCGCAGCGCCCTCAGTCGTAAACGATTCTTTCCGTATTCCGATTTTCTCCTGCACGATATCGGGACGGGCGATGGGATCGACAGGGGGAGCTTCGACCTGAAGAGATACGCACCCCGCCCCTATGGGGTGCTCGGCCATCGCGCCCTTCCTGCATGATGGCAGAGCTGTCAGCTTGAGCATGATCAGGAGCCATGACAGGAGGCTAGCAATAGCCGGAATCAATTTGAGAAAGCTCGACCGATCCCAAAAACAAGCGGTATTGGCTTTCCTCCAGTCGCTGTAATCCCTTCTCAGTCACGGCCGTCCCAAGAGGGCTTCATTCCGCTATTGAATTCCTCCCTTTGCAGTCGTATAAGAGAGCCTGACAGTCCTCCAACTTCAGCAGGTGATTCGTGCGGCAGGAGAGGGATGAATTGCCGATTCTCGATACAGTACCTGTGTCTCCCCTGGAAGAAAATTTGATCAGCTACTCAAAGAGGACTCTAGAAACATGCAAAGGCGCCAGAAAGTATTGCTCCTACCGCTCCTCCACACCGGGATCGGAAGTATACCGAGGATGTATTGAGCGCGGTTGGAGCGGGCCACGACATCTCCGTGTTTGATTACGAAGGATCTATCCTCTCTCAGTTTGCCGGGGTCGACGTTGTTATTGACGAAGGAGGGTCCCATGGAACCCGCGAGATGATGGATGCTGCGACGACTGTCAAACTTTGGCAAATTCTCGGAACCGGCTTTGATCATTTTGATCTGGCTTACTGCAACAGAAAAAGATTCCAGTCGCCAATTGTCCCGGTCAATTCAGCGCTGCTGGTTTGGCAGAATGTGCTCTGATGTTTTTGCTGATGTTGTCACGCCGCTGGCACATCAACCAAGCCAATCTCAACAAAGGAGCCAAGGGGAACCCATGGGCCGCGAATTGACAGGCCGGAGCCTGCCCCTCATTGGGTTTGGCGCCAGCGCGCGAGTTTGCAAGGAGGGGAAAATCGCTCGGCATGAAAGTGATGGCCATCGATATTCGCGCCATCTCCCCCCAGGAGCAGAAAGAGTATGGCTTGGCTTTCGCGGCGGGCTCCAAAAACTCGGATGAGATCATCAGCGCCAGCGACTATGTGTCGCTCCATCTCCACCTCAACCAGGAAGCGGCATCTCATGGACGCCCGCCGGATTGGTCTGATGAAACCCGGCGCGTGTCTGATCAATGTGCCCGCGGGGCCCTCGTCGACGAGAGTGCCCTTTATGAGGCGTTGCAAGAAGGGAGACCTCGCCGGGGCGGCGATCGACGTCTTTATCACGAGCCGGCAACCCGAATCTTCCCTTCTCCAGCTCCCCGCGATCGCACGCCGCACATCGCGGGAGCGACGGATGGAACCTCGCGCCTTCGCGCAGCTTGCGCAGCCGAGAACGTTGATCGAATTGCCCCGGGGCAAGAGCTGCCTTACCGGATTGATCAATGATCGGACCTCGAGCTCGAGAAGCGACTGAGCTGATGTAACAATCGGCAATGACCCGTCATGAGGGACGCATGAGCCAAGCGCTCGGACAGATCGACTTGCTCCATGGTTGCTTGTCGCAATGCTCTGGGTGGTTGCTTTATTGAATTACATCGATCGTCAAGTGATCTTCTCCGTTCTCCGTTGGTCCGGGCCAACCTGCAATTGTCGATACTCAATTGGGATTCCTCAGTGGTTCATTTTTTTAAATTACGCTGCTTGAGTCCTTTACAGGGTTTCTGGCTTATCAATCTGGCTGCAGGCGAGCCATCATCTTAAGCCTGATGGTCTGGTCTTTGGTGAAGCCGGCGACGGCTACGCGAACAGTTTCCTATCCCTGATCAGTGCGCGGCCCTGATGGGTATCAGCGAATCCTGTTATCCTCCCGCTGGGCTTGCACTTATTGCAGCGTTTCATGGACCCTGTTCAAGATCGAAAGCAACAGGCATTCATCAAAGTGGGTTTTCAGCCGGGATCATCTTTGGTGGTTATGGCGGGGCATGGCTTGGCGTGCACTACGGGTGGCGACTCGCGTTTAAATTGCTGGGTGCCGTTGGTGTGCTCTATGCGGTAGTTCTGGTATGGTTTCTACCGGAGAGCCCCTCAAAGCCTGCCGGGAAGCACAACCGTGAGAAGCTGAACTTCTTGCAATCTGTCAAGGAATTAATTGCTCTTCCGGGTTACAAGACCATGACAGCGGTCTTTACTTGCAGCTCCATTGCCAGTGTTATTGCCTACTCATGGCTCCCTCTTTACCTGTACGAAAGATTTCAGATGAGCTTGACCGCCGCGGCATTTGTGGCGACTTTTTACCTGCAGTCCAGCGTCATTTCAGGGATGCTTTTGGGAGGATGGATCGCAGACCGATGGAGCCAGCACGATACGAGAGGAAGGCTGCTGACCCAGGCCTTGGGGCTCATGGGAACCGCCCCTTTCCTATTCCTGGTGGGTTTTACCACATCGAAGGCCTTATTGGTCGGAAGTCTGATCCTCCATGGGATCCTAAAGGGACTTTACGACAGCAATCAGATGCCAGTCTTGTGCCAGGTTGCCCGGGATTCACTGCGAGCCACGGGGTATGGGGTATTCATTTTAGTCGGAGTCTCGACCTCAGGTTCCACAGCGGTGCTCGCCGGATATTACAAACCATGGATCGGCCTAGGCGGAGCTTTCGAAATAGCTGCCGTGCTTCTTTTCCTGGCAGGGCTTTCGCTGTTGCGCATTCGATTACCCAAGCCGGCCCAGCAGGAGCTTAATCCAGAACCTATGGCCAGAATATAGCAGTTAAGCGCTCATTACAGGCGATCGGTTCTTTTGATTGTTTTGTCTTTAGACAATGAGATGCGAGTGAGTTTAGCCCGGGCAGTTGCCTCCACCAGGCAAGTCAAACCAACAGGATCAAAATCCAGGATGATTCAATCTACTAAGGGTAAGGAGAAGCAAGCTAATGAAAACGATTCCAGTGGAAAAATTGGAAGACCACCAGACCATTATCGAACAACTCTCAGAACAGGGTTATGTGGTAATTCAAGGTCTGCTCAATCCAGCCGAACTGGAAGAAATTCGCCAGGTGGTTGAAGATTTATTTGCCAAAGAGCGGGAATCTCCATTTGATCCCGGTGATGGCCCTTCGCGAGAAGGAGATGAAGCGATTGAAGCCTTTCTTGCGGAAAGTTATACGATCAGCAAAGAGGAATTGGCACGTCTGATGCGCCTGATCCGCTACGAACGTCATCGCAATCACGATACGCCATGGCCCATTCCTCCCAATCAAGTCGTCAAGATGTTCATGCACTTGCCGGAATTTTTCGATTTGGGAAAAACACAAGTCGTCCGCAATCTTCCGGGTAAGCATGAAATCTTTGGGCGATTGGTGGAAAACCCCCAGGTCTTAAAGCTGGCAAGAGCGGTGTTAGGCGCTGATTGTGTGCTTTCAGATATCAGCGTGAATAGCATCGGTCCGCATACGGAGGGTGCGGCCTGGCATGTCGATGCCCCTCTGGGCCAACTGCCTGAGCCTCTACCAGAGTACCCCCTCACTCTTCAAAATGTTTGGATGCTCGATGACTTTACTGCCGAGAACGGAGCAACCCGGGTCATTCCAGCCAGCCATAAGAGGCGGAAACGGCCTGCCTGGGCGGGGGGAGCCATGGAAGATGAAGTGACCCTTACCGCCCCGGCCGGTTCGATGGCAGTTTGGCTTTCCAACACCTGGCATCGTGTTGGACCTAATTCCACGAACTTTCCACGACGGGCCATTCTCTGTTACTATTCGCGTTCCTGGATTAAGCCTTTTTCCGATTATCGAACAAGCATCCCGGCAGCCATCTTGAAGAACTATTCACCCACATTGCGTTACCTGTTGGGCTTTTCAGCCAATGGAATCGTCCGAGCCTAGTTGGCTGTGCCAGCTTATGGAGAAAATGGTCCTTAATCAGCACCGGCATATAAACAGCTAAAGTGGAGGAATTCACACTCGATGAAAAACAACTGGGTACGGGAAAGAATTCGTTCGGGGAAGCCAACCATCGGTTGTTTTATGGGGCTGGGCAGTCCCAACGTGGCCGAGCTTTTGGCTCATGCCGGGTTTGACTGGCTGGTTATCGAGACCGAGCACAATGGCCTGGATTCAGCCGAAGTCGAACACATGCTCATGGCGGTTAACACGACACCGACCATCCCCCTGGTCAGAATCCCTTCCGCGCAGCAAACTTTTATTCAACGCGCGCTCGACCTGGGCGGGATGGGGATTGTGGTGCCCATGGTAAGAACGGCGCAAGAAGCGCGCCAGATCGTAGCGGCCACGCGCTATCCCCCTCAGGGGACTCGAAGTTTTGGAGGCTTGAGAGCCTCGCACTATACGTTCGACAACGAAGATTATTTCAATCGCGCCAACGATCAAATTATTATCATGCTGATTATCGAGACCAAAGAAGCGGCAGAAAACCTTGAAGAAATTGCCGCCGTTCCGGGAGTCGATATCCTGTTCCTTGGCACGATGGACCTTTGCCTGTCTCTGGGACTCAATCCCTTGCGTCAGCCCTACCCCGAAATCTCGGCGATCCTCCAAAAAGCCTTGGAGATTCGCCAAAGAACCGGCGTGACGGTCGGCATCGGCGTCACCACTCCTGAACAGGTCCGGCAACGCCAGGCGGAAGGACATCATTGCCTCATTTACTCCGGCGATTATCAAATGCTTGCCGGTGCGGCTCAATCCGGGCTGGCGGCATTTCAACGGGGTCCGGCATGACAATCGGAACTGCCAGGGACCACCATGCGGAGCATCTAGAGGAGACGGACGCTTCATAAGCTTGTCAAGGCTGAGCGTGAAAGAGAGGTCTTCGATTTCTCCATGAGCCTAGAGACTCAAACAAATCAACTTCTTGGTTTTCCTGCGCAAACTCGTCTGTTGATCATTAATGCGGATGATTTTGGCATGTGCCATGCCATCAATGAAGCGACGATTCTTTCAATCCGGGAAGGCTTGGCTCTTGCACGTTGATGGTCCCTTGTCCGTGGAGCCTGCATGCCATGGACTTGCTTCCCGAAAGAATCCGCATCCTTTCGGGATCCATTTGACAGCCGTTTGCGAACACGCCGCCTACCGTTGGCGGCCTCTAAAAGTTCGCCCACGAGAAAGTACCTTCGCTTATTGGCTGGGAGGCTATTTTCACGACCTCGAAACCATCGAGCAATGGATTCATCAAGTTGAAGTCGATGAAATCGAGACTGAATTTAAGAGCCCAAATCGAATTCGTACTCGCCGCCGGCCTGAAGCCTACCCACCTCGATAGTCACTGCCACGTGCATACCCGACGGGAAGCGATTTTTGATCGAGTCGTGAAGCTGGCTCGTCAGCATGGATTAGCCGTAAGGGCTCACACCCAACCCTTGATTGAGAAACTGCGCCAAGCCGGTCTGCCGGGAAATGACCATGAGGTATTAGATAGCTATCATATCGACAGCCCCCACCTCGCGAAGGGCGATAAGCTTTATTGTTTTCAGCAACTCTTGCGAGAACTGCCTCCCGGGCTTAGCGAATGGGCCATCCATCCCGGGATGGAAAGTGCGGAGCTAAAAGCGATGGAACCGACCTGGGAAGTCCGAAAGGAAGATTTGAGATTCCTGCTCTCTCCAGAATCAGCCACAGTGGTGCGTGACTCAGGCGTTGTCATCCTCAATTACCGAACGTTACAGAAGTATTGGCAGAGTCTCCTTCTTTCCTGAATATTTCTCGCGCAAAACGTCTCCCGTTCATCACCTCGATCTCCTCCAATAAGGAGAAAAATTTTTCTTTTCCAAAGCGGCCCTCCAAGATATACTGCCAAAAATTTCCCATTCATTCAGTTTCGAGAAAAGGCATTTCCCGGTTGCTGTAGCTTGGGGCTCCGTTTCCACGCTGGGTTGTCTCTTCTTTCGGTTCAGACGAGAAGGGCAACCGCGAGGAGTGATGCACAGGAGCTTCCCTTTTTGTGGATTGTTGGATCTGGAAGAGCCGGCAGGAGTTGAGATTTTCAACACCGAATCTCCTCCTCGCTGCTCCGACGGACTTTCGACTCATTTGCCGGCCAGAGTTTTTACTTTAGGGGGGAGGCTTCCCTGCAGAGACAGGGTCCAACTCTTGAACTGAGTGAGCCTATTCGTGTCGTTTGTTCTGGCTCCTGCAAAGGACAGCCAAAGGAAAAATTATGAATACGAGAGCTTGCATCCGTCGCAATCTCCTCTGGGCGATTCTGGTTCCGCTGTTCCACATCCCTCTGAGTTTCTCTCAGAATTGTCTGTTCCCTCCTCCCCAATTGATCTCCTGGTGGGGAGGGGAGGGTAATGCAAATGATACACAAGGGACTAATCCCGGTACTGTCAACGGGAACGTTCAATTTGTCACGGGAATAGTCGGCAAGGCGTTTAATATGAACGGGGTCGATAGTATTGTCGAGATCCCAGACTCGAATAGCTTGATGATTCGCAACGCAATTACCATTGATTTATGGGTCAAGCCCTCGAATCCAACGGCAGCGAACAGGCAATGGATTGCGGGGAAATATCCGCGGTTTGGGATTGACATCTTAAAGAATGGGCACGCGGAATTTGAAGTTGAAATCACTGCTTCCTTTGACACGGTCGTCTCTTCGAAGAACCCTCTCCCCGCCAATACTTTCACTCACGTCACTGGAACATACGACTCGGTTACAGGGGTCAAAGATTTATATCAATGGGGTGCTGGACAATACAAATCAGACTTCGGAATGCTTACTTCTAAAGGCGGTAATTTTGTGATCGGAGGACTCAAAGCTGGCGTGGGACTCAACTATCCATTCACCGGACTCATCGATGAAATCCATGTATTCAACCGGGCTCTGACGAATGCCGAAATTGTGTCGATTTACAATGCTGGAAGCGCGGGGCTGTGCGGCGGCGGAGGTGGCGGGGTATCAGGCATTTTCGTTCCGATTGTTCTTTCCTCAGCAAGTTGAACAATTCCTTTTTCACCTCGGAGATGGCCTTGACTAGTCGAGGGACCGCAACCGCGACACTGCACTATTCCTACACAGCCGCCTTCGGAGGAGGAAGCGGGACAGGCACTGACACCTTGCAAGCCGGCCGCCAGCTCATTGTCAGTGACGCGATTACCTATTTGAAATTTGGTCGGAGTTCCCTATTCCGGATTCAGAAACCGCGGGGGGGACTTTATTAATTACCTGCGATGGCATCCTTGTCTCAATTTGCCGTGACGGTGCGGACCACCACGGCCGTAGCCAATGGGAGGGCCGGTCTCGCTTATGCTGGAATCCCGGTTTCCAACGCTTTAACCGAAAAGTCGTCTACTGTCTGTGGGCTCCGCCAAAATGCAACCGACAGATCGAACATCGCAGTTCAAATGCAGCAGCGCAAGGCGAACATTGTTCTGCGCGTGACGGTTACTCCGGGAAGCCCTGCCCATCCATTCTCTCAGGATCTTCCCGACATCAATCTGACGCCAGGGGGATTTTTTCAGATCTCCGGAGTCCTTCAATCGAATGGACTCAATCTGACCAATGGGTTCGCACGAGTCTCCCTGGTCACCGGTTCAGGACCCTATTATGCCTATGGCGTGATCAATGACCAGTCCAACTCTGACGGGTCGTTCATTCCTCCCCTGCTGGAAAGCTCGTTATTGGGCCACCTGGGCCAAACACTCCCCGTGATTGTAGAGACCGGGGTGTTCAACAGCGAGCTGGTGGCTACCAATTTGTCCGCTTCGGTGACTAACACGTATCACTTCTCGCTAGTCTCCAGTGCGCTCACCACCGCCGATCACACGGCTAACTTCGACCTCATGCTCCATCCCAGAGAGCAGGCAATACTCCCTGATTTTGTCCAATACTTGAGGAGTCAGGGAGTCGCCGGCATCCCTGCAGCCGGAGGAACAATCGCCGGAGCCCTCTATGTAAGTGGAGATACCAGCAGTCTGTTTTTGGGAGCACGCACCTCGACCCCCGGCGGCGGGGGCCGGTACGGACTCTTTTATGTGGCCGTTCCCAACGGCCTGACCAGTACCACGGATGCCTGGATATACGGTCTGCAGCAAAATGCCGAAAACCGTTCCAACCTGGGGTTGGTGGATACGGGAGAAACCGACGGAAACGCCGATACGTTTACCTATGAACTTTATAATGGAGATACAGGGCTGAAAGCCGCAACGATCGATGGGGGAGCCTTGAATGCCAAAGCATGGACTCAAGTCGGAATCATCCTGACCAAAGCCACTTTTGCCATCGGTCAAGGTTATGTGCATGTGATTCGAGCCACAGGTGCCAATCCATTCATTACTTATGGAGTGGAAAACGATGGCGGACAGCCTGGTGAGAGAACGGGAGATGGCGCCTACATTGCCGGCAACAAACCTTGAATACGTTGAGCCATCAAACTCGCCCGCCACAAGCAAGATCCTAATGCCTTGTTCACGGCTTCGGTCGGGTTTCCGCTTCTCGCGGCTGGGCTGTGTTGTTTGGCAGCACTAAGCTCTTCCCTCCGCTCAAGAGCAGGCCAAAGGGTACGGAGAATGTGCGGCACAAGAATTTTGACTCGAGGCACGTTCCCCTACCCTATGAAGAACGCCCGTTCTGCAATCCTTTTCCCAACTACACCCCTATAAAAATCACACCAATCTATCTTTCAAAAGATTCATGTTATGATAGACAGGAAGTTACCAATATGACAGGATACTGTCGGTAACGGCGAGGCCTTCATGAAAACATTTTATCCCGGACACACGCGTGCGGGATCGCAGTTGACGGAACTGTTCTTCGAAATGTCTCGTCTTCGAGGAGCCTTGATCGATGTGGGTGACCGTCTCTCGCGGCCGCTGGGGTTGACTGCCGCGCGGTGGCAAGTCCTGAGCTGGGTGGCCCGAGCCATGCAACCGGCTCCCGTTTCACATATGGCCCGGGAGATGGGTTTGGCCAGGCAGTCCGTGCAACGCCTCACCGATGAACTGGCGACCGAGGGATCGCTCGAATACCAGGTCAATCCGCATCATCGGAGGGCGCCGCTCGTCGTCATCACTCCTCATGGGGAGAAAGTCTTTAAGGCATTGACATCGCGGCAGGTAAACTGGGTCAACGAGGTGGCGAGGCATCAAAAATTACAGGATGTGGCGACGGCCCTCGATCTGATGAGGGGGTTGCAGAGTCATCTTCGCGACAAGTCAAACGGGAGACCTCCCGCATCCAAGGCGAAACGCGGCAAATAAGTTGTGGAGTCGGTGGCCCGGGAAAGCCTACTTGAAGGACGGCAGAATCTTCCAGCTCAATGCCCGCCAATGGCATCCGATTGAACATGGCGCGTTTCTTGAGATGATGAGAGACTCTTTCTTAGATCCTCTCCAATTGATAGCATATTGAGGTTCGATCCAGATGATTTCATTTCAGCTGCAACTTCCATCCGGCTTCAAAGACCTCTGTCGGTTGTACCGGACAACCCCGTTGTATCGGGATACGTCGAAAGGATGAGAAAGAGAGACCTCGAGAATACGGACTTTTTCGAAGCCTCCACCGGAGCCCCTGCAACTCTGCTAATACCCCATACCTTTGGCCCCCCCGTTCGATTCGGCTGTTCAATGAGATGCCGATGGGGAGGCGGCTTGGGCCAGAGGAAGAAGGTCAACCTCAGACCGGAGCCTCTTCACCCACCTTTAGACTTCGGCCAAAACGAGTTTCCCGGTATCTCACCGGTCAGCATAAAACGGCGACAAGAAGGAACTCTGGATTGACTCTATGAGCGAAAAGCAACTCCCGGCCTTAACCCAGGATGCCCCACCCACGTTTAACTCTGCTCCTCCGGAGAAGAAGTCCCGGTCGCGATTTCCATGGCGCTGGATCCTTATTCTGGTCCCTGATCGGAATCGGGGTTTATTTCTACCGCACAAAGAAGTTGAACTTCAGGATCATGAGCCGGCCAGCGCCGCCCGCCGGCTATGGCTCCCGAGGTCCCACGACCGTTCCGGTTGTCGCCGTAAAGTCGCGGAAGGGTGACATTGGCGTTTACCTTCCCGGACTCGGTGCTGTAACCCCGATCTATACAGTGGCCGTCACCAGCCGCGTGGATGGACAGTTGATGCGAGTGTTGTACAAGGAGGGGGAAGTCGTTCAAGCCGGCGATTTGTTGGTAGAGATCGACCCGCGTCCCTATCAGGTACAGATGACACAAGCGGAAGGCCAGTTGATTAAAGACCAAGCCACTCTCGATAATGCGCGAATTGACCTGGCCCGTTATCAAACCTTGCTGGCACAACGAGCCATCCCGGAACAACAGCTGGCCACTCAAAAAGCCCTGGTGGCTCAATATGAAGGACTTCTGAAGACCGATCAAGGATTGATCGACAGCGCCAAGCTCAATCTCACCTACTGCCGGATCACTGCTCCCATCGCTGGCCGGGTCCGGGCTGCCGCGTCTGGTGGATCCGGGAAATATGGTGCGGGCCAATGACTCGAACCCGTTGTTGGTGATTACACAAATTCAGCCCATCAGCGTCATCTTTACGCTCAGTGAGGATCAGCTCCCGGATGTGCTTCAAAAACTTCGAGAGGGGAAACGCTTAAAGGTTGATGTCTATGACCGTGACAAAGAGACCCGGTTGGGAGCGGGACAATTAACGACAATAGACAATCAAATTGACCCGACAACCGGGACGCTCAAGCTGCGGGCGGTGTTTGACAACTCCGATCATGCCCTCTTTCCCAATCAATTTGTGAACGTCCGATTGCTGGTTGAAGAAAAACGGGGCGTGACCCTTATCCCGACGGCGGTTGTTCAGCGCAATTCACAAAGAACCTATGTGTATGTGGTAAAGCCAGATTCCAAGGTCACGGTGCGACCCGTGACCTTGGGTGCCACAGAAGGCCATGATTCCGAAATCACCTCTGGTTTGGATCCAGGGGAAGTGGTCGTCATGACCGGAGTGGACCGGCTCGAGGAAGGAGTCACCGTCAATGCCCACCTGGAAGACGAGAAGGGCCGGAGAACGGGTCGATGAATCCGTCACAGACGTTCATACACCGACCGGTAGGAACCTCTCTCTTAATGGTCGGTCTATTGCTGGCCGGGGCGGTGGCTTATACCCAATTGCCAGTTTCTGCCTTGCCGGAAGTGGATTACCCAACCATTCAAGTCATCACCTTCTATCCGGGAGCCAGCCCGGAGGTCATGGCATCTTCCGTGACTGCGCCGCTCGAGCGACAATTTGGACAAGTCCCGGGATTACAGCAAATGACCTCCATCAGTTCCGGCGGCTGTTCGGTCATCACGCTCCAATTTAACCTTAGTCTGAATATCGATATTGCCGAACAAGGGTTCAACAATCGATCAATCACCTCAGGAACTTATCTACCTCCCGATCTCCCGTCGCCTCCTATCTATAGCAAAAGCAATCCGGCCGACGCTCCCATCTTGACTTTGGCGCTCACCTCAAAGGAGCTTCCCCTTTCAAAGGTTGAAGACCTGGCGGACACTAGGCTCGCCCCCAGAATTTCTCAACTGCCCGGAGTCGGTTTGGTAAGCATTAGTGGGGGGCAGAAGCCGGCTGTCCGCATCCGCGCCAATCCCACCGTGTTGGCTTCCTACGGACTCAACCTCGAGGATCTGCGCAGTGCGATTGTGGCCGCCAACGTCAACCAGGCGAAAGGTAACTTTGATGGGCCTCATCAGGCCTACCAGATTGGGGCCAACGATCAATTACTGTCCAGCGCCGACTACACACCGCTCATCGTGGCTTACCGGAATGGGGCTCCCGTCAAGCTCACCGATGTGGCCAGTATTGAGGACAGCGTGGAAAACGTACGCCAGGCCGCCTGGATGAATGAGACTCCAGCCGTCATCGTCAACATCCAACGACAACCGGGCGCCAACATTATCACTGTCGTCGATCGCATTCAAACCCTGCTCCCGCAGTTGACCCGATCCCTTCCTTCGTCGGTTCATGTAACCATTCTCACGGACCGAACCCATACCATCCGGGCCTCGGTAAGGGATGTTCAGTACGAACTGATGCTCACGGTAGCTCTGGTCGTGATGGTGATCTTTCTTTTTCTGCGCAACTTTTCGGCCACGGTCATTCCTAGTGTCGCCGTGCCGCTTTCTTTAGTGGGCACCTTCGGGGTGATGTATCTGTTGGGTTATAGCCTGAACAACCTGAGTTTAATGGCACTGACCATCTCCACCGGATTCGTGGTCGATGATGCCATCGTGATGATCGAGAATATCTCCCGCTACATCGAGGAAGGCGAGTCCCCGTTTCAGGCAGCACTGAAAGGGTCCGCCCAAATCGGTTTCACGATCGTTTCATTGACCATTTCCTTGATCGCCGTTCTCATCCCATTGTTGTTCATGGGGGATATTGTGGGCCGGCTCTTTCGTGAGTTTGCCGTAACCCTGAGTGTGACAATCCTTGTTTCCGCCGTCGTCTCGTTGACGCTTACTCCCATGATGTGTTCCAAATTATTGAAACACCGGTTGGCAGCGGAACAGAACTGGTTTGAACGGCAGTCGGAAGCCGCCTGGAACGGATTGCTCCATCTCTACGACTTGACTCTCCAGTGGGTGCTCCGGCACCAAACAAGTACTCTCCTGGTCGCCATCGTCACCTTGATCCTGACTGTCGCCCTTTATGTCTATATTCCGAAGGGCTTTTTCCCCATTCAAGATACAGGCGTGATTCAGGGCGTCTCCGAGGCCGCCGAGACAATCTCCTTCGAAGCCATGGCCAAAGGACAGCAAGAGTTGGCGAAAGCCATCTTAAAGGATCCGGGGGTGGAAAGTCTTTCTTCATTCATCGGGATCGATGGGACCAACACGACCCTCAACAGCGGGCGCATTTTGATTAACTTAAAACCGCTCGAAGAACGGCAAATAAGCGCCAGCGACGTTATCCGGCGCTTACAGCCGGAACTGGCCAAAGTTCCCGGGATCACGCTCTACATGCAGCCGGTGCAGGATATTACCGTGGAAGATCGCCTCAGCCGAACGCAATTCCAGTACACGCTTGAGGATCCCAAAGCAGACGAACTGGCCATTTGGGCTCCCAAAATGCTTTCCGAACTGCAGCAGTTGCCTGAGTTACGCGACGTGGCCAGCGACCAGCAAATCGGCGGCCTCCGTGCCAAATTGGTGTTTGATCGGGAGACGGCTTACCGGCTGGGAATTACCACCTCTGCCATCGATCAAACGCTTTATGACGCCTACGGTCAGCGCCAAGTTTCCACCATCTTTACCCAGCTCAACCAATACCATGTCGTCCTGGAAGTCATGCCTGACTTCCGGAAAAATCCGTTAGACTTGAGACATCTTTATATCCGGACGGGTCTCAGCGGCTCCTCCACGGGATTGGTGGCTGGCGGGTCTGCGAGCACAGCCCTCATCGGGCCATCGAGTTCATTGGCGGCTGCAACCGCAAGTCTGTCCGCAACGACCTCCTCCACCTCCAGCACCTCCTCCACGGCGGCCTCGAACAGTGTGTTCGGGGGAGGGCGGATCTCTTCTTCCTCGGCGTTTCCGAATGGAGGGCAGGTTCCCCTGTCCACCTTCACCCACATCGAACAAGAGAGCGCTCCGATCACGGTCAATCATCAGGGCCAATTCCCGGTCGTTACTCTTTCTTTCAATCTTGCCCCCAATACCTCGCTCGGAGAAGCCATCAAAGCCGTAAACGCAGTGAAGGATCGACTGGGCATGCCTGCCAGCATTCAAGGGGCATTCCAAGGAACAGCGGCTTCGTTCCAGGCCTCCCTGGCGAACGAGCCCTTGCTCATTTTGGCTGCCATCATCACGGTCTATATTGTCTTGGGCGTTCTGTATGAAAGCTATATTCATCCGCTTACCATTCTCTCCACGCTCCCTTCAGCGGGAGTGGGGGCACTACTCTCTCTGATGATTTGCCGGAGCGACTTTAGCGTCATTGCCTTGATTGGCCTCGTTCTCCTCATTGGCATTGTGAAGAAGAACGGCATCATGATGATCGACTTTGCCTTGGATGCGGAGCGCAAAGAGGGGATGACACCCGTCAATGCCATCTATCAAGCCTGCCTGCTCCGCTTTCGCCCGATTATGATGACAACGATGGCGGCCTTATTGGGAGGTGTGCCCCTCGCCATCGGGACGGGTACCGGCTCAGAATTGCGCCGGCCATTGGGCATTACGATGGTGGGCGGCCTGCTTTTGAGCCAATTGCTGACCCTTTATACGACGCCGGTGATCTATCTTTGGTTCGACCGAGTCGCTGCCCGATTTTCCGGTGAGCGCAATCTCCGGCCGGGAGCGGAGCCCATTCCGGCAGAGTAACCCATGAATATTGCCCAGCCTTTCATCTATCGGCCCATTGCGACAACACTGCTGGTTCTTGCCATTATCCTGGCCGGCGTGGTTGCCTACCGGTTTCTGCCAGTTTCACCCTTGCCCCAAGTGGATTTCCCGACCATTGCCGTGGGGGCTGGATTGCCGGGTGCCAGTCCGGAAACCATGGCTTCGGCGGTGGCCACCCCTTTGGAACGACAATTCAGCCGTATCGCCTCAGTGTCTGAGATGACCTCATCGAGTAGTCTCGGTTCCACGAGTGTAACCCTACAATTTGATTTAAATCGGGATATTAATGCCGCGGCTCGTGATGTCCAGGCAGCCATTAACTCGGCGCGAGGCTATTTACCCACCAATCTTCCGAATAATCCCACCTACCGAAAGGTGAATCCGGCGGATTCCCCAATTTTTATCCTGGCTCTCACATCAGACGTCCTCAGCAAAAGCCAGATGTATGACGCGGCCTCGTCGATTCTGGCGCAAAAACTGTCACAGGTGAGGGGCGTCGGCCAAGTCTTCACCGGAGGCGGCGCCCTGCCTGCCGTGCGGGTCGAATTGAATCCAACCACCTTGAACAAATATGGGATTGGTCTGGAACAGGTTCGCTCTGTGTTGAATAGTGCCAATGCCAATACCCCCAAAGGATTTCTTTCCGATGGTCTGCAGATGTGGGAAGTGGCAGCCAATGATCAGCTCTTCAGGGCCAAGGACTATGAACCTTTGATCGTTGCCTACCGCAACGGCTCGCCCGTGCGTATTGCCGATGTCGGCTATGTTCGGGATGCTCCAGAAGATATCCGCTCTGCCGGGTATTCCAACGGCAAGCCGTCGGTGCTTCTGATCATCAATCGCCAGCCCGGAGCCAATATCATTGACACTGTCGATGGGATCCGGGCCGCGCTTCCCCAGCTTCAGGCCGCCATCCCCCAGTCCATCGATATGCAGGTGGCCATGGACCAGACGACAACCATCCGGGCATCCGTCAAGAATGTTGAGGAAACTCTGTTGATTTCGGTGATCCTGGTTATTCTGGTCGTCTTTTTCTTCCTGCGAAACCCCCGGGC
Source organism: Terriglobia bacterium (assembly GCA_046331665.1). Taxonomy (GTDB): domain Bacteria; phylum Acidobacteriota; class Terriglobia; order Versatilivoradales; family Versatilivoraceae; genus CAWBAT01. The sequence continues at coordinate 16,665 of JAXLQK010000062.1, read as the reverse complement.
CACCTTTATCCCGAGCATTGTTGTGCCTGTTTCCCTGATCGGGACCTTCGGGGTGATGTACCTGCTGGGATACAGCCTCGACAATTTATCCTTAATGGCCTTAACCATCTCGACCGGCTTTGTGGTCGATGACGCCATTGTCGTCATTGAAAACATTACCCGCTATCTCGAGAAGGGACTCTCTCCGCTCCAGGCGGCGCTGATGGGGGCGAGGGAAATTGGTTTCACGGTGCTGACGATCAGCCTTTCTCTGGTGGCCGTGTTTATTCCCCTGCTTTTGATGGGAGGTATTGTGGGCCGCTTGTTCCGCGAGTTTGCGGTGACGCTCTCGGTCGCCATTCTGGTGTCCATGGTTGTTTCCCTGACAGCCACTCCCATGATGTGCGCCCACCTGCTGAAATCGCACGAATCCCATGGCTGGCTCTATGAAACCAGCGAGAAAGCGTTTCGGGCGGTGGTGCGAGCCTATGGGAAGACCCTCGCAGGAGTCCTTCGTTATCCGGCACTGACGTTAATTGTGCTCCTCGCCACGATCGCCCTCAATGTGTCCCTTTATATTGCGGTGCCTAAAGGCTTCTTCCCACAACAAGACAATGGGCGCATGATGGGATTGATCCAAGCCGACCAGGACACCTCGTTCCAGGCAATGGATAGGATTCTCGTTAAGATGATTGATACCATCGTCGCCGACCCGGCGGTCGACAATGTGATCGGCTTTACCGGGGGGGGACAGCTCAATTCCGCCCGAATGTTCACCGCTTTAAAACCACGGGAAGAAAGAAAAATTAGCGCAGATCTTGTCATCGCCAGGCTTCGGCCAAAACTTGCCAAGATTCCGGGGGCATCCCTCTATATGCAGGCCTCGCAAGATGTCCGTGTCGGCGGGCGATTTGGAGGAGCTCAGTACCAGTACACGATGCGGGGAGATAACCTGAAAGATTTGACCGCGTTTGCTCCCAAGATGTTTCGCCAATTGCGCACCATTCCCATCATCGCCGACGTCAACAGCGACCAACAAGACCGCGGGCTTCAGGCCTTTGTTCAGTACGATCGCCCCACGGCTTCCCGGTTTGGAATCTCGCCGCAGTTAATCGACAACACTTTGTATGATGCCTTCGGTCAGCGTCAGGTTTCGACCATGTATAGTTCGTTAAATCAGTATCACGTGATCATGGAGGCGGCCCCGGAATTTTGGCAGCATCCCAGGATTCTCGATGAGATCTATGTGCGTTCGCCGCGAGCCGAGCAGGTTCCCTTAAGCGCCTTCAGCCAGTACACGCCCATTACGGCACCGTTGGCGGTCACCCACCAGGGCCTTTTCCCTTCAGTGACCATTTCCTTTAACTTGCAGCCGGGCGTGGCGTTGGGAGACGCCGTCGACGCAATTACCAATACTGCCTCCGAGGTTGGTCTTCCCCAAACCATCCACACTGGATTTTCAGGAACTGCTCAGGCTTATCAGGATTCTCTAGGCAGTGAACCCCTCCTCATTGCAGCAGCGCTGGTGACTGTTTATCTCGTGCTGGGCATCCTTTACGAAAGTACCGTGCATCCGGTCACCATCCTGTCGACGCTTCCTTCCGCCGGGCTGGGTGCCCTGCTGGCATTGCTTTTGACGCGGACGGAACTGAGCATCATCGCCATTATCGGAATCATTTTGCTCATTGGTCTTGTCAAAAAGAACGGAATCCTCATGATCGATTTTGCGTTAGCCGCCGAACGCAATGAAGGCAAGAGCTCGCGGGATTCCATCTATGAGGCTTGTTTGCTGCGCTTTCGGCCTATTTTGATGACCACGATGGCCGCCATGCTGGGGGCTTTGCCTCTCGCCCTCGGCCAGGGAACTGGATCTGAATTGCGCCGTCCGCTCGGCATCGCGATCATTGGGGGACTCATCGTGAGCCAGTTGCTCACCCTGTATACGACACCGGTGGTTTATCTCTATTTCGACAAGGTCCAACATTGGTGGGACCGGGTCACGGCCAATGGCCGTCGTGAAATTGAGCCACGACAATCCGAGGTATAAAGACATTGAGGTTTGGCATCTCGTTTTCCATGAAGAGACTCGTGACCAGAAATAACCTGGGAGAGCTTGGAAAAAAAGCTGCGAGTAATATTGCCCCAACCCTCCTCCAGATTTTGCGCCGTGCATTCCCTCTGCTGGCTTTGTTGTGCACGGCTTGCATGGTGGGTCCAAAATACCAGAGGCCGGACGCCCCGGCACCTCCGGCCTACAAGGAACCCGCCCCGGACAATTTCAAGGAAATCAGCACCTGGCAGCCCGCTCAACCCAATGATGGGGCGATCCGCGGAAAGTGGTGGGAAATCTTCAAAGATCCACAGCTGAACGCACTGGAAGAGCAGGTCGATCTCTCCAATCAGAATATTCTCGCGGCCGTCGCCCAGTATCGCGCAGCCAGAGAAGCGATAGCCATTGTGCGTTCCGGTCTGTTTCCGACCGTGACGGCCAGTCCGAGCATTCTCGGAACACGTCCCCCGGCAAATCCGACCAACAGCACCATTGGAAATGGTTCTACTGGCGTGCGTGGGGATTTCACCCTGCCCTTCGAGTTTTCCTATGTGGTGGACCTTTGGGGGAGCATTCGGCGGAGCGTGACAGCCAGTGCCGAGAATGCCCAGGTCAGTGCCGCTGAATTGGAAAACGCCCGCCTTTCCTACCAGGCAGAACTGGCTCTGGCCTATTTTGGATTGCGGGGGGTGGATGGTGATCAGGAACTATTGGAAAGCACGGTGAAATCCTATGAAGATTTTCTGAAGCTAACAACGGATCGCTTCAATAGCGGGGTTGCGTCAGGCGGCGACGTGGCCCAGGCTCAAACCCAGCTGGATGCAGCTCGGGCCCAGCTCATCGACCTGGGTGTGGCCCGTGCCCAGTTTGAGCATGCCATCGCGACGCTCATGGGGAAGCCTCCCTCGGAACTTTCTATTCCCTACCAAGCCCTCAAGTCCCAACCTCCTTCCATCCCGGTGGGAGTCCCATCCACTCTGTTGGAACGGCGTCCCGACATCGCGGCCGCCGAGCGCCAAATGGCCTCAGCCAACGAACAGATTGGCATTGCCAAAGCGGCGTATTATCCGAGCCTGGTTCTGGGGGCTTCCGCCGGGTTTGCCAGTTCGGATATTTCGACTTGGTTTACCTGGCCCAGCCGTTTCTGGTCGGTTGGACCGCAAATGGTGGAAACTATTTTTGAAAAGGGCAAACGTCACGCTCAAGTAGAACTCGCCCAAGCCAATTACGATTCCACGGTAGCCCACTACCGGCAAACGGTCCTGACCGGCTTTCAGCAAGTGGAAGATAATCTCGCCACTTTAAGAATCCTTGAAAAAGAAACCGGCGCGGAAACACAGGCGGTTAATGCGGCTCGGGAATCCCTGGCCATCTCGACCTCGCAATACACGGGCGGAACCGCCAGTTACTTGCAAGTCATTGCGTCACAGACCATTGCCTTGCAGAATGAACGGACATTAGTCGATATTCAAACCCGCCGCATGCTCGCCAGTGTGCTGTTGATCCAGGCTTTGGGAGGAGGTTGGGATTCTTCGCAACTCCCCTCAACGACTGATCTTGTGCAAGGAAAGTAGCTGGGAGGCCGCATCCCCGAAGGGTTCGCGGTGAACCGCCATCCCAATGACCACGAATTCGCGACAACTTTCACCTGACGACTCCCCCTCAAGTAGAAAAAGTCACCGCCTCCGACGCTTTGGGAAAATGGTGTTGATCTGTATCGGGATTGGCGCGGGAATATACGTGAGCGACGACTTCTATCTCCGCTTCAAGATCTGGAGGGGAGACAAAATTTTTGAGGTGATCGACATCCGAAGCTATTACGCAGTCGGCCTTAAGAGCGGCAAGACGGAACTCGACTTTCTCGAACCGGGAGGCCCAGGCTTGTGTGGACCCCTGCTGCCCCACTTCGGCTACAGCCCTTGCTGGTACGTGAGGCGCAAGACTTTGAAACGAGTTAATCTCTGATTTCAAATCTCAACGCGGTGCGGTCTTTAGAGTTAACGCAGTAACGTTGGCTGAGCCAATCGAGACGCTCCCCCTAATTGATTCCCCCTCGATTTCGATCCGCATTTCATCGGTCCACCCACAAAGCCACCCTATTCTTGACAGACCTTTGACCTGATATATACTTTGACGATTGGCGTCTCGTTTCAGCCGCATTGCTTCCCAAATCCCGCGCGACGCCACCTCAGAAAGGAGAGACGAGGATGCGAAATGCGTTGCGAGTTTTGATCGTCACTGCAGTGATGGCCATGCCGGCCTGGGCCGGAATTATCTTTACACAAGTTACCAAGAGTGAAGGTGGGCGACGGGGTGATGAAGATAGCGTCATGAAGATCTGGAGTGATGGGGAAAGGGCGAAAGTGGAATGGACCGAAGGCAGCAATCCCATGTTTGGAAAAGGCTCCTATGTCCTCGTCAATGAAACCGGGGAGATGACAGTAGTCAACCCGGAGAAGAAATCCTACTCAAAGTTCGACATGGCCTCGATGATGGAGAGCATGGAGATGGGAATGGGCGCCGCCGCCGGTTTCGGGATGAAAATGGAATTCCAGAACGTCAAAGTCGAAAAGGTCCTGGAGGAACCCGGGGGAGATCTCCTCGGTTATCCCACGACGCACTATCGTTGGCATACCACCTGGACGATGGTCATGAAAATGCCGGCCCCTATGAAAGACCGCCACAATGATACTGACTTGATGGAGGATGTTTGGACGACGACCGGGATCAGCCTGCCCGGAGCAGCCAATAAGGCCTTGGCCGGAATGGGGCAAGGGCCGATGATGGGAGAATTGCGGAAGGTGATCGAGGCGTCCCGCCCCAAAATGACCGGGTTCCCGCTTAAACGAGTCAGTGTCAGAAAAGGCTCAGGGATGCACGGCGGCGGACAAACGACCACCACTTCGATTGTTGTCACCGAACTCACGAACGCCGACGTCCCGGGGTCGACGTTCGTAATTCCTTCCGATTATAAAGAGAGGGAGATGATGCAGCCCCAGCGCGGCCCTGCGATGCCTGATCTTAACCAGAAAATTCCCGATCTCAACTGAAAAACAACATCGACCGGGGTTGCTTCAAGTCAAGGAGCGAATCCATCCCCATGCGGTACCGCAATCACATTACTCTGGCGATCATTGGTCTGATCATCCCGTGCGCGGTACTTGCCCTTGAGTCGGGCAGTGGTTCCCTTGATGACCTGCTTCAAGAGGGTTCCCTGGCAAAAACACGGAACCCGGTTCCCGCCAATTTCCTCCTCAATGAAGGAGGCAAGCTCCTCACACCCGAACAACGGTCGGTGGCAACGGAGCAGTTGCGTGCGGCCCTCAAAGTTCAAACCAGCAGTCTGAGAATGATGATGCAAGGCTTCGTCGACATGGCCAATTCCGACTGGTGAAGCGGCAACAGGAATATGCCAGGCAAAACAGTACCGCCAAGAGCATGCTGAAGTCCATGGCCGGGATTAATTCCCTCCGCCAAACACTGGCTCTCAATTGCAGCGGGATGTCAAACAGTCGATGATCGACCCTTGGGTACGCGGTATCGAAGCCGCGCGGGCTCTCGAACAAAGCGGAGACGTTCAGGAGCGGCGGCGTTCTATGTCAACTGCCTGCAATTCCTTGAAGCTGATTGGGTCCCTTCGGCCTGTGTTGGAGGCATCATGGGATTGGGTCCCCGTCGGGCCAGCCTCGTGTTCAACTGGATGGTTGACAACGCCGACACGATCTCTGTCTCAAATAACACGATGCTTGGCGCCCCGCTGCCGAAGCGTGGCAAAGAGCCCCCTGACCGCAGTGCTTTGCAACTACGCCTCTTTGCACTGGAAGGTCTGGGAGGACTGGTCGGCGGCGGACAACTCGCGACGGAAACCCGTGAGCAGACTTTCACCAAGCTCCTGTCTTATGCCACTGGCAAGGAGAATGAGCCTTTTTATGAAGGTGCTGCAACCGGTCTGGGCCGAACGCGAGACCCACGAGCCGTGGAACCGTTGCGTCGCCTGACAAAGGATTCACGTCCCGAAATACGAAGAGCCGCTCAGAATGGCCTGGCCGCAGGATTCCATGACGAAGCGGCCATCAAAGCGCTGCGGTCTGAACTGGGAGATCACGATCCGGAAGCGCAGTTACGGGCGGCGTTGGTCCTGTTGGAAATCAACGATGAAACGGCAATCCGCTGGGCCATTGAAACCGTCAGTCAACGCCGGAGTAGTGATTCTAACCAGCCGGATATTCGGCCGGAAGTCGTCCGCGGGATCACGGTCCTCGGGGGGCCCAATGCCCGCCAAGAACTGGAGCAGGCTCTATCGGCTGGGCCAGGGAATGACTGGCTTGAAGCTTGGATTCGCGTCGCCCTTCTCGAAATGGGGGACCTGAGCCAGATGGCTTCGGTCGAGTCGGCATTGGACAAAGAAGACTGGTCCCTCGACCCGCGCGGCTTTCGTTCCATCTGGCGATCCATCCAGCCGCTGATCATGGCCGCCGCCCAGATGGCGCTGTCCAGCGGTATGGCCGCACCGACGGCGCTCCAGCAGATCGAACGCGCGATTCAAGTCATTGGCAACTTTGCCGAGGGAGAGCGTGCACGATACCTGGCCAATGCCGACCGCCGCAAGGCGGCCATTGCCCAACTGCGATGGCAAACCGCCGATGCCCTGGGTGCCGCACAACCACCCGGCGCGGCAAAAATTCTCATTCGCCTACTTGACGATTCAGCCCCGGTGGTACGCCTTTCTGCGGCTCATGCTTTGGCTGTCCTGCATTCCCCCGATTCGCTGGATGGCATTGTGTCGGCATTCGGCCGGGAATACGGAGAAGAGGGAGGCGTTTCCCGCAATGCGGAAGTTTACGGTGCCCTGCTGCGAGCTGCCCTCATCCAATTTCCAGAGGACCCGCGCACGCGAAAGCTCCTCGAAGAGGCAAAGGAAGACAAAGACCCGGGAGTCCGTTTCATCGGGCTGACAGGCCTGCGACCCGCATCTTAATTGCAACAGGGGTGTTCAACCTCCCCGCTTCTGCCAAACTTCCGAAGTTCATTTTGTGAAGCGACACCGCAAGCGAATTGGCCAGTCCTCAAGAAACCAAAAGACAGGGCTTCACTCTCCCTCCGTCAATCGCTTGACAGCCTTTGGGGCGCAAGAATAGACTGCTCTCATCCAACGATTTCCAACCTAACCGCGAAGGAGAAAAAACATGAATCGCCTGCTACTTAGTGGGGTATTGGCGTGTCTCACCCTATCCAGCGCTTTGGCTCAGGATGCAGTGAAGGTTGACCCCAAACATTACAAGGTGGAACTTGAGAACGCGCAAGTTCGCGTCTTGCGAGTTCATTACGGCCCCCATGAAAAATCAGTCATGCACTCGCATCCGGAAACGGTGATGACCTTCATCACCGAAGCCAAGGCGAAATTCACTCTCCCCGATGGGAAATCCTCAGAACGCAGTTTCAAGGCAGGGGAAACGGTCTATTCCGCAGCCGACACGCATCTGCCGGAGAATGTAACGGACAAAGCATTCGAAGGGGTTCTTGTCGAGCTCAAGGGAAAACCGAAGGCAGGCACACCTGCAAAAAAGTAGAGCGGCCGACGAACCCCTGAAAGCCCCGGCAGTGGAACCCTCGAATGCCCCACGACGACATCCTTCTTCCCCGTTGACCGTGGGAGAAAAGCCCGGCCTCTGACTGGCACTCGAAAGTGTCCGTCGTCGTGGGTACCTCACTCGTTGAGGAAGCGCACCACTCCAAAGAGTCAGAGGGGTGGCTCGTTTTTTTTCGATTGCAGGTTCATTACGATCAAGACAGCAATAACGGCTACGACTAAAACAAAGACAAAGAGATTCTCGAAGTCGAGAGGCATCGATTCCTCCTGGAATTAATAAAGGTTCGAGTTCGTTTCACTAGAATTGGAGCTACGAAATAAGCCGAACCACAGGAGGAGAGCGCAGGCACCGTTCCTGGCAATTCAAGCGGGCAGAGTGGGAAATCGGGGGAGCGGGCCTAATCCAGGTTCTGGCCGAGAGAGGTTCCATTCGGAGAAGCGAGAGGGGAACTGGAGAATCTCGATCGACGAAAACCCTTTTGGATTGTTTTTCAGACCGCAAAGTGATGGGTGGGGTTGTATCAGGTTTTTGAATCGTTGTGGGTTTGAGGGGATCCAGTGTCAAACTGGGGGTATAGAATCCTCCCCCAATCGCAATGGAGAAAACGAACAGGCAAAGAACAACTCGGATGGCTTGTTGTAAGCGGGTATTGGCAAACATCATCAAACTCATGCTATCAAAAAAGGGCGGTTGGAGGCGTTCCATATTGCCGTTTTCATCCAGGAGTGAGGGGCGAAGCCTCACTCCTGGATACGGTATACTTGCTCCTGCTCTGGACACACCTACTTCCTCTGCAAGATTGCCATAGGCCAGGCGGAGGTCACTGGCTTTTCTAATTCCTAAGCCTCCTCATAATGATAACCGAGCTCGCCGTGATCCACATAATCAAGACCTTGATTTTCTTCCTCACTGCCAGGTCGTAGACCAACCACCACTTTGACGATATATGCCAGAACCAAGGTGCTGACGATCGCCAAGACCATGGTCACCACGATGGCTTTGAGTTGCTCCAACCACAAGGAGCTACCAATAATGCCTTTCAGGTTTGTCGAAAGGTTGGAGTTGACATCTACCGTGGCGAGAATTCCTGTCAGCAAAGCCCCCAGCGTCCCGCCCACTCCGTGCACACCGAAGGTGTCGAGAGAGTCATCATATTTCAACCAGTTTTTGAGTTTCGTGCAGGCAAGGAACGGCACCGCACCGGCGAGAACTCCAATCAGGACGGCACCCGACGCATTCACAAAGCCTGCGGCCGGGGTAATGACCACCAACCCCGCCACGGCCCCGGAGCAAAAGCCAAGAACCGTGGGCTGACCGCGGGAGATCCATTCCAGGAGAGGCCATACGAAGGCCGCAACCGAAGCCGAGAGCGTCGTCGTCATAAACGCATTCGCCGCCACACCATCTGCCGCTACGGCACTGCCGGCATTGAATCCATACCATCCCACCCAGAGCATCCCAGTGCCCACCATCGTGAGAACCATGCTATGGGGGGCGAATACTTTCTGACCAAACCCTTCGCGCTTTCCCAGGATCAGGCAGAGCACCAAAGCCGACCAGCCGGAGGACATATGGACAACGGTCCCGCCGGCGAAGTCAATGGCTTTAATTCCGGCGGAGGCATTCCAGACACCGTTCATCCAACCGTCGACTCCCCATACCATATGAGCCAGGGGGAAGTAGACGACGAGCATCCAGCCCAGGATAAAGAGCATGATCGCACTGTATTTCATCCGTTCGGCAATCGCTCCCACAATGAGGGCCGGCGTGATGATCGCAAACATCAATTGATACATGGCAAATACGTTTTGGGAAACCCAGGCGGCATAATTCGTATTGGGGATCGAACTGATGCCGCTAAAAAAACTGAAGTTCAGGCCGCCGAGGAAGGGTGACCCGGCATCGAAAACGAAGCTGTACCCGAATGCCCACCAGAGGATGGTAACAAGCCCGGCACAACCCAGGCATTGAGCGGCCACCGAGAGCACGTTCTTGGTTCGAACCAACCTGCCATAAAACAAAGCCAGCCCAGGAAGCGTCATGAACAGAACCAACCCGGCACATATCATCATGAAGGCATTGTGCTCCCCGGGCCAGGCGTATTCACGAGGGCTTTGGGCGCAGTGTTATTGATGTAAGCTTCCAAATCCGTGATGCGGGTCAAAAGAGCGTCATTGGCTGCCGTGGATGCGGTGCTGGATGAGCTTGGTGGCGGGATGCAGCTGCTGGTGGCGGAGGTTCCGTACTTTGCGCCATCGAGACCGTCCCCCAAGCCATACCTCCTATCACCAGGAGAGCCAAAAATGCTCCTACCTTGAATCCTTTGCTTCTTCTGATCATTCGTACGTACATGGTTCAAATTCTCCTCAGTGAAATTTGGTAAAAACTAAAGTGCGAAGCGGAGTAGCTAAACTCTGGCGTCCATTCCTCAATACCAATGAAAACAGTTGATTTAACTGGCTCGGGCTACGTCTCTCCCTTCCCTACAAAGCGGTGAGGCCTCACCTGGCCGAAAATCATTTTCGTGAAACCAGCCTTTCCGCTGGTCAATTTGAAGCAGCTTCCCCCGGTCTTTTACTGTTCCGTCTGGTTCGTGGACTTCTCGAAGATGACAGGCGGCATGCCGGCCAGATGAGGAAGCTTACAGCTCCCAATTAGACTTTGGCTCCGCAGGATGCAGTGTTTAATTTAGAAGTACTATCGAGAGTGGCCGTCACCGAATCCCATAATCCTCATCGCAATCTCGACGCGAGATTCCGATGCGAAGGGAATGCAAAGCCGGTGATGGTTTGGAGGGTTCACTGGCCACAGCCGCCGAGACTAAGCCCGCTGTGGAGCGAATCGAGGTTGAGAATAAAGCAGGATCCAACATTCGGCTGCGAAGAGATCGCAGGATGAGGGAAGGACTGGCTGGAGAACGGAGCCACGGAAGGATTGTGAAACTAAACGAGACTGGTGCCTCGACCCCCTGGGTTTGATAGAAACAGAAGGTTGAGGATAGGACCGATCGAAAGGTCGGTATCGAAAAGGTTCTGAAAAGGGAGGTCTTTCTTGATTTCGGTGTCTCAGTTCGGACAAAGCCGGAGAAACATCATTAAAGGTCCATTGGGAATAATTCTTAAGGGCACTTGAGGAATCGAGAACAGCCTGGGAAATGAATTCAAATCTGACTAAGGTCGACTTCACTTCTTGATGGGGCAACGCACCCCCATCCTTGACCTTGGTGAAGGCGGGTAAAGTCTGGGCAAACACTGCCCAAAGCGCAACGAGTGCCACCCAGCTTCTTATTGGGTTAAATTCAATCATTCGACATTGCCTCAGCCGAAGTCCGTCCAATTCGAGGCTCCTTCGTCAAAGAGAATATTGTTTCACCTTCAAAAACAGAAAATCCCAAGACCACACCACCCCTGCTTAATCTGGGTCTCCCGCCCTTGAGAAGTCTAGAGGGGAAGACCCAGCGTTCAGCAGAAAATGAGACTCAGGGCGTTGACTTGGCGTGAGCGAGAACGACTTGAGGCTCTTTGCCTGTCCCTGACTCCTGGTAGGCACCGGATGGTGTTCCAGACGCAGTAATGACGTATTCTGGATACGCTGAAATTCCATGTTCGTGGAGGTCCAAACCGTAGAGTTCCCCTTCTTCAGAAACTCTCAGCGTGCCCGTAGCCTTCACCGCATACATCACGATCATAGCAACTCCAAAGGTAGCGGCGGTCACCAGGCCGCTCCCGATGATCTGAGCTGTAAGGAGCTGCAGCCCGCCTCCATAAAATAAGCCGGTCAGCGGCGCTGAGTTATCGGCGGCGATGGGTCCTGTGGCTCCGTATTTTCCGCAGGCAAATAGACCAAGCGACAGTGTTCCCCAAATGCCGCAGAAACCGTGCACCGGCACCGCTCCAATGGGATCGTCAATGCGCAGCCACTCCAGCAACTCCACTCCGGCCACCACCACAAACCCCGCTATCCCTCCCAACAGAATCGAGCCGGTCGGACTCACCCAGTAACACGGACACGTGATCGCCACCAACCCTGCCAGAAACCCATTGACCGTGAAACTCACATCCCACTTCTTGCTCAGCAGATACGCATAAGCCATCGCCGTCAGCCCCGCCGCACATGCCGCCAGCGTCGTATTGGCCGCCACCCGCCCAATCCCTTCAAAATCCATCGCCGACAGCGTGCTCCCCGGGTTAAATCCATACCACCCAAACCACAACAGCAATCCCCCGCTGGCCGCAATCGTCAGATCGTGCGGCAGCATGGGGCCGCCTCCATCCCGCTTGAACTTACGCCCCAGGCGCGGTCCCAGCACTATGGCACCGGCCAGTGCAATGAATCCCCCGATCGTGTGCACCACCGTCGATCCGGCAAAATCATGAAATCCCATCCCCAGCGACGGCAAAAAGTTCCCGGCACTTCCCATCGTCGCCAGAAATCCATCCGGCCCCCACGCCCAGTGTCCCACGATCGGATAGATAAATCCCGACACCGCCACACTGTACAACAAATCTCCCACAAATCCCGTCCGCCCGATCATCGCCCCTGAGGTGATCGTCGAACAGGTGTCGGCAAAGGCAAACTGGAACAGCCAGAACGCCAAAAACGCCACCCCCGTGCTTTCATACGTGGCAGGCGCCCCGCTCAGAAAGAACCAGTTGTGCCCAATGAACCCGTTGCCATGGCTGAACATGAACGCAAAACCGAACGCATAGAACAGAATCCCGCACAGGCAGGTGTCCACAATGCATTCCATCAGCACGTTCACCGTTTCCCGCGACCGGCAAAACCCGGCTTCCAGCATCGTGAAGCCCACCTGCATCCCGAACACCAGAAACGCCGCCACCAACGTCCATACCGTGTTGAGCGGATTGACAATGTCATTCCCCTTCAACTCCGGATCCGCCGCATACACTTTCCCGTTAAACAGCGCCGGCACCACCCCCACCAGCACCAGCAACAACAGAATCCCCATCAATTTCCCCGCCACCAGCAGTTTCCCGTATCTCCTCCATTCCGGATCACTCAGGCGAGTCTTCATGCGATGGATCTTTTGCGTGAATGAAAGTTTCCTTTTCATGATCATTATTCCTCCTGAAGTTCTGGGTTCGCTTTCTAATTTATTTCCACGGAGCAGCCATTAGGCCGTTACCGCTATTGCGCTACCAATCTCTGGTTCATTGCATTGAAGGGGAACAAGAGCCTGGCAAATCAGGCATTGGAAAGCTCAAATCCAGTATTCCGGTTTCCGCCACAGCCACCCAGGCCAAAGCCGGTCTCCAGAGGAGGAATTTGAAAGGAAGTTTCAGGCGCTGGCTCTTCGCTGATGTAGTCGCAGACACAGCCAAAAGCCAAAGAGTGCTCCGCAACAGCCGTAATTTCGTATGGGACCGAGCCGGGTTCCTTTTTATCGGAATCGAAGTCCCAATTGAGTTCGATGAAAGTGCCCCCGTTGTACAAAGGAGCTGCGTCCATTTCAGAATTGTCGATCTGGATGAGGCAGCAAGGAGCCACCATCATCAAAATCCACAGAAATCCTTGCATTCTGAATCCCGCTCTCACCTTGGCTCCCTCGACTTCAAAAAAAAAGACGCCCACTGGTCAACCTGCCGTAACCAATGGACGTCTTTGTCCTGATTCCCGTAGTTACGCCTACGGGGAAATTTCGATCAAGAATGCGTTCCGATACAGCACAGTATCGGATGGCTGCTAAGTTTACGCCGGACCAAACATAAGTCAATGTTATTTAATTTATGATACAGATTAATTATTCTTATGATTAAATTCGGGGAGAGGACCGTATGAATGAGCCAGGCGCGCTTCCGGTAAAAGGGGGACGACGGCCGGAAAAGTTCATTCAGCGGTGCAAAGATTGACGGGCAGGAAAACGGCGCTCTGTCGACGAAGGGTTGTGGCGCGGGACGGCGCCTTTGGGGGGAGAGGTTGTTCGGTGCCTTAAGCACCAGAGACTGCCGGTTTCGCTTGGTGGAGTCCGGTGTTCAGGTCTTAGAATCTAGAATCACTTCATGCGAATCGCTTCAAATGGACACCCGTGTAAAACCTGACGAACACAATTCGGAGGTCGGCCGCCACTCTCCGCGCTCTTAGCGCTTTTCACTTTGCGAATCGAGCCCTGTTCGAGTGATCTGGTATCGAATTGAAAGTAACAGACTCCGGATAGCGCGCCTTACGGTTGCGGGAGCTGATAGCCTTCCTTATTCATTTTAATTCGATACAGGTTTCCGCCAGCCGTGATGTAGAGGGTTTTGCTCTCTTCGCCCCGGCCAAACCCCACATTTGTAGGCAGCACCGGAGTGGGGATCCGAGCCAATTCCTTTCCATCGGGTGAGTAAATATAAATCCCGGGACGGCTCACGGCACGGACCGCCACGTAGAGATTGCCTTCTACATCCGGAGTCAATCCGTCGGGCCCGTCTTCGGGCGAATAGTCGGCAAATACCTTTCTGAACTTGGCGGTCCCATCCGGGTTCAAATCATAAACCAGTAACGCCATCCTGCCTTTAAGCACCGGGGTCCCTTGAGGGATACGAAACATCCCCGTGGTCCCGTTGTCGTTGGAGCCGACGTAGAGTGTCTTCTGATCGGGAGAAATGGCTACGCCATTGGGCTTTCCGGCATCAGTAATGATGCGGTGTAGGGAGCGATCGGGATCGATTCGATAAACCGCTTGAAAGGGCTGTTCGACCGGTTCGTATCCCATATAGCGTGGATCACTAAAGTAAATCCTCCCTTTTTGGTCGATCGCAATGTCATTGGGTGAGTTCAGCGGTCTACCTTCGAAAAGCCCGGCCAGGATTTCCGTTTTCCCTGTCTGCATATCAGTTCGAGTGATGCGGCGTCCTCCAAAATCCGCTCCCTCGGCAACGATCATTCGCCCTTGAGCGTCAAATTTGATCCCGTTGGACATCCCGCTTGGGGAGCGATAGACAGTGGTCTTCCCCGACTTTGGATCAAATTTCATGATATGGCCCGCTTGCATTCCCGATACCGCGGTGAAGGTGATATCGCTGAAGTAGATCTGTCCATCCATCGCGGCCGCAGGGCCTTCCGTGAGGACTCCTCCCGTGAAGAGCAATTCGAGCTTTGACCCGGGAGGCAAGATGCTGGGATCGCCGCTGGGCTGGGTTGGAGCTTGAGCGAGGAGAAACGCAGCATTCAACATCATGACTGCTAAAAGCACTTTTCGCATGGTAGTCCTCTCACGATGGCATTAGGTCAAAAATGGGACCGCAGGGTTTCAAAAAGATAATTGAACAGATTCTTGATTGTCAAATGGCACTGGGAGAAGCAATCCACAGATCTAATATCAGAATTCTTCCGCTCAATGAATCGTTCTCTCTCGAGCGACGATGCGGTATTGGTTGCCGTTGACTTGGTCGACGAAGAAACTCTGCAGGCGATCATCGCGCAGTACGATGATCCCGTCGTTTGCCCCAAGATACAGGACCCCATTGTACCGTCTTATTTGGCTGATAACACTATCAATGCGGAACATCCGCACCTGTTCGGTCTTCCGATCCCAGCGCAGCAGGCCACCGGGGCTAGTGCCATATTCTCCAAAGTGCTGGAGAGCGAGCCAGAGGAATTCAGATTCAACCAATATTGCCCCAACGGACCAAGCGTGAATCTCGGGTGGAGAATAGAGATGATAAGCACGTCTTAGCGGATCAAAGTAACCGAACCCGCCGACGCCGGTATCTCCCTCTCCATTATAGAAAGTCTTGCCAAACCAAAGCCGATCGCCCTTTAATTGATGAGGGCCTATTTGTTCTTTCAACTCGGCCTTTGTCGGCGGAATACTTCTTAAGGTAGCTTCATCCTTACGCGCTAATTCCCAATCTTTGACCTCAGATTTTGGCATCGGATATGACTTAACGATTCCTTTGAGCTTTTCGACCACAACCCAAGAACTGGGCCAAGTCTTGTCTGTTTCTTGAGACAAGCTAAACCGGTGGCCCGGACCAAAGGGCGGGGTAAGATCAGGAGGTGGCTGAGGTGTCCGGATCGGTCCCTCGCCAGGCACTTCAGACTCCGTCATTGGGATACGTGCCAAGGTAATCCTGGCTTTTTCTTCGGGAATGATCATGAAACTCTCAGTGCCGGGATCCAACCCCACCAGCAATAGTTTCTGCGGATTAGACATCACAAATTTCAAGGCCGTCGGGTCCTCAAGTATTTGAAATACTCCAAACGACGAGTATGAAAAATGCGAGAGAAGTTTATTGCTCGGCAAGTCATAAACGAGTTTGTGGTTTTCACTAATAGCTTCCTTCTCTTTCATACAGGCCAGTACAAGTTCCTGAGCCGTGAACCTCTCGATTTTCATCGAACAATTATCACTGCTTCCAGGTTCGCTCGCCAACTGATAGGTCTGGCCAGAAACTGCTCCCTTCTGGAGAAACAACCCGAGGCGGTCTTTAGAGGTCCATGGAAAATGCTGGGTGGGAGAATTGTCAACGGGGTAGGTGGTGCCAAGTGCCAGGACCACGGATTCCTGCTCACTGACTCGATGGCGCAGAATGACAGTGAAATACTTCAAGTCCGGCTCAGACTTTTGAAATAAGGAAACGATGGCTTGATCCTGCTTGTTTATCCCGCCAGAGGCCATGCATCCAAGCCAAATCAGGAAAATGACACTTGTTTCAACAGTCCGTCTCATCTCTCGTACCTGTGGCAGAAAAGGGTCGGAAAACTTTTCTTAATTAAGGCGTAATCCCGACCAATTGGGGGAGTTTCACCGGTCCGAAGGCTACATTGTATTCAGTGTCAAACAGGAGCTGGTCCCCCTTGAATTGAAAAGTTAACGTCACTGAAAAGGGAGTCTGGTAAAAACACAATTTCATCGCATAAGTGTCTTCTGTGATCCAGGCCCCGCTGGCGGCGACGGGCTGCTCCCCGGTCACACTCATCCGATTATCAGGGCTGGCAATGAAGTAGGCTCTTCCCTTCCGCCACGCTCCCGAGCCGGAGGGAATCTTGGTTTCGCCGCTGGAATTTTGCAGCCGGAGGGTGGCACCGTTCGCTCCAATT